>CAYVIN010000006.1:0-99817 GCA_964451375.1 uncultured Sulfuricella sp.
AAGTCGCCGACATCTCCGAGACCATCCAGGCGATGCGCGAAGACGTAATCAGCGAACTGATCAGCCAGCACATTCCCCCGGAAAGTATGGAAGAACAGTGGGACGTGCCGGGGCTGGAAAAAATCCTGGCTGCCGAACTCCATCTGGAATTGCCGCTCCAGCAATGGCTGGATAACGACAACAGCCTGGACGAGCACAAATTGCGCGAACGTATCGCCGAGGAAGCGCGCAGCGGTTATCAGGCCAAGATCGAAGCGGTTGGCGCGGAAACCATGCAGAACTTTGAGCGCGCCGTCATGCTGCAAGGCCTCGACAACCACTGGCGCGCTCATCTGGCGGCGCTCGACCACCTGCGCCAGGGCATTCACTTGCGCAGCTACGCGCAGAAGAATCCCAAGCAGGAATACAAACGCGAGGCTTTTGAGCTGTTTTCCGCGCTGCTCGACACCGTCAAACACGAAGTCACGCAAATCGTGATGACCGTTCAGGTGCGCGGCGAAGAAGACGTGCAAGCCATCGAAACGCCGTCCCAGCCGGTGAATGTGCAATATCATCACGCCGATTTCGAGGAGGCTTTGGGGGGCGAAGATAGCCCGGCGGAAGAAGAGCATCACCCCTTCGTCCGCGCCGGCGACAAGGTCGGGCGCAACGATCCCTGCCCATGCGGTTCCGGCAAGAAGTACAAGCAGTGCCACGGCAAGCTGAGTTGAGCATCACCGGTTTCTTGTCCATGACGAAAATGCGCCGGGTTTCCGGCGCTTTTTCGTTGTTGTCTTATCATGCTGCACATCGATAGCCTGACCCTCAGCGTTGCCGGGCGCACTCTGTGCGACCGACTCAGTCTGAATATCGAAGCCGGTCAATGCTGGGCGATACTCGGCAGCAATGGCAGCGGCAAAACCACCTTGCTGAACACCCTTGCCGGCCTGCGCCAGCCCGAGGACGGCAGCGTCGCGCTGAACGGTCAGGCGCTTGCGACGTATCCGCGCACCGAGTTGGCGCGCGCCCTCGGGGTGTTATTGCAGGAGGAGCCGGGCGGTTTCTGGGGGGATGTGCTGGAATATGTCCTTCTCGGTCGCCATCCGTATGGCGACCGCGATGTTGACAGCGCCGTCGCGGCGCTACGCCGGGTGGGGCTGGAGGTCTTGATGGCACGGCGCTACCCCAGTCTTTCCGGCGGCGAGCGCCAGCGGGTGCGTATCGCCCAGTTGCTGGCCCAGGAGTGCCGCGTTTGCCTGCTCGACGAACCCTTGCAACATCTCGATCTGCGCCACCAGGCGGAAGTCATGGCGCTGTTTCGCGATTTGGCTTGTCAGGAAGGCCGGGTCGTGGTGATGGTGCTCCACGAACCGTGGTGGGCGGTGCGCTTTTGCAGTCACGCCCTGCTTCAGTTCGGCGACGGCAACCTGCTTTACGGCGAAGTTGCCGATCTGCTGGTTCCAGCCCATCTGGAGCGTTTATACGGCTGCCGCCTGCCTCCCGGGGGGCCGGAATTGCGCCGCTAAGCGCGTGAGTGTGTATAATCTGGGGCGATAATGATCCGTAAATTTCTCCACCGCGTTTTCAAGAAAGCGCTCCCTTCCCGCGCGGAAGGCCATGAGCCGCACATCATCCCCCTCAAGCAGCACGGCATTCGGCCCGAGCATATCAGCCCGTGTGCGCTGAAAGTCACCGAAGGGCTGCGTCACGCCGGCTTCAAGGCCTTCGTGGTGGGCGGTGCGGTGCGTGACCTGCTGATCGGGCGCGAACCCAAGGATTTCGACGTGGCGACCGACGCCGAACCGGAACAGGTGCGCCAGTTGTTCCGCCGTTCGCGGATTATCGGGCGCCGCTTCCGTATCGTTCATGTCATGTGTGGTTCGGATACCATTGAGGTCTCGACTTTCCGCGCCATGCAGCCCAACAGTGACGACGGCGACCACAGCACCGACGAGGAAAGCGGGCGCATCCTGCGCGACAACGTGTTCGGCAGTCAGGCCGATGACGCGATGCGCCGCGATTTCACGGTCAACGCCCTGTATTACGAGCCGCACAAGATGGAAATCTGGGATTACTGTCACGGCGTGGCCGATCTCAAGGCGGGTATTCTGAAAGTCATCGGCGACCCGGCGCGGCGTTATCGCGAAGACCCGGTGCGGATGTTACGCGCCGTGCGGCTCTCCGCAAAACTCGGCCTCAAGCTCGATTCGGCGGCGCGTAAACCCATCCATTCCCTTGCCGAACGCCTTCAGGATGTCCCGCCGGCGCGGATACTGGTGGAAATGGAAAAACTCCTGCTCTCCGGCCACGCCGTGCAGAGCATTGAGCAATTACGCGAAGAAAACCTTCATCACGGCTTGTTGCCATTACTCGACGTGATGCTCGAAGACCCGCAAGGGGAACGTTTCGTGATGTTGGCTTTGCGCAAGACCGACGAGCGGGTTGCCCAAGGCAAGCCGGTGCTGCCCGCCTACCTGTTCGCCGCGCTGCTGTGGCACGAAATGTTGTCCGCCTGGGAAAAACTTCAGGACGCCGGTGAACGTCCCGCGCCGGCCTTGCACCAGGCCATGGAACAAGTGCTCGACACCCAGCGCGAAAGCCTCGCCATTCCGCGCCGCTACGACGTGATCATCAAGGAAATCTGGAGTCTGCAACCGCGCTTTACCCAGCGCGGCGGGCTGCGTCCTTACCGGCTACTGGAAAATCCGCGTTTTCGCGCCGGTTACGACTTTCTCCTGATGCGTTGCGAATCCGGCGAAATCGATGCCGAGCTGGGGCGCTGGTGGGACGAATTCCAGAACGCCTCCGATGAGCGGCGCAAAGTGATGTTGTTGCCCGACGACGCGCCGAAAAAACGCCGTCGTCGCCGCAAACCCAAAGGCCCGCGCGGCGAGGGGGCGGACGTTCAGGAGAGCGCTTCTTGAGCGCCCCGCAAGTCGCCTATGTCGGACTGGGCAGCAACCTCGCCGAACCCGAATACCAGATCGACAAAGCTTTTGCCGAACTGGCGCGCCTGCCCCATACCCGTCTGCTGGCCGGCTCCTCGCTGTATCGTAGCGCCCCGGTGGGGTACGCCGATCAACCGGATTTCGTCAATGCCGTGGCGCAAATCGAAACCTCGCTGGCGCCCCATGCGCTGCTCGACGCGCTGCTTGATCTGGAGCACCGCCACGGACGCGAACGGACTTTCCGCAACGCCCCGCGCATCCTTGATCTCGACCTGCTGCTCTACGATGGACTGATTTGTCACGACGCCGGTTTGACACTGCCGCATCCGCGTATGCACGAACGCGCCTTTGTGCTCCTGCCGCTTCTGGAAATCGCTCCGCTGTGTTTGATTCCCGGACGTGGCGCGGCGGCACAGTGGGCGCGCGCCTGCGGTGACCAGCAACTGGAACGTATCGAACAAGCTGTTGAACCGCTAAGGGCCAGCGCATGATGACTCAACAGGAACTGCGCCGGATGGCTGTGTCCGGCGAGAAAATCGCCGTCGCAACGTGTTATGACGCCAGTTTTGCCACCCAGCTTGAAGCTGCCGGGATTGACGTGTTGCTGGTGGGAGATTCGCTGGGCATGGTGGTGCAGGGCGAAAAAACCACCCTCACGGTGAATATGGACGACATGCTTTACCACACCCGTTGCGTGGCGCGCGGCGCGACCAATGCCTTCATCGTCGCCGACATGCCTTTCGGCAGCTACCAGGAAAGCCCGCAGCAGGCTTTCGCCAACGCCGCCCGGCTGATGGCGGCGGGGGCGCACATGGTCAAGCTGGAAGGCGGCGCGGCGATGGTCGAAAGCACCGCGTTCCTCACCGAACGCGGCATCCCGGTGTGCGCCCATGTTGGCCTCACCCCGCAGTCGGTACATCAACTCAGCGGCTACAAGGTACAGGGAAAAACCGAACACGCCGCCAAGAAACTTCTCGATGACGGCTTGTCCCTGCAACACGCCGGGGCTGGCATGATAGTGCTGGAAGCAATACCGGCGGGCCTCGCCAAGCAAGTAACCACTCACCTGACGATACCCACCATCGGCATCGGCGCAGGGCCGGACTGTTCCGGGCAAGTGCTGGTGCTCTACGACATGCTGGGTATTTATCCCGGCAAATCCCCGAAATTTTCAAAAAATTTCCTGAGCGGTGCGGACTCCGTGCGCAGCGCCGTGGAAAACTACGTCAAGGCCGTGAAAAGCGGCGAGTTCCCTGCGGCAGAACATTCGTTCTGAGTTTGTTCAGGCATTGCCGAACGGATTGATGACTTTCACCCCGCTCGGTTCGAAGTGTTTGACGTTGCGGGTGGCAACGCTCAATCCGTGAGTCAGAGCGGTGGCGGCGATCAGCAAATCCGCGCCGCCGTTTCCCAGGCGCGCCGAGAGGTTGCCCCAACGCCGCGCGATTGCCGGCGTGACAGGTAATATCCGGTCGGCATGGGAACGTTGCAATACATCGAGCCAATCCGCCAGCAGCGTAGCGAATTGCGGATCATGGGCGCGCTTCAAGGCGATGCCGCGCTCGATTTCCCCCAAACTCACCACGCTGAGAAACAACTCCTCTTCGCGGAAAGTTCCCAGCCATTCCAGCACAGCGGGTGCGGGCCGGCTTTTGCGTAACTCGGATAACACCACGGTATCCAGCAGGATCACGAGAAATCCATTTCACGCAAGGCCAGGGGTGCGGGTTCAAACGCCTCGTCATCCTTGGGTATCGCCAGCAAATGTTCGACGAAGCCGGGCGCTGCGGCGCGGGCGCTATTTTGCAGGGCAGCGTAGGCTTGTTCGGATACCACCACCACCGCTTCCTTGCCGCGCCGCGTGATATGTTGCGGCTCACCGCGCAGGGCGGCCTCGACAACCTGGCTAAACTGGGTTTTGGCGTCTTGCAGACGCCATTGGGCTGTTAACACGGCGACTCCAACTGGTCGGTTAATCTGGTCTGATTATGGTTGGTGGGGTGGTGAAGGTCAAGCTTGCGCAGTTATGCCAAGCGACCGGTTCCTTATTTCTTCCCCTCGCGGCTCGCCCCCGCTTCTTCCATACGCTCCAGATAGCGTTTCCACAGGGTTTCCTGATTGATCCCGATGTCGTAGAAATAATCCCAGGAATAAATCCCGGAATCGTGTCCGTCGGAGAAAAACAGCACTACCGCGTAGTTGCCGACCGGTTCGATGCGGGTGATTTCCACGTCCTTCTTGCCGACCTGGAGGACTTCCTGGCCGGGGCCGTGACCGCGCACTTCTGCGGAGGGTGAGTAGACACGCAGGTATTCGCAGGGGAACTCGAAACGTTTGCCGTCGGCGAACGCCACTTCGAGGATGCGGGAAACCTGGTGCAGTTTGATTTCGGTAGGGATGGGAGTGCCTTGATCGAGTCCGGCCATATCTGTTTCCTTGTGAGTTTGTCGTGAATTTGCTTATTCGGTGCGCACCGGCTGTTCCCAGCCGTTTTCAAAAAACAGCACGCCCAGCGGGGTGCGGGCGCGCGGCGCGCTTTCCAGCGCTTTGAGTTCGTCGTTCAACACGTTTTCCTCGCCCTGGTAGCCGACTGCGATCATCGCCATGCAGGCGTATTGGGCGGGAATGCCATAGGTTGCGCGCAATTTGGCTTCGTCGAAGCCGCCCATCTGGTGCGCCGCCAGCCCCAGGGCGACGGCCTGTGCGCAAAGATTTTCGGCGGCGGCCCCGGTGTCGTACTGGCCCCAGCGGTTGGGCTGGCCGTTCTTGCGGAACAGACTGTTGGCGGTGACCAGCAGCAGAACCGGGGCGTTTTTCACCCAATTTTGGTTCCATTCGACCAGGCAGCCGAAGGCTTTTTCCCAAGCGGCGGCGTCGCTGTTTTTGTCCCACACGATGAAGCGCCACGGTTCATCGCCGAAGCAGGAGGGCGCCCAGCGCGCCGCTTCCAGCAGGGACACGATCTGCGCACGGCTCACCGGTCGGGTCGCGTCGAAAGCGCGGCAACTCCAGCGCCGGGCGAGGATGTCATGGATCGGTTCGAGGGTTTGGGCGGGTTTGTTTTGCATGGCGGTACTCCTATTTGAGCAGCTTGATGTTTTCGATCACCACGTTTTCCAGCGGCACATCGGAGGCGAAAGGTTCGCGCGCACCGGTTTTTACTCTGGATATGGCGTCCACCACTTCCTGCCCTTGCACCACCTTGCCGAACACCGTGTAGCCCCAGCCTTTGACGGTAGGTTCGCTGTGATCCAGCGCGGCATTGTGTTTGAGGTTGATGAAAAACTGCGAAATCGCCGAATGGGGGTCTTTGGTGCGCGCCATCGCGAGGGTATAAGGCTCGTTCTTCAGGCCGTTTTTGGCTTCGTTGTAGACCCGTTTCCAGGCTTCCTTCTGGCGCAAATAGGTGTCGAAGCCGCCGCCCTGAATCACGAAATTTTCGATCACCCGGTGAAACACCGTGCCCTTGTATAGGCCGTTATTCACGTAGCCGAGGAAGTTTTCCACGGTTTTGGGGGCTTTGTCGGGGAATAGCTCCAGAACAATCACCCCCCTGGTGGTGGTCATCTCCACTTGCGGGTTGGCGGCATGGGCGCTCCAGGGCAGCAGGAGCGCGGCGAAAATCAGCAGGAACAGGGATTTCATGGCGTAGGTCAGGCGTATTTCAAGGGAGGTCGAATAATAACACTTCGCCCTGATGCCCGGAGACTACCCGGATGGACGACTCCCCTTCGACGGCTACGGCGTCGCCGGCTTCCAGCGGGATGCCGTTGACTTCCGCTTCGCCGCGCGCCACATGCAGCCACGCCCGGCGGCCATTCGGCGCGTGATCGAGCGTGTCGCCGGGGCCGACCAGCGCTGCGTATAGGCGCGCGTCCTGGCGAATGGACAGCGAATTGTCCGCCCCATCCGGCGAGGCGATCAAACACCAGCGCCCGCGTTTGGCTTCGGCGGAGAAATGTTTCTGCTGGTATTGCGGCGGCAGGCGGTTTTCGCTGGGCAATATCCAGATTTGCAACAGATGCACCATCTCCTGCGCGGAAGCATTAAATTCGCTGTGGGTGACGCCTTTTCCGGCGCTCATGTATTGCACGTCGCCGCTCTGGATCAGCGAACCGTTGCCCATGCTGTCCTTGTGCGCCAGCGAGCCTTGTAAAACGTAGGTGAGGATTTCCATATCGCGGTGGCCGTGGGTGGGGAACCCGACGCCCGGCGCGATGCGGTCGTCGTTGATCACGCGCAGCGCGGAAAAACCCATCTGTTCGGGATCGTGGTAATCGGCGAAGGAAAAGGTATGCCAGGTATTCAGCCAACCGTGGTCGAAATGGCCCCGGTCAAAGTGTTTGCGGATGCGGATCATGGTGGCTCCCGTCAGGTAGGGGTGGGAAGATTGCTCCGTCGAATGGAACTGCCGAAGCGGATATATTACCTATGATGTAGTTGAGGGCGGCAAGTTTCAGGTGAATTGCCGTCGGTCTTCCGTCGGTGTTACGCAACGGCGGTGAATCATAGTGAAGGAGAACCTAAATGAAATTCAGGGAAATTAGCGCAGCGCTGATTGGCTTGGCTTTTTTGACGCCTGCCGCTCAGGCAGCCAACGACGACGCAGGCTTTTACGGCAGGGCCGAGCGTTTTTTCAACTGGGCGGAAAAGACCTACGGCGCGCAATTACAGGCGCCGAGCAATCCGGTGAGCGACGAGGACAATGGCTATTATTTCCGCTGCTATCAGTCCACGCTCTGCCTGGGGGTGAGAGCCGACGGCTACGTGTATTTCTACGATGGCAAGGCGATCAGCCGGCTCAATCCGCTGGATAGCTACCTGCAAGGTGTGGAAAAACCCCCGGTGCGCCTGATCGGCACACTGGAAGGCAAGTTCGCCGACGACGTGGCGGCGTTTTTCGACCTGACTTCCTATTCCGGCGCCACGCCTTTGCTGCTCGGCAAGGGCGCCCTGACTTCGCGTTACCTGGACATCGTGGCGTCAGTCGTCAAGGCTGGCCTGCCGGTTGTACTCATCAACCCCAGCGAAGCCGAGATCAACCAGTTGCGCGGACTGGCCGGTCTGCCGCCGGCCGACCTGCTGCCGATTGGTGTGAGCAATGTCGATGCTTATGCGCTGGATACCAATGCCGAAGGCGATGTCTATGATTTTATCCTGCTTCCCGACGTTGCACCGCCGCCGGGGGTGGCCCGCGTGGTGGGGCTTGATCTGACCACCCTGGTATACAACGACAACCTGTCCTCCACGCAGACCAACGATGCCGAGCCGGATAGCGCAGGCCTGCAAAGCGCCCGTTTGCGCCTGCTCGCCGACTGGCTGGCTCTGGACGGAATGCGCAATCTGCCCAATCTGCGCACGGCGCAGGTGCGCAGCCAGCTCAACGGCTTTGCCGCCGATCCTTTCAAGAATATGGAGGACATCGTCAAATCCACCGAATCGCGCTTCGTCTGGCGCTTCTGGTCGAACGTCCACACCCTGACCACCAACGTGTGGAGTGTGCATAACCGTACGCTCAACGAAGACTGGTTCTGGGTGCGCCAACAGGGGCTGTTCTCGGCGGCCAACGCCATCCATGCCGACAAGGATACCGACCGCGGGCGTTTCACCAGCTATTACGGAGTGGACACCTTCGTCGAAGGGTGGGACAACAATACTTCGGTGTTCCTCTCCCAATCCAGCCCGGAAACCATCCAGAAGACCGCCAAGGCGACCAGTTCGATGACCTGGAACCTGAGCGGGGAACTCAACGGCAGCTTCAAGCTGAGCGCCGACAAGGACCCCTCCGGTGAAGCCGGCGGGGGCGGCAAGATTTCCGGCGGCATCTCGGTGAATTCGTCCTATTCCTACGACATTCCCGACGTTGCCGTAATCAACCAGTCCGGCACACGCGTCAATAATGCCGGTTGGGCATTTGAAATCGCCCGGCCCTACTACAACACTATCGGCTTCGGTTGTCTCGGCGAACTCGGCACCAAGGGGTTGGGGCCGATGGCGCAGGTCAGCCGGGGTACTTTCCTGCCGGTGATGCAGTGGCTCTGGCGGGTCGGCTCCGACGTGCGCGCCGCTTTGCCCAACGGCCTGCCCATCCGCATCAATTTCAAGACCCGCATCGGGCACATTTATTTTGGGCGCACCTGCGTGTGGAACCTCACTGACTGGAGCAACGAAAGCAGTGGTCTGACCGGCCAGATGACGGTGCCCTGGCCGCCGCTGTGAGCGTTGCCGACTTGCATTGCGATCCCCGCCCAGTGCGGGGATTTTTTTGTGCCCGAAAAAAATATTGTAACGATATAAACATTATGTAATTATCGTAACATGAAAATCAAACCCGATAGCCACTGGCTGCTCCTCGTTGCCTCCCTGGCGGCCCACCATGCCACACCGCGAATGCGTTTATGGCGCGCGGTGAAGGCGGGCGGTTGTGCCGTGCTGCGTGACGGTGCTTACCTGTTGCCGCGCCGCGATACCTGTCTCACCTTGTTCAACGAACTTGCCAATGACGTGCGCGAGGCCGGCGGCACCGCGCACTTGCTGACCGTGCCGGCTGCCGACGCGGCCCAGGAGGCAGCGTTTTGCGCACTGTTCGAGCGTTCTGCGGCGTATCTGGAATTCACCACCAGGGTGTTCGCCTGTCATGAGAACCTACCCGGCGAAGACCCCCCCGCCTTGCGCAAGACGCTGAAAAACCTGCGCCGTGATTTCGACGCGCTGGCCCTGATCGACTTCTTTCCCGGTGAGGCCCGCCGCCAGGCGGGGGCTGCTCTGAGCGAGCTGGAAGACGCGGTGAGTGCGTGTTATTCGCCGGGTGAACCGCGCGCCCGACCAGGGCTGATTTCCCGCCTCGACCGAGCCGACTACCAGCGCCGTACCTGGGCCACCCGCCGCAACCTGTGGGTGGATCGCATGGCCAGTGCCTGGCTGATCCGTAGCTTCATCGACCCTTACGCACGATTCATCTGGCTGGAGTTGCCCGCCGCCTGTCCGCCGGAAGCGCTCGGCTTCGATTTTGACGGCGCGGTCTTCACCCATGTGGATAGCCGCGTCACCTTCGAGGTTCTACTGGCAAGCTTTGGCCTGGAAAACGACCGCGCCCTGGCGAAGGTCGCGGCCTTGGTGCATTTTCTCGACGTAGGCGGAATTCCCGTCAGCGAAGCGGCCGGCATCGAAACCCTGCTCGGCGCGGCACGCAGCCGCAGCCCCGACGACGGCGCCCTGCTCACGGAAGCAGCGAAGATTTTTGATTTGCTCTACGTGGCTTATGAAAGCAATGCGTAGTGGGATTTCAGTGTTGAGTGTTTGGTGCTTAGTTGATGTCGCCCCGCCGTGCGGGGCGGGATATAAAGCTCATGCGCGCAGCGCTTTCCACAACTAAACACCAAGCACTAAAAACCAAACACTTATTTTTCCCCAGGAGTCTTTATGTCCGAAAACATCGCCCCACCTGCGCCGCCGACCCTCGGTGAAGCGCTCAAATACTGGCTCAAGCTGGGCTTCATCAGCTTCGGCGGCCCGGCCGGACAAATCGCCATGATGCACCAGGAACTGGTGGAAAAACGCCGCTGGATATCCGAGCAGCGTTTTCTCCACGCGCTCAACTACTGCATGTTGCTGCCCGGCCCGGAAGCCATCCAGCTCGCGATTTACATTGCCTGGCTGATGCACGGCGTGAGCGGCGCGATTGTCGCCGGGGTGCTGTTTTTCATGCCGGCTTTCGTGTTGCTTTCGGCGCTGGCCGGGGCTTATCTCGCCTGGGGCGACATGCCGTTGATGGCGGGGATTTTTTACGGCATCAAGCCCGCCGTGGTGGCGGTGGTGCTGTTCGCCGCCTGGCGCATTGGCTCGAAAACCATCAAGAACGGATTGTTGCTGGGCATAGCGACGTTGGCCTTCATCGGCATCTTTGTGTTCAAGATCGATTTCCCGTGGATCGTCGCGGCGGCGGCGTTGCTCGGCATCCTCGGCGGCAAATTCGCCCCGGCCAAATTCAAGAGCGGCGGCGGTCACGGCGCATCCAACAAACAATACGGCCCGGCGCTGATCGACGATCACACCCCGCCGCCTGCCCATGCGGTGTTTTCGCCGGGGCGGGCCACCGTCACCTTGGGGGTGTTCGCCATTCTCTGGGGTATTGCCATGACTGTCATCGGCGAATCGGAAACGCTGGCCGACATGGGCGCGTTTTTCACCGAAGCCGCTTTTCTGACCATCGGCGGCGCGTATGCGGTGTTGCCCTACGTGTATCAGGCCTCCGTCGAACACTACGGCTGGCTCACCGGCCCGCAAATGATCGACGGCCTGGCTTTGGGCGAAACCACCCCCGGCCCGCTGATCATGATCGTCACCTGGGTCGGTTATATCGGCGGCGTAACCAAACAGGTATTCCCCGATCCGCTCGCGGCGGGCCTCGCCGGGGCGGCAGTGGCGACCTTCTTCACCTTCCTGCCGTCTTTCCTGTTCATCATCGCCGGCGGCCCGCTGGTGGAAGCCACACGCGGCGAACTCAAATTTACCGCGCCGCTCACCGCCATCTCCGCCGCCGTGGTGGGCGTCATCATGAACCTCGCGGTGTTTTTCGCCTGGCACACCTTCTGGCCCGCCGCGAGTTATGCAGAGCCCTTCGCCGGGCCATTCCAGCCGTTGCCGGTGGTGGTCGCCATACTCAGCTTCGTGGCGCTGTGGAAATACAAGGCCGACATCATGAAAGTCATCGGCGCGTGTGCGGTGATTGGTTTGGTTTTCAGACTGGCAGTAGGAGGGTAGCGCGATGAAATGGATCACCCGCGAGCGCCCCAAGATCGACCGGATTGCCTGCCCGTGGCTGGTAGCGCGTTTCATCGACGAAAACCCGGAGTTCCTCTACGTCGCGTCCGGCGAAGTGATGAAAGTCGCCGCTGAAACGGGCGCGATTCCCTACGACGTATCCGGCGTCGAACTCGGTCACCACGGCGACTTATGCAGCTTCGACGCCTTCATCGGCAAATATGAACTCAACGATCCGGCCCTGCAAAAACTCGCCAAAATCGTCCGCGCCGCCGACACCGGCAAACCGGAACTCGCCAGGGAAGCGGCAGGCTTAAAAGCCATTTCCCTGGGCCTGTCGCTGAATTATGCCGACGACCACGAAATGCTCAAACACGGCATGGTGATCTACGATGCGCTTTATGCCTATTGCGCGGAGACGCCGTTGCAGAAGGTCGGGCGGCTGTTCAGCGCAATTATCCGATAACCCATCTTGCCCACTGATCGCCACCTGATCTACAGCGCCGCTTTTCTGCGCGCCATCGCCACCGGCATGATGGGGGTGCTGCTCGGCATTTATCTGGCGCGCCTGGATTTTTCGCCTGCGGCGATTGGTTTGACCATCAGCGCCGGCTTGGGTGGGGCTGCGTTGGTGGCTTTGCTGGCGACTTTTGGCGGGGATGGCTGGGGGCGGCGGCGGATGTTGCTGGCGCTGGGGGTGATGGGTGCGCTGGGCGGGGCGGTGACGGCCTGGGCGGGCGGCGAAACCGTGATGTTGCTGGCGGCGTTTTTCGGGATGCTCAACGGCCAGGGGCGGGATCGCGGCGCGGCGCTGATTCTGGAGCAGGCGATGTTGCCGGCGACTTGCGACGACACAGGCCGCACCCAGACTTTTGCGTGGTACAACCTGTTGCAGGATATCGGTCATGCACTGGGCGGTTTGCTGGCTTTCGTGCCGACCGCAGCGCGCAGCCTGCTGGGAATGGCGGAAATTCCGTCGTTTCGCCTCGGGGTGGCGGTATACGCGGCGCTGCTGCTGATTTCGGCGTTGTTGTACCTGTTTTTGTCGCGCGCTACCGAGGCCCCGGTGCAGCGCCCGGTATTGAAACTGGCCCCGCAAAGCCGCAGCGTGTTGTGGAAAATCTCAGCGCTGTTCGGCCTCGATGCGGTCGCCGGCGGGTTTCTCGGCACGGCGTTGCTGTCGTATTTTTTCTATGAGCGTTTCGGGGTTGGCGAAGGGGTAGTCGCCCTGCTGTTTTTTGCGGCGCGGCTGGCGAACGCCGCCTCGCATTTGGGCGCAGCCTGGCTCGCCAAACGCATCGGACTGGTGAACACCATGGTGTTCACCCATATTCCTTCCAGTCTGTTGCTCGCCACTGTGGCGTTTGCGCCGAATTTTACGGTGGCGGCGGTGTTGTTCCTGCTTCGCGAAGGCCTGGTCGAAATGGACGTGCCAACCCGCCAATCCTACGTGATGGCGATGGTGCAGCCGGAGGAACGCACCTTCGCCTCGGGCGTCACCCATCTGGTGCGCCTGGGCGGCTGGGCCGTCGCGCCGGGTTTCGCGGGTTTCCTGATGGGCGGGCTGGCATTGGGAACGCCGTTATTCATCGGCGCAGGCATGAAAATTACCTACGACCTGCTGTTGTGGCGGGCTTTCAATCAACTCAAACCACCCGAGGAACAGTAGTCTCGGAGACTGCTAATTTTCCCCTCCGCATTGCCGTCACATAAGCTGTTGATAATATCTCTCAGGTATGTTCAAGTTGTGATTTGACCCGTGCGACATTACAATCATGAATGATATCTGCCATATGGCAGGTCTTATACATGATGTGTATAACACAACACCAGGAGAGTAAGGTATGAGCACTACAAATAGCGTCAAGAAATATGTCTATGCGTTCACCGAAGGCGACGGCAAAAACAAGATGCTGCTGGGGGGCAAGGGAGCGAATCTGTGTGAGATGACGCAGATCGGTCTTAACGTGCCGCCCGGTTACACCGTGACCACTGAGGCCTGCCTCGCTTTCCTGGAGCAGAACCGTTTGCCGGCTGGCGTATTCGAAGAAATGAAGGAGCACATGACGGCTCTGGAAAAGAATACCGGCAAGCAATTCGGCGGTTCCGAAAACCCGTTGCTGGTTTCGGTGCGCTCCGGTTCCTCGATGTCGATGCCGGGGATGATGGACACCATTCTCAATCTGGGCCTCAACGAAAATTCCCTGAAAGGCCTGATCAAGCAAACCCAGAACGAGCGTTTTGCGTATGACGCCTATCGCCGTTTCATCCAGTTGTTCGGCAAGATCGCACTGAACATTGGCGATGAAGTGTTCGACGAAAAGATGAACGCCATGAAGGCGGCTGTTGGCGCGAAGCAGGACATCGACCTGTCCGCCACCGACCTCAAGAAACTTGCCGAAGAATTCCTCGAAGTTGTCGAGAAACAGACCGGCAAACCCTTCCCGCAGGATGTCTACGAACAGCTCGAAGTCGCGACCAAGGCGGTGTTCCGTTCCTGGGGCGGCAAACGCGCCGTGGATTACCGCCGTGAATTCAAGATCACCAAGGATCAGGCCAACGGCACGGCGGTGAATATCTGCACCATGGTGTTTGGCAATATGGGCAACGATTCCGGCACCGGCGTGGGCTTTACCCGCAATCCTGGCACCGGCGAAAACCAGATTTACGGCGAATACCTCACCAATGCCCAAGGTGAAGACGTGGTGGCGGGTATCCGCACACCGAAGCCGATTGCCGAGATGGCCGACGAAATGCCGGAAATCTACCGTCAATTGCTGGAACTGCACGACCGCCTGGAAAGCCATTACCACGAAGTGCAGGACTTCGAATTCACTATCGAAAAAGGCATTCTGTATTGCCTGCAAACCCGCAACGGCAAGATGAACGCCCACGCGATGGTGCGCACCTCGGTGGAAATGTTCAATGAAGGCTTGATCACCAAGGAACAGGCTCTGTTGCGCATTCAGCCGGCGATTCTCGAACAACTGCTGGTGCCGCAACTGTCGCCGGACTTCAAGGGCGTCCCCCTGGCGACCGGTCTGGCGGCCTCTCCGGGCGCGGCTTCCGGCTTGATCGTGTTCGACGCGGATGCCGCCGAAGCGCGCGGCAGCGCGGGTGAGCGGGTGATTCTGGTGCGCGAGGAAACCAAGCCGGAAGACATCCACGGCTTCTTCAAGGCGCAGGGCATTTTGACTTCACGCGGCGGCAAAACTTCTCACGCCGCCGTGGTGGCGCGTGGCATGGGCAAGCCCTGCGTATCGGGCTGTGAACACATCCATGTTGACGTATTTGCGCGGCGCGCCATCGTCGGCAGCGTTACGTTGCACGAGGGCGACATCATCACCATCGACGGCAGCACCGGCAATGTCTACGCCGGAACCGTACCGACCTTCGAGCCGGAATTCTCGGAAGACATGTCCACCATCCTCGCCTGGGCCGATGATATTTCCCGTCTCAAGGTGATGGCCAACGCCGACACCCCCAAGGACGCCCAGCGGGCGCGCGGCTACGGCGCAATGGGGATCGGCCTGTGCCGCACGGAACGGATGTTCAACGCCACCGACCGCCTGCCCATCGTCCAGGAAATGATTCTGGCGGATACCCCGGAAGAACGCCAATCGGCTCTGGATCGTCTGTTCCCCATTCAGCGCGACGACTTCAAGGGCATTTTCAAAGCGATGGCCGGCTTGCCCGTCACGGTGCGCCTGCTTGACCCGCCGCTGCACGAATTCCTGCCTACCGCTGCGCAACTGGAAGTGGAAATTTCCCACCTCCATCACCTGCGCGACACCATCAAGGGCCTGGAAGAACTGCCGGACACCCTGAAGCTGTTGAATCCCAAGCTTTACCAGCAGTACGCCGGCGGCCTCGACAAGCTGATGGTGGGCCTGTCCGAATTCAAGGATTCGCATCTTGAAGAAGACATCATCCACAAGAAGGAAAAAGTACTGCACAAGGTGCGCGCGCTGTCCGAAGTCAACCCGATGCTGGGTCATCGCGGCGTCCGTCTGGGCATCACCTATCCTGAAATCTACAACATGCAGATTCGCGCCATCCTCGAAGCGGCTGCCGAATGCGCCCTGGCCGGCGTGCCGGTGTTGCCTGAGATCATGGTGCCGCAGTTGGCGACGGTGGAAGAACTCAAGCACATCCACACCTATGTCGAACGTCTGCGCGATGAAGTCGAAGCCAAGTTCAAGATCAAGCTCAACTTCAAGTTCGGCAGCATGATCGAAGTGGTGCGCGCCTGTGTACGCGCCGCCCGTCTGGCGGAAACCGCCGAATTCTTCTCGTTCGGCACCAACGACCTGACCCAGGCAACCTTCTCGTTCTCCCGTGAAGACGCGGAAAACAAGTTCCTGCCTGACTACATGGAAACCGGCATTCTTCAGGACAACCCCTTCGAAGTGCTGGATACCAAGGGTGTCGGCGAGTTGATGAAGATTGCGGTAAGCCTCGGTCGCAAGACCCGTCCTGACCTGAAAGTGGGCATCTGCGGCGAACACGGCGGTCATCCGGCCTCCATCGCCTTCTGTCATCACGTCGGCCTGACGTATGTTTCCTGTTCCGGCCCGCGTGTACCTATCGCCCGCCTCGCAGCGGCGCAGGCCAAGTTGCAGGAGGCCACCTACACGGCGGCCTGAGTCCGGTAGGAGCGGAAAAAAGCGCGCAGGGCGACCTGCGCGCTTTTTTTGTTTATGCCGGGCGAATAAATAGTTACATGCCGATGGAATTTAAGGAATAATTCCGGATTTCCCTCACTCGCAGCAAGGAATTGTTATGGGAGCCGCCCCGCCCAAAGGAACCGCCCTCATCGCCAGGGAAGCATTAATCGAAATGGCGAAGGAAAACGTTCCTCCCACCCCGGAAAATTACAAAAAATACTACGAGCATATTTCCGGGACGGTTTCCCCGGATGATCCCAATTTCCAGCCCCTGCTGCGCCTGCAACACCGCATCAAGGACGACGCTTCTCCCCACCTGGATGAGTGGAAGGAGGCCATCGACGCCGCACTGGCGCAACGCGACTGGCGGGTGATCGAAGGCCTGATCCTGAAAATCATGCACGATGCGGTCAAGGTGCAAGCGCCGGCCACCTGCGACGAGCCGGACAAATGCAAGGTGTGCGCCGAAGTGCGTTCCTTCAACGGCGTCCTGTACGTGATGGAAAGTTTCGCCAAAAACCTCGAAGGCCTGTTTCCCGAAAGCCCGGTATTGATGGGGCAGATAGAAATCGTCAAGGATTTGCTGGAGCGTCCGCGCGACATGGAAAAAATGTTCAGCGCCAAACGGGCGCTGGCGAAGCTTTCTTCACCGCAGCAAATTCAGAGTGAACTGGGCGAAGCCAAATCGTTCGCCAAAAACCTCGCCGACGCCTACCTCGACCAAGTCGGGCAGACCGGCAACGACGCCGGTGATTTTATCCGCGAAGTTGAAGCCGGCAAAAAAGCCATCGAAGAAGCCAAGGATCAGGCAGCCCTGCTGGCCGCCAGCCGTTCGCTGCTATCGCGGACTTCGGCAGTGCATGAAAAAATGAAGGAAAACCACACCCGCCTGGAAAACGCCAAGATTTCCGCGCAAAGCGCCGAAGAGCGCATCCGCGCGCTGGAAGACGAACTCCAGGTGGCCGGCGAAAAAGCCAAGCAGGATTATCTGACCGGGCTGCTCAATCGCCAGGGCATGGACGAACAGTTGGAACGCATGTTCGGCGAGGGCTGGGAGCGCGTCACCCTGGCGCTCCTCGACGTGGACGATTTCAACCGCATCATGGCGCATCAGGGCCAGCAGGTTGGCGACGAAACCCTCAAATTCCTCTCCGATGCGATTCGTGAAAGCGTCGGCAGCAAGGGCGTTCCAGCGCGCATGGGCGGTGAGGAATTCGTCATTGTTTTCGCCGGTTACGACGCCGCACAGGTCAAGGAGGAAATGGAAAAATTGCAGCGTCTGCTGACCCGCAAAATTTTCCTCTCCAGCGCCAGCAAGCAGGTCGTCACCTTCAGCGCTGGCGTCGCGCAGCGGGTAGACGATGAACCGCCGTCGTCAACTCTGGCGCGCGCCGACGAAGCCATGTACACCGCCAAACGCAACGGCAAAAACCGGGTGGAAGTCGCCGCGATATTCTGACCGTGTTCTGACCGTTTTATTAGGCCGGAAATGATGTCATAATCACGCAACATCAAGCCCTGTCGTCAAGGGGCCAAAAAGGAGAGCCCAAACAGGGCCGAACGAAAGCGTAGGGGATCAGAAAGCCTCTGCGCTTTTTTTTCGTCTTGAGCGGCGCGGAGTTGGGTAACACTGAACCGTTAATTTTTTATTGCGAGCCTGATATGACCACACAGCACAATGCTTTTAGCTCCTTGCAGGAATTCCAGCCGGTTGCCGGCAAAACCGCCAAATTCTATTCGCTGCCGCAGCTCGAAAGCGCCGGGGTAGGTAAAATTTCCCGTCTGCCGGTGTCGATCCGCATTGTGCTGGAGTCTGTCCTGCGCAACGTCGATGGTCTCAAGATCACTGAAGAACACGTCCGCGAACTCGCCAACTGGACGCCGGGCGGGGAACGCACCAACGAAATTCCCTTTGTCGTGGCGCGCATCGTTTTGCAGGACTTTACCGGGGTGCCGCTCTTGGCCGATCTGGCCGCAATGCGCGATGCCGCAGCCCAACTCGGCAAGGATGCCAGCCGCATCGAACCGCTGGTGCCGGTGAATCTGGTGGTCGATCATTCGGTGCAGGTGGATGTCTCCAACACGGTTGACGCCCTGCAACGCAACATGGAAATCGAGTTCCAGCGCAACGGCGAGCGTTACCAGTTCATGAAATGGGGGATGCAGGCCTTCGAGACCTTCAAGGTCGTCCCGCCCGGCATCGGCATCGTCCACCAGGTTAATCTGGAATATCTGGCGCGCGGCGTCCTGGCGAAGAACGGCGTGTATTACCCGGATACCCTGGTCGGCACCGACTCGCACACCACCATGATCAACGGCATCGGCGTAGTCGGCTGGGGCGTCGGGGGGATCGAAGCGGAAGCCGGGATGTTGGGCCAGCCAGTGTATTTCCTCACCCCCGACGTGGTCGGCGTGAACCTCACCGGCGTGTTGCGCGAAGGCGTCACAGCCACTGACTTGGTGCTCACCATCACCGAAATGCTGCGTAAGGCCAAGGTGGTCGGCAAATTCGTCGAATTCTTCGGCGAAGGCACCGAGCACTTAAGCCTGCCGAACCGCGCCACCATCGCCAACATGGCCCCGGAATACGGCGCGACCATGGGCTTTTTCCCGGTCGATGAAACCACCGTCGATTACCTCAAGGCCACCGGGCGCAGCGACGAAGAAGTCTCCGCGTTCCGCGCCTACTTCCAGGCGCAGGGCCTGTTCGGTATTCCCAAGAAAGGCGAAGTCGATTACACCACCGTGCTGGAACTCGATCTGGCGAGCATCGTCCCCAGTGTCGCCGGCCCCAAGCGCCCGCAAGACCGCATCGCGCTGGACAAGCTCCAAGCCACCTTTGCCGACCTGTTCGCCAAACCGCTCGCGGAAAGCGGCTACGCCAAGTCCGCCGCCGACCTGCCCAAGCGCTTCCCGACCAAGGTTGCCGGCATGGATGTGGGCCACGGCGACGTGTTGATTGCCGCCATCACCTCCTGCACCAACACCTCCAACCCCGGCGTCCTGCTCGCCGCCGGCCTGCTCGCCAAGAAAGCGGCGGCCAAGGGCCTCAAGGTCAGCCCGCGCGTCAAAACCTCGCTGGCTCCCGGCTCGCGTGTCGTCACGGCCTACTTGAAGAACGCCGGGCTGAATGATGCGCTGGACCAACTCGGCTTCAAGCTGGTCGGCTACGGCTGCACCACCTGTATCGGCAATTCCGGCCCGCTCGACGCCCACATCGAAGAAGCGGTGGTCGCCAACGACGTGATCGCCGCGTCGGTGCTCTCCGGCAACCGCAATTTCGAAGCGCGCGTGCACCAGAACATCAAGGCCAACTTCCTGATGTCGCCGCCGCTGGTGGTGGCCTTCGCCATCGCCGGACGCGCCAACATCGACATGGCCACCGAGCCGCTGGGCACCGGCAGCGACGGCAAGCCGGTGTTCCTCAAGGACATCTGGCCCACCCAGGCGGAAGTCGCCGAAGTCATGCGTTTCGCCACCAACCCGGCCACCTATCGCGACCTCTACGCCGACTTCACCAAGGACAACCCGCTGTGGGACGCCGTGCCGTCCTCGGCAGGCGCGAATTACCAGTGGGACATCGGCTCTACCTACATCCAGGAGCCGCCGTTCTTCAAGGGCTTCTCGATGACCCCCGGCGCGGTCGGCTCGATCCGTGGCGCGCGGGCGCTCGCGGTATTCGGCGATTCCGTCACCACCGACCATATCAGCCCGGCGGGTTCAATCAAGCCGTCCTCCCCGGCAGGCAAATACCTTCAGGCCAACGGCGTGGCGGTCGCGGATTTCAACAGCTATGGCTCGCGGCGCGGCAATCACGAAGTTATGATGCGCGGCACCTTCGCCAACGTGCGCATCAAGAACCTGATGATTCCCGGCTCGGAAGGCGGCATCACCCTGCAACAACCCTCCGGCGAGCAAGCCTTCATCTACGACGCCGCGATGCAATACCAGCTCGACAACGTCCCGCTGGCGATCTTCGCGGGTGAGGAATACGGCACCGGCTCGTCGCGCGACTGGGCCGCCAAGGGCACCCAGTTGCTCGGCGTGAAATTCGTCATCGCCAAGAGCTTCGAGCGTATCCACCGCTCCAACCTGGTCGGCATGGGCATCGTCCCCTGCCAGTTCAAGGCCGGCGACAGCGCGCAAAGCTTGGGTATCACCGGCGCGGAAAGCTTCGACCTGCTGGGCCTCGACGGCGAAGTCAAACCGCAGCAGGACGGCACCCTGGTGATCCGCCGCGCCGACGGCTCGGTGCAGGAAGTCACGGTCACGGTGCGCATCGACACCCCGGCGGAAGTCGATTACTTCCGTCACGGCGGCATCCTGCCCTACGTGCTGCGCCAGTTGATGGCCTGATTTTTCGTTTGGGCATTAGCAATAGAAGCGCCGATTCCCGGAAGCGGGAATCGGCGTTTTTATGTCCAGTCGAGGCGTGTCCGTTTCTCCCACTCCTCCCCCGATGGGGTAAACTTTGGCGCATGACCCAGTCGCTACGCATTGTCACTTACAACATCCACAAGGGGTTTTCCCAGTTTAACCGGCGCATGGTGCTGCACGACCTGCGCGCCAATTTGCGGGCGACGCAGGCCGATGTAGTGTTTCTCCAGGAGGTGGTGGGGGCGCACGACGGTCATGCAGCGCGCTGGGCGGACTATCCCGAACAATCTCAGTATGAGTTTCTCGCCGAGGCGATGTGGGACGAACACGCCTACGGCAAAAACGCCGTGTATCCGCTCGGCCATCACGGCAATGCGATACTCAGCCGTTTTCCGATATCCGCCTGGGAAAATCAGGATGTGTCGGCGCATCGCTTCGAGCAACGCGGCCTGCTGCACTGCGAAATCGCCATCCCCGGCTGGCGCGATGCGCTGCATTGTATTTGCGTCCATTTCGGGCTGTTTGCGCGGGGCCGCCGCCAGCAACTCACCTGGCTGCGCGAGCGTATCCGCCGTGAGGTTCCCGCCCACGCGCCGCTGGTGATCGCCGGCGATTTCAACGACTGGCGCGGCGAGGCTTGCGAAGTGCTGGCGCGCGACCTGCACCTGTGCGAAGTTTTCGGGGCCATCGAAGGGCGGCCTGCCAAAAGTTATCCCGCCACCCTACCGCTGTTCCGCCTCGACCGCATCTACGTGCGCGGAGTGCACGTCAAATCCGCCGAAGTCCTGGCGGGACGCCCCTGGTCGCGAATTTCCGACCACGCAGCGCTGAGCGCCACCCTCGCCCCGTTATGAAAGCGCCGCGCGGTTGCACAAAGATTCCCGGCAATCGCGTCACCCTGCTGGAAAGCGGGGCGGAATATTTCCCTGCCCTGGAAGCCGCCTGCGACGCCGCCCTGCAGGAAATTCACCTGGAAAGTTACATCTACGAAAATGACTCGACCGGCCAGCGCATTTCCGCCGCCCTGATGCGCGCCGCGCAACGCGGCGTCGCGGTGCGCCTGCTGCTCGACGGATTCGGCTCGCGCAGCCTCGACAACACCCTGCTCGGGCAACTGCGCGAAGCCGGCGTCATCGTGCGTTTTTTCCGCCCCGAACTGGCGCGCTTCAATTTGCGCCGCCATCGCCTGCGCCGCCTGCATCGCAAACTCGCGGTGATGGACGGCGCGCTGGCGTTCGTCGGCGGCATCAACATCATCGACGACATGGACACCCCCGGCCAGATTCCGCCCCGCTACGACTACGCCGTGCGGATCGCCGGGCCGCTCGCCGGGGAAGTGCGGCGCGCCGTGCAACGCCTGTGGAACTGGGTGGCCTGGACGCAACTCAAGGAACGTCATCCACGCGACACCAGAGCGCTGCCCTACGACGCCGCAACCCAAGACGGCGCGGTGTGCGCCGCCCTGCTGATCCGCGACAACCTGCGCCACCGCCGCGATATCGAGGAAGCCTATCTCGCCGCCATCGCCGCCGCACAACACGAAGTCATCATCGCCAACGCCTATTTCCTCCCCGGCCTGCGTTTTCGCCACGCCCTGATCGACGCCGCCCGGCGCGGGGTGCGGGTCGTTTTGCTGTTGCAGGGACGGGTCGAATACCTGCTACTTCACTACGCCTCACGCGCCCTCTACGGCGTATTACTCGACGCCGGCGTGGAAATTCACGAATACCACAAGAGCTTCCTCCACGCCAAAGTCGCCGTGGTGGACGGCCACTGGGCCACGGTCGGCTCCTCCAACATCGACCCGTTCAGCCTGCTGTTGGCCCGCGAAGCCAATGTGGTCGTAGACAGCCGCGACTTCGCCGGACAATTACGCGCCAGCCTGGAACGCGCCCTCCGCGAAGGCGCGCATCAAGTCCTCCCCGCGCAATGGAAAAAACTCTCCTGGCCCCACCGCCTGCGGGTCTGGCTCAGCTACGGACTGGTGCGGATGATGATGGGCGTGGCCGGGTATGCGGGGGAGTAGGGTTTTGGGGGGAAGGTTGAAGGCGGTGGGGCATTTCAGCGGCGGCCCCGGATTCCGCGATGCTGCATACGGGCTACAATCGCTACCAGCAAATAGCACTGAGGAACAACCATGAGCAGAATGTTTGACCCCGCGCATCCCGGAGAGGTACTACGTGAATGGTTCCCGGAGGGAATGACGGTAACCGAAGCCGCCGCGCAATTGGGGGTATCCCGCGTCACCCTCTCCAAAATACTCAACGGCAAGGCGGGCGTCACTGCCGACATGGCATTGCGCCTCGCCGCCTGGCTGGGCACCAGCCCGGAAGTGTGGATAGACATGCAATCGGCCTGGGAACTCTGGCAGGCGGAGCAGGCCGGGCTACCCGATGTCAAACCGTTGCGGATGGCGGCGTAGCGGGCATGGGGGCCTTTGCTCCATGCAGCGCGCTGGCGGACGGTTAGTATGTCCTGCGAGGACTTGGCTCAATTTTCACAACATAGAGCAAGGAAAGGAGATAGAGGCGATGCATGAACCCGATTTGGTCGCGTTTACGATGGCCGTGGACACTGCGCTTGCTGGCGACGAAGACTTCGACGTGCTGTGGAATGAACTGGGGAGGGCAATCACCGCCTGGCCCCGGAACGCGGCGCTACGACGTTTGCGTATTCGCTTGGCAGAAGTGGCATGGCATCGCGCAACCCATATTTCCGACCTCGCCGCCTTGCGCGAATTGGAACCGGATAATCGGGATGTTTGGCTCGAATTGGCGCTGCTGCAGCATCGCTGGGCGGACCTGCTGGTAGACGGGGAAGACGAGGAAACGACGACATTGAACGATGCTTTCGGCGAGGGGAATGGCGTCGATGTCGATTCTGCCCTGTGGTCGGATAGTCACGATTCGCGGAGGGTAGCCCTTGAGAGGCAGGCACTCCAGTGGCTCGCCGATCTCCTCGAAACGTACCGCGAGGACGCGGACTTTTGCGTCGAAGTATTTGCGCATTGGGCTGAGGCGTCCATCTATTCGCCCTGGTTGCGATTGCGGTTGGGGCTATCAGCCGCTGCGACACATCCAAACGACAACCGCATCAGACGCGTTCTAGCGATGGCTTGGGAGGATCTGGCAAACCAAGCCCCGGAGGACTTCGACCCGACGAAACCACTGCCTATGGGATTTCTCGTGGATTTGTTTGGCAACCTGTGGGATCCGTACTTGATTGAGCGCGCGATCCAGGGCCACGAGGAGCTATTGCAGAACAACCCAGACGATTCCGACTTGTTGCGTCGGCGCGGTCAATTGCATCAGGCCATGTCCGCCTTCGCCGTGGCAGCCGATGACTTCGATGCGGCGGCAACGGCAATCGAGCGTGCGGCGGGAGCCTTGACGGACGAAGAGGAGCGCGATTCCCTTTTGGAAGAAGGTCGGGCACTGCGCGACCAAGCGCGCCAGTGCCGTGGTGGGCGCGAGGCATTAATGCAGGAGAGCCTCGATGCGATGGGCGAGGCTATGGGCAGGTTGCTGCGGCCTATACCATCGCGCGCGGGAGTGGTCGACGAAGCCAGTGAGTTGATACTGGAGTGGCGGCAGTCCGCTGAGGAACGCATGCAAGAGTTCGCTTCCGATCTGGGCACCTTGCGCCAACAGGGGAGCAAGGTCAGAAACGAGCCGGACGAGGAGCAACTGGAAACGCTCCGGAGCATGGTGGCGGGGGTCACGGCTAGCATCGTACAAGGGCTTGAGTTGACCCCAGCGGAGGTTCGTAACATTGAGCCGGAAGCATTTGAGAGCGACTGGCCGGCTCAATCGCAAGCTTTTCTGGCGGCGATGCGCGGAATGGGTTGGCAATCGCTAGGCTGGATCGAGTGGCCGAATTTCCGTAACTTGTTCGGACATCAAGTTGTATCCAGTGTCTGGGCCGACCCGGCGGCAAACTGTGTTGTGCTTGGATCGCTGGCGTTTGGTAGAGTCCTGGTCGACATCGAGACGGAATTGGATGATGGTCGTCAAGTGGTTTCCTCGCTCTCACGGGGGCGTAACTTCCTTACAGGGGGGGCGGAGGTGAATACGCTGTTCGTCGAGCCGACCCTGCCCTTAGAAGAAGCTGTCGCGCTGCACCAGGCGCGTGTTGCTTGCATCTGTGCTCGGGAGGCAGGCGTCGCGCCACGGCCCGTGAACAATCTTCATGACGTTGCAGCAAGGCAAGAGAGTGGTCGCCAGGCAAAGTTACGTTTCCGCTTAAAACAAGGGTTGACCCGTTATGAAGCCTTGGGCGTGCCGAACGATTACCCCGATGTTTTTGCGCCGATGCTACAGCAAGCTGTTAAGCAAGAAATTGCTTCATTGAACCAGCGTAGGGCACAATAAGCACAGCGTATTGCGCCGAATGTTGGAGACAGATGCTCTCGTCATTCCGCCCCCATCCTTCCCACCTCCCCCACCTCCCCCACCGCTCCCATCACATTCATCACCTCCACCCCGTCGCGTAGCGGATAGGCCCGTTCCACCGGGGCGATCAGGAGTTTGCGGGTTGCCTTCACGTCGGTGGCGGCGAGGTGGAAGCCTTTCGAGACGGTGGGGGCGGAAGCGCGTTTGATTTCCACCACCCAGGCGGTGCCGTCGCGGAAGGTCAGCACCAGATCGGCTTCCGCACCGTGGGAGGTGCGGTAGAAGCTGGCTTCGGCGTGTGGGGCGGCGGCCAGCAGTTGTTCGATGACGAAGCCTTCCCAGCTTGCCCCGGCGACCGGGTGGGCGAGCAGCGCTTCGAGGTTGGCGAGGCCGAGCAGGGCGTGGACGATGCCGCTGTCCCGCACGTAAACCTTGGGGGCGCGCACCAGGCGTTTGCCGACGTTGCCGTGCCAGGCGGGCAGGCGGCGCACCAGCATCAGGTCGCTCAAGAGATCGATGTAACCGGCCACGGTCTGGCCCTTGACGCCCAGCGAGGCGGCCAGTTGCGACTGGTTGAGCAGGCCGCCCTGGGTGTGCGCCAGCATCGTCCACAGGCGGCGCAGGGTGGTGGCGGGGATGCGCGGGCCGAGGGCGGGGATATCGCGTTCCAGATAGGTGGCGATGAAGGCGTCGCGCCAGCGCAGGCTGGCCGCATCGCTGCGCGCTAGCCAGGACAGCGGAAATCCGCCGCGTACCCACAGCGCGTTGAGGTCGTTGGCGGACGCGTTCTCCGCGAAGACTTCGCGGGCCTGAAAGGGAGTGAGTTCGATTTGCCCGATGCGCCCGGCGAGGCTTTCGCTGGCCTGCTGCAACAATACGCCGGAGGCCGAGCCGAGCAGGAGGAATTGTCCGGCGTCTTCGCCGTCGCGGCGGCGCTGGTCGATGACGCCGCGCAGGATGGCGAAGAGTTCCGGCATCCGCTGCACTTCGTCGAGGATTACCAGGCGCTGGCGGTGGGCGAGCAGAAAGGCTTCCGGGTCATCCAGCTGGCGTTGCGCGGAGGGTAGTTCCAGATCAAGGTACAGCGCGTCGCCTCGCCCTTCGGCTTCGGCCAGGGCGAGGGTGGTTTTGCCCGCCTGGCGCGGCCCGAGCAGGACAACCGCCGGGAATTGGGCGAGAAATTCGCCGAGTCGGGTTTGGATGTGGCGTTGCGTCATCCGTGCAATTTACCATTGTGAATGGCAAATTGCACGGTTTTAACCAATAGAACTTGACCCGATTCGTCCAGGGCCAGGCACAAGCATTGATCCGCCGGCAACTCACTTGCGGCGTTATTGCGGCGGCCAGGGCGCGACCAGCCGCGCGCCGAGTGCGTTGCTGTTATACGAGCCCCACTGGCATCGGTTGGCGGTGTATTCGAGGTAGGCCAGGCTGTTGGACAAGGAAATGTTTATCGGAAAACCGTCCGGCATGGTTTCCCGCACGCCCGGCGCGACCCGCCATACCCATTGCATGGTGGGTTTGAAGGTGAAGGGTTGTCGTTTGCCCGGCGGCAAGGCGGCGATATCGCAGCTTTCCCTGGTTTTGCCGATGGCGGGGGCGGCAAATCCATACGCCCAGCCGGCGCTGTTGAGCGGCTGGGTGGATTGGGGCGATTGGTCGTATTGGTGGGTCAGGCTGGCCCCGCCGGGAAATTCGAAGGTATAGGAACTGCGCTCGGCAACACAGGCGTCGGGTATTAGCTGCGCCGGCGGTTCGCCGCTTGCCCCGGTCGCTCCGTTTTTGGCTGCGCCGACAAACTGGCCGCACTGTTGCCAGTCGAGTTGGGCGGTGGCCTGGCGCACCTCGCCGTTGAGCGGTGCGACGCTCGCCGGACTGGAAACCGGGAGGGTCAACGCGGGGTCGAACTCCAGACCTTCGACACTACTATTCACGACGATAACCTGCGCAAGCCCGGAAATAGTGGTGTTCTGCTGGGTGAATGCGCCGCGCTGGCGCACCACAAAAACATCTTCGCCGGTTTTGCGGTCGTGCAGGCCCCACACCGTGGTGATGAGGCTGAGGAGGTTGGTGCGATAACGGCGGATCACCCGTGATTCGGTGGATTTGACGTGTTTTTCAAAGTTGTTGGAGAGCAGTTCGGTCACTTCGGCAAAGCCCGCTTTGGGCAAATTGCGCAACTCATGCCAGCCCAGCCAGTCGGCCAGCAGGCGCAGCCGTGAACCCTGCTGGGCGGGGCTGTCGAGACTTTCCTCGGTATCGGGAAGCAGGCTGAAATCGTAGAGATTGCCCTCGCGGTCGCTATCGATGGCGTAGATTTCGGCTTTTTCCACGCCGTCCGGCAATACCTTGACCGCCGCCAGTCCGGCGAGGCGGCGCAGGGTGGCGATGTCCGCCGGAATGGCGTCGAACAGCGCCACCGGCATCCCCTCGGCGAATGTCTGGCGAATGGCGTCGTGATTTTCTTCGACGAATGCGCCGACGCCGAGCAGCAGAGGCAGCCCGCTTGACTGGCCGGTCAGGTCGAAATACGCCGCCGCGTCATCGGCAAGGATGCCGCTCAATGTCCCGAGTTGACGCACCGGGCGTTTGCCGGCGTTGCCCAGATAACTGTCCAGGCTGTCGAGGCGACGCAGGCTCGCGCCATCGTGGAAATACACGCGCCGGTCATCTTCCCGTACGCCCAGGCACAAGCGCGATTCGTAACAGCGGTAATAATAGCCGGACACCTCGCTGCTGACCGGGTTGACCGGGGCGAGCAATTGCGCGCCGTAGTTTTGTTCGGCCCACGTGAAAAAACGTTCGGCGTCATCGTAAAAGGCCGCCGCGCCCTCCCCCGCCCACGCCGCCGGGGCCAGGGCGAGCAGGGCAAGCAGCACGGTGCTGCGGGGCAGTTTGTTGAAACGGGGGAATTTCATCGGTATGTCTCCGTGGTGAAACCGCGTTGATCCTGGAAAAGGCAGTTTGAACCGCAAAGGCGCAAAGACGCAGAGGAAAAACAAAAGGTTACCCGTGTCGGATCGTACACCCACCGGGTGAGGGCGGAACATTCTGCATGTTTTTGATTTCTTTGCGCCTTAGCGCCTTTGCGGTTCTGAACTGAGGTTTTTAGGTTGATCTCAATAACCGTCGCCCGCCGCCGTGGCGAGAAAATCCGCCAGCGCGCCGACATCCAGCATGTTCCACTCCCGTCCGTTGTGGACGATCACCCGGCCTGCGCGGGTCGCGAGGTAGACGCCGGTGGCCGGATAAAAGCGGTAGGTGTAACCCTGTGCGCTGCCATTCGTCCCACTCTGCGGGAAAATCTGCGGATATTTGAATTCCGCCCATTTGAAGAGGCGCTCGCTGCCGTCCGTTGCTGAGGCGCTGACGCCCAGGTCAAACGTTGCGACGATGTTGTTGCCGCTGGCGCGAATGGCGCTGATCGACAGGCCCTTGGCTTCGCCCGACCAGAGTTTGAGGTTGGGCGCGGTCGCGTCATCGATGGCGGTGACGTTGGCGCTGCCGGGGAAGGGATCGCCGGCGTCGCCGTCGTTTTCCTTCTTCTCCAGGTTCCACAGGTTGTCGGCCTGCACCAGGCTCACCCCGAGATGCTGCGCCGCGCAAGCGCCGCCCGGTACGCAGGCGTTATTGTTGACCATGTTGTCGGCGCGGCGGTTATTCGCCAGATTGCCGTCAATGTGCCAGACCATCAGCCCGCTGCCTTGCAGATTGCCGTCGTAGCCGGTTCTGGCGCGGTTTTCAATCAGGAAATATTCCCCGGAATAAGGCGTTCCGGCGAGCATCTGGTAAACCGTCCCGGATGTCAGCACCGGCTCGATGGTCACGTCGCTCAGCCGCCCCGTCACCAGCGTCGGCGTCACCCAGCCGAGATACATCTTGCTCCACGGATCGAGTCCGATGGGTTTGCCGTCGCCGTTGCGCGAATCGCCGGAAGCCATCAGCGACCAGTTGCCCACGCCTTCCGATTGGTAGGAGGTGTCATAGAGATCGGGCAACCCCAGCGCGTGGCCGAATTCGTGGGCGTAAGTGGCGAAGGTGGCGATGTCGCCGGATTTGGTCGTCTCGTTCTGGAGAGCCGTTTTGGATACCTTGATCTTGCCGCCGGACGGGCAATCGCTATTGGTCTCGACCGGCGGCACATCGCCCTGCGAGGGCCAGATGTCGTTGCTGTTGTCCGATTCATGCTGCCCCGTGCCCTGGTAGATAACCGCCAGGGTATCGACATAACAATCGCCGTTGCCGTCGTAGGGGGCGAAATTGAAACCGACGCTGTTGAGCGCGGTCACCACCTCGGGAATCAGATCATCCACCTTGACATCCTTGTTCTGCGGATCAGCCGGGTCGTCCGCGCCGTAGTAGTCGTGCTCGCGCGCAAGATTGATCCAGGCGACCACCCCTGCCGGGCCGGCGGATACCGAAAACACGCCGCGCGACTGCTCGCGGTAGAAAGTCGCCAGGCTGTTGTCGGCAGTGAAATAGCCGGTGTCGAAATCACTTTTGCCATAACGGGGCGTGGTGTCGGCAAAATTGACCAGCACCGTCAGCACATTGGCCGTACCGCGCGGGGTGACCGGCTTCATCTGCGCCGCAGCGGCAAACCCCTGCCGCGTTGTGTGACGCAGCGCCGCCGCGTGTAGCGCCGCGCCGCTCGGGCGCAGGTGGGGCGGCGCGGGCGGCGTCGCCACCCCGGCGGGCTGGCCGGAAGACACCAGCCGCCCATCGTTGCCCGTCACCGCATAAAACCAGGTTTTACTCGCCGCATCGAAAACAATGCTATAGCCGTCGCGGGTTTCCCAGCCGGACAGGAACTCGTCGCCCCATTGGCGCGCCAACAAAGCGCCGCCGCCCGGCTGGGTCAAGGTATGCAAGGTGGCCGGCGCAGGCGCCGCCGATGCAGAGACACCACTCAGGGCCACAACAACCGCCACGGCCAACGCCGCCAGTTTGGGGGAAAAGCTTTGGGTATTCATTTCGATCTCCTGTTATACCTTGCCTCGCCGCGATTTTGGAGAGACAAGGTAGATGTTAAGCCGGACGAGCCGGAACCAAAAATGTGATGAGTAATGGGTGATGGGTAATACGAGAGGGGCAATTTGGCTGGAGGCGTGAAATACGCCCGCGCCCCGACCGCGCAAATTCCCCACCCAGTGTTTCTTGTCAACGCCTTTCGGCCTGCGGGCAAATATCCTGCTCAGGGAGAACTGAGCGATTTAGTCAGCGTCTCCGTCACACTCATCCCCTGCGCCGTGACGTTGCCGAAGTTGAGATAAATCCTGCCGCCGTCCAGCCACCAGCCGTCTTTGGCGTGGGCGGACGGAAAGTCGAAAAGATTCAGCAGTCGATACTCGGGGCGCAGGATGTAGCCCTGCCCATTGAGTCTAATGGCGTAGTTGCCGTCGCCGTTGTCCGACAGGCTCGCCTTGGGGTCTAGCGCCAGCAATTCGGCGCGCAGTTTTTCCACGATGTGAAAAGCCGGGTAGAGCGGCTGCGCGCGCCCTTGGCGCGTCCAGATTAAGTTTCCCATACCGTCCATGGAAAAGCCGTCAGCGCCGCCAGTCGCATCGAGGTTGAGGCCGGCGCGCGCCGCGTATTGGCGGCCTTTGCTGACGAGATTCAGCAAGCCGTCGCCAGCCATGGTCAGCCACGCACCGCATGTCCCGCCGATTGCGTCGATGTGGTCGAGGAATGCCGCGAAATCGTTGACGGTTGGCGCAAGGCGGAACACCACGCCGTTCTTGACTACCTCCGTCACGCTGCCCCGCGTTACGCCGTCGCTGCGGCTGGCATCCACCCCGATACTGACCGGAACCGCAGCGATCCCCGGCCCCAGTGTGCCGTCGGCGCTTTGCACCAGGCTGGCTTGCCCAAACGCGGTGGCGATGGCTTCGCGCGGCGTCTGATCGCCCAGACGGCCCAGCTTGCCGCTGAGATTGAGGGCCACCGGCATCCGGCGGCGCGGGTCGGCGCTGACCTTCAACGGGTCGCCCACCCAGCCGTCCGCGCCGGATAACGAACCCACGCGCAGGGTGATTTTCCCGGCGGCGCTTTTCTCCGCCACTTCGCCGGCATATACCGTCAAGGTCAGATTGTCGGCAAAGCTGTTGGTGTCGCCGCTCATGGTGATGCTGCCGCCAGTCACCGCGAGCTTCGCGCCGTCGCTGGTCAGACTCGCGCCATCCGCGCCCGCGCTGACGACGCTGCCCGCCAGCGCCATGACCGGCTGGCCGGCGGGGGCAGTGAGCGTCACCGAACCACTGTCGATGGTCAGCACCAGCGTGTCCTTGCCGTTTACCCGAACCAATTTGAGCGTCAGCGTCGCCACACCGCCCTGCGGGCTAAGTGTGAAAGTCGTTTTCCCCATCTTGAGCGACACCGGTTCGCTACCGCTGCCCGTTTGCAGGGTGATTTTCGCGCCTGCGACAGCGGCGTCCGCCGCAACAGTCAGGATGCTCCCTGGAACCGCCTCGACCGGAGTGGTTCCGCTCAGGGTGGTCTCAACGTTGCGCGAGGTGCTGATTACGCTCGGCGAGCTGGAATCGCCGGACGAGGGCGACGACGCGGGCGACGATGCCGCGACCGTCGCCACCCGGATGAGCAGCGCATCTTTGGAGCCGCCCAACGTCAGCGCCGGGGTGGTGAGGCTGGCGTTTTCGAAATAGCCGCCCACCACCACATTACCCGCGCTATCCGCCGCAATGGCCTTGGCCTGTGCGCTGCTGCCGCTGCCGCCATAGTTCTTCGACCAGGCGAGCGCGCCGCTGCTATCGAGCTTGAGCGCGAAAGCGTCGTTGACGCCGAGCAGGGGCAACACCGGGCTGGTTAGGCTGGCGGTGTAGAAAAACCCGCCCAGATATACATTGCCGCTGCTGTCCGCCGCAATGGCGTTGCCGTAGGCGCGCGCCCCGCTGCTGCCAAAGTTTTTCGCCCACACCGGCGTACCGCCGCTATCCAGCTTAAGCGCGAAAGCATCGTTGATGCCGATCCGGGTCAACGCCGGCGTGGTCAGGTTGCCGCTGCCCAGCATTCCGCCCAGCACCGGATTCCCGGAACCGTCCAGGGTCATGCTCAGGATTTGCGCCACCGCGCCGCTGCCACCGTAGTTGCGGCTCCAAACGGTCGCGCCGCCGCTATCCAGCTTGATCGCGAAGGCATCGTCCGAACCGATCCGGGTGAGCGCCGGGGTGGTCAGGTCGGCGTTCGAAGAATAGCCGCCCAAATAAACATTGCCGCTACTATCCGCCGCGATGGCGGCGCCCGTCGCTCGCGCGCCGCTGCCTCCGAAGCGCCTCGCCCACACCGACGTACCGGCGCCATCGAGCTTGATGGCGAAGGCATCCTGGAGGCCGATCCGGGTGAGCGCCGGGGTAGTCAGGTCGGCGGACAGGAAATACCCGCCGACCAACACATTGCCCGAACCATCGACGGCGACGGCGTTGCCATACGCCGTCGCCCCGCTGCCGCCGAAGTTTTTTGCCCAGACGGTTGCGCCGCTGCCGTCGAGCTTAACTGCAAAGGTGTCCACGCTGCCGATGCGGGTGAGCGCCGGGGTGGTCAGATCGGCGCTGGAGAAATAGCCGCTCACCACCACGCTCCCGGAAGCGGCGAGAGCGATACCCCGAGCGAACGCGCTTGCCCCGCTGCCGCCGAAATTTTTCGCCCACACCACCGCGCCGGAAGTATCCAGTTTGGCGGCGAAGGCGTCCTGGCTGCCGATGCGGGTCAAGGTCACGCTACCCAGGGGATAGGTCACGCCGTCGAAATACCCGGCGACATAGGTGTTCCCGGCGGCATCGACCGCGCTGGCGGTGACATAAGCGTTGCCCCCCGCGACCACCCCGCCGAAGCCTTTTGCCCAGGTGGTCGCGCCGCCGGCGTCGAGCTTGAGCGCAAAAGCGTCAATCGAGCCCGTCTTGGCGAGCGCCGGGCTAGTGAGATTGGCGTTCTGGAAATATCCCCCGAGAAACACATTGTCGCTGCCATCCGCCGCGATGGCGGCGTCGGTCATTTGCGCGCCGCCACCCCCGAAGTTCTTCGCCCACAATGACGCGCCGTCTGCATCGAGCTTGATGGCGAAGGCATCGCGCGTACCGACCATGGTCAGCGCCGGCGTGGTCAGGCTGGCCATCAGGAAATATCCGCCCAGCAGCACATTGCCCGAACCATCCACGGCAATGCCGCTGGTCGCCACCCGCGCGCTGCTGCCGCCGAAGTTCTTCGCCCAGACGGTCGCGCCGCCGGCATCGAGCTTGAGCGCAAAAGCATCCCAGGCGCCGATCCGGGTCAGTGCCGGGGTGGTGAGACTGGCGGCCTGGAAATACCCGCCCACGTATACTTCGCCGCCAGCGCCGAGCGCGATGCCCTGGACAAACGCAAACGCCCCGCTGCCGCCGAAATTTTTCGTCCAAAGCGTCGTGCCGTCGGCAGCGAGCTTGAATACGAAACCATCCTGGGCCCCGAGGGTGGTCAGCGCCGGGGTGGTCATGCCGGGCGCGGGGAAATAGCCGCCCAGATACACATTGCCGGCGCCGTCCAGCGCAACGGCAGTGCCGACCGAGCTTGCCCCGGCGCCACCAAAGTTTTTCGCCCAGACGGTCGCGCCAGCGCTATCGAGCTTGACCGCGAAGACGTCCTGGACGCCGATTTTGGTTAGTGCCGGGCTGGTCAGGCTGGCGACCTGGAAACTGCCGTGCAACACCACATTGCCGGCCCCGTCCACCGTGATGGCGCTGCCGGTCGCTTGCGCGCCGCTGCCGCCGAAGCTCTTTGCCCAGAGCGTTGCGCCGGCGGCGTCGAGCTTGATGGCGAAGGCGTCGCCGCTGCCGATGAGCGCCAAAGCAGGCGTGGTCAGCGCCGCGCCCTGGAATTTTCCTCCCAGATACACATTGCCCGCAGCATCCACCGCGATAGCGTATGCATAGACGGTCGATCCGCTGCCGCCGTAGCCTTTCGCCCACACTACCGTACCGGCGGCGTCGAGCTTGGCGACGAATGCATCCTGGACGCCGATCCGGGTCAAGGTCACGCTGCCCAGAGCGAGCGTCGAATCGCCGTGATAGCCGGCGACATACACATTGCCCGCCGTATCCCGCGCCGTCGCGACGATGCGGGTGGAAGCCCCGGCAAATCCGCTGAAATTCTTCGCCCAATCGGCGGCCCCAGCCTGGCCGATACCCAGCAAAACCGCGAGCAGCGCCAGCAACGCAGCCGTGCGCAGCATAAAGGCGGGGAGCCATGATTCGCCAAGCCCGCGCCGTAACGACAATTCGACCTGGCAGATGGCCGGGGCTGGATGATGCGGCGCGGTTTTGCACTGAGACATGAGGTTTCCTTCCCGATACACGAATGGCTGATGGACTGGTTGGCGTTGCCGGCAGGGAACGGGCGAAAAAAAACCGGCGCTCCCTTGCGGTGGACGCCGGTTAATTTGCTGAAAGAGCCTGGTGTTTTCACCCGTCCCCGCCGTTTGCCGTCACAACGGGACAGATTATTTCATCGGGATTGGAGGTGGTCTTTGACTGGATGTCTCAAAGCGGCGGCAATTTGTCTCACAGCTTGCGAGCGAATTCGAACCCCACCGCAAAGGCGCAAAGACGCAGAGGAAAAACAAGAGGTTACCCGTGTCGAATCGTTCACCTACCGGGTGAAAGCGCAACATTCTGCATGTTTTTGTTTTCTTTGCGCCTTAGCGCCTTTGCGGCTCTGAACTGAGGTTTTTAGGTTCAATCCTTCTTTTCCCGCCCCAGGGAAAGTGTCTCGCCGGGCGGAGCGCCGAAGGTCGTGCGGTACAGGCGGGAAAAATGATGTTCGCTGCCGAAGCCCCAGCGTAGCGCGATGCGCGCCGTGGTATCGGCGGGCCGCGCCGCCAGCAGGTCGGCATGGCAGCGTTCCAGGCGCGCTTTGCGGATGTAGCCGGCCACCCCGTCGAGCGGGGCGAACAGCCGGTACAGCGTGGCCCGCGAACAGCGGAACCGCTGACATAAAAATTCCGCATCCAGTCCCGGCTCGTGCAAGTGCTCGTCGATGTAGCCGCGAATCACCGTCAGTTGCGCGGGGCCGGCGGCCTGTTGCGGTTCGTCGCTGCTGCGCAGCAGACCCGCCACCGCGCCGACCAGCACGGCTTCGGCTTGGATAGCCTCGGCGGCGTTCATCTGCGGCAGGCGTTCCCAGAGCGTTATCAGCGCCTGACGCAGCAATACCGCAGACGTGGTGTGCGCCGCAATGATGTGGTGCACCGGCGCAAAACGCCCGTCCAGTTGCGCCGTCAACATCTGGCGGGGAATCGCCAGAGACAGCAACTCTTCCTCACCGCTCACCCAGGTGTGCATGGGCTGGATCGAGTCGAGCAGGACGATATCGCCGCTCGCCACGGTCATCGAATAGGAGCCGTGATAGCCGGAAAAGCCGCCTTTCAGATAGGTCTGGAGAAAAAACACGTCGGGCGCATCAGGCGTTTCGCGCGCGCCATTGGTGCGATAAACGCCGATCCCGCGCTGCCAGGTGCAGCCCAGATGGGTGTGTCCCAACTGGACGAACTCGCTGCGGAAGGAGAACTGCTCCGGGGTGACGCCGGGAGCAAGATAAGCCTTGGCGAAGGGGGCGATGTTGCTGCGCCAGATGTCGAAGCGCTCCGCCGCCGGAAATATGGCGGCGTCGAAACAGGCGCGCGGCAGAGACGCAGAACCGCTTTGGTCGGCTTCATTCATCTCGAAAAAACCCTTTCAAGGTTGGGGAATGGGTGCAAAGTGCGGCGATGATAGGTGAAATAATTTGGGGCATCAATCGCGTTGGATATTCCATCACCGTTGCCTGGGAGCGCCGGCGTCTCGCCGGCCTGTCGGCAGGATGCCGGCGCTCCCGCCCATATAGTGCGATTGCCCTGACGTTCCAACCCTCCCCACCGTTTCATGGTTAAATACCGCCTTTTTTCGCTTTCCCCGGAGCATCATGATTCTCAGCATTACCCAGCGCATCGCCCAAGAGCTTTCCGTTCATCCCAACCAGGTGCAGGCCGCCGTCGATCTGCTTGACGAGGGCGCGACCGTGCCGTTTATTTCGCGCTATCGCAAGGAGGCCACCGGCAGCCTGGACGATACCCAGATGCGTAATCTGGAAGAGCGTCTGCGTTATTTGCGCGAGCTGGAAGAGCGCCGCACGGCGATCATCAAGAGCGTCGATGAGCAGGGCAAACTCACCCCGGAATTGCAAAAGGAATTGCTCGAAGCCGACAGCAAGGTGCGCCTCGAAGACCTCTATCTGCCCTACAAGCCGAAGCGCCGCACCAAGGCGATGATTGCCCGCGAGGCAGGACTGGAGCCGCTCGCCGATTCATTACTCGCTGATCCGACGCTTGACCCCGAGACCACCGCGAGAAGCTATGTCGATGCCGACAAGGGCGTGGCGGATACCAAGGCGGCGCTGGAAGGCGCGCGGCATATCCTGATGGAGCGCTTTGCCGAGGACGCCGAATTGTTGGGCAAGCTGCGCGAATACCTGTGGGAAAACGCCTCGCTGAAATCCACGGTGCTGGAAGGCAAGGAAGAGGAAGGCGCGAAATTCCGCGATTATTTCGATTCCAGCGAGCCGCTTCGGGATATCCCCTCGCACCGCGCGCTGGCGCAATTGCGCGGACGCAACGAAGGTTTCCTGCAAATTGCCCTGTCGCTCAAGGAAGACGAGGACGCCAAGGCGCTGGGCCGCAACGCCCCGGCCAATACCTGCGAGCTGATGATTGCGCGCCAGGTCGGCATCGCCGACAAGGGTAGGGCAGCAGATAAGTGGCTAATGGAAACCGTGCGCTGGACGTGGCGGGTGAAGATTTTCCTGCATCTCGACCTGGAACTTACCAACCGTCTGCGCGAAGCCGCCGAGACCGAGGCAATCCGCATCTTCGCGCGTAACCTCAACGATCTTTTGCTTGCCGCGCCCGCCGGGCAACGCCCCACTCTGGGCCTCGATCCGGGCCTGCGCACCGGGGTGAAAGTCGCGGTGGTGGACGCCACCGGCAAGCTGGTGGATACCGCGACGATTTACCCGCATGAACCCAAGCGCGACTGGGAGCGCTCCATCGCCGTGCTCGCCGCGCTCGCCGCGAAACATAAGGTGGAACTGATCAGCATCGGCAACGGCACCGCCTCGCGCGAAACCGACAAACTCGCCGCCGACCTGATCAAGCGTTACCCGGAACTCAAGCTGCAAAAGCTGGTGGTTTCCGAAGCCGGCGCGTCGGTGTATTCCGCCTCGGAACTCGCCGCCAAGGAATTCCCCGATCTCGACGTGACCCTGCGCGGTGCGGCCTCCATTGCCCGCCGCCTGCAAGACCCGCTCGCCGAACTGGTGAAAATCGACCCGAAATCCATCGGCGTCGGCCAGTACCAGCACGATGTAAACCAGGCCGAACTGGCGCGCGGGCTGGATGCGGTGGTCGAGGATTGCGTGAACAAGGTGGGGGTGGACGTGAATACCGCTTCGGTGCCGCTGCTGGCGCGCATCTCGGGGCTGAACGCCACGCTCGCCCGCAACATCGTGGATTACCGCGATGCCAACGGCTCCTTCCCCAACCGCATGGCGCTGAAAAAAGTCCCGCGCTTGGGCGAGAAAACCTTCGAGCAGGCCGCCGGATTCCTGCGCATCATGAACGGCGACAACCCGCTCGACGCCTCCGCCGTCCACCCGGAAGCCTATCCGCTGGTGGAGCGCATCGTCGGACGCATCAAGACCGGCATGAAAACCCTGATCGGCGACAGCGCCACGCTGCGCCGCCTTTCCCCGGCGGAATTCACCGACGAAAAATTCGGCCTGCCGACCGTCAAGGACATCATCAGCGAACTGGAAAAACCCGGCCGCGACCCGCGCCCCGAGTTCAAGACGGCGGTGTTCCAGGAAGGCGTGGAAGACTTGAAGGACCTGCAACCGGGGATGATCCTCGAAGGCGTGGTGACCAACGTCGCCGCCTTCGGCGCGTTCGTCGATATCGGCGTACATCAGGACGGCCTGGTGCATGTCTCCGCGCTCGCCAACAAGTTCGTCAAAGACCCGCACAGCGTGGTCAAGGCCGGCGACGTGGTGAAGGTCAAGGTGCTGGAAGTCGATCTGCCGCGCAAGCGCATCGCGCTGACCATGCGCTTGACCGACGAAGCGACACCGCAGACACGCAGCAACGACGGCGGGCGCAACAAACCCAGCGCGCGCTTCGAGCGCCAGCAACAGGCCGAACAGCCGCAAGGCGCAATGGCGGCGGCGCTGGCGAAGCTCAAGGCGGGGAAATAGCCGGGGAGAGCCGTAGGATGTGCCGACGCGAGGAGGCGCATCGTTCGCGTGGTTCTCGAACGATGCGCTTCGTTCCTCAGCACATCCTACTACGGCGGGGTGTCCCACCCACTGCGGTGGGGTGGTTGTTAGTGTTCACTCACGCGCCAAAGCCCGCTGGACGGCGATATGGCCGGAGAGCAAGGAAAGACGCGGCTTTCCGGGCAGGGGGTGAGTGATCGTTCCCACGCTCCAGCGTGGGAATGCATACCGGGGCGCTCCAGCGCCCCGCCAGCACGGCACACGGGACGGCGTTGGGGATGACGAATCCCCCCGTGGAATGGCGCAAGGTAATCGGGACGCTGGAGCGTCCGGCGCGGCATTCCCACGCTGGAGCGTGGGAACGATCAACCGTGATTTTCCCTTCATCTCCACCCTTACACGGTCGCGCCGGGCACAGCGGCGGCGCGGCAGGCGGCCTCACATTCGGCGAGGGTGGCTTGGGCTTCGGGGAGGTCGCGGTGGCGCAGGGGGGTGAAGATTTCCACCGCCTCGCGGGCATGGGGCAGGGCTTCGGCGGGGCGCTGTTGGCGCAGTTGGGCTACCGCGAGGCGGTGGTGGTTGCTGGCGATAAGCTCCTGGCGGCCCACTCCGCGCGCCAGTTCCAGCGCCTCGCCCGCCAGACTCTCGGCGGCGCGCCAGTCCTCGCGTTTCAGGAACAGTTCGGCGAGGTTGCCGGTGTAGGTGGCGACGCCTTCCCGGTAACCGATTTTGGCGGCGATACGCAGGGCTTCACGGTAATCGGCCTCGGCGCCGCTCAGGTCGCCGGAGTTTTGCTTGACGCTGGCCAGCGTGTCGAGGTCGATGGACACGTCTTGACTTTCCGGGTTCAGGGAACGATCTAAATCCAGAACTTCCCCGTAGGCGGCGAGCGCCGCCGGGTAATCCTCGCGCAGTTGATGGCCGAGCCCACGCAACTGGATTGCGATTGCCCGCAGCCGCGCCCCGCTGTTGGCCCAATAGGTGGCGCAACGCACGGCGTTTTCCAGCACGGCGTCGGCTTCGCCTTGCCGGTAATGAATCATTCCCGATTGATAGGCCCGCGAACCGGCGCTGTGGTTATCCCCCGCAGCCACAGCCTTGGCTTCCGCGTCGCGGCTCAGCGCCAGCAAAACATCCCAACGCCCGGTGAAATTGAGAAATTGATCGAGCGCACTACACACCGTCTGCAAACGGTCGTTTTCCCCGGCAAGCAGCAGCGGCAGCGCCGGTTCGATGCGCGACCAGGTCGCTTCCAGTTCGGTGAACGGGGCGTTATTGCTATACCCATGCTGTACCGCCAGTGCATAAGCCTCCTTCGCCAGCCGTTCCCCCGCCGTATTGATTGCCTCGGGGCGGCGGCTGCGCAGGAACCGCGCGGCGAGCGGGGGGAGCAGCCAGGTTTCCGCGTCGGCATCCTCGATGAGCAGCGCGCGGTTGCGCAGGTCGTCGAGCGCGCCTTCTGCCGCCCGTTGAGTCAATCCGGTTAGCGGCAGCAGCCAGTCCAGCGGCGCGGGTTCCGGGAAATAGGCGAGCGCGGCGAGGACGGCGGTCTCGCTCTCGGTAAAAGTGTCGAGCAGGTCGCCGAAAACGAAGTCCAGTGCGTCGTTGTCGTCGTCGCCGTGCCGTTGCGGGGCTTGATGGAGGCGCGCCACGGCTTCCTCAACCGTGCGGCAGCGCCCGGTCACGCGGCCCAGTTGCGCGGCGACCCAGGTCAGCAGCAGCGGGTTGCCGCTGGTTTCTTCGTAGAGGGTGTGGATTTCGGCCTCAGCGAGTTTGGCGACTTCCGGCATGGTTTTGCCGAGTTCGGTCAGCAATTGTTGCGCGGCGGGGAATTCGAGCTTGTCGAGGCGCACGGTGCGCGCGGCGGTTTCGTCGCGGCGACGGGTGGTGACGATGGCGCGGCAGCCGTCGGGGAGGATTTCGAGCAGGTCATAGATGCGCCGCCGTTCCGCCGGGGTGAAACTCTCCAGGTTGTCGAGGATCAGCAGCGCGCGTTGCGCGGTGAGGGCGTGGCGCACCTGGTCGGGGCGCTGTTCCTGGGGAACCGTTTCGATGTCGGTGCGGCCCAGCGCGCGGGCGATTTCCACCAGCAGCGCGTGGTAGTTTTCGACGCGGTGCTCGTGTTTGCGATGGATGCCGTCGGGGTGGAGTTCGCGGCCCTTGGCGGTGATGAAAAGTTTCAGCGGGAAATGTTCGCCAGGGGCGCGGTGGGCGGCCTCCAGCGCCAGCGCGGTTTTGCCCATCCCGCCGGGGCCATCGATGACCACGCCCCAGCCTTGGTGGTCGGGGGCGAGGTAAGCGGCGATTTTTTTCAGTTCCGCGTCGCGCCCGAAGAATGGGCGTTTTCTGGGCAGCGTCGGATGCGGGCTGTTTGCCGGGGCGGGCGACGCGCTGCTGACGGGTTTGGTGCGCGGCGCGGTTGAACGGTGTTGCAGGGGGATGGTTGCCGGGGCTGTGGCGAAGCCGTCCGGCAGCAAGGCGCGGGTGGCGTCGGCGATAAAGTGCCAGCCACTGCCTTGCGGCTGATCGGTGGCGATACGCGGCCACAGGCGCAAAGTGGCGTGGTCGTGGAAGAACTCGATTTGCCCCACCGCGTAGCCGTGGCTGCGTTGCAGTGTGGGGGACTCGCCGAATTTCTCCATGCTGAACAGCGAACAGCCCTGAATGCGCCGCTGCACCTGGGCGCTGCCGCCGACGCTGAGGTATTCGATGCCGGTTTCGTGATAGTGACCGAACAGGTGGGCGGCGAAATGCCCTGCCGGGGCAATCTCGCTGTCGCCGTGTTTTTGCGCCTCCGGGGTGAGCCAGTCGGGGCCGTGGTGGGTGAGGAGCAGGCTCAGGTCGTGGGCGTTCAACCAGTCGTCCGCCGCGCCGCAGACTTGATGGAGTTGGCGCGCGTCCCACACCAGACGGCCTTGGTAATCGCCGCCCTGAAGTTGCAGGAAGGCGGTGTTGAGGCCGACGATGCCGATGCGCCGCCCGTCGTGCTCCAGGGTGCAGGCGAAATCGCCGGGGAGGAGGCCGTCGCGGATGCCGGGGGCGCGATGGGTGGCGGTTTCCCACCATTGACTATAGGCACCGAACGCTTCGCGGACGACGACGCGGCAGTCATTCAATTCCTCCCTCCAGAACTCGTCTTCGGTAGTTGCAAAGCCGCCCGGCAACGCCAACAGCTTAACTTCCGCCTTGGTCGGGGAAGGCCGGAACAAATCATGATTCCCCGGCACGGCCAGCAACTTGGCGTCGCCCGAACCGAGTTTTGCCAGTTCGACCCACAACCGATCCAGCACCTCCGCCTGCATTCCCCGGAATTCTTCGGAGGCACCCTTCTGCACCAGGTCGCCGGTGAACAACACGGCCTGCCACGGGCCGGTGGTCTCGTGCAGTTTTGCCAAGTCGTCGAAAAACGCCTAGCGCAGGGTGGGCCACAAGCAATCCTGCTCGTTCAGGCCGAAGTGGAAATCAGTGAGGTGCAGCCAGCTGAAAGTGCTCATGAGCAGGTTCCGGGGTGGGGTGAAGGCGTGGGGGAATTATGCCGGAATGGCGGGGGGATGGCGCGCGGCCTTTGTTGATGATGCGCCTATGCGCTTCATCTTGACGGTGTACGCCATTGGCGTATAGTTGGTTTCATGCTTTTCATCGAAACCCCAACCTTTACTCGACTGATCGCAGCTTTGCTCGATGATGACGAATACGCGCGGTTGCAAGATGAACTGGTGAAACGTCCGGATGCCGGCGACCTCATCAAGGATGGCGGCGGTATCCGGAAATTTCGCTGGAAACGCGAAGGTGTCGGGAAGCGTGGCGGAATTCGGGTCATCTACTATTGGCTCTGCGAAGACGGTCAGATATTGATGTTGTTGGCCTACCCGAAAAGCACCAAAGACAACCTGACGGACAAGGAAACCGCCATTTTGCGAAAACTCGTGAAGGAGTTGTAGACGTGGATAAATCCTTATTTGACGATCTTACCCAGAGCCTCAAGGAAGCCGTGGCGATTCGCCGGGGTGAGTGCGCGCCGGGGCGGGTGACGGAAATTCATGCGCCCGATGCGAAGGCGATCCGCACCCGGATCGGTTTGAGCCAAAGCGAATTTGCGCAGTTGATCGGGGTGAAAGTGGCTACCTTGCGCAACTGGGAACAAAACCGGCGCACTCCGACGGGGGCCGCCGCCGCATTGCTGACCATCGTGGACAAGGAACCGGAGGCGGCTTTGCGGGCCTTGTTTTGAGCTTGTACGGTGTTAGTGATTACTCTCGCCATGACGCCCGTCAAATGGCGATATTCTCGAAAAGCCAAACAGGGTGCGGCGCTGCGGGCAACTACTTCTTCAACATCGCCTTCAGATTCGCCAGTCTTGCCGTGCCGACCTGTTTGTTTTCCTCGGCGGGCATTTCGCGGCCTGCGTAGCGCAGGTCGTCCTGTTCGAGTTCCTCAATGAAGCGGCTGGCTTCGCAGACTTGCCATTCGCGGCCCCGCTTGCGCTTTTTGCAGTGGCTGAGAAACAGGCTGCGCTGGGCGCGGGTGATGCCGACGTACATCAGGCGGCGTTCTTCCTCGACCTGGTCGTTGTCGATGCTTTCGCGGTGCGGGAGGATGCCTTCCTCGACGCCGACCAGGAAGACGTGGGGATATTCCAGTCCTTTCGCGGCGTGCAGGGTGGATAGGCGCACCGCGTCGATTTCCCCTTCGTCGCGATTTTCCAGGATGTTGAGGAGGGCGATGGTCTGGGTGAGTTCGAGAATGTTTTTGCCGTCGTCGTTGCCTTTGCGGGTGAGCCAGCCGACGAATTCGAGGACGTTGTTCCACTTGGTTTGCGCCGGTTTGGCGTCTTCCGTGTCGAATAAATACGCTTCGTAGGCGATGGCTTGCAGCAGGTCTTGCAGTATCTGTCCGGCAGGCTCGCTTTCGGCGCGGCCTTGCAGGGCGTTGATGTAATGGCAGAAGGTCATCAGGCCTTCGTATTGTTTGGCCCCCAACTGGGTTTCCATGCCGGCTTCGAAGGCGGCGGCGAACAGGCTCAAGTGGCGCTGCGCGGCGTAGGTGCCGAGCTTTTCCAGGGTCTGCGCGCCGATGCCTTTTTTCGGGGTGGTGAGCGCGCGGATGAAGGCGGGATCGTCGTCTTCATTGGCGATCAGGCGCAGGTAGGCAATGATGTCCTTGATTTCGGCGCGCTCGAAAAACGAGCTGCCGCCGGAGAGCTGGTAGGGGATTTTTTCGTTGCGCAGGTATTGCTCGAAAATCCGCGCCTGGTGGTTACCGCGATACAGGATGGCGTAATCGGCGAAGGTGGTGCGGTGCTCGAACTTGTGGGCCAAGAGGCGCATTACCACGGTTTCCGCTTCGTGTTCCTCGTCGCGCGCCGCCAGCACGTTGACCGGGTCGCCGGTGCCGAGGTCGCTCCACAGGCGTTTGTCGAAAAGCTTGGTGTTGTTGGCGATGAGGCTGTTGGCAAGGCGCAGGATGCGCACCGTGGAGCGGTAGTTCTGCTCCAGCTTGATGACGTGCAGGCGCGGGAAATGCTCGCCGAGCACCCGCATGTTGTCGGCGGATGCGCCGCGCCAGCCGTAAATCGCCTGGTCGTCGTCGCCCACTGCGGTGAACGCGCCGCTCACCCCGCTGATGGCCTTGATCAGGCGATACTGGCAGACGTTGGTGTCCTGGTATTCGTCGATCAGCAGGTAACGCAGCTTGTTGCGCCAGCGTTCCAGCACTTCCGGGTTGGATTCGAATAGATTCACGGTGAGGCGGATCAGGTCGTCGAAATCCAGCGCCTGGTAGGCGTGAAGGGTGTCCTGATAAGCCCGGTAGACCTGCGCGGCGCGTTGCTCCAGTTCGTCTTCGCAGGCGTGCCAGGCGGCATCGGGGCTGAGCAGCGCGTTTTTCCACAACGAAATGCGCTGCTGGGTGCCCCGGATTTCCGCCTTGTCGGTGGTTTTGAGGATTTCGCTGAGGATATGCAGGCTGTCGGCGGAATCCAGTATCGAAAACTTCGGCTTGTAGCCGATGTGTGCGGCTTCCTGGCGCAGGATGCGCAGGCCCAGCGAGTGGAAAGTGGTCACCGTCAGCCCCTTCGCGCCCTTGCCGGAAAGTAATTTGCCGACGCGCTCCTGCATTTCGCGGGCCGCCTTGTTGGTGAAGGTAATCGCCGCGATGTTGGCCGCCGAATAGCCGCATTCCTCAATCAGATAAACGATTTTGTGGGTGATCACCCGGGTTTTGCCGCTGCCCGCCCCGGCCAGCACCAGCAATGGCCCATCGAGATATTTCACGGCTTCGCGCTGGGGCGTATTGAGGTGGGAGAGCATCGGGTGGGGAGGAGCAAAGGGGGACAAATTCTAACACGTCCCCGCAGCGGCTTGAAAAAGCCGGGAATTGGTTTATCATACAGTGTATGACAAACCCGCCGGAGCGCCATCATGCGCATCAACGCCCGTCTCGACGACAACCTCGCTTATAAACTCGACTACCTCATCCATTCTGAAGGGCGCTGCGTTTCCGATGTGGTGAAAGCCTCCATCGAGCGCTATTACGAAGCGGCGCGGGCTTCCCAGGCCGGCGCACAGGACATCCTCGAACGCCATGGTTTCATCGGCTGCGCCGAGGGCGACGCCGATCTGTCGGCGAATTACAAAACGGCGCTGACCAAATCGCTGCAAGCCAAACATGGTGATCGCTGACAGCGGCTTCTGGCTGGCGCTCGCCAATCGCCGCGACGCCCACCACCCGCGCGCCTGCGCCGCCCTTGCCGAACTGCGCGAACCACTCATCAGCACCTGGCCGGTGCTCACCGAAACCTGCCATCTGCTGGTCAACCGTCTGGGGGTTTCCGCCCAACTCAAATTCATCGCCAGCTTCGCCGAAGGCGCATTCCTCGCGTGGGGGCTGGATTCCGCCCACGCCCCGCGCCTGCAAAGCCTGATGGCCGATTACGCCGATCTGCCGATGGATTTGGCCGACGCCTCGCTGGTGCTGCTCGCCGAACACCTCGGCCACGGACGCATCCTCTCCACCGACCGCCGCGATTTCAACGCCTATCGCTGGAAAGAGCGCGAACCTTTCGAGAACCTGCTGCTGCGTTATTGATACGAAGTTCCTTCGAGCAGTTTTTTCACACAAGGGAAACCTGCTCCCTGTAAAATGCCGGCAATTGTCATTTTGACCACTAATCCCCTCACTTCATTTCCCTCCTGATCATGTCTACCTACGCAATCGGCGATATTCAGGGTTGTTTTTCGGCCCTGCAAAAACTTCTCGTTGAAATCCGTTTTGATGCGGCGAGCGACCGTTTGTGGCTGGTCGGCGATTTGGTCAATCGCGGCCCGGATTCGCTGGCGGTATTGCGGTGGGCGCGGGATTTGGGGGATGCGGTGGTGGCGGTGTTGGGTAATCACGATTTACATTTGCTGGCGGTGGCCCACGGCTTCGTGAAGCCGGCCAAGAAGGACACTATCGCGCAGGTGCTGGAAGCGCCGGATCGTCACGATTTGCTGGAGTGGCTGCGCCATCGCAATCTGTTTTACCGGGAAGGCGATTTTGCGATGGTTCATGCCGGGCTGTTGCCGCAATGGACGGCGAAAAAGGCCGAGAAACTCGCCGCCGAGGTGGAGGAAGTGTTGCGCGGTAAACGTTACCTGGATTTTTTCAGGAATATGTACGGCAACGAGCCGCGCGCCTGGAGCAAGGATCTGAAAGGCATGGATCGTTTGCGGACGATCACCAATGCGATGACCCGTCTGCGTTTCTGCACGGTGCAAGGCGAAATGGAGTTTGCCCACAAGGGGCCGCCGCAAATCGCGCCGGAGGGGTGTGTACCGTGGTATGACGTGGAAAAACGTGCGAGCGCCGATACGACGATGGTTTTCGGCCACTGGTCAGCGCTTGGGCTGACTTTGCGCCCTAATCTGCTGGCGCTGGATACGGGGTGTTTGTGGGGGGGCTGTTTGTCGGCGGTGCGTCTGGAAGATCGTCAGTTGTTCCAGGTTTCCTGTCATGCTGAGCCGGGAACAACGCACTGGTAATCCGGTTGTGGGCGTAGCCGGCCAGTTCGCGGCGGCTGTGACCGTGGGGCTGGATGGCGTCGCCGAAGCGCAGTTCGGCGCGGATGGTCGGGCGGCTCAATATCTGTTTCAGGCAATCGCCAAAACTCAAATCACCAATATATGCGGGGGCGGTGTCGATTCCCCCATCTTCCCTTAAAAAACGCAGCGCGACTGGATACAGCGGCGCTTCGGCGTCGATTGCCGGTTGCAGCAGCGAGGCGTGAAAATGTTTGAGTTCCGTGCCGTCGGTGGTGGTGCCTTCGGGAAACAAGGCGACCAGATTGCCGCTGCGCAAGGCGTTTTCGATGTCGCGGTTGGCGCGCCCGGTGTCCTGTCTTTTCCCTCTTTCCACAAACAACGTTCCCGCTGAACGCACCAGATAGCCGACAATTGGCCAATCCCGCACTTCTGATTTGGAAACGAAACGCAGCGGCTGAACGGCGTTGAGAACGAAGATGTCGAGCCAGGAAACGTGGTTGGCAACCACCAGCGCGCCACGTCCACCGGGGTGCGGTGGTGTGCCGTGGAGCGTAATGCGGATGGCGAGCAGCGCCAGCAGTTTGGCCGACCAGCTACGGATCAGCCAGGTGCGCGCCGTCTGCCCGAGAAAGGGGAAAATCAGCGCAGCAGTGAGTACGCCCTGCCCGAGATGTAAACCCATCCGGGTGAGGCGAATCAGGCGCAGGGGGGCTGGGGTTTGCCGGAAAGACGCCACGGGAATATCCGGGTTAAAGGATCATGCCGTCCGGCATGAGCAATTCACGCAGGGCTTTCTGGACTTGCTTCAAGGCGGTGGGGGCTTCGATTTCGATGATCTGGTCGATGATCCACGACTGGTCGTGTTTTTCCATCACTTCCATGATGCGGTTGCCGAGGTAGCGCAGCACCGGGAAATCCGGCTCGTCGGCGTAGTCGAAACCCGAGTAGTCCATCAGTCGTTCGTTGAGCTTGGCGACGAAGCGGGTCTTGTAGTCCTGCCCGGCGGGCGGGCCGAGGCGCGGCAAGATGTTGTCTTCGTAGGTTTCGGCGATGCGTTTGGCGAGCGCCTGCATGAACGGCGGGCGCAGGTCGCTGCCGAGACGCACGTAAGAGACCCGGTCGGCAAGCTGGATGAAAAAGGCGAGGAATTCCTCAATCATCGCGAACGCCTGTTCGTGCGTGGCGATGTCGAATTTTTCCTGCTGGAGGTGGGTGACGGTTTCTTCCGTCACTTTCCAGATCACCAGCGCGACTACGCTGGCGACCTGGGGCACGGTGCGGGGCTTGTCGCCCTTGTGCCAGGTGGTTTTTACCCGCATGGCAATTCTCCGTCGTGTTCGCCGTGGCAGGGCAGCAGGCCCCGTTCGCCGGTTTCCACGGGGCGCGCCGGATCGGTGATCCATTCGCTCCACGAGCCGGGGTAGAGGCGCGAGCCGGATAGTCCGGCGGCTTCCATGGCGAGGATGTTGTGGCAGGCGGTGACGCCCGAGCCGCAGGTATGAATAACGCTGGCCGGATCGCGTCCGGCGAGCAGCTTGTCGTAGGCTTCGCGCAATTCGTCAGCAGGCAGCAAGGTGCCGTCCATGTCGAGGTTTTCCTCGAACGACCAGTTGCACGAACAGGGAATGTGGCCGGCGACCTTGTCGAGCGGTTCGATTTCGCCGGTGAAGCGCATTTCCGGGCGAGCATCAACCAGCAAACGGCTGCGGTCGTGGCGCGCTGCTTCCACTTCGGCGACATCAACCCAGATATTCTGATCCGGGGTGGCGACAAATTGCTGTGGGATGATGACCGGAAGTTCACTGGAAATCGGGTGTTTCTGGCGCTGCCACTTGGGCAGGCCGCCGTCGAGCAGCGCTACCGCGTCATGCCCCAGCCAGCGCAATAACCACCACAGGCGCACCGCCATCGAGCCGAAACTGTCGTCATACACCACGACCTGGGTATTCGGGCCGACTCCCCACGCACCGAGTTTTTCAGCCAGCGCCAGTGGATCGGGCAAGGGGTGGCGTCCGGTAACGGCAGTCGGCGGGCTGGACAGGTCTTCGTCGAGATGCGCGTAACGCGCCCCCGGAATGTGTCCGCTGGCGTAGGCGCGCCGTCCCGCTTCGGGATCGGTAAGCGTAAACCGGCAGTCGAAAATCACCCAGTCGGGGGTGTCGAGATGCTGCGCGAGTTGTTCGGTGGGGATGAGGGTATTGAAAACCATAATTTTTAATGTTGAATTTTTAATTTCAAATGAGGGACTTGTTTAGAAAAATGGGCGAGACCGGCTCGCCCAAATTTAACATTCAAAATTAAGCATTCAAAACTGATTTTAGTATCCGCCCTTGCCGAACGGCTTCGGCAGGCCGGCAACTTTCGCGGATTGGCGGTTGGGTTGCATCGGGAACAGCGTGTAGAGGTGCTTTTTCCACTCTGTGCCGGGGTGGCTGGCGTCGAAATCCTTGGTCATATTGCGGAAGTTCGGGGTGTGGCCGTGCTCCTTGTACTGCTCGCGCATGTAGTTGATGACCGTCCAGTGGTCATCGGTGAGCTTCAGTCCTTCCGCTTCGGCGATGACCGGCACCACCTCGTCGCTGTAATCGGGTTCGAGCAGGAAGCCTTCGTCGTCGGTTTCCAGTTCGTTGCCGTTGACCATATAACCCATGATATTTCCTCCTTGAGAACGTTGATGAAAAACTAAACCAGTGCGGCTATGGATTTGTGCGGAATAAAAATTCCGCAGCCGATTTTGCGGTTTCCGCCCAAGCCAACCTGCTGTACGCGGATGGCGTGTTCGATGGGCAGACCGTGCAACATTAAACTATACCCCGCCACTCTGCCAACCGTTGTAGTCACTTGCTGCTGGCGTCCGCAGATGAAGCGGGTGTCGATGCCCAGTTCGTCGAGCAGGGTCATTACGTCGCGGGCAAACGCGCCTTCTTCGCTGCTGCCGGTGGTGACGATGTGTGCATAAAGCGGGCTGTAACGGGGCAGCGCCTTGGTTTTGCCTGCGCCAATCGTGAGTTTTACCCCGGCGACCTGGATTTCCTGGCCGCTCAGGACAAGTAATTCGTCGAACCGTTGCGACGGAATGCGCACTACCATGCGGGTGCGGCGATTCAGGATCAATTGGCCCAAGCCGCTGTCCGCGCCGTTTACCGGATGTACGCCAGCCAGTTCCTCGTCGCGCAACCACGGCGCAAGGCGCGCCAGTTCCTCAAACAGCGCCAGCCCGTGGTCGATGGGCAACGTCGCCCCGCGCAACTCGAAGTGAACGTCGGTTACGGCGTTTTCATCTACCGCCGACTCGGCGATTTCAGCGGGCCAGCCTATTTGGATTCTCCCTCGCGGTGCTTCGCCGCCCACTCCAGCAGGGTCTTGCCCCAATGCTCGGCGGTGGCGGCGTCGATCTCGAATACTGTAAAACGCTTGATTTCGCGGATGCGGACGCGCAAAGTAGAAAAGTTGGCCTCGTGATCGACATGCTGTAATTCGATTTCCTGGCGGAAGGGTGTGGCGGTAAACTTGTCCAGGCTGGTAGTGGTTTCCATGCCCATGCCGTAGTCCAACATGCTTTTGATGCCTCAATGCGTTAAGTGGTTGCCCATTATATGGGGATTTCTCCTCCGGGAATCAAGCAGGAGGGGCGTAACCCAAGGAGGGGGAGTGGCATATAACCCTTTCGGGTAGTATGGGGCCACCCGCGAAGAATGATAGAAAGGCGGACTCCAACGGTTGTAACATGCTGCCACAGCATAGGTGATCCCCCGATAACGCTGAAAGCAAGGGAAGCCACGAGGTTGCACGACTTTTGAGTTTCGCCGAAAGGGATGCCGGAACTCCGGTTCGACTGGATCGGCATCCGTTTTAATTTTCTAGGAGATGATGATATGGCCAAGAAACAACACGACACGCCACTAATTGACCAGTTGGAAAGCGGCCCGTGGCCCAGCTTTGTGACCGGGCTGAAGCGCCTTGCCAAGGACAACGACATGATGGTTGACCTGCTCGGTCAACTGGAAACCTCCTACAAGACCCGCAAGGGCTATTGGAAGGGCGGCACCGTCGGTGTGTTCGGTTATGGCGGCGGCGTGATCCCCCGCTTTACCGAGCTCAAGGACGAACACGAGCACCCCCTGTTCCCCGAGGCTGCTGAATTCCACACCCTGCGCATCATGCCGGCTGGTGGGATGCACTACACCACCAAGCTGCTGCGCGACTTGTGTGACACCTGGACAAATAGCGGTGGTTCCGGTCTGATTGCGCTGCACGGGCAGTCCGGCGACATGATGTTTCAGGGTATCAAGACCGCTGACGTGCAGAAGGCATTCGACGCCTTCAATGAAATGGGCTTCGATATGGGCGGTGCCGGCCCGGCTGTGCGTACCTCGATGTCCTGCGTCGGTGCGGCTCGCTGCGAACAGTCCTGCTACGATGAAGCGCGCACCCTGCGCACCGTGGTTAATGCCTTCCTCGACGACATGCACCGTCCGGCTCTGCCGTACAAGGTGAAGTTCAAGTTCTCCGGTTGCCCGAACGACTGCGTGAACGCCATTCAGCGTTCCGACATCGCCGTTATCGGCACCTGGCGCGACAACATCCAGACTGACGACGCACTGGCCAAGCAATGGTTTGCCAAGCACGGCATGGATGAGTTGGTCAACGACGTAATCAGCCGCTGCCCGACCAAGGCCATGACCCTCAAGGACGCCGCCAAGGTTGCCAAGGGTGAGAAGGTCTCCGCCGTTGCCGTCAACGATACGCAATGCGTCGAAATCGACAACAGCAACTGCGTCCGTTGCATGCACTGTATCAACGTCATGACCGGCGCGCTGGCTCCCGGCAAGGACAAGGGCGCCACTGTTCTGGTCGGCGGCAAGAGTGTGCTGAAGATCGGCGCCACCATGGGTACCGTGGTGATCCCGTTCATGAAATTGGAAGCCGATGAAGATTTCGATGCGTTGGTTGAGTTCTGTCAGAACCACATCGATTTCTTTGCTGAAAACGCGCTGGAGCACGAGCGTAGCGGCGAAATGATCGACCGTATCGGCCTGGCCAACTATCTGGAAGGTGTGGGCGTGGAAATCGATCCCTCGATGGTTCTGCAACCGCGCTCCAACCCGTATGTCCGCATGGACAGCTGGGACGAGGAAGTGGAAAAAGCCAACGAGCGCAAGGCCAAGGCTGCCTGATCGCCGCCGGATCATAACGAACCCAAGAATCTGGAGAGAAATATGTCTGAAATGCGTGACCCGATTGAAAGTGGTGTGCCGGATCATATGCAGTACATGCACCCGGCGCTGAAGAAAAACTACGGCGAGTGGAAGTATCATGACCGTCCCCGTCCCGGCGTTCTGCACCATGTTGCCAAGAGTGGCGACGAAGTGTGGACGGTGCGCGCCGGCACCCAGCGTCAGATGGATGTTTACACCATCAAGAAGCTGGCTGACATCGCCGACAACTTCGGCGAAGGTTTTGTTCGATTCACCACTCGCTCGAACATCGAGTTCATGGTGACTGACGAGAAGAAAGTCGCCCCGTTGATCGAAGCCCTCAACAAAGATGGCTTCCCGGTCGGCGGCACGGGTAACTCCGTGTCCATGATCGCCCACACCCAAGGCTGGCTGCATTGCGACATCCCCGGCACCGACGCTTCCGGCGTGGTGAAGGCCTTGATGGACGAGTTGATCGACGAGTTCACCAAGGAAGAGATGCCCAACCGCGTCAAGCTGTCCACCTCCTGCTGCGAAATCAACTGCGGCGGTCAGGCTGACATCGCTATCGTGGTGCAACACACCAAGCCGCCGAAGATCAACCACGACCTGGTTGCCAACGTCTGCGAACGCCCGACCGTGGTGGCGCGTTGCCCGGTGGCGGCGATTCGTCCCGCCCTGGTGAACGGCAAGCCGTCTCTGGAAGTGGATGAAACCAAGTGTATTTGCTGCGGCGCTTGTTTCCCGCCGTGCCCGCCGATGCAGATCAACGATCCCGAACATTCCAAGATCGCGATTTGGGTGGGTGGCAAGAACTCCAACGCTCGTCTGCGCCCGACCTTCCACAAGCTGGTGATGTCCGGTTTGCCCAACAACGCCCCGCGTTGGCCGGAAGCTGCTGCTGTGGTCAAGAAAATCCTCAATACCTACAAGGCCGATGCCCGTCCTTGGGAGCGTATGTCCGACTGGATCGACCGTATCGGCTGGCCGCAATTCTTCGAGAAGACCGACCTGCCGTTTACCAAGTTCCATATCGATGATTGGCGCGGTTCGCGTTCCACGTTGAACGCTTCTACGCATATCCGCTTCTGATCGAAATGTGGAATTCCTGCTGCTGCTCCGGCAGCGGCGGGAAAATTGTTAACTCTTTATAGCTAACAGGATATTCAGGGATGAAATTCGGAATTATGGTGAATGAAGGGCCCTACAACCATCAGTCCTCGGACTCGGCGTATCAGTTCGCCAAAGCCGCGATTGAAAAGGGTCATGAGATACATCGCGTATTTTTCTACCACGATGGCGTCAACAACGCGACCAAGCTGACTGAGCCGCCGCAGGATGACCGTCACATCGTCAACCGCTGGAGCAAGCTGGCTGAAGAGCACGGCGTGGATCTGGTGGTGTGCGTTGCCGCCGGCCTGCGCCGTGGCATCGTGGACGAAAACCTGGCAACCGGCTTCCGTATTTCCGGGCTGGGTCAGTTGGTGGAATCGGGTATTCAGGCCGATCGCGTCGTAACCTTCGGCGATTGATTTAGGGAGAAGTCATGACTGAAAGCACTGGAGGTATCGACATGGATGAAGATTCCGCAGGTACCGTTAAAAAATTCGCGTTCATCAACCGCAAAGCGCCTTACGGCACCGTCTATGCGCTGGAGTCTCTGGAAGTTGTGCTGATCAGCGCGGCTTTCGACCAAGATGTCAGCCTGATGTTCATCGACGATGGCGTCTACCAACTCAAGAAGGGCCAAGGCACCAAGGCAGTCGGCATGAAGAATTTCTCGCCGACCTACCGCGCGCTGGAAGGCTACGATATCGAGAAGCTCTACGTCGAACAGGAATCGCTGGAACAGCGCGGCCTGACTGAAGAAGACCTGCTGGTCGATGTTCAGGTCATCAGCCGCGCCGACATGGCGGTCTTGATGGAAGAGCAAGACGTTATTTTAAGTTTCTGATTGGGGACGCATCATGCTGCATATCGTGAACAAATCGCCTCTGGAAAAAAACACGCTGGAAAGCTGTTTGGGTCATGCCAAGGCGGGTAGCACCATTTTGTTGATCGAAGACGGGGTTTATGCGGTTACCAAGGGAACCACGTTTGAGACGGCAGTAAAGAAAGCCATGGAAACCTGCACCGTGTGCGCCTTGTGGCCCGATCTGGAAGCCCGTGGCATGCAAGATACGGTGATCGATGGCGTCAAGCAGGTAGATTACAGCGGTTTCGTGGATCTGGTCGCGGAAAACAACACCGTCCAGTCTTGGTTGTAATCCATATATTTTGATTTTTATCTAAGGAGAGAAACATGGGCTTTGAAATCAACGGCAAGACCTACGAAACCGACGAAGAAGGCTACCTGGTCAATCTGGCCGAGTGGGACGAAGAAGCAGCCAAGTACCTGGCCAAGGAAGAAAAGGTCGAAATGACCGAAAACCATTGGGAAGTCGTGAATTTCCTGCGTGAATACTACAACGACTACCAGATCGCTCCTGCGGTTCGTGTGTTGACCAAGGCAATCGGCAAGAAGCTCGGGCCGGAAAAAGGTAACAGCAAGTACCTCTACGAACTGTTCCCGTATGGCCCGGCCAAGCAGGCGTGCAAAATCGCCGGCCTGCCCAAGCCGACCGGCTGTATCTAAGCAAAGCCGAGCAGTAGAAGGACGGCGGCGCGTAGCGCGCCGCCACACGAAATGACGTAAGGGAGGCGGCTGATACCGTCTCCGCTTCGTCGCGAATTCATGGGCGGACGACTGTTTCGTCCGCAACAAACCGGGGGAAGTTTCATGTCGTTCTTGACCGTGCTGTACGCTTGCCTGTTTTACGCAGCGACCGCCATTCTGGTGGGCGGCTTGGCGTACAAGATACGCGATTACTTTAACACTCCCGCGCCGCTCAAAATCCCGACTACTCCTGCGCCGGTTTCGACTGGCGGCGTGGTGTTTCGCATGGCGCGTGAAGTTGCCCTATTTGAAAGCCTGTTTAAGTCCAATAAATGGATCTGGACGTTTGGCTATATGTTTCATATCGCATTGGCGCTTGTATTGATGCGCCACCTGCGTTATTTCAGCGATCCGGTGTGGTTCTGGGTCAACTGGATTCAGCCTTTCGGCACTTATGCCGGGTTTGCCATGGTGGCCGGCTTGGGTGGTTTGTGGGCGCGCCGCTTTCTGGTTGACCGGGTGCGTTACATCTCCACGCCGTCTGATCACTTGATGTTGTTGTTGCTCATTTTGATCGGTACTAGCGGCTTGGGAATGCGCTTCGTTAGCCATACCGACATCGTGGCGGTGAAGGAATTTTTCCGTGGTTTGATGACCTTCAGCTGGCAACCGTTGCCGACTGATCCGGCATTGTTGGTTCATCTGGCTCTGGTCGCGATACTGATGATCGTATTCCCGGTAAGCAAACTGCTTCATGCGCCGGGGATTTTCTTCAGTCCCACCCGCAACCAGAAGGACAACCCCCGCGAAGCCCGCCATTTGGCGCCTTGGGCGGCGGCGAGATTTGAGGCGAATTCGGCTGCGAAGTCTGAATAACATAGAAACAGGCAGACGGCAACTCAACGAAAGCTAGCAGGAGGAATAGTGGCTGCTCCACAATTTGAAGTCCCCAAACTGACGGGGTACCCGGAAACACCGGCAGTGACCGAAGGCGCAAGTGCGCACGTCAAGTCATTTCCTGCCTCAGCGCCGATACAAGAGCAGATCGGTTACCCTGGTCAACTGGTGGAAAACTGGCAGGAAAAAGCCATCGAAAAGATGGGCGACCTGCTGACCCGCTACCGCTCGCTCAAGGTGTTCATGGACGCCTGTGTGCATTGCGGCGCGTGTACCGACAAGTGCCATTATTTCCTCGGCACCGGCGATCCCCGCAACATGCCGGTGGGCCGTCAGGAATTGATGCGTAGCGTGTATCGCCGTTATTTCACCTTGCCCGGCAAATTGTTTCCCAAACTGGTTGGGGCGCAAGACCTGACCAAGGAACTGCTGGATCAATGGTACAGCTATTACTACCAGTGTTCCGAGTGCCGTCGTTGTTCGGTGTTCTGTCCCTACGGCATTGATACCGCCGAAGTGACCATGGCGGGTCGGGAAATTCTTGACTCCGTGGGTTACGGTCAGAAATACACCAACGAGATCATGGGCAAGCTGCACCGCATCGGTAACAACCTTGGCCTGCCCGGCCCGGCGCTGGAAGACACCTTGTCCGGCCTGGAAGAGGATATTTTCGACGACATCGGCGTGGCGGTTAAGCTCCCGATTGACGTTGAGGGCGCGGAAGTGCTGCTGGTCACGCCGTCCGCCGACTTTTTCTCTGAGCCGCATGTCGAATCGCTGATTGGTTACGCCAAGGTGTTTCACGGCGCCGGGACGAGCTGGACGCTCAGTTCGGTCGCCTCGGAAGCTGGCAACTTCGGGATGTTTATCGGCAGCTACGAAAACATGCGCCGCGCCGCCTTGCGTATTCGCCAGGCCGCCCTGGAATTGGGCGTCAAACGTATTGTGGTTGGTGAGTGCGGACACGCCTGGCGTGTCGCCTACAGTTTCTGGAATACCCTGACTGGGGTTGGCGCAGGTGCGGACGATCCGTTTGCCATCGAACTGCAAAAACAGCTTGATCACAACTACCCGCAGCCGCAGCACATTTGTGAATTCACTTACGACCTGATCCGGCAAGGCAAGCTCAAATTCGACAAGAGCGCCAACGATCATCGCACCGTAACTTTTCATGATTCCTGCAACGTCGCGCGCGGTTCACGGATGGGCAATATTGCCGGTGGGCAATTTGCCATCCCCCGCGAAGTCATCAAGGCGGTTTGCAATAATTTCCACGATATGGCCGAGGAAACCATCGGCGAGGCCACTTTCTGTTGTGGCGGCGGCGGCGGATTGCTGACCGACGACCTGATGGAAATCCGGGTAAAGGGCGCTCTGCCACGTATGGAAGCGCTCAATAACGTAGTTCAGGAACACAAGGTCAACTTCCTGGCGCTGATTTGTGCGATTTGCAAGGCGCAATTCACCAAGGTCGTGCCGTACTACGGGTTCAATATGAGTATGGTGGGCGGTGTCCACCAACTGGTTGCTACAGCCATTGTGCTGGAACCCAGCGAATCCGATGAAGATGGCGAAGACGCAGAAAACGCAGAAAAAGACGACGAATAGTCTGGTATTACGAAACTGGTAGGTTGGGCAAGCCTGGCGCCCCCAACGGCAACGCTGATTATTAAGGAGAGAAGCAATGTCCGTATCCCCCGACAACACGAACCAAAATTTCACCTTCCGTCGTTACAAGGAAGGCAAAAACGAGTGGCGCACCTGGCAGGACAAGATTTTCGACGCCGGCTGGTCGCACAAGTGCCCCGAATACGTTCTGTCCACGCCGCCCTGCCAAGGCAGTTGCCCGGCCGGTGAAGACATTCGCGGTTATCTGAATATTGTACGCGGTATGGAAAAGCCCACCGTGGCAGGTATGCCCTGGCAGGAATACGCCTGGCGTCGTCTGACCGAAGCCAATCCGTTCCCCTCGGTGATGGGGCGCGTTTGCCCGGCCCCGTGTGAATCCGGTTGCAACCGTAACGAACTGGAAGACCACGTCGGTATCAACTCGGTGGAACACTTCCTCGGCGAATACGCCATCCAGAACAATCTGAAATTGACGTTGCCCGAAGGTGTCCAGCCTTCCGGCAAAAAAGTTGCGATCATCGGCGGTGGCCCCGCCGGCCTGTCGTGCGCTTATCAACTGCGCAAAAAGGGCCATGCCGTTACCGTGTTTGATGAACATGAGTTCCTCGGCGGGATGATGCGTTATGGTATTCCCGGCTTCCGTACCCCGCGTGACGTGCTCGACACCGAAATCCAGCGCATTATCGACCTCGGCGTCGAAGTGAAGCTGAAAGTGCATATCGGCAAGGACATCACCTTTGAGCAAATCCAGAAGGATTTCGACGCCGTATTCCTCGGCATGGGCGCCCAGGCTGGCAAGCCGTTGCCGATTGACGGGTTCGACGCCCCTAACTGCGTGACCGCCATGGGCTTCCTGCGCGCCTTCAACGAAGGCCGTCTGAAGTATGTTGGCAAGCGCGTGGTGGTTATCGGCGGTGGCGACACCTCCATCGACGTGGCAACTGTCGCCCGCCGTCTCGGGCATATCAAGGCTGCCAAGCCGACCGATCGCCCTGAACACATCATTGCCGGTCAGGTTGCTCATGACGTGGCCGAAGCTTCCGCCAAGGAAGGCGCTGAAGTAGTGCTGTGTTCCCGCGCTGCGGTCGAGAAGATGAATGCGAACAAGCATGAGATCGAGGAAGCCCTGGCGGAAGGTATCGAAATCCGTGGCGGCATCACGCCGGTTGGTGTTGTGAAAAACGCCGACGGCCACGCGATTGCGCTGCGCGTCGCCAAGCTTGACGAAAAGAACCAACCCATCGCGGGTAGCGAAGTTGAGATCGAAGCCGACCTGATCGTTTCGGCGATTGGTCAGGGCGTTGATTTCACCGGTCTGGAGCAGTTCAACAACGGCAAGGGACTGGTGAGCGCCGACAAGAACTACCAGGTGCCCAAGACCCCCGGCGTATTTGTTGGCGGCGACGTGATTCGTCCGCACCTGCTGACCACCGCTGTCGGTCATGGCGCGATAGCGGCTGATGGTATCGACCGTTTCCTCAAGAATGAAGACCTCGGCAAACGCCCCAAGGTGGATGTGCATCATTGGGATTTGATGCGCAAACAAATCGAAGTGGGCAAGGCTCCCGAAGCCTTCCACACCCTCACCAAGGAAGAAGTTCTGAAGGCCGAAGGCTCCGCCAAAGACATCGACTTGGGCTTGCGTGGTTCGGATACGGCCAAGTTTGCCGTACACAACTTTGAAAATCGTTCCGAGAAATACGTGATTCCCCACGAAGAACTGTTCCTCGGCCACTTCACTTTCAATCCCCGTAACGTGCGCAGCTTTACGATGCTCAATGCCGAACAGGTTCTGGGCCATTTTGAAGAGCGCCTGGAAGCGTTGGATGAAAAGAAGGCGGTGGCGGAAGCCAAGCGTTGCATGAGCTGCGGCTTGTGTTTCGAATGCGACAACTGCGTGGTGTATTGCCCGCAGACCGCCGTCAAGAAGACCCCCAAGGCGCAGGCGAGCACTGGTCGTTACGTGTTTACCGACTACTCGCGCTGCATCGGCTGCCACATTTGCGCCGACGTATGCCCGACGGGTTATATCAAGATGGGTTTGGGCGAGTAAACCACGATGACCACGACCTGGCAAACTGCGCTGAAATGGCTGGGGGCCGCTTTTGCGGCGGCCTTGCTGGTCGGAGCGTCGATTGGCGGCGCCGGCGCACACGAGGGCAAACACAAAATTGACGCCAAAGGCGACAAGTGTGTGCGGGAAACCGATTTCATGCGGCGTAATCACATGGAGTTGCTCAAGCATCAACGTGACGACACCATGCGCAAGGGGATACGCACCACCCAGAACAGTCTTAAAGGGTGTATCGATTGCCATGCCAGCCCGGTGAACAACAGCGTGATCGGCACCAACGACAACTTCTGCCAGGGCTGCCACACCAAGGTGGCCGTCAAACTGGACTGTTTCGAGTGCCATTCCAGCAAGCCCAGGGCGGCGACCGCCGCCGCTCCGCAAGCCGCCGCGCAAGCGGGTATGACGGGGCAAGAGAAGCTGGCTAACAGTGGTGAGGGAAGCAAATGAGCGACGTGGATAAAAACCGCAGACAAATGATTGGTGTCGGCGTGGCAGCCGCAGCCGGATTGGCGATTGCCCCCGGCGTGACGCTGCTTGATCTTGCCCATGGCCGTCCCGCCGATCAGGCTGCCGACAGCAGCAAACGCTGGGGGCTACTGGTCGATACGACCAAATGCACCAGCGGTTGCACCGATTGCGTGAGCGCCTGCCATAAGGAAAACGGCATCAACTCCACCGGACATCCGGAAACCGACGCGCAGTGGATACGCAAGATTGAATTGACCGAAATTCGCAGCGGACGTAGCCATTCCCTGCCCATGATGTGTCAGCACTGTGCGACGCCGCCGTGTGTGGATGTGTGCCCGACCGGCGCATCTTTTAAACGTCCCGATGGCATCGTGTTGGTGGATCGTCATATCTGTATCGGTTGTCGTTATTGCATGATGGCATGTCCGTACAAGGCGCGTTCCTTCGTACACGAAGAGCACACCGACCAGAACCCGGATGTGCCGCGTGGCAAAGGCTGCGTCGAAGGCTGCACGATGTGTGTGCATCGTATCGACAAGGATCAGATGCCGGCCTGCGTGGAAGCCTGCAAGGCAGCGGGACACGAAGCGATTCTGTTCGGCGATCTCAACGATCCCGAAAGCGAAATATCCAAGCGCATCGCGACTCTTGCCACCAAGCAGGTGCGCGCCGACCTCAACCTGAACACCGGTGTCCGTTACCAGGGGATTTGAGCGCCATGAACTACGAAAACTTCCGACGTATTGAAGAACGCGCGTTTTACACGCTGATAGGCGTACTCGGCCTGATCGTCCTGGCTGGAGCAGGCGCTTGGCACTATATGGAAGAACACGGACACATCGTGACCGGCATGAGCAACCAGATTGTATGGGGCCTGCCGCACGTGTTCGCAATTTTTCTGATCGTCGCCGCCTCCGGGGTGCTTAACGTTGCCTCGATTGGATCGGTGTTTGGCAAAACCGTGTACAAGGCGCGCGCGCCGTTGTCCGGCTTGTTGGCGTTGTCCATGCTGGGCGGCGGGTTGGCTGTGTTGATGCTTGATCTGGGCCGTTCCGACCGCTTGATCATTGCGATGACGCACTTCAATCCCACCTCAATTTTTGCGTGGAATGTGGTGTTGTACTCGGGTTTCTTCGGCATCGTCGCCACCTATTTGTGGACGATGATGGATCGCAAGATGCACGATTACTCGAAGTTTGCCGGATTTGGCGCATTCATCTGGCGTTTGATCCTTACCACCGGCACCGGCTCGATCTTCGGTTTCCTGGTGGCGCGTGAAGCTTATGGCACCGCGTTACTGGCACCGATGTTCGTGATTATGTCGTTTGCCTGGGGCTTGGCGGTATTCATCGTCGTGCAATCGGTCATGTATCGCTGGAACGGCATCAAGCTCGACCCCGCCATCATGCGCCGTATGAAGAACCTGCTCGGCGTGTTCGTTTCGGCGGTGTTGTACTTCACCATCGTTTACCATCTGACCAATCTGTATTTCGCCAAACAGGTCGCTTTCGAGCGTTTCATCCTGGTTGACGGCGGGATATACACAACCCTGTTCTGGTTCGGTCAGATCGTCATCGGTACGCTGATCCCGCTGGGTATCCTGTTCCATTCCGAGCTTAGCGAGCGGTGCGGCGCGGTGTTCCTGTCGGCGATCCTGATTGTGGTTGGGGCATTCTGCCATCTTTATGTATTGATCATCGGTGGACAAGCCTTCCCGCTTGACTTGTTCCCCGGCATGGCGGAAAGCAGCAGCTTCTTCGACGGTCGCGCGGTGCATCCGTACACCCCAAGTGTGCCGGAATTCCTGTTGGGATTGGGTGGCATGGGGGTGGCGTTCCTGCTGGTAACGGTTGCGGTGCGGGTGCTCAAGTTCCTGCCGCAGGACGATTTCCGCCACCTGGCGAAATCCGAAAATATCACCGATTAGTCCTTGCTCAACCGCCCCATCTCCAGTGGGGCGGTTTCTTTCATGCCCTTATCTCCTCCGCGCGTTCTGATATCCGCCGCGCATAAATCCTCCGGGAAAACCACCGTCAGCATCGGGTTATGCGCCGCGTTGCGCGAACGCGGCGTTAATGTGCAACCTTTCAAAAAAGGCCCCGATTATATCGATCCGATGTGGCTGGGAACCGCCAGTGGGCGTCCGTGCCGAAACCTCGACTTTTACCTGATGAACCCGGACGAAATCGGTGCAACCTTTCAACGGCATTCATCGGGTAGCGATTTCAGCCTGATCGAGGGCAACAAGGGGTTGTATGACGGTCTCAATCTCGACGGCAGCAACAGCAATGCGGCTTTGGCTACGCTATTAAATGCGCCGGTGGTGCTGGTCATCGATGCGCGCGGCATGACGCGCGGAATCGCCCCGTTGATCTTGGGATATCAGGCATTTGACCCGAACATCCGCATCGCCGGCGTGATCCTCAACAAACTGGGTGGAGCGCGCCATGAAAGTAAATTACGCGCAGTGATCGAGCATTACACCGACGTGCCGGTGATTGGCGCGGTGCATAACGATCCCCGTCTGGAAATCGTGGAGCGCCACCTGGGTTTGATACCCAGCAACGAGGCCGACGCCGCCCAGCGACGCACCGCCGAAATCGGCGCAGTGGTCGGCGCGCAGGTCGAGATGGCGCGTCTGGTGGAAATCGCCGATGCCGCCGGGGTTATGCCCGAATTTAATTTTCCTGCGCGGGAAACCAATTGTGACGCCAAGCTGCCCAAACTCAGGATTGGTCTGGTAAAGGATCAGGCGTTTGGATTTTATTACGCAGATGACCTCGATGCGCTGGAGGCGGCTGGCGGAGAGTTGGTGATGATAGATTCCCTGCATGATCGTCATCTTCCCGCGTTGGACGGTCTGTTCATCGGCGGCGGCTTTCCCGAGTTGCTGATGGATGAGTTGGAGGCCAACGACGGGCTTCGCGATGAAATACGTAGCGCCATTGAAGGCGGGCTGCCGACCTACGCAGAGTGCGGCGGGCTGATGTATCTGGCGCGCACCCTGAGCTGGCAAGGCAAGACCCGCAAGATGGTCGGGGTCATCCCCGGTGATGTCGTGATGCACCCCAAACCGGTGGGGCGCGGCTACGTGCGCCTCAAGGAAACCGCCGCCCATCCCTGGCCGGCGGTTGCCGGTGAGGCCCCCGGCGCGGAGCGTCCTGCCCATGAGTTTCATTATTCCAGCCTCGACAACCTGCCGCCCGGCCTGGACTATGCGTATGAGGTGAAACGCGGCATGGGAATCGACGGCCAACGCGATGGCTTGGTGATAAATAACCTGCTCGCTTCGTACACCCACTTTCGCAGTTTACACGGCTATAACTGGGCGCGACGTTTCATCACGTTCGTGCGGCGCATCAAACAAACAGCCTGAGACGCTGCGTCCTGACTGTCCGGCAACCTCCGTCGGGCCACTCTTCCAAACAAACCACTATCCTGAAAGGAGCTTCAAAATGATTACCGTAACCACCCAGGCTGTCGCCCAAATCCGCGAAGCGGCGACCCAGAACGACGCTGCCGGCATGGCCCTGCGTATCGCCGCACGACGTGAAGCCGACGGCTCGATCCAGTACGGAATGGGATTTGACGACACCCGCGAAGGTGATGTCGAAATTGATGCAGAAGGCCAGATCGTTCTGGTGTCGCCCGTCCATGCGGAATTGTTGAACGGCGCAACGCTGGATTACGTCGAGTTACAACCCGGTGATTTCCGCTTCATATTCATAAACCCCAATGATACCGGCGCGTGTGCGCCCAAGCCGGGCGGCGGTGGATGTGGCGGCTGTGGTGGCGGTTGCCACTAAGCGGATTGGCGAGGCCTGCCCCGGATAGGGTAACTCTGACTTGCCGAAGCCGTTTTACCCTCGCCAACGCCACCCCGCAAAGACAAAAAAAATCCCGACTGCAAGGTGCAGCCGGGAAGACCTCAAAGGAAAGTTAAGCAATGCGGTGGCGGGGATTTAACCCCGCCCCAAAACGGCTTTTCTATTTCGGGCAACTTACCGAGTAAGTCCACGCCGTACCGGCCTGGCTGCCCACGACCTTGACGTTTACCTTGGTTGACGCGCCGCAGTACTTCACCGAAGTCGTCGTGCCGTTGGTCACGTAGCCGTTGGTGGTAAACAACGTTTTACCTTCATACGTGACATCCAGCGAATCGGGGATGCCGTACATATTGTAGGTCAGGTCAAACGCGCCGCAGGTCATCCCCATCTCGTAGTTCTGGATGTTGGTGCCTTCGCCGCCGCTGCTGGTGCCCACGCTGCATTTTTGTTCGCCGGTAACCGTGCTGCCGTTGGTCGCCGCGCCGATCCGCCAGGTGCGCCCGTTCCAGCGCGCATCCAGTTGTGGCGCACCGCTTCCGGTTTGCGTGTAAGCCGTCACGGTCTGGTTGGTATTGAGAATCAGCGTGGTGAATGCGCTGGATGAACCGTTCACCCCGGTATAAATTACCCCGCCACCGTTTCCGAAACGTCCTGAAACCAGATAGTCCCGTTCCGGTGCAGCGCATTCCCCGCTGGTCGCGGTTTGCCGACCATACACGGTGCTGTTGCCGCCGTTGGTCAATTCCAGGACATCACACAGATTGTCGAAGGTCAGCGTGGTGTCGGCTGCCAGAACAGGGAACGGCAGAGCCAGCAAGACGGCGCTCAGGGTCGTAATTTGGATGGTTTTTTTCATGATCTTCCTCCCTTATTGAGCCAAAACGCTTTGCAGCGAAGGCCGGCTTTCACTAGTGCTGAAACTGCCGCCACCGCCGCCGCTGACAGGGGCAAGGCTCCATTTTCCGCTGATCGACTTGGTGATTGTCACGCCATTGCGGGCAGCCCCCTTGGTTGCGCCATAGGCGCTGAAGGCGCCGCCATAGCCGCTGGTGGCGGAGCCGCCGATAACGCCCAAATCAATGACTTTTACCGCAGAGGCAGGGCCGGCGCCGGTGCTGTAAGCGCCGGAAAGCTGAACCTGAATCTGGGTTGCGCCGACCAGGATTTCGCCCGCGACGAAAGCATCCGATTCGCAGCCGGACGCGACGTTACGACCATACAACACCGTGCTGCCGGGCGTCACGTGGTCGAGCTGATATACGTCGCAGTAATCGGCGAAGGTCACCCGGTAGGGTGGGCCGTAATTTGCGGGCTGTACTACCGGGGTAGGCGTCGGAGTCGGAGTAGGCGTCGGAGTCGGTGCCGGAGTCGGTGCCGGAGTCGGCGTTGGTGCCGGAGTTGCGGCGCGCACACCGGTAAAGCTGCCGCTGCAGCCTCCCGATGCAACCCAAGTGCCGGAAGCACCGCCCGATGTACTGTTGATGGTTCCGTTAAAAGTAAAACTGTTCACCGTAAGTACGAGTGCCCCATCCTGCGCGACACTGCCGCTGCCGGTTCCTGAACCAAAACGGTTTGAAGAAAGCGTAGAGCTAACGCCGCCGGTAGAGGTGATTACAGCCGTCCAGCTCCCGGAGTCGCAGCCGGAATAACTCCCGGAATAGGAGCCGGAGAAATCGGCAGCCACCGCAGTAGACACGACGAGGAAGAACGTCAGGATGTAATGTATCGTCAATTTTTTCATGGTGTTCCCCTTAGAACCAGTAGCCGAATTTAACGCTGACGCCTTCGCTCTTGCTGGAGAAAAGGTAGCTAATCCCGGCGCGCATGTATGAACGGGACGACATGCCGCTGCGATCCGTGCCGAACGTCACGCCCAATTCGTTGTAGTCGTCGTTATAAATGGGGTCGCCCCAGTAGTGGGTGTTGATCAACGAAACCTGCATACCAAGACGTTTTTCAGCGAGCGTGACGGGGGTGGAATACATCAACCCGTTGCGCGCCACCCAATTGTTCTGCGAAGTGCGTCCGCCGGTAACGGTGGCGTTCATCCCGGAAGTGGAAATGTAGCCGAGCATGTTGCCGATGGATAACGTACCGGACGCCAACTCCAGGTTGTAAACGCTGGTCAGGCCGGTGTTGTACAGGTCACCGCTCTTGCCGACCCCGTATTCGTCGGATTCGACGCGGGTGTAAAGGAACGATGGGGTGATCGACCACTCATCGTTAATCGGGAAGCGATAATCCAGCCCGGCGCCGACATGGGTGTGATCGCCTTGCGGATTGCTGGTGACGGTAATCGGCAGACGTAGCGTGAGAACGCGGCGCGGATCAAGGTCGGGGCGTACCGTATAGGTGAGCGGGACGCTGTAAACCTTGCTGGTGACGCCTTCGCTGCGGAACTGACTGCCGCTGACCACCAGGCCGACCACGCCGGATAACCAGGCGCTTTTTTCCGCCTGAATTTCCGGCTTGAGCGCTTTGTCGGTAGCGACATCAAGCGCGCCGGCAAAAGTATTGTCCACGTTGACCGAAGCCGTACTCGACGGACTGCCGATCAATGCGGAAGTTGAACCGATGACACCCGCCGGTTTGATCGGGGTCATTCCCCCCAAACCGAGTGCATCGCCAATGCTGGCGGAACTTGCCACCCCGCTGACGGAGAGAAGTGCAAGCCCGACCGAATAGCCCAACACGGATGAATTTTTCATATTGATTTCCCTTGGTGTTGAATTGCGAAGGTAAGGTGATACCCTACCATTGTCGTAGGGGTGAGGGTAGGGGGGCAAGGGGAAATGCCGCTCAATTTGATCAGGATATTTCCCTAATAATAAGCGAGGAATAGTCCCGAAAAGTGCGCTTATTTCTCCATCCCGTAACGCAGCAGCTTGCCCCGCAACCCGACGCGCGACAGTCCCAGCTCGCGGGCAGCGGCGGATTTGTTCCAGCGGTGGCGGATCAGGGTTTCCTTGAGCAGGCGTTTTTCCAGTTCTTCCATGCGCTCCTTGAGCGGCCCCTCGCCGGTGGTGAGTATCGCCAGCGCCTCTTCCTGGCCTTCCCCGGCGGCTTGCAGGACGCGCGGCGAAAGTAGCTCCGCGCCCAGTTCCGGATGGTCGCCCAGCGCCAGCATCCGCACCACTTCATTGTGTAATTCGCGCACGTTGCCCGGCCAGTGATAGGCCAGCATCGCCGCCCGCGCCTCGTCGGTGAAACCCCGGCAAGGCTTGTCCAGCGCGCCCATCGCTTCTCCGAGCAAATGTTCGGCGAGCGGCGCGATATCGCAGGGACGGCTGCGCAACGGCGGCATGTGCAGCGAAAAAGTGGTCAGCCGATAATACAAATCCTCGCGAAAACGCCCCTTGCGGACTTCTTCTTCGAGGTCGCGGTTGGTCGCCGCGATGATGCGCACGTCCACCTGGCGGGTGCGGGAACTCCCCAGCGGGCGGATTTCGCCTTCCTGCAAAACCCGCAGCAGCTTGACCTGGAAAGCCGGCGAGGTTTCGCTCACCTCATCGAGAAAAATCGTCCCCCCGTCGGCCTGCTCGAACAGCCCGATGCGGTTCTCGAATGCGCCGGTGAAAGCGCCGCGCTTATGCCCGAACAACTCGGATTCGAGCAGCGTATCGGCAAGCGCACCGCAGTTTTCGATCACAAAAGTTTTGTCGGCGCGGCTGCTGCCGTAGTGGATGGCGTGCGCCAGCAACTCCTTGCCGGTGCCCGATTCGCCGCTGATCAGGATGGAAATGTCATAAGGCGCGATACGCCGCGCGGTCTCACACACCGCATTCAGCGGGCTGTCCGGGGCGCGCACCAGGCGCAGGAAATCGTAAAAGTTGCGTAGTGTTTCGCGTTTGGCCAGCACCCGTTTGCGCAGCACCGGCGCGGTGGCGCGGATTTCGAGGGACGCCTGCTGGTTTTCCATTTGCAGGCGGAATAACTGGGCCGCTGCGCGCACGTTAAGCAGTAACGATTCGGGCCGCCACGGCTTGGTGATGTATTGATAAATTCCCGCATCGTTGATGCCGGCGATAATGTCCTCGGTCTCGGTATAACCGGAAATGATGATGCGCACGATATCCGGCCACTGTTCGCGCACCTGCTTCAGAAAAGCCACCCCGCTGACGCCGGGCATCCGCTGGTCGCACAGGATCACATGAATGGTTTCCTGTTCCAGAACGGTCTGCGCATCTCCCGCCCCGGAGGCCGTGTAAACCTCGAATTCTTCTTCCAGCGTACGGCGCAGCGATTCCTGCGAACGGATTTCGTCATCGACGATGAGAACGGCGGGGAGGGTGGTCATGCGGCGATTATAACGCGGCCCGGCATGGGTTAAAGCGCACGGCGCATCGGGAAAGCGCCGCTAGCTTTTCGGGAGGCCTGAAGGTGCAAGAACCTGGAAGGCGATGTGATCAAACGGACGTTGATCTACGTCCCTGCCCGGAACGCCGCGCTGGTATTGGCTCACAGGGCATGTTCCCGTCCCTTGGGTGTGACGGTGATAGTGATTACTAACTGCCTCGGGTGGGGACGATGTGGCGGGTTTTCCGCCCGTTGAAAGTTCAGTCGCCTCACCGTGGGGTATCCGAGCCGGAATGTCTTCCAGCGCCTCCCTTACGCTGATGTTGCCCGCCTCGAAATGAAAGCAAATGCGCCATCGGTCGTTGATGCGGATGCCGTGTAGGCAGGGGCGGATTGGACAACTGTTTTCTCCCGGTATTGACACTCTGATATGCAGAGCGTTAAACTCTGCATATCAGAGTTGTTAATGTTTCAGGAGTTTAAGCCATGTCCGAATCCGCTTTACGCCAGCTCGATGCGATCCATTCGATGCTTTCGGCGGGCCACCGCAATTTGCGTGTCGAGCGCCACAGCCTGATTTTATGGGGCGTGGCGGGTGGCGCTTTGCTGCTCCTTAGCGAATTTATCCTCACCCCTGAGCAGTTTCCCGAGTTGGCGGAGCGCGCGGTTGCCTGGCTGGTGTTGTTGTGTGTGGTGCTGGGCGGGGTGGGGTATGCCGATTGGCGGCTCACCCGGCGCGTCAAGGAGGCGCGCGACGAAGCCTGGTCGTTTATCCACCGCCAGGTGCTCAAGGTGTGGTGGATGTTGATGGGCATGGGGATTTTGCTGACTTTCGCGATGTTTTTTTTCGGCGGCGGTTACATGCTCTACGCCGCCTGGCTGGTGTTGTTGGGGCTGGGGTTGTACGTCCACGGGCTGTTTTCCGAGGAATTGTTGGAATGGGCGGGGGTCATGACTATCCTGGTCGGCATCACCTGTCTGGCGGCGCGCCTGCCGATGGAAACCATGCGCTGGCTGGACGCTTCGGTATTCGGCGTCGGCCTGCCGTTGCTGGCTGCCTTGCTGGATCGCGGGCGCGCCCGAGCCTTGCCGCACCGCCTTGCGCAAAGCCTGGGCTGGCTGGCGCTGGTCGTTGCGTTGCCGCTGTTTGCCCATCGCTGGGCGGGGGCTGCGCCGCTGCCCGACGCCCCGCTGATTCCGCTTGCCGCGTTGTCCGCCCAAACGGATTTGTCCGGGCCGCGCATCGTGGTTCTCCCGGCGGGAACCGAGGTGCCGGTCGCCTTTGAACTCTCCGGCGATATTTTCGACGCCAGCCGCAAACCGGTGTTGCCGCTGACGCTTGCCTATCCCATCGAAGTGTTGATGAGGGACGGCAAACTCACCGGCGATGTGCGGCGCGTCGGCGGCGACTGGCAAAAAGCCCGGGAGGCGCGCTGGATATCCATCCCCTGGATAAAAGCCGAATTAGCCCCGGCAGTCGGCCCGCAGGTGCGCGCCAGCCTGATCGTGGACTTTCACGGCGCACCGCGCTGATCCATTTTCCCAACCCAAAAAAGGAGTCCCACCATGAAACTGCTGAACCCCGCTCTGATCATTGCCGCCTGTCTGACGCTGCCCGGCTGCGCCAGCCTGTTTCCGCCGACCGCGCAGGATCTGGCAAAAATACCGGTGGTGCGTTTCGGTGAAAACGCCCCAGCCAGCGGCGAATTCGTAATGTTTTATCCGAAAGGCGCGGCGTTGCCGGTAACCGCCGCCGTGGCCGGTAATCTGCTCAGCGAAAACGTGAGTGTCACGCTGCAACCTTCGGTCAATCGCGACATCTATCAATACCAGCAATGGGTGAGCTTCGACGGCAAAACCTGGATAGCGGGGCGCGACGCGCTGGAAACGGCGTTCCGCATCGAAATGCCCGGCTTGAAAGACGGCAAAAACCCCGGGGGGATGAGCGCCGAATTCAACCTCAAAAAATAGGAAGAGACATGGATCACCTCGACGTTTTGCTCCATCAGCCCCTGCGCACCCAGATTGCCGCATTTCTGGCCGGGGCGGGGGGTGCCACGTTCACCGAATTACGCCGCGAACTGGCGGTTTCCGACGGCAATCTCGAATCGCACCTGAAAAAGCTGATTGCCGCCGATTACGTCGCGGTGCGCAAGGAAAGCGGCGCGGGGCGTCCGCAATCCTGCTATACCCTGACCGACACCGGGCGGGCGGCGTTAAACACCTATGTCGCCGCCTTGCAGCGGATGCTCGACTTCAAAAATGTGACGGCGACTGACAACAGCGCGCCGTTGCAACTGAAACCCGCCGGGTAATCGTGGCCGTTCGCCGTTTCGCCGTCAGCATCGCGGCAGCGCTGGCCCTGCACGGGCTGGCGCTGAGTGTGCTGCGCCCGCCGCTACGGGGGAATTTCAGCGCGGCACACGCCCCGCTGGAAGTCCACCTGCTGCCTGCCGCAGCGCAGCAAGCTGAAGTGCATTTTTCCGCCCCTATTCCGACGCTTTCCCACACTCGCGAGAGCCGTCCCGGCGTCCTCGCGTTGTCCCGCACGGGCGGCTCGCCGGCTGTGTCCGCAGTCGCGCCGGAGTCCTCTGCGCCGCACCAGGACAACCAAGCGGAAGCCCCGCCCCCCGCAATTCGTTATCGCGAAGCGGCGCGCGCCATCATTCGCGAGGAAGCGCGGCGGCCCGCCGAAGGCCCGGCCCCGCCACCCGTCGAAACCCCGGAAGCGCGCCTCGCCCGCGCCTGGAGCGGGCCGCCGCCGAGTGAAAAACACCTGGACGGCGGCATCCTGAAAATCACCACCCGCTGGGGAACCACCTACTGCATCAAACCTCCCGACCATGCCCACCGCGACGGGCCGGGGGAACACTACGCGATTGCCGTGACTTGCCCATAAGGGGTAAGGGCGGCGGATCTGCGCGGGACGTGGCGTTTTGATTGACCGCTACGGCGATTTCGGCGAGACTGAAACCGCTGTGATTTCAGGTTGTTGCCGCAGCTCCCTTTCCCCAATAAAACGCCAAGGAGTAAAAATGAAACGCCTTGCCTATGTCGGCCTTGCCGTCCTCTTTCCTTCCGCCGTATTCGCCCAGGCGACGCCTGCCCTGAGTGTTTCGGGCGGCGCTTATACGCTGACCGTGCCTTACCTCGAATATGGCAGCGGCGCGAGCAAACAGGCGTACAGCGCCACGCTGACCTCCACCACGCTGGCGAGCTTTTTGTTGGACGCGAGTTCGGTGAAAGTTACCCCCTTGCTGAGCGCGCCGAGTTATCCCGCGACCTTCGGCGCGAGCGGCGGCAGCTACCGGCTCGCCTTGCCTTATGTCGAATACACGGCGCCTGGCGTCTTCAAGGCGTATTCCGCAGCGCTCACCACCAAAGACCTGAAGAATTTCGCCATTGACACCAGTTCGCTTCAGGAGATTGGCGTCCGGGGCGATCTGGCCTCACCGGGTAGTGTCACGGTGAGCGAAACCACCAAGCAGACGGTAGGCGGCAACAGCTTTGGCTCGTCGAGCAAATTGTCGGTAAGCTGGAGCGCACCGAGCGGCTATACGGTCGATCATTATGAAATCAGCGCCAGCGAAACGCTGATGAATACCAGCGCCAGCACTACCGCGACCGGCAGCGCGACCAGCGCCACCCTCACCGCGCTGAAGGCCGCCACGACATATTCGGTAGTGGTCAAGGCGTGTAAGGACAGCGCCTGCGCAAGCTACGGCAAGGCCGCCGCAGTGAGCGCCACCACCCCCGGCGAATACTGGCAACTGCAAGGCACGGGCAACACCGTCTCGACGCTTACCCAACCGGTTTCCGACGGCAACGCGCGCCTTTCCGCGACACGCTTCGGCGCGGAGGCGGGCGCGATGGCCAATACCGTGCAGTTCTACTATGGCCCCAAGGGAGTGTCGGGAATGGCGATGGCTGCCAGCGGCGCGGTTTCGGCGGCCACCCCCGCCAGCTATCTAACGTTCACCAGCTACGCCGGCAGCAGCGGCCTGCGTTCGCCCAGTAGCGCAACCAGCGGCATCAAGTCCATCATGACCGGCCAGGGCGTACCGCTTTCCACCGCTTTGGGCGCGAAGGTGCGGCTGTTTTTCGAGTCCAACGACGCCGACGGCAAGACCCGTATCTACTCGGTGGACAGCGTGGATGGCTACGTGGGGCGGGACTTTAATTCCGGTTCGGCGACCACCTGCACCACCAGCGCCGATTACCTGGCCGGCGGCGCGTGCCCCGCAACGGTGGTGATCGGCGTGGAAGGCGACAGCGTCAATCCGACCAGCAAGATCAGCGCGGCGCGGCAGAACAAGATCGCCTATCCGACATTGACCGACTGGCGCTGGGACGGCGCGGCGGGAACCTTTATGGTATTTACCGTCGATCAGATCAGCGGCTGCACCACCAACAGCCACAACCACGCCTACGCGGTGTGGGACGGCGGCAAGTTCGTGGTGCAATACGACAGCAGCGGCTGCCCCAAGATGTTCAAGAGCGCCCAGGCCGCCCTGCCCATGCACATCGGCGGCGCGCGCTACAAGATGTATTTTGGCGATCCCTCGGTGAGCACCGGCAAGACCAGTGGCTCGACGCTGCCCTTCGTCGGCCCGAAAAAGCTGATTTATGCCGACGGCAGCACCAGCGGCAGCGCTGCGACGGTTGAATACGAGGATTGGGAAGGCGTCGCCAACGCCCGCAACGTGGTGTTCCTGTGGCCCAATGGCGACCAGATGAACGATACGGCGGAAGGCTACATCGACGACTTCCACTTTCTCACTCCCACCGGCAGCCTGGATTTGCAGGTGTTGTACCTGTCGATCACCGACGGATCGGTGGTTCCATTTGCAGCAGCGGCGATTTTGTTGAATCCGTAGGCGCGGGGAGAAAAGCGGGATTGACCTCACCGCTTGGCGCTCCCCTCGCCCATGGACATGGGCGAGGGGTTGGGGGAGAGGGAAGCTTGAGTATGAGGAAACGTTACTTAAGCAACGAAAAGCAGTTGCTCAATGAACTAAACCCATCAGCGACACCCCGACGATTGCAGGAAACTGGTGGTTGTTCCGATATCGGCGGGGGCGTTCTGGGATACCGGGCCAAGGTATAAAACATGGTCGTCGGCGCTGGAGGTGGCGAGGTAAGACTTGGTTTCGCTGTAGTAACGATAGGTGTATGGCGCGATGATTTGCGTGGTCGCGCCGGACGGGGCAAGCAGCGTAGGGTAATTGCGTTCCGCCCAATTCAGCAGGCAATGGGTGGTGCGGTCATGGAGAAACACCCCGGAACTATCGAAGCGGTTATCGAGTTTGCCGGAAGCGAAAAACGCCACGTAGCGCCCTGAAACGTCTCCCGAAATTGCAGGCCGGCTGCCCACGCCGAAACGCGGCGCGGCAAAAAAATCCAGCGTCTCTCCGGTCTGGTTGTTGTGGGCGATAACGTTCGACGAAGTGCTCCCGGTTCTGGAAGTCAGATTGGTCGCCGCAGTCGAGAACACCACCCAGGTTCCGTCCGCCGACAGAGAGGGGCGTTCGCCCTGTCCATGGGGGCTGTCGCCGTTGCCCTGCGCGCCGCTGCTGGAAACGCTGGCGCGCTGCATCTTGCCGGTCTGGGTATCCTTCACGAATACGTCTTGCAGCCCGTTGCTGTCGTTATCCACCAATACCCCGGAGGTGGTGGCGAACGCCACGTAACGGCCATCCGCCGAAATGACCGGTTCGACGATCCTGCTGGTGCTTTCATTGCCCTGATCGCGTGGCTGTCCGCTCGACGAGACGCTGACGATACTGAGCGCGGGGCTGGCTTTTTTGTCGTACAGGTAGATGTCCCAAACCCCGTTGGTGTCGGCTTTGAGCAGAGGTGAATACGCGTAGAAGGCGACCCGGCTGCCGTCGGCGCTGAGCGAGGGATGGCGGGCGGCCTGGCATTTGGCGGTGGCTTCGCTGATCGAAATACACTGGACGCCGCCACTTTGCAGGTCGCGCAGATAAATCCCTTCCGGGGTGGTTTTGCTGCCGCCGAACGTGTAGGCGGCGTATTTTCCATCCGCCGAAATGTCCGGGCTTTCGCTGGTGTACGTACCTTGCTCCCCCGCCGCGCCCAGGCTGAGCAGGCTGGTTTGCGGCGGCGTCGTGCAGCGCTCCCGCAAGAAAGCATCCTTGTAACCATTGCTGTCGCCGCTGACCAGATTGGTGGAATAGGACTCGAAGACCACCTTGCAGCCGTCAGCGGAAATGGCCGCCCGCCCGCTGGTTCCGTCGCCCGGCGCGCCGGCGGCGTTGGTGCTGATCAGTTCGGTGGAATTGTTCTTGCGGTCGTACAGGTAGATTTGGTATTTCCCATTGCTCGCCGGGGTAACCAGCTTGGCGTAGGAGGACTCAAACACCACGTAGCGGCCATCCGGGGTCACGGCGGGGTAGTCGCTGTTGTACGTGCTGTCCGGCAGGCTGCCGTCCGCCGGGTTGCGGGCCAGCAACTCGAAGGCTTCCTGCTGCGCCAGGGCCGGGCAGGACAAGCTCAACGCCAGCAGGCCGCCGGGAAGGAGTCTGGAGAAATCCGCAGCAAATTTCCCACTCTGAATACTCATCGCTCACCTCGCAGATTTTCGTAATAAACACTCGGATAATGCGGTATCGGGTGGCGCGCGTCCACTGAATAATCATGGGTGACGCCATGCCGGCATGACTGGTAGTCAGTCACGTTAAATTAACCTAAAAACCTCAGTTCAGAACCGCAAAGGCGCTAAGGCGCAAAGAAATCAAAAACATGCAGAATGTTCCGCCCTCACCCGGTGGGTGTACGATCCGACACGGGTAACCTTTTGTTTTTCCTCTGCGTCTTTGCGCCTTTGCGGTTCAAACTGCCTTTTCCAGGATTAACGGAATAACAATTGGTGCATTTTACGTTGACTGACTACCAGACTGATAAGGTGGAAGAGTGCAACCCGGCGGCGTGGCATACTTCGCCGTGTCCCCCGCGCTTCGTTCCCCCGCGCCGCGTGAAGCCGAGTTCAAAACATCTGCCCGGAAAGGTGCGTGGATATTGGCGTTCCGGGCAAGTGCCCGTCCCATGGTCTTAACGGTGATAGCGATTGCTAACTTGTCCGGGTGGAATACGGATGAAGGGGGCGGAAGGAAAGGATGGGGGGCTGGAAATACGCATCGTGCAGCGACACCAATTTCATCCTTCCACCTTCATCCTTCGTATATTCCTTCCGTCTGTATCCTTTCCCCCAATCCCCCCAACCCCGGCTAAAATGTCATCAGGAGGTAGTGAATAATGAATCCGTCCAACAAAACAGTGGACATCATGCTGGTGGAAGACAATCCCGGCGACGTGCGCCTCACCGAAGAGGCGCTCAAGGAAAGTGGTCTGAGGGTTAATCTGCGGGTGGCGCGGGATGGTGTGGAAGCCTTGTCCGACTTGCGCGGCGAAGGGGCGAACGGCATTCGTCCGCATCCCGACCTGATTTTGCTCGATCTCAACATGCCGCGTATGGATGGCCGCGAATTACTCGGCATCATCAAATCCGACATCCATCTCAAACGTATCCCGGTGGTGGTGCTGACCACCTCGGGGGCGGAGCAGGATATCGAGCGGGCTTACGAACTTCACGCCAACTGCTACATCACCAAACCGGTCGATCTTGACCGCTTCATCGACATCGTCCATTCGATCAAGGGATTCTGGCTGTCTGTGGCGCGCCTGCCGGATTCCAGCAATTCATGACCATCCTGCAAGCCCTGCTGGTCGAGGACAACCCCGGCGACGCCCGGCTCATCAAGGAGGCCCTGGTCGAGATGGGGGAGCCGCGCCTCCAGCTGGCGTGGGTCGATACCCTGGCAAAGGGCCTGGAGCAGCTCGCGGCGCGTAATTTCGATTTGATCCTGCTCGATTTGTCGCTGCCCGACAGCCACGGCATGGGCACCGTCAAACACATTGAAAACGCCGCGCCGGCGACGCCCATCGTGGTGTTGACCGGTCTCGACGATGAAGCGGTGGCGATTGAGGCGGTGCGTTCCGGCGCGCAGGATTATCTGGTCAAGAGTGAAGCCGAGCCGCATCTGTTGGCGCGAGTGATCCGCTACGCCATCGAGCGCAACCACATCCATCAGACCCTGCGCGAAAACGAGGCGCGCCTGATGGCCCTTTTCGAGCATATGGGCAGCGGCGTGGCGGTATACCAGGCGATTGAGGAGGGCGGGGATTTTGTTTTCGGCGCATTCAACCGTGCTGCCGAAAGGATCGACCACATTCCCCGCGAGCAGGTGATCGGCAAACGTTTGCTGGAGATGTTTCCCGGTGCGAACGAATTCGGCCTGCTGGACGCTTTTCGGCGGGTCTGGCAAAGCGGCCAGTCCGAACATTTGCCGGTTTCCTTCTATCACGACGGGCGTATCGCCGGATGGCGCGAGAACTATGTTTACCGCCTGCCCAGCGGCGAAATCGTGGCGATATACGACGACATTACCGAACGCAAGCAGGCCGAGGAACAGTTGCGTCTGGCCGCACGGGTGTTCGAGAGCAGCGCCGAAGGCATCGTGATCACCGACCTGAACGGCCATATTCTCAGCGTCAACGAGGCGTTTTCGGCGATTACCGGTTATCCGCTGGAGGAAATCGTCGGGCAGAATCCGCGTATTCTCAAATCCGGCAAACATGATCCGGCGTTTTACCGCGACATGTGGCGCGTCATTCTCAAGGACGGCCACTGGCAGGGCGAAGTGTGGAACCGCCGCAAAAACGGCGAGGTCTACCCGGAGTGGATGAACATCGGCAGCGTCAAGGACGAACACGGTCAGATCAGCCATTTTGTCGGGACTTTCACGGATATCACCCAGCGCAAGGCCGCCGAGGAACGTATCCATTTCCTCGCCCATCACGACGCACTCACCGGCTTGCCCAACCGGGTCTTGTTGCAGGATCGCATCTCCCAGTCGGTGGCGATATGCCAGCATCAGGGCGGCAAGGCGGGATTGCTGCTGATTGACCTGGATAGATTCAAAAACATCAACGAATCCCTCAACCACGCCTTCGGCGACCAGCTTTTGCAGGAAGTCGCGCAGCGCCTCGAAGGCTGCGCACGGCGCGTCGATACCGTGGCGCGCAGTGGCGGCGACGAATTTGTGGTGCTGCTGACCGAAGTCCGCGACATTGCGGAAATCGCCGCTGCCGCCAACAATATCCTGATCACCCTCAGCCAGCCCTTCACCCTCGACGGCCACGAGATCAACATCACCTCCAGCATCGGCATCTCGGTTTACCCCGATGACGGCGACAACGCCCAGCATTTGCTGAAAAACGCCGATGTGGCGATGTACCGCGCCAAGGATATGGGGCGCAACAACTACCAGTTCTACACCCAGGACATGAACGCCCGCACCTTCGAGACCCTGGTGCTGGAAAACAGCCTGCGCCATGCCCTGAAACGCGACGATTTCGTGCTCCATTACCAGCCTCAGATCGATATCGCCAGCGGCGTCATGGTGGGCGTCGAAGCGTTGTTGCGGATGCGTCATCCCGAGTTGGGGCTGGTGCCGCCGGGGACTTTTATCCCCATCGCCGAAGAAACCGGGCTGATTGTTCCCATCGGCATCTGGGTGATCAATGAAGCCTGCCGCCAGGGCCGCCTGTGGCGCGATGCGGGACTGACCGAATTACGCATCGCGGTGAATCTCTCCGCCAAACAGTTTCTTCAGCCCGGCCTGCTCGACATTGTGGAGAAAGCCCTTGCCGACAGCGGCCTGCCGCCCCAGCAACTGGAGCTGGAATTAACCGAATCGATCCTGATGCGTGATTCCGAGGTGATCATCGACACCCTGCGGCGCTTCAAAAAAATGGGGGTGCAACTTTCCATCGACGATTTCGGCACCGGGTTTTCCTCGCTTTCCTATCTCAAACGTTTCGACCTCGACCGCCTGAAAATCGACCAGTCCTTCGTCCGCGACATCACCAGCGATCCCGACGATCTGGCGATTGCCCGCGCGGTGATTGCGCTGGGCCATAGTCTGGGCCTGAAAGTCATCGCCGAAGGGGTGGAAAGCGGCGAGCAACTCGAATTGCTGCGCACCAACGGCTGCGATGAAATCCAGGGCTATTATTTCAGCCGACCCCAGCCGGCGTCGGAAATCCCCCGCCTGTTTCAGGAGAAATAATGGCAAATGCCGCCCGGATACCTTTCCCCTGGCGTCTGCTGGCGGTGTTTCTTTTGCTGGCGCTGGGCGTCGGCGGTTCCGGGTATTTCTATTTCCTCAAGCTGCGCGAATCCATCCGCCAGGAAAAATTCGAAGAACTGTCCGCCATCGCCGACCTGAAAACCCGCCAGATCGCCGGTTGGCGCGCCGAGCGGCGGGCCGAGGCCGAATCCATCCTGACCACTTCCTTCATCGTCAGCCACGCGCGGCGCTGGCTGGATAGCCGGGGGCGCGACGAAACCGAGCGTCTGGCTTTGCTGGCTTGGATGAAAGCCCCCCGTCACGCGCGCCATTACCGCTGCGTCCACCTGTTCGACGCCAGTGGCGCGCTGCAACTTTCCTCAGCCCCGGAATGCGCCGCGCCCTGCGAAAGTTCCTTACCCGCCGTCCTCAAGGCGCTCGACACCCGTCAGGTGCAGTTTCTCGATTTCCACATCAGCCGCCAGACCGAGAACATCCACCTGAGTTTGTTCGTTCCCTTGCGCGAAGGTGACCGGCTGGTCGGCGCGCTGGGTTTCGAGATCGACCCCAACACCTTTCTGTATCCGCTGGTGCAGACCTGGCCGACCCGCAGCCCTTCGGCGGAAAGCGTACTGATTCGCCGCGAGGGCGAAAACGCCCTGTATCTCAATGAACTGCGCCACCGCAAGGACACCGCGCTGGCGCTGCGGATACCCCTGACCTCGCGGGATGTGCCTGAAGTACGCGCGGTACAGGGGCAGGAAGGCGTGTTCGCCGGGCAGGACTACCGGGGTCGCGAGGTTCTCTCGGCAGTCCGGCGTATCCCGGATGCCCCGTGGTTCCTGGTTTCCAAGATCGACCTCGACGAAGTGGATGCGCCCCTGCACGAACGCGCCATGATGTTGCTGTTCAGTGTCGCGCTGCTGATCGGCGTGGCGGCTTTCGCTGTGCAGCTGTTGTGGCGGCATCAACAAATGCGCTCCAATCTGGCGCGTCTGGAAGCCGAAGACGCCGCCCTGCAAAGCGCCAACGCCAGCCTCGAAACCCACGTTGCCGAACGCACCCGCGAACTCAGCGAAATCACGCGCAATCTGGAGCACGAAATCGAGTTGCACCACATCGCCGAAGCTGCTCTCAAAAACAGCATGGAAGAACTCTCGCGTTCCAACGCCGACCTCGAACAATTCGCCTACATTGCCTCCCACGACCTCCAGGAACCGCTACGCATGGTCGCCAGCTACGTGCAGCTTCTGGAGCGCCGCTACCGCGACCGGCTCGACGACGACGCCCGCGAATTCATCGGCTACGCGGTGGAAGGCGTCACCCGGATGCAGCGCCTGATCAATGACATGCTCACCTATTCGTTGGTCGGCATCGATCAGGCGGAATACGAAATGACCGACTGCAACGAAGTGCTTGCCGAAGTTTTGCTCAATCTCAAGCCGCTTTTTGATGAAACCCATGCCACCGTCACTCAGGACATCCTGCCCAGCCTGCCCGCCAGCCACAGTCAACTCGGCCAGCTTTTCCAGAACCTGCTCTCCAACGCCATGAAATTCCACGGCGACACCCCGCCGCAAATCCATGTCGGAGCGCAGCGGCAGGGCGACGCCTGGGAATTTTCGGTGAGCGATAACGGCATCGGCATCGACCCGGAATATTTCGACGCGATATTCCTGATTTTCAAACGCCTCCACAGCCGTGAAAAATACGCCGGCAACGGCATCGGTCTGGCTATCTGCAAACGCATCGTGGAACGCCACCACGGCCATATCCGGGTGGAATCCCAGGCCGGGCAGGGCGCGGTGTTCCGGTTTACAATACCCGTCACAACGGAGAGTTCGACATGACCCACACGCAAATCCTCAACACCATCGATGTTCTGCTGGTCGAAGACAACCCCGGCGACGTGCGGCTCACCCGCGAAGCCCTCAAGGAAGGCAAGATTGCCGTCAATCTGCGGGTCGCCAACGACGGCCTGGAAGCCATGAAAATGCTGCGCCAGGAAGGGGAATACGTCAGCCTGCCGCTGCCTGACATCGTCCTGCTCGACCTCAACATGCCCAGGATGGACGGTCGTGAAGTGCTGCGCCAGATTAAGACCGACGACAACCTGAAACGCCTGCCGGTGGTGGTTCTCACCACCTCGGCGGCGGAAAAGGACATCCTCCAGGCCTACGGCCTGCACGCCAACTGCTACATCACCAAACCGGTGGAGCTCGAGGAATTCATGGAAATCGTCAAATCCATCGAAGGATTCTGGCTGACTGTCGTGAAATTGCCGAAAAACGGCGACCAATAAATCAACAATAAAATAGGGAAAACGGGATGAAACACGAAGAAGATATCCGTATCCTGCTGGTCGAGGATAATCCCGGCGATGTGCGCCTGATCCTCGAAACCCTGCACGACGCCGATGACCGCCACATCACCCTGGATCATGCCGATTGCCTGAAAGCTGCGCTGGATATCCTGGCCCGCGACGAACACGACCTCATCCTCCTCGACCTCTCGCTGCCCGACAGCCACGGCATGGAAACCGTCGAAAAAACCCAGGCCGCCGCGCCTGACGTGCCGGTGGTCATCCTCACCGGCCTGGACGACGCCAGTCACGGTCTGCAAGCGGTGCGCGCCGGCGCACAGGATTACCTGATCAAGGGTGAAATATCCGGCCACCTGCTGATACGCGCCATCCGCTACGCCATCGAACGCCACCGGATGCAGGCGGCGCTGCGTATCCTCTCGCTCATCGACGATCTCACCGGTCTTTACAACCGGCGCGGCTTCATGACGCTGGCCGAACATCAGTTGCGCCTGTCGCGGCGCAAACAAAGCGCCTTTTACCTGATATTCGCCGACCTCGACGGCATGAAACACATCAACGACACCTGGGGCCACCAGGAAGGCGACGCCGCCCTCATCCAGACCGGGCGCATTCTGAAAGAGACTTTTCGCGGCTCCGACATCATCGCCCGCATGGGCGGCGACGAATTCGCCATCATCGCCATCGAACCCGCCGCCAGCAGCGCCGAACAAATCGCCAGCCGTTTCCAGGACAACATCGCCGACTACAACACCCGCAGCGGCAAACCCTACGCCCTCTCGGTCAGCGTCGGCGTTGTCGAATGCGCCCCCGGCAACGGCAACTGCACCCTTGAAGAAGCCCTCGCCAAAGCCGACGCCCTGATGTACTGCAACAAAACCGAACGTAAAGCCGCCAGGACTTGAAACCTGCTGATTTTTAAAATAACCCCTATCCACGGGTGTTGGCGAGGTGCTGACCACTTACGTTCGGTGTGCCGGAAAGTGGGGTTGGAAGCCCATGTCGCTACATGAATGACCGGGGGATGTGCATCACGACATGCAGCATTGATCATGTTGTGGACGGCTAACCCGGATTTTTCACAAATTGCGCGCGCCCTCGCTGGCCTTCTGTTTCCCATCGAAATTTTGTTTACCCGCGAAGGGCGTCACCGCCCTTGTAAGCCGGCTAATACCCAAAGGGCGCAAGAGCCGGAAAAAAGGCGCGACAGTCGGGTGTATGAATCACTACACCACTCCTTCACAAAATCCCCCTGGAAAACAAGCGGGGTAAGCAGGCGTGATCATCACGCGAATTCATGAAAAGTCCGGGCTAAGAGTCTGTGAAAATATTCAAATCCTGTTGCGAACGCCGTCGATTTCCGCACCTTGCGCACTGAATGGCGCATACGCTTTTCAGGGATATCCGTTTTGGCGGTTGGCTTATACCGCTTTGTTTCTATATTTGTTTCTGTGGAGGGCATTCCATGGAGATTTGGTTGGTGAAGACGTGGGGAAAGAGTCCCGCCGTGCTTCCGGCGCTCGGGAATCCTGGCAGGTGCGGAAATGTAATTGTGTAACATGTTGATTGTTATTGATGTGTTTTGTGTTTTGTTAAGTTCTTGGTAATTTTGGGTTAAAATCGTGTTTTTGCCGCTGGATGAAACCGGCATGGGATATCTTTGAAAAAGCGTGATGACTCAAACATTCATCTGTTTCACCTTGTACGGTTTGGAAAAACTTCCATATAAAACATAAAGACTTATGAGGGTGCGTATGATTTTTTAGAAGTTCCGGCTTGGCTTGCCGTATGCAATTCGTGGCAAGGAAATTCGTGATCAGGTGAGAAAACAACAAATAGAAGAAGGTTATGGCGCGAACAAAGGCGGAACGCCGTCGGGCATTGCCTATTTCTCGCCGGATAACCGGGAAAAATGGGGCTGACGGACAAATTTGGCGAGATCGGCAAGCCCCAACGTCTGCCGATCGGGATAGAACTGAAATTGAAAAATCTCAAACAGGGGAGATGAGGATCAAAATGAGGTGCATTTTTTTCAAAAAAACGGCGGCGTACTCTACCTGGGTAGTGTGGTGAGGTGCGCGCTGGTAAAGGAATTGCGGGGGGATTGCCCGGCGCCTTTGATGAACTGCATTCACGATGTCTTGATGTTCAAGATGCACCGGTCGGTGAAGTCAATCGTGACGTGTTTCGCACTGTTTTGCCTCGTTCAGAAGGCTTGTGCGAGCGACACACCTGCCACCGCAGCCAGTGCGCCGCTCCGGTTCGGGGTTCTGAATCAACAAAGCCCCATCCAGACTGCTGAGCGGTGGAACCCGATATTGCGGTATCTGACCAGAAAGACGGGGATACCCCTACAACTCAAAATCGGCGCAACTGTCGAACAGACCGATGCCATGATGGGGCGAGAGGAGCTTGATTTGGTGTTCACCAATCACAACTTCCAGTCGGAATTCGACGGCAAGTACAAAGTGTTTGCGCGCTGGGCGGGAAAGCCCATTCATGGAGTATTGGTTGTGCATGAGGACAGTAATGTCAAAACGCTTGCGGACATCGAGGGGAAAACGGTGGTGTTTCCATCATCCGACGCGTTGGTTGCTTATGCCGTCCCAATAGTTGCGTTAAGAAACGCCAAAATCTCGGTGACTGAAAGGTTTGCCGGCAGTCAGGATGGCGCTCTAGCTCAATTGAAGGCGCGCCAGGCAGACGCCGCAGCGGTAAACACCAGGTTTCTCGACCAGTATGTAAAGCGCGAACGTTTTCCCTACCGAATCATATTCAAGTCCGACCCGTTTAACGAGCTACCCATAGTCGTTCATCCACGTGTTCCGGTAGAGAAGGTTTCAGCGATAAAACAGGCCTTACTGCACTTTGCCCATGATCCACTGGCGGCGGAGATGCGTGACAAAAACTGTCCCGGTTTCGAAGCTGCTGAGGAAGGCGACTATGACAATGTCCGCCGGGTATATCGGATGATTGGGCAATGATTCGGGGTAGTCTCCAACGGCGATTGCTATGGATCGTCCTGATCGCCGCTATTCCGGCTTTCATTGCCCATATAGGGGTTCAGATTTTTCTGGATCAGCGCACCGCCAGTAACCACACGGCGTCAGATACGCGGGATGTGGCCGCCGCCATCATGCCCATTTTAAAAAATATGTTGATCGTCGGGGATTTGGCGGCAGTTCAGGAGACGCTTGACGAGGTGATTAGCCATGGGCAATTTCATACATTGCGCATTCTCGATCCCAATGCACGGTCTATCCTGGCAGAGGGGAGGCTTACGTCGAGCGCGCGGCCCGAACAAGCGCCGCCCTGGCTTGTCGAATTACTTCATTTCCGCTTTCAAGAGCAACGCTTCCCCATCCATGTAGGGGGCGCCAGTTATGGTGTTCTGGTCGCCGAGCCATCTTCACTTTTCCTGATTGAAAATCTTTGGGAAAGATTCTGGGTCGCCGTCGCCATCTGGCTGGCAACGCTTGTCGTTTTTGTCGCATTGCTACGGGAGACGTTACGGCGAAGCTTGAAGCCTCTTGAGTTGCTGGCTGAAGCCGCGCGTCAACTTGGTGACGGTAATCTGGATTGCCGAGCCGAGGTGAGTGATGTTCCTGAGATTGCCCAAACGGCCCGGGCTTTCAATCAGATGGCGGAACAGCTATCCGATGCGCAGAATCGATTGGAAGACAAGGTGCGACAGGCGACAACGGAACTGCAAAACCTGATAAATCGAATTCCCGTTGGGGTGTTCAAGCTTCGCCTGTCCCGCGATGGAAGTATTCGCTTCGACTACGTTAGCCAACGTTGGTGCGACATCCTTGAACTCAGCGATGTGGAAGTCTATTCCGACCCGGCGAAGGCGTTTTTCCGCCTGCATCCCGACGAACGGGAGGCTTTCAGCCGGTTTGGGGGGCTCGCCGGAAGTTCGCTGACCCACTTCGAATGGGAAGGCCGGCTGTGTGACGGCATGCGGGTTCGGTGGCTGCATATCGAGGCGGAACCCACCCAATTTGAGAATGGGGATACGCTCTGGGAAGGAATTCATTACGACATTACCGCCACCAAGGAACGCGAGTTCGAACTTCACCGGATCGCCCACTACGACCCACTGACCGAGATTCCAAACCGGATGTTGTTGGCTGATCGGATTCAGCAAGCGTTAGCCCAGGCAAAGCGCACAGGTGCTTTGGTTGCAGTTTGTTACCTTGATCTTGACGGGTTTAAGCCCGTCAACGACCTCTATGGTCATAAGGCTGGCGACACCTTGTTAATCGAGATTGCGCGTCGGCTTCATGCATCGGTTCGTTCGTCTGATACCGTTGCCCGGATTGGCGGAGACGAATTCGTGATGCTTCTGGTTGGCGTAACGAGCGAGGACGAATGCAAAGTGACATTGGATCGGATTTTGTCGTTGATCCAGGAACCTATCTCTATCGGGCCGTGCAATGTTACGGTATCCGCCAGCATGGGGGTTGCCGTTTATCCGCACGATGCCGTTGAGTCCGATTTGTTGCTCCGCCAAGCCGATCAGGCGATGTACAGAGCCAAGAAGCTGGGGCGCAGCAAGTGGTATTTTTCCGGTGACGAAAAAGATGGGGCCGATCCGGCTCCAATGAAAAAAACGTAGTTATCCAGAACGCCGCCAAATTACCTGCCGACGTCTCTGCTCGCAGATGGGCGTTTCCGGGAGGAGCGGGCTTGCCGCCGTTCATCCTTCCGCCTTCATCCGTCGTCCTTGCAATCTAGCCCGTAGGGCGTGGCCGGATTCCCGCAAGCAATAACAACGGCAACCTTCCCGATCCCGCTTTCAGGTTGACGCCTTTGACCGACCGCCAGCCGCTGCGGCGTATCTGGCTCTCGACCGGGCCGTTGAGGTTCGCGCCGAGAATGGCCGGGTGATCATCGAACCGGCTGCGCCGGCGTATTCCCTTGACGATTTGCTCGCTGGTATTACTCCCGGCAAATCGTCACGCCGAGGTGGACTTCGGTGTCCCGCAAGGGAGGGAACTGCTCTGATGCCCGCCTTGTACGCGCCGGATGAGGGCGATATCGTCTGGATGGATTTCACGCCGCCAAGCGGCCACGAACAGAAAAAAACCTTAATCACGGGTTGCGCCCACCGCCCGGCCCCATGCCGCCACCCGGCCCCATCCCTCCCGGCCCCATGCCGCCGCCTCTCGGGGGCGGTGCGTCGGGCAGGGTTACGCCGCGTTCCTTGGCGCGGGCCTTCATGACTTCGTGATGTTGGGCGCGGATTTGTTCGCGCTCTTCGGCGGTTTTAGCGGCGCGCATTTTGCTGCGGAATTCGTCGCGTTCCTGTTGCGTCATGAGTTGGCTGCCGTAGATGGGGGCGGGCTTCGCGGTGCTTTCCTGGGCCGGCGCTGGGTCTGCCGCCAGGGTGAGGCCGGCGGATAAAGTAAGCGCGCCCAACAAGAGGGACGCTGCCAGTTTTGAACGATTTTTCATGATGAACTCCTTGGGTGGGTTGCCAGGGGAGAGTGCCCGTAGCAGCGTCAACCCGTGCGGCGACTACGTCAACGACATGGGAAAACGATGTCCATGCACGTTAAGGATAGCATCCAGAAAAGCGGGGCGCTTTGGGATGGCCGCTTTGTTTCGCCCCGATATATACAACGCCTATCCACGGGCATTAGCAGGTTACTAACCACTTACATTCCGGGTTTTGGTAGGGGGGCTTCGATGGGTGGGTAACTACCCGGCGCGCTTCAGTAATGATAGCGGCAGGTGATCACTGCCAGATTATCGCCTTCGATGGCGTAAACCAGGCGGTTGGTGTCGTCGATGCGTCTTGACCGGAAGCCACTGAGGTTTTCGCGCAGCGGTTCCGGCTTGCCTATCCCGGAAAATGGGTTGCGCAGGGCGTCCTTGAGGAGGACGTTGATACGTTTGAGGGTTTTTCTATCCTGTTCCTGCCAGTAGAGATAATCGTCCCAAGCTGCCTGTGTCCAGCCCAACCGGCTAGGCGTCGTCGAGATTCCGCGCTTCCGTTTTGCCCGCGCGGTACTGCGCGATGGACTGCGCAAGGTGTTGGGCGTTGGCCGGTGACCGCAGTAAATGCGCGGTTTCCATCATGCTGTTGAAGGTGTCGAGCGACATCACCACCGCATCCGGCGTATCGCGCCGGGAAATCACCGTGTAATCGGCATCCTCGACCACTTGGTCGATCACTTGTTTGAGACTGTTGTTGGTTTCGGAGAAGTTGATGATGCGCATGGTATTGCCTGTGCAGCGGCAGCGGTGGGGACATCGCCTGTTATTGTGCCTATGCCGCGACCTGCTCAAACGAAAAATGCGGAATGTCGGCCTGCTCGCGGGCGTGTTCGACGGTCATGCCGCAAATCTTGCCGTGTTCGTCGAGATCGAGCAGGGTGTTTTCATCGAGGTCTTTGGTTTCGGCGACGGGAACCGCTTTGAACTCGATGTAAAGTGTGTCGGTATCCTGAAAATAGCGAATTTTCACGGTGCAAATCCCCGGTCAAAAAAAGCGTTGTGGATGGTTTCGCCATCGGGAAGAAGAACGACACGCGGATACTTCTCATCGGCTTCCTTGATTTTAGCCCATCGGCGAATTCTGCCATCGGCTTGAAGCACTTCTTTTTCGGGATGGGTGACCGCCTGTTCTATCCATCCCAACTCGATGCCGGCGCGGTCGGGACGCTGCCTCATCGAGAGAAAATATTGGGTGAATTTCATTCTTTACCCCAGCCGAAACCCCGGCTCATGATGCTCAAACCACCGCTCCAGCGCCATCAGCGCCCATAACCGCCCGGCGTGGTTCTTGCGGCCTTGCTGGTGGTCGTGGAGCAGGCGGGCCAGCGATTGCGGGCGGAACAGGCCGCGGCTACCGAAGGCGTCCGGGGCGAGGGTGCGGTCGATTTCCTGTTTCAATGTGCCGGCCAGCCACTCGGAGAGGGGCATCACGAAGCCTTGCTTGTTGCGGTGGACGATGTCGTGGGGCAGGTATTTTTCGGCGAGTTTCTTGAGCAGCCATTTGCCGGTGCGTCCGCGTACTTTCAGGGCGGGGTCGAGGCGGGCGGCGAATTCGAAAAACTGGTGGTCGAGGAACGGCACCCGTGCTTCCAGCGAATAACGCATGGTGGCGCGATCCACCTTGGTGAGCAGGTCGTCGGGCAGCCACAGGGCGGTATCGACCCACATCAGCTTGTCGAGGTATTCGGCGGAGTTGCAGGCGTCGAAGTGGCGCGCGGCGCTGTCGCCCAAGTCGGCGTGGAGCTGGCCGAGGAACACCGGGGTGAACAGTTCCGGGCGCAGCAGGGTGTCGAAGACGTTGGGAATCGTGCGATAGCGGCGGTTCTTGGGTTCGATCACCGCCTTGACCAGCCTGTCCTTGCGCAGTTTCGGCGGCAAACCGCGCGCCAGCCACGGCAGTGGCGATAGTGGGTGGCCGAGGATGCCGGTGAGGCGTTCGTCGCGGTTGCGTTTCCAGTAGTTGCTGTAGCCGCCGAATACTTCATCCGCACCTTCGCCGGTAAGCGCCACCGTGACATGCTGGCGAGTGAGTTTCGACAATAACATGGTGGGCAACGCTGCCTGGTCGCCGAAAGGTTCGTCGAAGACTTCGATCCAGTCGTCGTAGGCGTCGAGTACGTCGCCCGGCGCAATCATCAGCGGGTGGTGGTGCGCGCCGATGTGCCGCGCCACCTGTTCGGCCTGGCGGTGTTCGCTGCCGGCGACGTTGCCGAGAAAGCCCAGGTTGAAGGTCTCCACGGGTTTTTGTCCGATGTCGGTCATCAGCGCGGCGATCAGCGAGGAATCCACTCCGCCCGAGACGAAAGCGCCCAGCGGTACGTCGGCGACCAGCATGGATGCTATCGAGGCGCGTAATTCCTGTTCCAGCATGGCGAGGGCTTCGGCGTCGCTTAACACCAGCTTGTCGCGGTAATCCGGCGACCAGTAGCGCCAGCTTTTCAGTTCGCCATTTTCGAGGAGCAGCGCGTGGGCCGCGTCGAGCTTGCGGATGGCGCGGTAAATGGTGTGCGGCGCGGGGATGTATTGGCACTCCAGATACAGCCCCAGCGCATCCATGTCGATATCCCGCGATACCGCCGGGTGCGCGCGCACCGCCTTGATTTCCGAGGCGAATACCAATGTCGCGCCGTCCCACGAATAATGCAGTGGTTTCACACCGAGATGGTCGCGGGCGAGGAACAGGCTGTGCCGGTCTTCGTCCCAAATCGCAAAGGCGAACATGCCTTGCAGCTTGCCCAGCATTTCCGTGCCCCACATTCGCCAGCCGTGCAGCAGGACTTCGCTGTCGCCCTGGGTGGCGAAGACGCAGCCGAGTTTTTGCAACTCATTGCGCAATTCGCGGAAATTGTAGATTTCACCGTTGAACACCAGCGCGACTTTGCCGTCGGCGGACAACATCGGTTGGCGGCTGCCTGCGATATCGATTACCGACAGGCGACGATGACCGAGGTGCAGCGGGCCGCGCTCGAAAAAGCCTTCCGCATCCGGGCCGCGATGGGTGAGCAGATCGTTCATCGCCGCCAGGGTGTGGGCGGGGAACTCGCGGGGGCTGAAGAAACCGCTAATCCCGCACATGGTGGGTGTGCTCCAGTGGATATGGCGAGGTGGTCATCGCAAGTAACCTGCTTCCCTTTGGTGACGAACGTTCAGAATGGTGACGGTCTCCCCTTCGAGCCGATACAACGCGACGTATCCGCTTGAACCAAAGTCGATGGGTAATTCGCGGTAATCTTCCCCGGATTCGTCGAGATATTCGACCGGACGGCCAAGCTGGGGATGTTTGTTCAGTGTCTTGATCGCCATGGCGATGATGGTGGCGGCTCGCTTGGCGGCAAGTGGATTTTTGTCGCGCAGAAATTCGCGTAAACGTTCCAGGTCACGCAGTGCGCCGGGGGTGAAACTTACTTGTGACATTGCGGGGCGGGCTTTTCGTTTTCGTCGCCCCAGGTTTCCAGCCATGCGATGACTTCGTCGCCGCTGACGTGCAGTCCGGTTTCCTGAAACTCATCCCAAGCGGCGCGCGCCTCCTGCTGGAAGGCTTGGCGTTTTTCCTCGCGTTCGACGTACTGTCTGACAGCTTCGATAACCATCCAATGCGTCGAGCGATGGCGGGCATCCGCAAGGCGCTTTACGCGCTCCTTGGTTTCAGGATCGAATTTGATGGTGGTTGCGGCTACGTTGGACATGGCATGGCTCCCGCGTTATTACGAAGTAACACCTTAGCACACTACGCGCTGTGGCGCGCCTGTTCCGCCTTGAACTGGAGTTGGTGGAAATGCGCGTAAGCCCCGCCTTTGTCCATCAATTCGCCGTGGCTGCCGATTTCGACGATGCGTCCGTGCTCCATCACCACGATGCGGTCGGCTTTTTCGATGGTCGAGAGGCGATGCGCGATGACCAGGGTGGTGCGGTTCTTCATGAGGTTTTCCAGGGCCGCCTGTACCAGCCGTTCTGACTGGGTGTCGAGGGCGCTGGTGGCTTCGTCGAGGATGAGTATTGGCGCATTTTTCAGCAGCGCGCGGGCAATCGCCAGGCGCTGGCGCTGGCCGCCGGAGAGGCGCACACCGTTTTCGCCGATCAGGGTGTCAAACCCTTCCGGCATGGCTTCGATAAAGTCCAGCGCGTTGGCGGCGCGCGCCGCTTCCGTCAGGGCGGCCCGGTCGGCGCTCATGCCGTAGGCGATGTTGCCGGCCACCGTGTCGTTGAACAACACCACGTCCTGGCTGACCAGGGCGATGTGACGGCGCAGCGCGGCGATTTTGAGTTCCGGCAGCGGCGCGCCGTCGAGGAGGATACGTCCGCTGCTGGGTTCGTAGAAACGTGGAATCAGGTTGACCAGCGAGGTTTTACCGCTGCCCGACGTACCCACCAGCGCCACGGTTTCGCCGGCGCTTACGCTGAGTGACACGCCGCTCAGCGCGTCGCGTTGCGCCTTGGGATAACGCAGGCCGATGTTCTCGAAAACGATCTGGCCGGCTAACGTGGCGGGTTCCAGGATGCCATGATCCACTTCGGCGGGTTCGTCGAGGAAGGTGAACACGCTTTCCGCCGCCGCCAGGCCGCGTTGCAGCGACTGGTTGACGCCGGTAATGCGTTTCAACGGCCCGAACAACATCAACATGCCGGTCATGAAGGACATGAAATCACCGGCGGTGAAGCTGCCGTTGGCGGCGCGCTGGCTGGCGAAATGGACGATTACCGCCAGCGCACAGGCGATCATGAATTGGGTGGTGCTGGTGCTGATCGAGGAGGCAGCGGTCTGCTTGATGGTGTTGCGGCGCAGTGCGTCGGTGGTGCGGGTGAAACGCGCCGATTCGGCTTCCTGCCCGCCGTAGACCTTGACGACGCGCTGCCCGTGCACGGTTTCGCCGAGCACCTGGGTGAGGTTGCCCATTTCCTGCTGGCCGTCGCGGGCGAGTTTGCGCAGCCGTTTGGCAACCACGCGGATGCTGATCGCCACGGCGGGAATCACCGTGAAACATACCAGCGTCAGCCGCCAATCGGTATACAGCAACAGTCCCAGCAGGCCGATGATGGTCAGGCCGTCCTTGACCACCACCGTGACCACGTTGAACCCGGCTTCGGTGACTTGCCCCACGTCGTAGGTGACGCGCGACATCAGGCGTCCAGCGGGCTGGTCATCGAAAAATTGCACCGGCAAACGCATCAGCTTGGTGAACATTTCATCGCGCAACTGGCGCACCAGTTGGCTGGACAGCCAACTCGTCGCGTATTCGTTGGCGAAATTGGCGATGCCGCGCACCAGGAATATCCCGACGATGTAAAACGGCATCATCGCCATCATGCCGTCGTCGCGGGTGACGAAGCCGCTATCGACGAGAAGTTTCACCAGCCGCGCAAAAGCCGGCTCGGTAATCGCCATGGTGGCCATCGCGCAGAGTGCGACCGCCAGCATTTTCCAGTAGCGGGTCAGGTAGCCGAGGATGCGGCGGTAAACGGTGAGGCTGTGGGAGTTCAAGGTTTAATGTTTAATGCTGAATTTTTAATGATGGTTGGGTGAAGCCGGTCATGTAGGAGCGGTCTCCTGACCGAGAACAGTGGTTCTACGGAGTGCTCCGGCACAGCTTGAATTACTCGCTTTCCAGAGACTGCAATATCGTTTTCATCCGGTCTGCGATAGTCGGCAGGCGTAGCGCCTTTTCGTATCCCAACCGCGCAATTTTTTCGCGTTCCGCAGCGTGGCCGAGATAATACACCAGTTTATCAGCGAGTTCCCCGGCCTCGTTGAAGCATTCGATCTCCTCACCGATGGTGTAAAACTCCTCCAGTTCCGGTGCGTAATCGGTGAGCAGGAAAGCCCCGGTGGCCGGCGCGTCGAACACCCGCATATTGAGTCCGCCGTATAACGCGGGATCCCAGCCGGTGATGTTCAGCACGATTTTCGAGGTGTTGACCATCCGCACCAGTTCTTCGCCCCACACACCCTTGCTTTTCACCATTTGCCGCAGCCAGGGGCGGGAACGCGCCACCTTGCCCCATTTGCCGTGGATTTCCACCGGCAGGTCGCGCAAAACTTCCAGATATTCGAGGCGGCGCGGGTTATGCCCGGCGACAAAGGTGATGTCGTGTGCGTAGGGGCGTCCGCTGTCCGGGTAGAGATTGCGATAGCGGGCGAAATCCATGCCGTACACCGGCAGATAACGAATGCCGGTCGTTGCCGGGTCGTAGCCGTGGCGGTGAATGCAAAAATACGCGTCGTAAATCGCCGCATCCTCGACCAATCCGGGTGAATCGAGCGGGCCATCGACGCGCCAGCCGACGACTTTTTTCACCCCGTAATCGGCCTTGAGTTCCGCCACCAGTTGGGCGTCAACGAAGCGGTGCGAGCGGATCACCAATATCCAGTCGGGACGGAATGCCGCCACTGCCTGCTTGAGTTGGGCGCGTTTGAAATTTTCGCGGGCAATCGGCAAATCTGCCCCGATTTCGCGGTTTCGGAAGCCCAGCGCCCGCGCCAGGCGGTTGACCGGTTTCAGCGTGAAGCTCGCCAAACGGCTCTCCACCTGGCTGTTGAAGCAATACACCTGATGCCCCATGCCACGCAACGCATCGGCGCACGAGTAACCCAGCGGGATCATGTCGTCGCCGAAGAAGTAGCTGATGAGGATGCGTTGGGGAGCCATGACATCAAGCGCCGTGTTTGGCCCAGAATTCCGCGGGGCTTAGGATGGGGTATTGCCCGGCCAGTGCCAGCAAATCCTTGTCGCCGCTGACCAGATAATCGGCTTCGGCGGCCAGCAGGGTGCCTAGAATCGGCAAGTCGTTGCCGTCGCGCAGATCGCCGGCAGTGATTTCCAGGGGTTCGACCAAATCGGCGGAGAGCGCCAGGCTGTCGATGAAATCCAGCAAGTCGCGCTCCGACCAGTGCAGACGGTGATTGAGGCGCGGCAAGACGCGCAGCAGTTCGGCCAGGATGAATTGGGACAACACGATGTCGAGCGCGCCGGTGCGCCACGCGCCGACGATTTGCCCCGGCACGCTGCCCGGATAAGCCAGGCCGGACACCAGCACGTTGGTGTCGAGCACCACCCGCAAGGTCGCCATGTTTCCTGGGTTTATGCCGAAGCGGCCTGGCTGCGCGCCTGGGCCACAGCCTCGTCGATTTCCGCCATCCCCTCTTCTTGCGGAACATCGGCATAGGCATCGGCGAGCCGTTGGGAAAGCGCATCGAAACGTTCCTGCATCCGCCGGATGCGCCCGAATAACCGCGCATCGACCAGCGCAGCGACGGGTTTGCCATCCTTGTTGATGATGATGCTGTCGTTGCGGTATTGCACCTGATTGAGCATTTCGCCAAGGTTCTGGCGGAACTTCATGGCGTTGGTTTCGGTAATCATGGTGTGTAATCCATAATGGCTATATCGGTCATTATGGTCTGGTAGGATAGACTGTCAAGCAAACCACGGGATGTAGTGGTTCACTTTCGATCAAGCAACTTTCGATACAACCCCACCAGCTTTTCCCCCATGACTTCCAGGTTATAGGGTTCCACCGTCAACCGCGCTGCCGCACCCAGTTGCGCGGCGAGCGCCGGGGCGAGCAATTGCGTCATCGCGGCGCTCAACCCGGCGATATCCAGCGCATCGACCGCGTAGCCGTTTTTGCCGTTCTCGACCAGTTCCGCCGCGCCGCTCTTGGTGCTGGTGATTATCGGCAAGCCAGCCGCCAAAGCTTCCAGCGCGACGTTGGGGAAGGGGTCGTAAAGGGTCGGCAGGACGAAGGCGTCGGCGGCGCCGTAATAGGGTTTCACGTCCTGCTGCGCCCCGGCGAAGTGGGCGCGCTGAGTCAAGCCCAGGCGCGCGGCGAGGGTCTGGAAGCGTTTTTCCTTTTTGTCCTTGCCGACGATCAGCAGGTGGGCTTGCGGCGGCAGTTGGGCGAACGCTTGCAGTAGCGCGGCAAGTCCCTTGCGCTCGAAACCCGAACCGACATAAAGGAATAGCGGGGCATCTTGAGGGATGCCGTAACGTTCGCGCAAGGCCACGCGATGCCGGGCTTTCAGGTTGGGGTGATAGGCGACGGTGTCCACACCGCTGTAGATGACGTGAATTTTGTCTGCGGCGAGGCCGTAGTCGCGGCGAATTTCCTCGGCGACCATGTGCGAATTGCAGATCACCGCTTTCAGGCGCGGGCTGGCGAAAAGACGTTTTTCTGCTGCCAGGGTGTAGTGGTGATAGGGATTGAGCGCGATGCCGATGCGCCCCCACGGGCCGAGGACGCGGCGGCGCTGACGCAGCCATTCGCGATGCACCCCGTCGCCGGCGCGGAATACGTCGCAACAGGGAATACGCTCATGCGATTGCACCAGATCGAAATGGCGTTCCTGCAAGGCTTCGCAGACGCTGCGGGCAAAGCTCCAGTCGCGCCACACGCTGCCCAGGTACAAGGGATTGCAGATCAGCGCGCCGTTGTCGCCGTCGCCCGGCCAGGAGCGGGTCACCACGGTAAGCCGCGCGCCCTGGCCGGAGAGCGCTTCCATGGCGCGCGCCACGAAGCGTTCCGCGCCGCCGAATGCGGTGTAGCGCTGGCGGATCAGGGCGATGCGTAGCGGGTGATGGGGGGGCAGCACGGAAGCGCCGGGATTTTCCCATTCCCCATTACTCATCACCCATTACCTCTTCGATAGCGGTAAGCACTTGCGCCACGGAAATTTGCGTCAGGCAGTCGCTGACCTTGCCGCCGCCGCAACCGTCATGGCCGCACGGGCGGCAGGTGTGATTCGAGGTGACCACCCGGTGGCGCACCATCCACGGCCCCCATTCCCGGTCGCCGCTGGGGCCGAACAGCGCCACCGTCGGCGTACCCATCGCGGCGGCGATGTGCATCGGCGCGGAATCGACGCCGATGAACAGCCGGGCGCGACCGGTCAGCGCGGCGAGTTGCTTGAGGCTGAGTTGGCCGGAAAGATCGACCGGTTGCGTGGTGAGGATCGCCTGGATGCGCGCCAGCATGGCTTTTTCCGCACTGTCCGGCGCGGCAGTCAGCACCACGCGGTGGCCGGCGCTTTGCAAGGCGTCGATCAGGGCCGCCATATTGGCCTCCGGCCAGCATTTGAACAGCCAACGCGAGGTGGGATGGAGATGAATGAAGGATAAACCCGCCAAACCATGTTCCGCGAGCTTTTGTTCGACTAGGGCGTCCGCATCGGTGCCGGGAACCAGCGTGATCTTGCGCTCGTCGGGAGCGGGGTGGATGCCGATGCGGCGCAGCGCGTCGAGGTTGCATTCCACGGTGTGGCGGACGTTGCCGCGCCCGATGGGGGTGTAGAAATGACTGAAGCCGATGTCCCACAGCGCGCCCTTGTCGCGGCGTTTTTCGGCAACGCCATGCCGCGCGCCGATAAGGCGGGTGAGCCACGCCCCGCGATTGTGTTCGGTGAGATGGATCACCATCTCGTAACGGCGTGCGCGCAGGGTGGCGAGCAATCCCAGTTCGCCGCGTAACTGACCGAGCGGCCCCGCGCGTTTCCAGTTGCGGTCGATGGTGTGGACTTGGGAGATGGCCGGGTGCAAGGTGAGCATCTCGGCAGTGTCGCGATAAACCAGCGCATCGATTTCCAGATGCGGCGCGCGGGATTTCAGCACCGAGAAGACCGGCGCGGTCAGCAGCACATCGCCGTGATGGCGCAGTTTGATGACCAATACCCGGTTGAGGGCGGCAAGATCGATTGCGTCTTTGAGCATGGCGCGAACGATAGCAAAGATCAAAGCAAAAGGCGATAAAGCCGGGTTCCCCCGGAGCCAGCGGGTGTGCACAAGCCCTTGCCGCCAGGCGATTAGCCCCGCAAAACTGCTTAAATAACTTTCAATTGGCTTTCTTACATCTTGACCTAACAAAGAATTTACAATTATAGTGCGGGCATGGAAGCTGAACTGAAAGCCTTGGAAGACAAGGTTTCCCAACTCGTCGATTTATGCCAGCGCCTGCGTGCGGAAAATCTCCGCCTGCGTCAGGAAGTGGCTGGTGTACAAAGCAATAATCGCACTTTGACCGAAAAAATTGAGTCGGCAAAAGACCGTCTCGAACATCTGCTCGAACAAATTCCCGAGGAAGTGGCATGAGCCGGAGTCTTGACGTTACGATCATGGGGCGCGAGTTTCGCGTCGCCTGCCCGGAAGGTGAAGAAGACGCCCTGCTCGAAGCCGTTGATTATCTTGACCGGAAAATGAACGACATCCGCCAGGGCGGGAAAATCGTCGGCACCGAAAAAATCGCCGTCATGGCAGCCCTCAATATCACCCACGAACTCCTGTCCTCGCGCCTTCCCGGCGGTTTTGACATCGGCGAGTATAAGCGTAGAATGGGTTCCATGCAGTCCCGGATAGAGCAAGCCCTGTCCGAACAGGACAACCTGTTTTAATACGGAAGTTTCCCAAACGGAAAACTTCCGGTTAACCGAGTCGTCCCCCTGCGGTGTTCGTCAAAGCCATATATTCTTTGAACCAGATTTATGCATATTGGCTGTGATCGTTAAGAACGTTGTTGTGCCTGTCCCTCGCGGATGCGCCTGATGCGTTTCTGATTGCGGCCACCTTGAACCCAGGTTCAAGATGCCGGTTTTGACGGCATTTGCGGGGGGCCTTAATTCCCCTCCCCTATGAACAAGAAGCAAATGCGCGCCGCATTGCGCCGCGCCCGCCGCGCCGTGCCTCCCCAAGCCCGGCGGCGCGCTGCGCAAGCCTTGCGTCGGCGCGCCATGCCCTTGTTGTTGCGCTATCGGCGGATCGGCTTTTATCTGGCGACCGGCGAGGAAATGGACTTGTTGCCCTTGCTAAATCAAGCCGCCTGGGCCGGCAAAACCTGCTGTGTACCCGTCGTTCCACCGCGTTTTCAGCGCCGCCTCAGCTTTAGCTCACTCACGTCGCTGCCACGCTGGTATCTCAATCGTTACGGCATCCACGAACACTGGTCACCGCGTCCAATGCGCGCCTGGCAACTCGACCTGCTGTTTGTACCGCTGGTGGGATTTGATATGGAAGGTTATCGGCTGGGGATGGGCGGTGGCTTTTACGACGCCAGTCTGGCCTACCTGAACCGCCGCGCGGTGTGGCGCAAGCCCTATCTGGTGGGAATCGGCTACGAATGCCAGAAAGTCCAGGAAGTGCCGCGCGAACCCTGGGACATCCCGCTGGACGCCGTCCTCACCGAAGCGGCGTTATACCGCTTCAAATAAGCAGCGGAAATTGCTGTGGCGCGCGGCCATCGATAAGCAACTCGTTTAGCGCCGCCCGCGCGCTATCCGTAAAGCCGTGGCGTTTGCCCAAGTTCAATAGTTTTTCCACCGCCACCTCGAAGCGGCAATCGCTGTCCATCCATTCCGCAAGCAACCGGTTTGAGCTGACCCGCGTCAGTTTCAACACCCCCGGCTGAACGCACAATAAATGCGCAAACTTGGCGCTGCGCCGCGCCACAATAGCGATGCGGTTTTGCTTATCCATCACTACCCGCCCTTTCAACTGGGAAAGTTCGGGTGCGACGAAATCAATGGTGTGTTTATCCAGGTGGTCTCTCATTGGGGCTAATCCAGAGCCGGCGTCTCCAATTCGCCGAACGGAGGCATTGTTCCCTATGCGCGCGGTTGGCGCAATAATTCGGTAATCCTGCTAGGGTTTTATGCTTATAATAAATGCGCATAAATCCTACGTGAGGGACGCCATGTCAGCGGTTCAAAACAAACGCTCAGTCAATTTGTCGGTAAATAGCGCACTGATTCAGGAAGCCAAAAGCCTGGATATCAACCTGTCGCGCGAATTCGAAAGTCATCTGGAAACCCTGGTAAAGCAGCGCCGCCAGGAAAAATGGCTGGCGGAAAACCACGCTGCGCTGGACGCCTACAACGACCACATCGAACGCGACGGCGTATTTAGCGACGGCTTGCGGGGATTCTGATGGCGCAATTCGACATCTACCGCAACCCCAATCCGGCCAGCGCCAAAAATATCCCCTACCTGCTCGACGTACAATCCGATTTGCTGAGCCACCTGATCACCCGCGTGGTCGCGCCGCTATCCCGACCGGACGTGGTAAGCGGCAAGACCGCCCGCCAACTCAATCCGGTGTTTGAAATAAGCGGGGAACAGCTCGTCCTGTTGACCCAGGAAATGGCGGGGGTGTCGATCAAGCCGCTGGGCAACGCCGTTGCGAATTTGCAGGAAAAGCGCGCCGACATCCTGGCGGCGTTGGATGTGGTGTTTAGCGGGGTGTGAGTGGAGTTCTTGCAAGCGCGGGCAGACACTATCAAACAGAATGAAAAGGACAAAACATGCGCTACTGGCTAATGAAATCCGAACCCTCCGATGTGAGCATCGACGATCTGGCGGGGATGCCCAATCAATCCGTTGCCTGGTATGGGGTGCGCAATTATCAGGCGCGCAATTTCATGCGCGACCAGATGCGGGTAGGGGATGGGGTGTTTTTTTATCATTCCAATTGCGCCGAGCCGGGCATTGTCGGGATTGCGGAGGTGGGCAGGCTGGCTTACCCGGATCACACCCAGTTTGATCCTGACCACAAATACTTCGATCCCAAGGCCACGCCGGAAACGCCGCGCTGGTTCAATGTGGACGTGAAACTGGTGCGCAAGACCCGTCTGGTGGGTCTCAAGGAATTGCGTTCCTATCCCGAACTGGAGCGGATGCGCATTCTGCAAAAGGGCAACCGTTTGTCGATCACGCCGCTCGACCCGCGCGAGTGGGAATTTATCCTCGCTCTGATGTCGCGATAATCCTCTTTTCTCCGAATGGCAGGCGCAAAACGCCGCGCCCGCCGCTCACAATTTCTGCCGGGTATTGGGGAGGTTTTTATGGAATTCTGGTTGTTGTATCTGGCGGTCGGCGCTTTCGCCGGTTTTCTCGCTGGTTTGCTGGGCATCGGCGGGGGCTTGGTGATTGTCCCGGCGCTGGTGTTTATTTTTGCCGCGCAGGGTTTTCCGGCTGAATATCTGATGCACTTCGCGCTCGGCACTTCGCTGGCGAGCATCCTGTTCACCTCGGTTTCCAGCGTACGCGCCCATCAGGCCCACGGCGCGGTGGAATGGCGGGTGGTGCGCGGTATCGCGCCGGGCATCGTGGTCGGGACTTTGCTCGGAACCTTGCTCGCGGCGCAGCTTTCCACATATTTCCTCAAGGTGTTTTTCATTATTTTTATCTACTACGTCGCCGTGCAGATGTTGCTCAACATCAAGCCCCAACCGAGCCGCCAGATTCCCGGATCGGCCGGGTTGTTCGCGGCGGGCGGGGTGATCGGCGGGGTGTCCAGCCTGGTGGGCATCGGCGGGGGGACGTTATCGGTGCCTTTCATGACCTGGTGCAACATCAAGCTGCATCAGGCTATCGGGACTTCGGCGGCGATAGGTTTTCCGATAGCCGCCGCCGGGGCGCTGGGGTTCTGGCTGAACGGCGCAGCGCTGGAGAACCTGCCGGCGTATTCGTGGGGATTCGTGTATCTGCCGGGATTGGCCGGATTGGTGGTCGCCAGTGTCCTGACTGCGCCGTTCGGCGCGCGCCTGGCGCATCGTCTGCCGGTGGCGCGGCTCAAGAAAATCTTCGCGGTGTTGCTGCTGTTACTCGGGACGCGGATGCTTGCGGGGCTGTGGTAGATTACGGAAGTTAGTGGTTGGTAACCCGGTGATGCCCGTGGATAGGTGATCTATATTTTAGGCACCCTCTCGGAGTGGCGGTGAGAGGGTGCTGCGCGTGTATTTCAGGCTGGAACGAAGATGGATTATTCACACTCCGCCGCAACGATTTCGCAACCCTTGCCGCAGCGCTTCAGCGCCGCATTCGTCGCGATTTCCTTGGTTTTGCCGCCGCCGTAAGCGTGGTTGTTCAGCGAGGTGGCGTAAGCGCCGCACTGTGCATACCACACGCCGATCCGGCAGTTTTTCAGGCCGAGTTCCTTGCAGCCCTTGAGCGCGGATTTTTTCGCCGCTTCCTTGGTTTTGTCGCCGGTAGAGACGTAATAGCCGACATCACTGGCCTTGTCGCCCGCCATATCGTCCACCGCGATAGCGCCGATGGCGAAGACGCTCATCGGCGCAGCCAGGGCCAGGCAAAGCAGCATTCCCATAATTTTTTTCATTGATTTTCTCCCGTACTTGAGGTTGATTGGCAAGCGCCGGGGGCATCTTACTGAGCGGGCGTATCCTGAGCGTGTCCTAATTCGACGTTGTCAGATTTGACGAGTAGTCCTGTTAGTACGTCCCTTCCCCCCACGGGGGAAGGACAGGATGGGGGCGGGCAAATCATCACAACTGCATGATTTTAAATCGCCCCCACCCCAACCCTCAATGTTGTTGACTTAAGCCGCCGCTGGCTGCTTCGCACGGTTTTGCTGCCACT
>CAYVIN010000007.1:0-88048 GCA_964451375.1 uncultured Sulfuricella sp.
CAACTCCGGGACTCGGAGGATTTGCCGTTCTTTAAGTCCGACAGGCTGCTAGGCAAGAGCTACCTGCTCAGCCCGTACTGGGCGCTGCTCCCGGTCAGCCAAGTCGCCGGCAAGCCGGCCTGGTGGCTGGACAACGGCGTGGTGTACATCAAGAACGCCGATGGCACCGCGCAGGGGTTTGGTGTGAAGTAACGGCCCTCGCTCCCGGCCCGCGGGGGAGGGGAGCAAAGACGAACCGGCGACTCCTGAAAAGGAGCGCCGGTTTTTTATGCCAGCGCCTTATCCGACCGGCTTGCCCCAAAAAAATCATTCACTGTTGCTTTTTCTCATTTGCAAGGCGTGAATATTGCGCCAAGCTGCATAAGCATTACCGCGCCCCCTGTACCGAAATGTTAGAATATCGCACAGCCATGGGCAGTTTGATCGATATAAAAACAGTTTCTTGCCACTTTCACTTGAGGAGTCCACCATGAATTTTCTGAATACCATTCGTTTTGTTTTTTTGGGTCTTTTGTTGCAGGCTTTTGCGCTTTCCGCCTCGGCAAACGAGAAGGATGACGCTGTAAAAATGGTCAACGACGCTGCGGCTTACGTTCAGCAGCATGGTAAGGACAAGGCGGTTGCAGATATCAACGCCGGCAAGTTCGTGAAGGGTGAAATTTACGTTTTTGCCTATGACTTGAATGCCGTCATGCTCGCGCATCCGAAAAATCCCAAGCTGATCGGCAAAAACCTGATGGATACCCCCGACGCGGAAGGCAAGATGTTCCGTAAGGAAATCGTTGAAATGGCGAAAAGCAAAGGCAACGGCTGGGTGGATTACATGTACAAGAATCCCGAAACCAGCAAAATCGAACACAAAACCACTTATCTGAAGAAAGCCGGCGAAATGGTGTTATGCGCCGGCGTTTATAAATAATCCTCTCCCGGCAAGCCGCCGCATACCCAAACGGGTATGCGGCGGCTGTTTGTTTTTATTCCCCCTGCGTTCCGCCCCATATCAGGAGTCAAACCGTGTTTTCCGATGCCACCGTCAAATCCCGTCTGACCGTCATGATCGTTGTCGCCGCGCTGGCCTTGCTGATTACCGGGGTCATCGGTATGCGCGGCATGGCGGACATCAACGGACGCCTGAAAGCCGTATACCAGGATCGCACTGTGCCGCTGATTCAGCTTTCCCACGCGCTGGATACCATGCACCGTATCCGTACCAATATCCTGACGGCGGTGAGCGAGGAAAAAACCGAGTTTGCCGAGGAAATTCTCAAGGAGCTTCCCGCCCTGGATGCCGAATTCGCTCATTTGATGAAGGATTACCAGGCCAGCGATCTGCCGCCCAACGAGAAGCAGCTTGTGGCGGATTTTCAGACGGCATGGAAAGCTTACACCGATGCGCGGGGCGTCTCGATCAAAATGATCGAAGGCGGCGATACCCCTTCGGCGCTTCACAACGTTAAAAACAACGCCCGCAAAAAATTCAACAACGCCCGCGATATCATGTCGAAACTCATCAACTTCCAGGAAAAAGCCACCCAGGAAGAATATGAACACGGTGCGGCGGCATATTCCACGGCCCGCTTGATCATGATCATTTTCATGGTGGGCGGAGTGATCGGCGTAATTCTTCTCTCTCTGCGCACTGTCGGCATATTGCTCGGGCAACTTGGCGGAGAGCCGAAAGTCGCAGCGGAAGTCGCCAACCGGATTGCCGAGGGCAACTTGTCCCACGCCATTTCGGTAGCGCCCGGTGACAAGTCCAGCTTGATGGCGGCGATGGCGGCAATGCAGGCCAACTTGCGCCAGATGATCGGGGAAATCCACGGCAGCGTGGAGCGGCTCTCCAGCGCCTCCAGCCAACTCTCCTCGACTTCCGAACAAGTGGCCGCAAGTTCGGTCGAGCAAAGTTCGTCGGCGGCATCGATGGCGTCGGCAGTGGAAGAAATGACCAGCAGCATCGACCAAATCGCCGAAAGCGCCGGTGAAGCCTGGAAAATCTCCAGCCAGTCCGGCAAGTTGTCCGGCGAAGGTAGCGCAGTCATCAATAGCGCCGTGGCGGAAATGGGGAAAATCGCCGACTCGGTGAAAGCCTCTTCGGAAATCATCCAGGTGCTCGAACAGCAATCTGCGGAAATTTCCCAAATTGTCAACGTCATCAAGGAAATTGCCGACCAGACCAATCTGCTGGCGTTGAACGCCGCTATCGAAGCAGCGCGGGCCGGAGAGCAGGGACGTGGGTTTGCGGTAGTGGCTGATGAGGTGCGCAAACTTGCGGAACGCACCGCCAATTCAACTCAGGAAATCACCAACACCATCGACAAAATCCAGAGCGGCACCCGTAGCGCGGTGAATAGTATGGAAGCCGGCGTAAATCAGGTGAGCAGCGGCATGGCGCTGGCCAACAAGGCCAGCCAGTCGATTGCCGAAATCAACCACGGCGCTGGCCAGGTCGTCGCGGTGGTAAACGATGTTTCGTCAGCGCTCAAGGAGCAAAGCACGGCGAGCCAGGACATCGCCCACCATGTCGAGCAGATCGCCTCAATGGCGGAAAAAAACAGCGCTTTGTCACGCCAGACCGCCGAATCGGCGCGGCACCTGAGCCAACTTGCCGGCGATCTGAAACGTGCGGTAAGCCGTTTCAAGGAATAGGTTGAAAAATTTTGGCAATAAAAAACGGCGCAGATGCGCCGTTTTTTATTGCCGTAGACGTAGCGTTCAATCCAGCATGACGCAATCGACGCAATAACGTTTCCGTCCATCCACTTCCTCACGCACCAAGCCGTGGATATCGGTTTCAAAGCCGGGGAATTTCTCGTTGAATTCGCGAGCAAACTTGAGGTAGCGCATGATGGTGTCGTTGAAACGCTCACCGGGAATCAAAAGGGGAATCCCCGGCGGATAAGGCGTCAACAACACGGCGGTAATGCGATCCGCAAGGTCGTCGATTTCCACCCGTTCGATTTCGCGGTGCGCCATTTTGGCGAAGGCGTCCGCCGGGCGCATCGCAGGCACCATGTCGGAGAGGTACATTTCGGTGGTGAGGCGCGCCACATCATTGGTGCGATACACGTCGTGGATTTGCGCGCACAGGTCGCGTAAGCCCACCCGTTCGTAGCGCGGATGTTTGGCGACGAACTCCGGCAACACACGCCATAACGGCTGGTTCTTGTCGAAATCGTCCTTGAACTGCTGGAGTTCGGTCACCATGGTGTTCCAGCGGCCCTTGGTGATGCCGATGGTGAACATGATGAAGAACGAATAAAGACCGGTCTTTTCGACGATCACGCCATGTTCGGCGAGGTATTTGGTGAGAATCGCGGCGGGGATGCCCCAGTCTGCAAAATCGCCGTCCACGTCCAGCCCCGGCGTGATAACGGTGGCCTTGATCGGGTCGAGCATATTGAAGCCCTTGGCGGGCTTGCCGAAACCATGCCAGCGTTCCTTGGCGCGCAGCACCCAGTCATTGCGGTCGCCGATACCTTCGTCGGAAAGATCGTCCGGCCCCCACACCTTGAACCACCAGTCGGCCCCCCACTCCTCGTCCACCTTGCGCATGGCGCGGCGGAAATCCAGGGCTTCGTTGATCGATTCCGCGACCAGCGCCTTGCCGCCGGGTTCTTCCATCATTGCCGCCGCCACGTCGCACGAGGCGATGATGGCGTATTGCGGACTGGTCGAGGTGTGCATCAGGAAAGCTTCGTTGAACACGTCGCGGTCAAGCTGGCGCGACTCAGAGTTCTGCACCAGAATTTGCGAGGCTTGCGACAAGCCGGCCAGCAATTTGTGGGTGGACTGCGTGGAAAACAGCATGGATTCCTTGCAGCGCGGGCGGTCTTTGCCGATGGCGTGCATACCGTCGTAAAACTCGTGGAAGGTCGCGTGGGGCAGCCAGGCCTCATCAAAATGCAGGGTGTCGATCTTGCCGTCGAGCATTTCCTTGATCGCTTCGACATTGTAGAGAATGCCGTCGTAGGTGCTTTGGGTGATCGTCAACACACGCGGTTTGGCGTCCGGGTTCCTTTCCAGAACTTCGCGGGCAAAGGGGTTGGCGAGAATTTTTTTGCGGATGTTTTCCCACTCGAATTCGCTCTTGGGAATCGGCCCGATAATCCCGAAATTGTTGCGGGTCGGCATCAGGAATACCGGAATCGCGCCGGTCATGATAATCGCGTGGAGGATGGATTTATGGCAGTTGCGATCCACCACCACGATGTCTCCGGGCGCGACGGTCGAGTGCCAGACGATCTTGTTTGAGGTGGAAGTGCCGTTGGTCACGAAATACAGATGATCAGCGCTGAAGATACGCGCCGCATTGCGCTCCGAAGCCGCCACCGGGCCGGTATGGTCGAGCAGTTGCCCAAGTTCTTCCACCGCGTTGCACACGTCGGCGCGCAACATGTTTTCCCCGAAGAACTGGTGGAACATCTGCCCCACCGGACTTTTCAGGAAAGCCACCCCACCCGAGTGACCAGGACAATGCCAGGAATACGAGCCGTCGGCGGCGTAATGCACCAACGCGCGGAAAAACGGCGGGGGCAAGGAATCAAGATAGGAACGCGCCTCGCGCATCACGTTACGGGCGATGAACTCGGGGGTATCCTCGAACATGTGGATGAACCCGTGTAATTCTTTCAGCACATCATTGGGGATATGCCGCGAGGTGCGCGTTTCGCCATACAGGAAAATCGGAATATCGGCGTTGCGGAAACGGATTTCAGTGACGAAAGCGCGCAGGTCGGCGATGGTTTCTTCACCCTTGTTGGCCAGTTCCTCGTCGTCAATCGACAGGATAAATGCGGAGGCGCGGCTCTGCTGCTGCGCAAAGGAACTCAGGTCGCCGTAACTGGTGACGCCCAGCACTTCGATACCCTCTTTCTCCAGGGCTTCCGCCAGGGCGCGAATCCCTAAGCCGGAGGTGTTCTCGGAACGGAAGTCTTCGTCGATGATGACGATGGGAAAACGAAAGCGCATCAAAATACTCCTAGTCGAGAGTAAAAAGTCGAGAGCTAATAGCCGAGAGTCGAGAGTGGACGGGCGAGAACTGAAGCACTTTCCTCTCTCGACTCACCACTCTCGACTCTGAACTCTCAGACTCTCTACTCAAAAATTCAAATCTTTGGCAGTGTCACGCCGTGCTGCCCCTGGTACTTGCCACCACGATCCTTGTACGAGGTTTCACAAACCTCGTCGGACTCGAAGAACAGCACTTGCGCCACACCTTCGTTGGCGTATATCTTGGCGGGCAGCGGGGTGGTATTGGAAAACTCCAGGGTCACGTAACCTTCCCATTCCGGCTCGAAAGGGGTGACATTGACGATGATGCCGCAACGCGCATAAGTGGACTTCCCCAGGCAGATGGTCAGGACATTGCGCGGGATACGGAAATATTCGACGGTGCGCGCCAGCGCGAAGGAATTGGGCGGGATGATGCAGACATCGCCCTTCACATCGACAAACGAATTCGGGTCGAAATTCTTGGGATCGACGATGGTGCTGTTGAGGTTGGTAAACAGCTTGAATTCATCGGAACAGCGGATGTCGTATCCGTAGCTGGAAGTCCCATAGGAAACGATGCGTTTGCCGTCGGACTCTTTGACCTGGCCCGGTTCAAACGGATCGATCATCCCATGCTGCTCCGCCATGCGGCGGATCCATTTGTCGGATTTGATGGTCATTTCATTCTCAAGCAATGGGTGACGAGTGATGGGTGATGAGATGGGTTTTCACCCATTCCCCATCGCCCACTCCCGATTACGAGTTTTGAATCACGATGCTGGGGAAGCGGGCGCTGAAATCCTGCGCCTGCTCCGCCACCTTCACCGCTACGCGGCGCGCGATTTCACGGTAGATTTCCGCGACACGGCCTTCCGGATCGGCCACCACCGGCGGCTTGCCGGCGTCGGTCTGTTCGCGGATGGCGATGTCCAGCGGCAACGCGCCGAGAAATTCGACGTTGTAATCATGGCACATGCGCTCACCGCCACCCTGGCCGAAGACGCGCTCTTCATGGCCGCACTTCGAGCAGATGTGCAGGCTCATGTTTTCGACAATACCGATGATCGGAATACCGACCTTCTCGAACATCTTGAGGCCCTTGCGCGCGTCGATCAACGCCACATCCTGCGGAGTCGTGACGATCACCGCACCGGTAACCGGCACTTTCTGCGCCAGCGTCAACTGCACGTCGCCCGTGCCCGGCGGCAGATCGACCACCAGATAGTCCAAATCTTTCCAGTTGGTGTCGTTGAGCAGTTGTTCCAAGGCCTGGGTGACCATCGGGCCGCGCCATACCATGGGGGTTTCCACGTCGATCAGGAAACCGATGGACATGGCTTGCAGGCCGTGGCCCATCATCGGTTCCATCTTTTGTCCGTCCTGCGACTCGGGGCGGCCATCGATGCCCAGCATCAGCGGCTGGGAAGGCCCGTAGATGTCCGCATCCATGATGCCGACCTTGGCGCCTTCGGCTTGCAGGGCGAGGGCCAGGTTGACGGCGGTGGTGGATTTGCCCACGCCGCCCTTGCCGGAAGCCACGGCGATAATGTTCTTCACACCGGGAATCAGTTTCACGCCACGCTGCACGGCATGGGAAACAATCTGGCTGGAGACGTTGACGGTCACGTTGCCGATACCGGGAATGGTCTTGAGCTGGTCGCTCACCAGCTGCTGAATCGCGGCGGTAACGGTCTTGGCGGGATAACCCAGGACGATGTCGAGCGATACGTTGGCGCCGTCGATCTTGACGTTTTTCACGGACTTGCCCGTGACGAAATCCTTCTTGGTGTTCGGGTCGGTGATTTGTTTTAGTGCATCAAGCACTTGCTGCTCTGAAACGGACATTCTTGCTCCTAAGGATACCTGTTGCGCGCAAAGGCGAAAGTTTAAACAATTATCGGGCTTGCTACCAGTTGAATCACGGCGGACGAGAGATACGCTCCGGGCAATGTTTGTTACAATCCGGCTTTTATAGTTCCCTGACTCTAGCCATGACGCGAAAAATCCTCGTCACCTCGGCGCTGCCTTACGCCAACGGCAGCATCCACCTCGGCCATCTGGTGGAATACATCCAGACGGATATTTGGGTACGCTTCCAGAAAATGCAAGCGGACACCTCATGTTTTTACGTGTGCGCCGACGACACCCACGGCACCCCCATCATGCTGCGCGCCCAGAAAGAGGGCATCGCGCCGGAAGAGCTTATCGCCAAGGTGTGGCATGAGCATTACAGCGACTTCCAGGGTTTCCACATCGGTTTCGACAATTATTATTCGACCAACACCCCGGAAACCCGCCACTACGCCGATGACATCTACCTCAAGCTGAAGGCCGCCGGGCTCATCGAAGTCCGCGCCATCGAGCAATTTTTCGACCCGGTCAAGGAAATGTTTCTGCCGGATCGTTTCATCAAGGGCGAATGCCCGAAATGCCACGCCAAGGATCAATACGGCGATTCCTGCGAAGTCTGCGGCGCGGCCTATCAACCGACCGATTTGATCGAACCGTATTCCGCTGTATCCGGCGCGAAACCGGTAAAAAAGCAGTCCGACCATTATTTCTTCAAGCTCTCCGACCCGCGCTGCCACGATTTCCTGAAATCCTGGATACAGCCGCCCCATGTCCAGGCTGAAGCCGCCAACAAGCTCAATGAGTGGGTCGAAGGCGGCCTGTCGGACTGGGATATCTCGCGCGATGCGCCTTATTTCGGCTTTGAGATTCCCGGTGCACCGGGCAAGTTTTACTACGTCTGGCTGGATGCGCCTATCGGCTACATGTGCAGCTTCCAGAACCTGTGCGACAAGCAGGGTCTGAATTTCGACGAATACTGGGGCAAGGATTCGACCGCCGAGGTTTATCACTTCATCGGCAAGGACATCCTGTATTTCCACGCGCTGTTCTGGCCCGCCGAGTTGCAACACGCCGGTTACCGCACTCCCACCGGGGTGTTCGCGCACGGCTTCCTCACCGTCAACGGGCAGAAGATGTCCAAGTCGCGCGGCACTTTCATCACCGCAGCGAGTTACCTCAAGCACCTCAACCCGGAACACCTGCGTTATTACTTCGCCGCCAAGTTGAATGCCGCCATCGAGGACATCGACCTCAGCCTGGAAGACTTCACCGCGCGGGTGAACAGCGACCTGGTAGGCAAATATGTGAATATCGCGAGCCGCTGCGCGGGCTTCATCGCCAAGCACTTCGACGGCAAAATCGGCGCGATGGAAGCAGCTTACGTCGAATCGATCACCCCGATCATCAAAGTCGGCGGCAGCGAAGACCTGGGCAACAATATCGCGGTAGGCGGCCTGAATTCGACCTTCCGCGAGGGCGGCAAGGAAATCGCCGCGCTTTACGAAGCCCGCGAATTCGGCAAGGCGCTGCGCAAGGTCATGGAACTGGCCGACCTCGCCAACCAGTTTATCGATGAGCAAAAACCTTGGGTATTGGCCAAAGACCCGGCGCAAAAGGCCCGACTACATATGGTTTGCTCTACCGGGCTGGAAATGTTCCGCCTGCTCACCCTTTACCTCAAACCGGTCATGCCCGAGGTAGCAAAGGTCGTCGAAGAATTCCTGAACGTCCCGGCGCTGACCTGGGCGGATATCCATCAGGCGCTCACGATAGGCCATGCCATCAATCCCTACCAGCACCTCATGACCCGTATCGACCCCAAACAAGTGGAAGCCATGATAGAAGCCAACCAGGAAAGCCTCGCCCCGCAACCGGAACAGCAGTCCCAGGTGCGCCACGCGGAAAAGCAGCAACACGCGATTCAACCCATCGCGGAAACCATCAGCATCGATGATTTCTCCAAGATCGACCTGCGCATCGCCCGCATCGCCAATGCCGAACACGTCGAGGGGGCCGAAAAGCTCCTGAAACTCACCCTGGACATCGGCGAGGAAAACCCGCGTACCGTGTTCGCCGGCATCAAGTCGGCCTACGACCCGGAAAAGCTCAAGGGCCGCATGACGGTAATGGTCGCCAATCTGGCGCCGCGCAAGATGAAGTTCGGGATGTCGGAAGGGATGGTGCTGGCGGCGTCCGGCGAAGCGCCGGGGCTGTTCATCCTCAGCCCGGATGACGGCGCTCAGCCGGGAATGCGAGTCAAGTAATCCCAAAACACGGGGAAGCCGGCGAACCCGTTGCGCGGTTTCCCCTCACGCTTTTTGTTCACTACACGTTTGCCGCTTTGAACAATGGCTCCGCAAGCAGCCGTAAGGTAAACATCGTTCCCTCCCCGAGACTGCTTTCCACGCTGATGGCGCCACCGTAACGCGCCAGCAGGGTGTAGCTGATCGACAATCCCAGCCCGGTTCCCTGTTCGTTTTTGGTGGTGAAAAACGGGTCGAATATCCGCGTCAGATGTTCCGCCGCGATACCGACACCGCTGTCACGCACCGTAATGGTCACGCCCTTGTCCCCCCAATCCTGGGTCGCCAGGCTCAACATGCCGCCGTTCGGCATGGCGTGAATGGCGTTGGACAGCAGATTGATCAGCACCTGCTGCAATTCGTTACGGTTGATGTTGATGGTGCGGGTAGCGAGCGCTTCGTGCGCCACAGCGACATTCCCCTTGCTCAGCAGATGGCGCACCAGCACCAGGCTGTCGTCGAGCAGCGTATTCACATCGACCACCTCGACGTAACCGGCATATTCCGCCGGACGGGCAAACTGGAGCAATTTTGTGACGATTTGCTGAATGCGCCGGATTTGCTGGTTGATCAGGCGGACTTCCTCGCGCACCGGAGCTGCCGCAGGCCCCAGCAGTTCATTCATCAAATCCAGATTGCCCTGGATCACCGCCACCGGATTGTTGATTTCATGCGCCACGCCGGCGGTAATTTCGCCGATTGCCGCGAGTTTGCCGACATCACCAGTTGACGCTGGGTTTCACGCAACAGGCGGTTACTTTCCTCCAGATCGACAGTGCGTTCCGCGACTTTGGCGTCCAGTTCCTCGGCCCACGCCGCCAATTCCCGGTTGCGTTGCTGCAATTGCCCGAGCAACTCGTCGAGGTGGCGCGCCACCCTGCCGATTTCGTCATCCGACTGAACCGCGCCGGTACGCGCATCGAGGTCGCCGGATTCAACCGCCGAAATGGTCGCATTCATCCGTTCAAGCGGCTGGAACACGGCGCGCGCCCAGCGCCACAACAGGCCGCCGCCCACCGCGCCAACCCCTATAAACAGCAGCACGACCACGGTCAGCGCCTGAACTTTGACGGCCTGAAACGGCGCTTCGAGAAAGCCGACATAGAGCATCCCAACCCGCTCGCCCCGGCTATCCAGGATGGGCTGGTACGCCGAGATATACCAGTCCTTCACCACAAAAGCCCGATCCAGCCAGGTTTCGCCGCGCTCCAGCACACGCTCCCGCACCACCTGCGATACTCGGGTGCCGAGGGCGCGCCGCTCCTCGAACAAGCGCACGTTGGTGGCGATACGCACATCGTCGAGAAACAGGGTCGCGGTGCCGTGACTGTCGGCAAGCAAAGCGCCGGGACGGTACACCAGGCTATTGATGGTATCGACGAAATCGAGGTTCTGGTTGAGCAACACCCCGCCTTCCAGCACTCCCAGACGCCGCCCGGCGCTGTCGAATACCGGAATCGCGGTATGGATCATCATCCCCCGCGTTTCGTCATGGCGCGCCGTGGGTGCGGCGTTGGGCGTCGCCACCAGCTCCAGGCGGGCGCGCTGCGCCAGTTCCGGGGCAATGTCGGCAAGCTGCACCACCGAGTAGATGTCGATGGCGGTTTTCCCGTACCCTGTCCAAGCGGAGCGCACCACCGGCCACTCACCGTCGCCGCCCGGTTCACCGAGAAAACGCAGGAAATCGAGTTTCAGTGCGGCCCGCTGATGATCCAGAAAGTCCTGCAACGACGCCTGTGCGCCCTCCTTCGTCAGACTCAGCGCGAGGACATGGGACTGGGCGAGGCTTTGGATGTCGCGACCAATCCGCTCCATCACCCGTTTGAAAAACTGATCCGCCACCGCCAGGTCGCTGTTTACCTTGAAAATCAGCAAGCGGTCGTAATAGGCGTTGCCCCAGTACAACAACAGGGTGAGCAGCGCAGTGAGCACCAGCAGCAACGGCAGCAGGGCCAGCGCCAGCAGTCTGGCGCGCACCGAGGTGCGTAGCGCAGTGAAATAGCCGCTCACGCCGTCACACGCCCCATTCGGCGCATTTCCGTTCCAGGGTCTTGCGCGAAACTTCCAGACGCCGCGCCGCTTCCGACTTGTTGCCGCGCACCTCGCCAAGCACTTTCAGGATGTGGCGTTTTTCCACACTCGCCAGGGATTCTTCCGCAGCAGGCGGCGCAACCGCCTCGTCATTGTCTATTTGCACCGCTGCGCCGCCGATACAGGCCAGCGGAAAATAGCCGAGGATCAGCGAGCGCTCGATGACATTACGCAATTCGCGCGCATTCCCCGGCCAGCCATAAGCACACATTTTTTCGAGCAAGGCGGATTCCATCGTCAGCGCCGCCATGCCCAACTGGGGGGAGAGCAAACGCATGAAATGACGGGCCAGCGGGGCGACATCCTCGGGACGCGCACGTAACGGCGGAATATGGATATTCATCACGTCAAGGCGGTAATATAAATCCTGGCGAAACTCCCCTGCCGCCACGGCCTGCCCGAGGTCACGGTTGGTTGCGGCAATCACCCGCACATCCACCGGGATTTCCCGCTCCGCGCCCAGCGGACGCACCTTGCGATCCTCCAGTACGCGCAGCAGCTTGCTTTGCAGGGCCAACGGCAATTCACCGACCTCATCGAGAAACAGGGTGCCGCCCTGCGCATAAAAAAACAGTCCTTCCCGGGTTCCGGTCGCACCGGAAAATGCCCCTTTAGATGGCCGAACAATTCACTTTCAATCAACTGGGGAGCAATCGCGCCGCAATTGATCGCCACGAAAGGCCGCGCCGCACGGGAACTCATCTGGTGCAGGGCGCGCGCCACCACCTCCTTGCCGGTGCCGGATTCGCCACCGATCAACACCGTGGAAGGCAACGGGGCCAAGCGCTGCACCAGGGCGCGGATTTCCTGGATGGCGGGCGAGATTCCCACCAGAAAGGGGTTGTCCTGCGCGATATCGGCGTGCCCCGCCATTTCGCGGCGCAACAGGAAATTCTCGCGCTTCAGGCGAGTCCGGTCGAAACAGCGCTCGATGGCGCTCATGATCTGGTCGATACGGAAGGGTTTCAGGATAAAATCCGCCGCCCCGCCGCGTAGCGCCCCGATGGCTGTTTCCATATCAGCAAAGGCGGTAATCAGGATCACATCCATCTGGTAGCCCTGGGCGCGCAATTCGTGCAGCCACGCCACGCCGGTCATGCCCGGCATCGCGATATCCAGCACGATCAAATCAAAGGGATACTGGGCAATCAACTGCGCCGCCGCCGCCACGCTGTCCGCCGCTTCCACCGAGCAGCGGCTGGCCAGCGCGCGAGTCAGGAAATTACGCATCCCCGGCTCGTCGTCAACCACCAGCACCGAATAATCCGGCCACGACCAGAACGTTTCCGCATCCGGCCCGGCGGGTTGCCGTTCCAGTGATTCCACCATGCCTTTTCCCCGTGGTAAGTATTCTTGCAGTTTGAACAGATTGGTATTTTTTGTCCACCCACAGCCTGGAACAGACTGGGCAACTGCGACAAATTGTCTATAACATACCACCAATAACAGATAACAACCTGATTTAAATAACAATCCATTATCGGCACGGCAATTGCAATGTCTTCTGAGGCGACCGTTCCTGCGGTTGCATCAAAAAAACGTTACGGAGAGTGACCATGCAAATCAACCGACGCCAGTTCTTCAAGGTCTGCGCGGCGGGTGTCAGCACCTCCAGTCTCGCGGTTCTGGGCTTTGCGCCCGGCACGGCGCTGGCTGAGGCGCGCACCTTCAAGCTCGCGAGGACTACGGAGACCCGCAATACCTGCCCCTACTGTTCGGTAGGGTGCGGCATCCTGATCTACACCCTGGGCGACAAGTCGAAAAACGTCCACGGCAAAGTCATCCACATCGAGGGCGACCCGGATCATCCGGTCAATCGCGGTACGCTGTGCCCGAAAGGCGCGGGTCTGCTGGATTTCGTGCAAAGCCCCAACCGTCTGAAATTCCCCGAATATCGCGCGCCCGGCAGCAAGGAATGGACGAAGATTTCCTGGGATGACGCTTTTACCCGCATCGCCAAGCTGATGAAGGCTGACCGCGACGCCAATTTCGAGGCTAATAACAAGGATGGCGCGACGGTGAACCGCTGGTTGTCCACCGGTTTCCTCGCGGCTTCGGCTTCCAGCAACGAATCCGGCTATCTCACCCATAAGGTGGTGCGCAGCCTGGGAATGCTCGCATTCGACAACCAAGCGCGTGTCTGACACGGCCCGACGGTGGCAAGTCTTGCCCCGACGTTTGGCCGAGGAGCCATGACCAATCACTGGGTCGATATCAAGAATGCTGATCTGGTTCTCATCATGGGCGGCAATGCCGCTGAAGCGCATCCGTGCGGCTTCAAATGGGTGACTGAAGCAAAAGCCAAACGTGGCGCGAAGCTGGTGGTGGTTGACCCACGTTTTACCCGTTCGGCTGCGGTTTCCGATTTTTATGCGCCAATTCGCACCGGCACCGATATCGCCTTCCTGGGCGGGGTGATCAATTATTTGCTCAGCCACGACAAAATCCATCACGAATACGTGAGGAATTACACCGATTTCAGTTTCCTGGTGAAGGACGAGTTCGCCTTTGAAAACGGCCTGTTCTCGGGCTACGACGCGGAGAAACGCAAATACGACAAATCCACCTGGGGTTATCAGATCGGTTCGGACGGTTTCGCCAAAACCGACCCCACCCTGCAAGACCCGCGCTGCGTCTACAACCTGTTGAAGAAGCACTACTCACGTTATACGACGGAGATGGTGAACCGGATTTGCGGCACACCGCCGGAGGCTTTCCTGAAAGTCTGCGAGATGATGGCGGAAACCGCCGCCGGCGACAAAACCATGACCATCATGTATGCGCTGGGCTGGACACAACACTCGCAAGGCTCGCAGATGATCCGCACCGGTGCGATGCTGCAATTGCTGCTCGGCAATATCGGGGTGGCGGGCGGCGGGATGAACGCCTTGCGCGGCCACTCCAACATCCAGGGGTTGACCGACCTGGGGCTGCTCTCCAACCTGTTGCCCGGTTACATGACCCTACCGGGCGAGGCCGAGCAGGATTTTCAGTCTTATCTCGCCAAGCGTTCTCCCAAACCGCTGCGCCCCGGTCAATTGAGCTACTGGCAGAACTATCCGAAGTCCTTCGTCAGCACCATGAAGGCCTGGTACGGCGACGGCGCGACCAAGGACAACAACTGGGGTTATGATTTCCTGCCCAAGCTCGACAAGACGCACGACATCCTGCAAGTGTTTGAAGACATGAACAACGGCAAGATGAGCGGCTATTTCTGCCAGGGCTTCAACCCGCTGGCATCCGCGCCGTGCAAGGTGAAAATCTCCGGCTCGCTGGCCAAACTCAAGTATCTGGTGGTGATCGACCCGCTGGCGACGGAAACCTCGGAATTCTGGCAGAACCACGGCGAATATAACGATGTCGATCCATCCAAAATCCAGACTGAGGTATTCCGCCTGCCTTCCACCTGTTTTGCCGAGGAAAGCGGTTCGCTGGTGAACTCGGGGCGCTGGATGCAATGGCACTGGAAAGCCGCCGAACCGCCCGCCGAGGCCCGCCCCGACCCGGAAATCATGGCCGGTATCTTCCTCAAGCTGAAAGCCATGTACCAGAAGGAAGGCGGCGTCTTTCCCGATCCCATTCTCAACCTCACCTGGAAATACAAGCAACCTGCGTCACCCGCTCCCGATGAGCTGGCGCGCGAGTTCTCGGGGCGCGCCATCAAGGACGTGACCGACCCCAAGGACGCCACCAAGGTACTGGTAAAAGCCGGCGATCAGTTGAACGGTTTCGCGGAATTGCGCGATGACGGCTCCACTGCCGGCGGCTGCTGGATATTCACCGGCAGTTGGTCGGAGAAGGGCAATCTGATGGCGCGGCGCGACAACGCCGACCCGTTCGGCATCGGCCAGACGCTGAACTGGGCCTACGCCTGGCCGGCGAACCGGCGGATCCTCTACAACCGCGCCTCCTGCGATCCGAGCGGCAAACCCTACGACCCGAAACGCAAGCTGATCGGCTGGGACGCCGGTGCCGGCAAGTGGACAGGTTCGGACGTGCCGGACTTCAAGATCGATTCGGCGCCGGAAGACGGGATGAATCCGTTCATCATGAACCCGGAAGGGGTGGCGCGTTTCTTCGCCCTCGACAAGATGGCGGAAGGCCCGTTCCCCGAGCACTACGAGCCGATGGAATCGCCCCTGCCCAACAACCCCATGCACCCCGACAACCCCAAGGCCCGCGCCAATCCCGCGGTACGGGTATTCAAGGGGGATTGGGAGAGTTTCGGCAAGGTCGAGCAGTTTCCTTACGTGGGAACCACCTACCGGCTCACCGAGCATTTCCATTTCTGGACCAAACATGTCCAGTCGTCGGCCATCGTCCAACCCGAGCATTTCGTCGAAATCGGCGAGGAACTCGCCAAGGAGAAGGGCATCAAGGCCGGCGACAAGGTGCGGGTGAAATCCATGCGCGGCTTCATCGTCGCCGTGGCGGTGGTGACCAAGCGCCTCCGCTCGCTCACCGTGGACGGCAAACGGGTGCATACCGTGGGCATTCCGCTGCACTGGGGATTCATGGGGGTGGCCAAAAACGGCTATCTCACCAATACGCTGACGCCCTTCGTCGGCGACGCGAATACCCAGACCCCGGAATTCAAATCGTTCCTGGTGAACGTGGAAAAGGTGTGAGGAGACGGACATGACACAATCACTCGATATCAAGGCCCGTTCCGCCACCACCACGCCGTCCCCCGGTGTGCGCCAGACGCTGGAGGTCGCCAAGCTCATCGACATTTCCAAATGCATCGGCTGCAAGGCCTGCCAGGTCGCCTGCATGCAATGGAACGATCTGAGCGACGAAGTGGGGAACAACGCGGGAGTCTACGACAACCCGCGCGTTCTCAGCGCGTCGTCGTGGACGGTGATGCGCTATTCCGAAGTGGAAGTCCAGCAGGACAAGCTGGAATGGCTGATCCGCAAGGACGGTTGCATGCACTGCGCCGACCCGGGCTGCCTGAAGACCTGCCCGGCGCCGGGGGCGATCATCCAGCACGGCAACGGCATCGTCGATTTCCACCAGGAAAACTGCATCGGCTGCGGCTATTGCATCACCGGCTGCCCGTTCAACATTCCGCGCCTCTCCAGGAAGGACAGCAAGGCCTACAAGTGCACGCTGTGCTCCGACCGGGTGGCGGTGGGCCTGGAACCGGCCTGCGTGAAGACCTGCCCAACCGGCGCCATCGTGTTCGGCGCCAAGGAGGACATGACCCTGCACGCGGCGGGACGGGTCGCCGACCTCAAGTCGCGCGGCTATGCCAACGCCGGCCTGTACGACCCGCCAGGCGTGGGCGGCACACACGTCATGTACGTGCTGCAACATGCCGATCAGCCGGAGTTGTACGCCGGCCTGCCCAAGGAGCCGAGCATCAGCCCGCTGGTGAGCGTCTGGAAAGGCGTCACCAAGCCGCTGGCCAACGGCATCCTGGCGCTGGTGGCGCTGGGCAGCCTGTTCCACTACGTCACCAAGGGGCCTAACGAAGTCTCCGTGGAAACCGAGAAGGAGTGCGAAGATGAAACGCGACCCTAAAGACCTGCAACGTTATACCGCGCAGGAACGCAGCAATCACTGGGTGGTGGGGATATCCTTCATTCTCCTCGCCCTGTCCGGTCTGGCCCTGTTCCACCCGGCGTTCTGGCCGCTCACCCAGTTGTTCGGGGGCGGGGTCTGGACGCGCATCCTCCATCCCTACGTGGGAGTGCTGATGGGCTTGTCGTTCCTCGCGCTGGCGCTGCGCTTCTGGCGGCTCAACGTGATCACCCCGGTGGACAAGGAATGGCTGTCCCGCGCCCGGGAAATGGTGGACGGCGACGACCACAACATGCCCGAGGCCGGCAAATACAACGGCGGTCAAAAACTGCTGTTCTGGCTGCTGGCCGGCTGTATGGCGGTGCTGCTGGTTTCCGGCGTCGTGATGTGGCGGGCGTGGTTTGGCTTCCCGGTGGGGCTGGTGCGTTTGGCCTCGGTTCTCCACGCTGCCAGCGCGGCGTTCATGATTGGGCTGATCATCGTCCACACCTACGCCGCGATCTGGGTGAAAGGCACTATCCGCGCGATGTGGTACGGCACCGTCACCCGCGCTTGGGCCAGGCAGCATCACCCCGCCTGGTTCCGCGAAGTATCCGGCAAGTAGTCGCAAACCAACTGAAGCAAAGCGGGACAGGCGCGGCCTGTCCCGCCCAAGGAGAACCATGACCGCAACCACCATCCTGCAACCCGGCCAGATCGAACACGCCGCCGGTGATATACCTGAATTGCGCTTGCCGCCGCGTGATCTGTTCGCGATACGGGCGCGCCGTCTCAAGAAACTCGCGCCAGGCCACAGTCTGGGTGATTTTCTGCGTTTTGCTAGTGCGTTGGCCGAAGCGCAACAAACCGAATTGGCGGCTTTTCCCGATACCCCCCTGCCGGATAACGCATTGCTGGAAAATTGCCGCCTCCACGCAATGCCCCCTCTTGCCCCGGCAGGCCGCCAGCGCGCCCCGCAGTGGCGCAGCGTCGCCCGCAATCTGGCTGATTTTCTGCACAACTCATCCCTGGTTCCGGTAAAAGACGCCTTCGCCGCGATACGCGACGAGTCGGATGACTGGCTGGAAAATCAGGCTGACCAACTTCTGGCGTACGTGGCTGTGGATTTGAACAGCGCCTGCGCCCCGCTGATCGGTGCGGCCCTGCAAGTTTACTGGACGCATCTCGCCAATCGCTTGTTACCGCAGCAGGTAGCGCGCCCCGACATCCCCAGCCTGTGCCCGGTGTGCGGCGCTCATCCGGTTGCTGCACTGGTGCATATCGGCAGCGGTGACGAAAGCGGCCTGCGCTACCTGCATTGCGCCTTGTGTGGTTCAGAGTGGCACGTGGTGCGCAGCAAATGCAGCAACTGTGACAACAGCAAGGATATCGCCTACTACAACGTGGAAGGCGACAGCGGCGCGGTACGCGCCGAAGCCTGCCCGGAATGCAACACTTATCTCAAAGTGATGCAACGGGAACGCGACCCTGACCTTGATCCATTTTCCGACGACCTCGCCAGTCTGCCCCTTGACCTGCTGATGGGTGAACAAGGTTTTGGCCGTAGCGGCGTGAATTATTTCCTGCTGCACGGCGGCGAGGGTTGATCCATCTCTTTCCAATTTCAGGGAACGTCTATCGTGCATAGCGCCCGGAACCACCGACCACCCTCCGTTGATCGGGTGCTCAACTGGCCATCGCTCGCGCCGTTGCTCGCTGAATATGGGCGTCAACCGGTACTGGAAGCAGTGCGTACCGAGCTTGAGGAAGCTCGGGCGGCGGCCCGTGACGGCCATACGCCAGATTATGGAGAAGTCGCGCTGAGTACGCGCCTCATCACCCGTCTCAGCGCCAGCCACGCGCCCCGCTTGCGACGCGTGTTCAACCTCACCGGCACCGTGTTGCACACCAACCTGGGGCGCGCACCGTTGCCGGAAGAAGCTGTCGCTGCGCTGATCCAGGCGGCGCGTTTTCCCTGTGCACTCGAATACGACCTGGAAACCGGCGGGCGCGGCGACCGCGACGATGTGGTGGAAGGGCTGCTGCGCGAATTGACTGGCTATGAAGCCGCTACGGTGGTCAACAATAACGCTGCGGCGGTTTTCCTGCTGCTCAACACGCTCGCAATGCGCAAGGAAGTGATCGTCTCACGCGGCGAATTGGTGGAAATCGGCGGTGCTTTCCGGGTGCCGGATATCATGAGCCGCGCGGGCGCAAAGTTGAAGGAAGTGGGTACAACCAATCGTACCCATCTGCGCGACTTCGAGGCGGCCATCGGCCCGCGCAGCGCCATGCTGATGAAAGTTCACACCAGCAACTATGCGGTGCAAGGTTTCACTGCCGCCGCGCCGGAAGCCCAACTGGCGGCGCTCGCCCACGCCCATAACCTGCCCGCCGTCGTTGATCTGGGTAGCGGGACGCTGATTGATCTGGCGCGCTGGGGTTTGCCCCACGAACCTACCCCACAGGAGTCGTTCGCCGCCGGTATGGATCTGGTCAGCTTCAGCGGCGACAAACTGCTCGGCGGCCCGCAGGCCGGCATCCTGGTGGGCCGTACCGACCTCATCAAACGCATCAAGAAAAATCCGCTCAAGCGCGCCCTGCGCGTCGGCAAAATCACCCTCGCGGCGCTGGAAGCCGTATTGCGCCTGTATCGCGACCCGGATCGACTGCCCGAACGCCTCGCCAGCCTGCGCCTGCTCACCCGCCCGCAGGCGGAAATCGCCGCCCAGGCGCAGCGCCTGTTACCCCATTTGCAAACCGCCCTGGCGGGATGGCCGGTAACGGCATGTGTGGAAAACGCCTTATCCCAGATCGGTAGCGGCTCCTTGCCGGTCGATTCCTTGCCCAGCGCGGCGCTGGTGGTTCGCCCAAGCCAGAAAAAGGGGGGCGTCCTCCATGAAATCGAGGCCGCCTTGCGCGACCTGCCCATCCCGGTGCTCGGACATATCGCGGATGGCGCGTTGCGCCTGGATTTGCGTTGCCTCACCGACGAAGCAGCGTTCGTGACGCAACTCGCCGCGTTGGGATTAACAAGATGATCGTCGGCACTGCTGGCCACATCGACCATGGCAAAAGCACGTTGGTGCGCGCCCTCACTGGCGTGGACACCGACCGGCTCAAGGAGGAGAAGGCGCGCGGCATTTCCATCGAACTGGGATACGCCTACCAGCCACTGGAAAATGGCGAGGTGCTGGGTTTCATCGATGTACCGGGTCATGAACGATTCATCCACACCATGCTGGCCGGCGCTGCCGGGATAAACTACGCGCTGCTGGTGGTCGCCGCCGACGACGGGGTCATGCCGCAGACCCGCGAACATCTGGAAATTCTCAATCTACTGGGAATCGAACGGGGCGCAGTGGCAATCACCAAAATCGACCGGATGGAAGCCGAACAGGTGACGCAGGCCGAGGCCGAAATTCGCGCCTTGCTGGCTGGAACACCATTGTCCGGGATACCCATTTTCGCGGTGAGCGCGACTTGCGGGACAGGAATCGACACGCTACGCACCCACCTGCATCAACAGGCCATGAGTTTTTCGGCGCGGGCCTCCGGCAGCGCTTTTCGTCTGGCGGTGGATCGCAGTTTCAGCCTGCATGGCGCGGGCACGGTCGTCACCGGGACGGTCTTTGCCGGCCAGGTGCGCCCCGCCGATGAGCTGATGGTAAGCCCCGCCGGGCGGCGCGTCTCAGTACGCAGCCTGCACACCCAGAATCGCCGTGCCGAACTAGGCGGGGCCGGACAGCGCTGCGCGCTCAATCTGGCCGGCGTGGACAAGGATGACATCCAGCGCGGCGATTGGATCGTCGCGCCACACCTGCATGCCCCCAGCGAACGTTTCGATGCGCGTCTCCACTTGTCCAGCGCCGCACCTCACGCCCTCAAACACTGGACGCCGGTACACCTCCATCTAGGGGCTTCGCACCTGATGGCGCGAATCGCCCTGCTGGAAAGCGCTACCCTTGCACCCGGCGACAGTGCGCTGGTACAGGTCGTGACAGACCGCCCACTTGCTGCATTACACGGCGACCGGTTTATCCTGCGTGACGCCGCAGCGCGCCACACCCTGGGCGGCGGACAGGTACTCGACCCGTGGGGGCCGCCGCGCCGCCGCAATATCCCGGCGCGTCTCGCCGAACTGGCCGCACTGGAGGCGGATAGCCCAACACAACGCTTGAGCGCCCTGCTCCGCGCAGCACCATGGGGCCTCGACATCGAACGTTTGGAAATCGCCTGGAATCACCATAACCTGGTCGCTTGCCTTCCCGCCGACGCACACACGGTGATCGCCGGGGGACGTCGGCTGGCTTTTGCGGATCGGGATTGGTTGGCGCTGGAACCCCGCCTGGTTGAGGAAATTGCCGCTTACCATGAGCGTTTTCCCGACGAACTCGGCCCGGATAGCGCGCGCGCCCGGCGCATGGCGTTCATGCCTTTACCACCGCCGGTTTTCACCCGCTTACTTCTCGGCTTGCAGGAACAGGGCCGTTTGCAACGCAGCGGCCCGTGGCTGCACCTGCCGCAACATCGGGTTGGCCTGACGGCGGCGGAACTGTCCTTGTATCAGCGCATTCGCCCCTGGCTGCTGGAGACGCCCTACGATCCCCCGTGGGTTCGGAATCTGGCGAAATGCGCCGGCGAAGATGAGGGGCGAATTCGCCAACTGATGCTCAAGCTCGGGCGTCTCGGGCTGGTTTTCCAAGTGGTGCGCGACCTTTTCTACGCCGCCCCGGCGCTCGCCGAACTGGCGTGTATCGCCGCTGAACTGGATACACAGGCCGGCGAAATCAACGCCGCGCAGTTCCGCGACCGCACGGCCATCGGGCGCAAGCGCTGCATTCAGATTCTGGAATTTTTCGACCGGGTGGGTTTTACCCGGCGAGTGCGCGACTCGCACCGGTTGCGCCCGGAAGCGCTGGCTGATATGTTCGAGGCTGGAAGGGGAAACGAAACGGTTATTTGAACAATAGGGAAGGAAAGCGTCCCTGGTGGGGCGGCCGGGCTTCAAACCCGGTTGGGGGCGTCAGCCGCTCCCGGGTGGGTTCGACTCCCATTTCCTTCCGCCAATCATTGAGCGGCGCAGCGCCAAATCAAAAATGGCTCACGCCGAAGTATCCACAATCTGCGTCCCGGCAATGCGGTCATGCCAGAACTGGCGGTCGCGGTCAAAAAGCGCCCAAAGAATGCCAAACCCCATCAAGACGCCGATCACCGCAAGCAGATAACGCAGCCAGGCCTGGCTGGGGGTAAGTTTTCCGCCATCCCGGCGTTCCACCCGCAAGCGCCAGGTTTTCATCGCCAGGGTTTGTCCGCCGCGCAACCAGAATCCCACGAAATACAGCCCACCCAGCAACAGCAGGTAGACCTGGAAAAACATCCGCAACAACGAAGACTGCATGTTGTGAGTGACGGCGGTAAAAATGAATGCGGCGATAAACAGCAAAGCCAACAACAACAGGCTTTCGTACATCATGCTGGCAAGCCGGCGCAGAATACCGGGCAACGGAACGGAATTCTCCATCGCCAGGATCAGTTTGGTACGGCGGGAATGATGGAATCGCCGGATTTGCGGCGCAGGGTTTCGCGCTCTTCTTCACTGAGACGCTGATACTCCTTCCACTTCTTGAGTATCGCCTGACGCCTTTCGGGGGGAAGTTGGAGCAACTTCTGGTATTTTTCGCGGGCTTCCTCGCGCTCCTGACGAGTCAGTCTGGCCCATTCAATAAGGCGTGTCTGTACGCGCGCCTGTTGTTCCTGACTCATTTTTGGATATTCGCGGGTAACGCCGATGAGTTTCTTACGCTGAACCTCGGACATGTTGACCCACTCCCCTGCCACCGGCGCAAGAATACGCTTTTGTGTGGGGGTCAACTCAACCCAAGCCGGTTGACGGGACTCGGGGTTGGCGGCGTTGGCTGCAATCGACAGTAGCAGACACAGCGCAAAGATTATTCCTGCGCTGTATCTTCCAGCCATGCATCAAATCCCTTGTCCAGGTAGGCCTGAACCGGAAGGTCTTCAGCCAGCAAAAATGCGTCAACTTCATTGCTGTCGTCAACTCGATAATAGGTTTGCCAGTAATTCACCAGCAACAGGCCGAATATCAACGCCGCCAACGGCACCCAGGCGCGGTTGAACGGCTGAAAGCCGCCATTGCGCCCGCCCGCCCAGGCCAGCCCGGCGACTTCCTGGCGCGCTGGCCGGTAGGCCGCGAGCGCATTCAACCGGGCATCCCGGAGCCGCGACGTAGTGTCGCTTTTCAGCATGGTCAGGCCGAAATCGAGATGAGGCTTGATTTTTCTTGCCAGTTCGTGTTCGTTCATGGCTCGATCCCCTTGGACTTAAGGAAAGCCGCCAGTGCATTGGCAGCCCTGAAACAATGGGTTTTGACGCTGCCTTCGGAGCACCCCATAGCGGCTGCCGTCTGTGCAACGTCCAATTCATCCCAATAACGCAGCAGAAACGCTTCCCGTTGACGAGGAGGCAAATTTTGCACACCTTCGTCGATAAGACGCACGACTTGTCCGCGTTCGAGTTGACGGTGCGGCGTTTCGATGGATTGTGACTCGGGATCGACCTCTAAAGTTTCAAGCGGGTCGAAATCCTCATTATCGTTTTCCCGATTGATCCCCAGAGCAGATAACAGAGTCGTCCAGGTCGAACGCACTTTTTGGCGACGGTAATAGTCGCGGATGGTGTTTTGCAGGATGCGTTGAAACAGCATGGGATACTCTTCCGCCGAATGATCGGAATACTTTTCCGCGAGTTTCATCATCGAATCCTGAACGATGTCGAGTGCGGCGTGCTCGTCCTGTACTGCAAACGCGGCCTGTTTGAAGGCGCGGCGTTCGACTTGGGCGAGAAAGTTGGAGAGTTCCTGATAAGTTGCCAGAGGTGTCGCCCTGCGGTAGTTACGCTCGACATGTTACCAAAGATTGAGAAGTTACGCTGGTTTCGGGAAGCCCACTTGACCAAAGCCTCGCCAACCATTACTGTTTATCCCTTTTCTAAAAATAGTGGCAAGGCATTCTTTATGGAATTGACGGGTGCGGAAATCATCGTGCGTTGCTTGGCGGAAGAAGGCGTGGAATTCGTCTTCGGTTATCCAGGTGGGGCGGTGCTGAACATTTACGACGAAATATATAAACAGAACAAGTTCAAACACGTCCTGGTTCGTCACGAACAAGCTGCGGTACATGCCGCAGACGGTTATGCACGCGCTTCCGGGCGCGTCGGTGTAGCGTTGGTAACCTCAGGGCCAGGCGCAACCAATGCGGTAACCGGTATTGCTACTGCTTACATGGACTCGATCCCGATGGTGGTGATTTCCGGTCAGGTGCCCACGCCAGCCATCGGCATGGATGCGTTTCAGGAAGTGGACATGGTGGGTATCACCCGCCCCTGCGTGAAACATAATTTCCTGGTTAAGGATGTCAAGGATCTCGCAGCAACCCTGAAAAAGGCTTTCTACATCGCCTCTACAGGCCGGCCTGGCCCGGTGGTGGTGGATGTTCCCAAGGATGTCACGCAACTCAAGACGGAGTTTGACTACCCCAAGAGCGTCAAGATGCGCTCCTACAACCCCACCACCAAGGGGCATACCGGCCAGATCAAACGCGCCGTACAGATGCTTCTGGAAGCCAAACGCCCGATGGTCTACATCGGAGGCGGCGCAGTGCAAAGCGATGCCGCAGTGGAGCTTACCCAACTGGTGCGTCTGCTGGGCTTCCCCATTACCAGTACGCTGATGGGTTTGGGTGGGTATCCGTCCACGGATCACCAGTTCCTTGGCATGTTGGGTATGCACGGCACTTATGAATCCAACATGGCAATGCAGCACTGCGACGTGCTGGTTGCGGTGGGTGCGCGATTTGACGACCGAGTGATTGGCAACCCGCATCACTTCGAACATGCCGAGCGCAAGATTATTCATATCGATATTGATCCGGCCTCCATCGCCAAACGCGTCAAGGTGGACGTACCTATCGTCGGCAACGTGCGCGACGTAGCTGCGGACATGATCAAATTGATTCAAGCCAGCAAGGAACGCCCGGAACAGACAGCGCTCAAGACCTGGTGGACACAGATCGAACTATGGCGCTCACAGAACCCGTTGCGCTACGACCGTGAAAGCGCTCTCATCAAGCCGCAATACGTGATCGAAAAGATGTACGAAATCACCAAAGGCGAAGCCATCGTCTGTTCCGACGTGGGCCAGCATCAGATGTGGGCGGCGCAATTCTATAAGTTTGACCAACCGCGCCGCTGGATCAACTCCGGCGGTTTGGGCACCATGGGTTTCGGAATGCCGTCGGCAATGGGCGCACAACTCGCCAACCCGAACGCCACCGTAGCCTGCGTGACCGGCGAAGGCAGTATCCAGATGAATATCCAGGAACTGTCCACCTGCAAACAGTTCAACATTCCGCTCAAGATCGTCCTGCTCAACAACCGCTACCTTGGCATGGTGCGCCAATGGCAGGAGTTCTTCTACGGCGAACGTTATTCGCAGTCCTACATGGAAGCCCTGCCGGATTTCGTCAAGCTGGCGGAAGCCTACGGACATGTCGGGATGACCATCGAAAAGCCGGGTGATGTCGAGGGCGTATTGACGGAAGCCTTCAGCCCGGCCCTCAAGGAACGTCTGGTGTTCATGAACTTCATCACCGACTCAACCGAAAACGTCTATCCCATGATCCCCGCCGGCAAGGGACTCAATGAAATGATTTTGGTGTAATCATGCGGCACATTATTTCTCTCCTGATGGAAAACGAAGCGGGTGCATTGTCCCGCGTGGCTGGACTATTTTCTGCGCGCGGTTACAACATTGAATCGCTCACGGTCGCACCTACCGAAGACGCCACACTGTCACGCATGACCATAGTTACGCGTGGCTCGGACGACGTAATCGAACAAATTACCAAGCAACTCAACAAACTTATCGACGTGGTAAAAGTTATCGATTTATCTGATGGCGGCCATATCGAACGTGAGTTGATGCTCGTCAAAGTTCGTGCGGAAGGTCAGTGGCGCGAGGAAATGAAGCGTATGTCGGATATTTTCCGGGGGCGCATCATTGATGTCACCGACAAGACCTACACAATCGAACTCACCGGCGCGGGTTACAAACTCGACGCTTTTCTCGAAGCCCTCGACAAGGGCGCCATTCTTGAAACCGTGCGCACCGGCGCATCGGGTATCGGACGTGGCGAAAGAGTCCTGAAAGCTTAATAAATCAGTGACTGGGGAACCGGAACAGGGGCCAGCGAAATCGCCCTCCGGTTCCGGCTCCCTAGTCCCTAGTCCCTAACCAGAAAGGAAAACCATGAAAGTTTATTACGACAAAGACGCTGATCTCTCCCTCATCAAGGGCAAAAAAGTCACCATCGTCGGTTATGGCTCGCAGGGCCATGCCCACGCCAACAATCTCAAGGACTCCGGCTGCAAGGTCACTATCGGCCTGCGCAAAGGCGGCGTATCCTGGGAAAAAGCCGAAAATGCCGGCCTGAAGGTCGAAGAAGTCGCCAAAGCGGTCAAAGGCGCGGACGTAGTCATGATCCTGGTGCCCGACGAACAACAACCCGGCGTTTACTACAACGACGTGGAACCCAACCTGAAGAAGGGCGCGGCGCTGGCCTTCGCCCACGGTTTCAACATCCATTACAACCAGATCGTCCCGCGCAATGACGTGGACGTGATCATGGTCGCCCCCAAAGGCCCCGGCCATACCGTGCGTTCCGAATACCTCAAGGGCGGCGGCGTACCCTCCCTGATCGCGATTTACCAGGACAACTCCGGCAAAGCCAAAGATATCGCCCTCTCCTACGCAGCTGCCAATGGCGGCACCAAGGGCGGCGTGATCGAGACCAACTTCCGTGAAGAAACCGAAACCGACCTGTTCGGCGAACAAGCGGTGTTGTGCGGCGGTTGCGTGGAACTGGTGAAAGCCGGTTTCGAAACTCTGACGGAAGCCGGTTATGCCCCGGAAATGGCCTACTTCGAGTGTCTGCACGAACTCAAGTTGATCGTTGACCTGATGTACGAAGGCGGTATCGCCAACATGAACTACTCCATTTCCAACAATGCGGAGTACGGCGAATATGTAACAGGCCCGAAGGTCATCAACGACGAGTCGCGCTGGGCGATGAAGGAAGCGCTGGAAAACATCCAGAACGGCGAATACGCCAAGCGTTTCATTCTGGAAGGCAAAACCAACTACCCGGAAATGACCGCCCGTCGTCGCTTGAATGCTGAACACCAGATTGAAGTGGTGGGTGGCAAGCTGCGCGCCATGATGCCGTGGATCGCCAAGAACAAACTGGTTGATCAGTCCAAGAACTAAGTAACCAGAAATGGGGGATGGGGAAAGGGCAACACCTTCTCCCATCACCCGTAACTCTTCTCCCATTACCCTCATGTGCATCGGCATAGCGCCTCCCAAAGTGACTGAATATCCCCACCCCATTATTGCCCGCGAGGGCTGGCCGTTTCTGGCCGCTGCCGTAGTTGCTTCACTGCTTGCCACGCTTTTCGGCGGCTGGTTGTGGGCCTTGCCGCTGTGGCTCATCAGCCTGTTTGTACTGCAATTTTTTCGCGACCCGGCGCGCGCCGTGCCGCAGGAACACAATCTCGTCACTGCACCGGCGGACGGACGCATCGTCGCCGTCGAGGAAGTCCGGGACGAATATTTGAACCGCGACGCGCTCAAGATCAGCGTGTTCATGAACGTCTTCAATGTCCACTCCAACCGTAGTCCGGTCAACGGCTCGGTCGAACAGGTGTGGTACAGCCCCGGCAAATTTATTAACGCCGATCTCAGCAAGGCTTCCACGGAAAACGAGCGTAACGCCGTATGGATACGCTCCGACTGCGGTTTCGACGTAACCAGTGTGCAAGTTGCCGGCCTCATCGCCCGGCGCATCCTGTGTTATGTCAAACACGGCGACCTCCTCACACGAGGTCAGCGCTACGGCTTCATCCGGTTCGGCTCGCGGGTCGATGTTTATTTGCCCCTCACCGCACGGGTGCGCGTTACCCTTGGCGACAAGGTGCGCGCCGGCGAAACCGTTCTCGCCGAGTTTGTCCCCAACGTAGGCTGACATGCCCGCCCCATACGACCGCAAACCCCTCATCGACCCCAACATCCGGCGGCGCGGGATATACATCCTGCCCAACTTGTTCACCACGGCGGCACTGTTCGCCGGTTTTTTCTCGATCGTCCAGGCCATGAACGGCAACTACGAGCAATCCGCCGTAGCGATATTCGTGGCAATGGTCATGGATGGACTGGATGGCCGGGTGGCGCGTATGACGCGCACCCAAAGCGCCTTTGGGGCGGAATACGACTCCCTGTCCGACATGGTGTCATTTGGCGTCGCTCCGGCGCTGGTCGTTTACGTGTGGGCATTAAAAGGCATGGGCAAATTGGGCTGGATCGCCGCCTTTGTCTATTGCGCCGGCGCCGCCTTGCGTCTGGCGCGTTTCAACACCCAGATCGGCGTCGCCGACAAACGCTATTTTCAGGGGCTGCCCAGCCCCGCCGCTGCAGCGCTGATCGCCGGACTGGTGTGGGTAATGAACGATTACCACGTCAAGGGACTGGACGTACAGTGGCTGGCATGGGGGCTGACGCTCTTCGCCGGACTGACCATGGTCAGCAACTTCCGTTATTACAGCGGCAAAGACATCAACCTGCGCAGAAGCGTTCCCTTTGTCGCGCTGTTATTGCTGGTGCTAGCCTTTGTACTGGTTTCGCTCGATCCACCCCAGGTGTTGTTCGGCATGTTTGTGTTATATGGACTGTCGGGCTATATCATGTGGGTCGTGCGGTGGCTTCAGCCAAAAGGAAGCACTCCCGAGTAGTATTCGCTCCCCCCCGAAGTGAACTGGCAGTTATCCTGAGAGCACTCCTAAGTGCTGCCTGACGGAAGGAGATTTGAATGACATCTGTCAAACGTGTTCTGGTGCTCGGCACGACAGGTATGTTGGGTGTCGCTCTGGCCGATCAACTCCGCTTCATGGGTTTTCAGGTGATTGCGCTGGATCGCCCGATTCTCGACGCCACCCATCCCGCCCTGGAAAAGCTCAGTGGTGCGAATTGCGACGCAGTGGTCAACGCGATGGGGCTTATCAACCGCCGCCTCAGCCAGCCACTTGCCGATTTCCTGCTGGTGAACGGACTATTTCCCCGCCTCGTCGCCGATCGTTGCGCACAACATGGGATCCCATTCATCCACGTTTCCACCGATTGCGTATTCGACGGCAAAATTGGCCCCTATGACGAATCGGCTCCTCCAAGCGCCGCCGACACCTACGGCTGGACAAAGTCCTTGGGCGAACCAGCCAATGCTTTGGTGCTGAGAACCTCGATCATCGGCCCGGAATTGCGCAATTATTACTCGCTACTATGCTGGTTTCTCAGCCAGCGCGGCAACATATCCGGCTATCGCAACCACCTGTGGAACGGCGTGTCCACCTATGAACTGGCGCGCGTAATTGGCGAGATTCTGCGCCAAGGCTTGTGGCAACCCGGGCTTCGGCACATCCACGGTGAAGACCTCACCAAGTTCGAACTCCTGCAACTTATGCAGTTAGCCTGGAACAAGGAATGCCAAATCGAGGCCGTGGATGACAAGATGAACCGTGACACCCGGCTGCGCACCTGTTATCCGGAATTTCTTGAACCTCTGGCGATTCGACCAATGCAAGCCCAACTTGCCGAGCTGGTTCACCATTCCGACCCGGCTGGACATTGGCGCGGGGCCGATTGATCCTTATTGCCCCAACTAACCTCTATGCAAAAGACCGGTCGCAACGATCCCTGTCCGTGTGGCAGCGGCAAAAAATACAAGCATTGCTGCGCCCACAACACGTCCACTGCCGCTAAACGCCCCTCACTGCCGGTCGAGCTTGCTGATTCCCTGGATCAAGCGCGGGAGCTAATGAAAGCCGGTCGATTTGGCGAAGCGGAAATACGCCTCTCCCAAATAGCTCAAGCTGCTCCCGGCTTTATTGAAGCGCTCAATCTAGCCGGTCAAGCAGCGCTGTCCCAGAACAACCATGTTCGCGCCGAATTCTGGCTAAGCCAGGCAATCAATACCCCCGCTTCTGATTTCTCGACCTGGTTTAACCTTGGCATAGCTCAATACCACCTTGGCAAGCTCGACGCAGCCATCGCCAGTTACCGCAAGGCCATTGGCTATAAAGTGGAGCACTCGGCCCTCGCCATGGTCTGGTACAACCTGGCGCTCGCCCAGCACGATTTGGGATTGAGCGACGATGCAATCACCAGCTACGGCAAATCACTGGAACTGCTGCCCGGACGCGCCGAAACCGTCAAGGCATTGGGCGATGTCTATTTTGATCTTGGGAACCTCGATCAGGCGCTGATTCTGTTCCGCAAAGCCGTCACCCTTGCGCCCCGTCTGATCCCGGCGCGCAACGAAATTGCCAATGTACTCAAGGCTCAGGGAAAAATCGGCGAAGCCATCAATACGTTCCGTGAACTGGTCAGCATAGACCCCAGCGTATCTGAGGCCTGCTCCAACCTGTTTTTTTCGATGGCGCTCGACAGTGCACAGAAACCCGCCGATTTCCTGCGCGAACATAAGCGTTATCACGCCACTTTTGAACAGCCGATCCAGGCCAAGCGCCGCCCCCACAAAAACCTTCGCGATCCCGCGCGACCACTGCGCATCGGTTATGTTTCCCCGGACTTCCGCCGTCATGCCGTCGCCAACTTCATTGAGCCGATCCTCGCGTATACCAGCAAGGAACACTTCGAAACCTACTGCTATTACAATCGCGCCGACGCTGACGGCATAACCGAACGCCTGCGCGGCTACGCCGACCAATGGCGTCCCTGCCGCCAGTATTCCGACGAACAACTTGCCGAAATCATACGCATGGATGAGATCGACATTCTCGTCGATCTCGCCGGGCATACCGCTAATAACCGGCTTTCCATGTTCGCCTACAAACCGGCGCCGCTGCAAATCACCTATCTCGGCTACCCCGGATCAAGCTGGCTGACTGCCATGGATTACCGGATTACCGATGGGTATTCCGACCCGCCCGGCAGCGAGCAGTATTACCTGGAAAAACTCCTGCGCCTGCCCGATAGCCTGTTCTGTTATCGTCCTCTGGACGACATGCCGGAAGTTGCGCCGTCCCCCTGCGAACGCAACGGCTACGTCACGTTCGGCTCATTCGCTTCGTTTAGCAAGCTGGATGAACAGTCGCTGAGGTTATGGGTGGAACTGATGGTAAGAGTGCCGGATGCTCGCCTGCTCATGCTTACGATTCCCGCCGGGCTGACCCAGGATCGTCTACGCAAGCGCTTCGCGGACTGCGGCGTATCTGCGGAACGGTTGATTTTGCACGGCAAGCTGCCGCGCAATGAATATCTGGAAAAAATGCACCAGGCCGATATTGCCCTCGATCCGGTAATGGTAAACAGCCCTACCACCATGTGTGAAACCCTGTGGATGGGCCTGCCTACGGTTTCGCAATTCGGCGAACGTTGCTCCTCACGCGCCGGATTAAGCATCCTCAGCGCCGCCGGACTGGGGCATCTTGCCAGCCCCGGCGCGGAACAATACCTGTCCGTCGCACAAACCCTGGCAAGCGACCCGGCAGCTTTGGCGAAACAACGAGCCGCACTGCGCGGGTCTCTGAACGCATCACCACTGATGAACGGAAAAAATTTCGTTGCTCATCTCGAAAGCATCTATCGAGATATCTGGAAGGAGTGGTGCGCGGGCTAGCGCCGCCGCTCAAACCCTGCGCAACAAATCCACCCGCACCGGGTTGCGGAAATCCGCGCCGTTCTGCGTCATGTGCTGCATGAATTTCTCCCGAACGGCCTGGTACAGCTCGGGCGACAGATTATGGCGAGTATGAGTGGCCTTGAGCATCCGTTCCTCGAACTGCTCAAAACCGTCGAAATGGCCCGGTGTGCTGAAAAAGCGCTGTTCCACCAACTCAAACAAACCACTTTGCACAGCCTGTTGGATCGCCGCAAACGCCGCTTCCCGCCAGACTTTCTCGTCGTGAAACAAACGTAGAATATCGTTGAACTCCCCCGCATAAACCGGCTCGGAAAGATAAGCCAGCCCACCCGGCTTGAGGACTCGGTGGATTTCAGTCATCGCTTGTGGCAGCAGCGCCGCAGGTACGTGATGCAGGGACTTGAACATCAGGACGATGTCGAAACTTGCATCGGGCGCGGGAATCGCCTCCGCGCCTCCCCGGCGAAAAAACACGCTAGACGGCAAATCGCGCAACGCCAGATTTTTGCCGTGCTGGATATCGTCCACTTCCATCGCGGTGATTGCCGCCACACTACAATTTCGGGCAATGAACAGCGTCTTGTCGGCCCTCCCGCACCCCAACTCCAGAACCGTTGCACCGTGCAGCGGCAGCAGCGCCTGGTAAATTTCCCGCTCATCACAAAGCAAATCGGCCTGAGGATCGGCAATTTTCATGGCAGCGCTTCCCGTCATTCCCGAAAAACCCGCAAATAGTGGCGCTCGAAAGCCCGCTTGAGCCAATGGAAAAACCGTAGCGAAGGCATCAGCCAGGCGCGTTTGGGGTCACGGTAGACGAGAATCCCGGCATCCAGCGTATCAACGATGCAGATCAACTCGGGACGCGGCTTGGCAAGCGGCGGCAAATCCCGCAACGCCAGGCACAGATTCTCCGCTGCCGCCTTGGCTTGCAATTCCGCCATATGCGCCTGCTTGGGCAACCACTCCGGACCGGGAAAACTACCCGAGTCGCCGGCCACAAAAACCCGCTCGGTGGAGGACACGCGACAAAATTCGTCAGCCTGAAAAAAGCCCCCCGGCGACAGCGGCAGGCCGGCATTCTCCGCCCAATCCGGGCCGGTCAGGCCGGGCATGAACAGAATCAGATCGGCATTGACATGCCCGCCTTCGGTATCCACACCTTTTTCCGAAAATCCCAGCAGCTTATGGCCGAGATGGGTATCAATCCGGCGGCGCGCCATTTCCGTAAGCAACCCGGTTACGGCTTTTTCACCAAGACGTTTCCCCGGTTCGGCTGCGGCGTTGAAAAACACCAACTCGAAATCATCACGCCGCCCCTGACGGCGCAATAACGTATCCACCCCAAACAGCAACTCGAACATCGGCCCGCCACGCATTGCCGTCGGTTCCTTGGGATTGCCGCCGAAACCGAAAGCGATGCGCCCGCGCGCCATTCCCGCAATACGGTCGCGGATCGCTTCCGCAGACGCCACGCCTTCACACAACGTCAAGGCATGTTCGATACCCGGAAGCTTTTTAAGAAACCGCCCACCGGTCGCAATCACCAGTGCGTCGTTTTTCAACTCGCCCTGATCGGTCAGCACCGTGCGGCCCTGGTCAGCCAATCCGGTCACCCGCGCCGACAAGAAATCCAGGCGGTGATGCGTGAGAAACGACTGCAAAGGCAACACCAAATCACTGCCCTCGCGCAGCCGCGACGGAATCCAGATCAAACTCGGCAAATAGACAAATTCCGCTTTGGGTGCAACCAGCGTAATGGCGGCATCCGGCAAACGGCGGCGCAGTTCACGGGCAGCGGTGAGCGCGGCAAAACCGGCGCCCAGAATGAGAATGTTGGGTTTCATGGTTAACCAGGATAGAAGGGAGCAAAGATACGCAAGAATATTAACACAAACTAATATACCTGCCGAAACGGGTCACTGCGTTGATGGAATAGCGACGCGCAGAATGGACTTGGCAGCTCCCGGGAGCCGGCCCGTCAAGCCGCTTCCCGCACCACGCGCCGATAGCCGGCCATAAAGCCGTCCTCGTCCATGCGGAAAATCACCTCGGGATGCTGGCACTTGTTGTTTTCTTTCATCGCGCGCTGGAACTCGGGCAGGCAGTCCTCGCAGTAATCGTTGCGATTACGCGTCTGCACCCGTTTCGCCATTTGCTGCCAGGCCTGATATTGCTGAACCGTAAAACACTTGGAAATATTGCTCATGACAAGCTCGATCTATTTTCAATTAGAGGCAATTGGGGGTGAATCGGCGCTTTTCAAGCACCATGACATAAGAATATTGCGTGTGCATTCATGCCACGGGTTCAATTTGCCCCCTTCGGAAAGCGCCCCATGGAATGAATATTGCGTATTTGCGCCTTGACGGGCGGAGCTTGCCGCCCAAGCTTCAAGGGGAAATAAACCTAAAAACCTCAGTTCAGAACCGCTAAGGCGCAAAGAAATCAAAAACATGCAGAATGTTCCGCCCTCACCCGGTGGGTGAACGACCCGACACGGGTAACCTTTTGTTTTTTCTCTGCGTCTTTGCGCCTTTGCGGTTCAAACTGCCTTTTCCAGGATAAAATGAATATCGTCGGCATCTCAAACTGGTTCGCCCCGGAAAAATCTGCCGGGGCAACCCTGGCCAAACCGGCAAAAACACCTCAACCAAGCGCTTCCGCCATCGTCACCTTGTCTGCGAGCGCCGCAACCCCGGCGGCTCCCCTTACCTACGCCGCAAAATCACAAAGTGCCGGCCCCACTGACCTGCTCGCCCAGCCCTTGCTGCTCCCCACTCGCGAAACCGTGGTCGAACTGGCTCATCGCGCCGCCGCAACCCTCAACGCCAAGCTGGACGCCGCAGGCATCCCCAGAAATCCGCCCTTCGAACTGGACATCGAGGACATCAACAGCGCCCACGTCAGCGTCAAGGGCGGTCGGCCCGACGCCGCCGCCATCGAAGCGCTGATCAACGGCGACCGCGAATTGCAGATGACTTTGCACAACGCCGAAGCCATCGCCTCCAGCATCCCTGCCTTCGAGCGCGCCGTCGCTTATCAGGAAGCCTACCGCGCCGCCCGCACCCAGCAGCAGCTTGACCAAATCAACGCGCGTTTCGCCGACTTGTTGAGCGGCCACGCCGAACCCGCCGAAATCGGTATGCGCTACGCGGGGGGCGGAATTCAGGTCAGCATCAACGGCCAGGCCACCTGAGACAATGTTAGCAATCACTTACGCAGATAGACCCGCCAAATAAGGACTTTACTGAAAAGCAACTGTAGATGCGGGGTTCCGGGCAGTGGGTGGCGCGGAAAGATTGCTGCTACAATACCGGCTTCGTTGATAACCCTCTCTTTCCCATGAAAAAACTCGTCATCGCCTCAAACAACGCGGGCAAGCTGCGTGAAATCGGCGCTATCTTCGCGCCGCTCGATTTTGAAGTCCTGCCCCAATCGGCATTCAACATTCCCGAAGCCGAAGAACCCCACTGCACTTTCATCGAAAACTGCCTGGTCAAAGCCCGCCACGCCTCGGCGCATTCCGGCCTGCCCGCACTCGCCGACGATTCGGGGATTTGCGTTGACGCCCTGAACGGCGCACCCGGCGTATATTCCGCGCGTTTTGCCGGCGAACCCAAATCCGATCAGCGCAACAACGAAAAACTCATCGAACTCCTGCAAGGCCAAAGCGACCGAAAAGCGCATTATTACTGCGTAATCGTGCTGGTGCGTTACCCGGAAGACCCCCAGCCGCTGATCGCCGAAGGCGCGATGCACGGTGAAATCATCGACATCCCGCGCGGCGACGGCGGCTTCGGTTATGACCCTTATTTCCTGCTGCCCGAATACGGTCAGACCGGCGCGGAAATTTCCATGGAGTTAAAGAACAAAATCAGCCATCGCGGTAAAGCGCTGGCGGCGCTGGTCGAGAAAATCAGAAGCGGCGCATAAAACCGGACTCAACATCCGGTGAATTCGGAGCGCTGTCTTGTCCAGAAGTTGCAGCGCTTTTCGTTATTGTTTTACCCCCCTACAAACGGTAGCCTTCATGACTCTCAAACTTACATTACTCGTTGTCGCCGCCCTGGCGGCAACCCAGTTGACTCCCGTGCAAGCCGCCCAGCCGAAAATCGCCGCAGGGCTGAACTACTCATTGGCGCTCAAATCCGACGGCACGGTTTGGAGTTGGGGAAGCGGGAGCAGCGGGCAACTGGGCAATGGAGAACTGAAAGACGCCAACCTGCCGGTACTGGTCAGCGGATCAGTTGGCGTGGTCGCCATCAAGGCGGATGAGACACGTTCGGTAGCATTGCGCGCCGATGGCACAGTCTGGGTTTGGGGAAATAACCAGCTTGGTTATCTGGGGGTTAGCAGCAACGATACTTGCGCCCTCGTTACGCCCTGCACGAAAACCCCGTTACAGGTTCCCGGAATCAGCGATGTCGTTGAATTGGCTGTGGGCGGTCAGTATATTGCCGCGCTGAAATCCGACGGAACCGTATGGGCCTGGGGTGATCTTTACAGCGGCTCACTGGGCAACGGCGCAACCACCCCCACCACGACGCCCAAACAGGTTGCCGGTTTGGCGTCTATCACCGCCCTTGCAGTTGGCAGTTCCCACGCTTTGGCGCTCAAGAAAGATGGCACGGTGTGGGCATGGGGTTATAACGTCTATGGTCAACTCGCCACCCAAACCAACGGATTGCCCACCCCACAGGTGATTATCGGGCTAAATGATGTCGCCGCTATCGCCGCCGGTGGATACCAATCCTACGCCATCAAAAAAGACGGTAGCGTCTGGGCCTGGGGCAGCATCGGCATGTACAACGACACTGCCACCCCGACCAGACTGGCGCTGGATAACGTGATAGCCGTCGCCGCTGGTTCCAGTCATGCGGTAGCGCTCAAAGCGGATGGTTCCCTGATGGCTTGGGGTCAAAACCCGTATGGGCAACTGGGAAATGGCAGTACCGCCAATTCGGCTACACCAGTGGCGGTTTCAGGCATTAGCGGCGTTGCCGCGATTTCCGCCGGGTATAACCATACGTTGGCTTTCACCCAAAACGGCGATGTCTGGATATGGGGAAAAACGTCCGAAGGCGGCACAACCAGTGGAGAAAAATGCACCTTCACCTACACCGATACCCACGGAACCAACCCCAGCGGACAAGTCATCAGTTACGACGAACCCTGCGCCAAACGCCCGGCGCAAGTGTTCTCCCCCGATGGTCGCGACATCCTGACCCTGGGCAGCCATAAACGCGCCATCAACGCCCCGGATCGGTTATTCGACTACCTGGAAGCCGCCTATCCCCAATACCTGCCGACCAACCCACCTTCCCAACAAATTGGCGATTACTACGCGCGTTTTTATCCTGTAAATACCAGTTATGTCGGTGTCTACAATGGCAAGCTGTTTTTCCTCGGGCCAGCCTCCGCGCAAAAGCTGATCGACCTCGGCAACATGACCGACTGGCTGGAAATCGCGGGAAGGTATGGCTGGTAACTTGGGCCAAACCAGGGTGGATGTTGAGGTAACGTCGTCCACAATCAGCTCGCCACCGCTCTCGCTATACATCCACATCCCCTGGTGTGTGCGCAAGTGTCCGTATTGCGACTTCAACTCCCACGCTGTGGCGGACGAATTACCGGAGCACGAGTACATCGCGGCGCTGTTGCGCGACCTGGAGATGGCCTTGCCGCAAGTGTGGGGACGCAAGGTAGTGTCGGTCTTCATCGGCGGAGGGACACCCAGTCTTCTCAGCCCGCGCGCGCTTGACGAGTTGCTCTCGGGAGTGCGGGCGATGCTGCCCGTCGAAGCAGGCGCGGAAATCACGCTGGAAGCCAATCCCGGCACGACTGAGGCGGGTAAGCTGGCGGATTTTCGCGATGCCGGGGTAACCCGTTTGTCGCTGGGCGTCCAGAGTTTCGATTCGCGCTTTTTGACGGCGCTCGGGCGCATCCATGATGGCGACGAAGCGCACCGCGCGGTGGAGATGGCGCTGGCGCTGTTCGACAACGTCAACCTGGACTTGATGTATGGCCTGCCCGGCCAGAGCATCGACGAGGCCGTGGCGGACATCCGCACTGCCGTCGCCCACGGCCCGACACACCTTTCCGCGTATCACCTGACCCTGGAGCCGAATACGCTGTTTTACGCGAAACCGCCGCAATTGCCCGAGGACGACGAGTGCGCGACCATGCAGGAAGCCATTGAGGAGGAATTGGCGGGTGCGGGTTTCGAGCATTACGAAACCTCCGCGTTCGCCCGCCCGTCCCGGCGCTGCCGCCACAATCTCAACTATTGGACTTACGGCGATTACCTGGGACTGGGCGCGGGGGCGCACGGCAAGCTGACTTTCCACGACCGCATCGTGCGCCAGGTGCGCCCGCGCGCCCCCCACGACTACCTGGCCGGCGTGGCGGCGGGTTCCCCGCCGGATGAGCAAATCGTCGCGCCTTCCGAACGCGGTTTCGAGTTCATGATGAATGCGCTGCGCCTGACCGAGGGTTTCGATCCACGCCTGTTCACCCCGGCTACCGGGCTGCCTCTGGAGAGTCTGGCCACGCCGTTGCACGAAGCTGCGCGACGCGGCCTGCTATTTCAAAGCGACACGGTTATCCGCCCCACGCTGTTAGGACAGCGCTTTCTCAACGAACTCCTGCAAATTTTTCTCCCCGTAGAGAATTAGCGGTTCCGTTGGACAAAAAGGAGCACCGGCGCTTTGCCGACAGGCCGACGCTCACCTCACCAATAGTCCACCGCCAAAAATTTCCTTGACACATCCATACCGGTCGGTATCTAATTGTCGTCATGCAAACCAAACAACCCGACATCACCCGCGACAAGGTTCTCGAAGCTGCATTCTGCGAAATTCATCGCAGCGGTTTCCAGGCAGCGAGTATCGCCAACATTCTTTCCACCACTGGTCTGACCAAAGGGGCGCTATATCATCATTTCCCCACCAAACAGGCGCTCGGGCTGGCGGTAGTGGACGAGGTGGTTTACCGGCGGCTGGAGCAGCGTTTCTTTACGCCGTTGCGGGAAAGCCAACACCCTCTGGAAACTCTGCTCAATGCCTTGGGGAGCATTTCCGAACGCGCCGAGGAATTGGTCACGCTGGGTTGTCCGCTGAATAACCTGATGCAGGAAATGAGCCCCCTCGATCCCACGTTCAAGGAACGCCTTGGAGCCATTCTGCAAGCCTGGCGGGATGCGGTTGAGGTCGCCCTGCGCACCGCGCAGGAACAGGGTCAACTCCGTTCCGATGTAAATTGCGGGGAAGCCGCGTTGTTTATCGTTTCCGCCTGGGAAGGCTGTATCGGCATCGCCAAAAATTTGCAGAGCGGCGCGGCGTTGGAGGTTTGCAGCCGTCAATTGCAAGCATATATTCGTAGCCTTTGCGTGACATAGATTTTTTTACCCACAAACATACCGACTGGTCGGTATAAAGACCAAAAGGAGAACTACCATGCCGTTGATCCAAACCGTTTCCCCCGCTCTGGCGCAAGGCCCGGTAGCGAAAGTTTACCGACAGTCCGAGGCGATGCTCGGGCGCGTCCCGAATGCCTTCCAGCTCTACAGCGGCAGCCCGGCGATCCTCGAAACGCAGTGGCGGCAAACCGCTTATTTCATGCGCCATCCCACCCTGAGCTTTCCGCTGCTGGCGCTCACAAGAATGCTGGTATCGCAGGACAACCGCTGCGACTACTGCATCGACCTCAACACCGCGATGCTGATCCAGCGCGCCGGTTTCACCCCCGAGCAAATTGCCGCGACCCGCCTTGATCCGGCGGTGGCGCCGCTGGAAGCCAAAGACAAGGCAATGCTGCTGTTTGCCCTGAAATCCACCCGCACACCGCAGGATGTATGCGCCGCCGACATCGACGCGCTAAAAGCGCTGGGCTGGACGGAAAGCGACATTCTCGATGCGGTAGTCCACGCCGCTCGCAACATGGCTGCGGACATCGTTTTCAACACTTTCAAAATCGAACGCGACGATTAAAGGGGAGAACCGCCATGCCTTATTTGAACGTCAAACTTTGCGCCACACCAGCGGCGGAGATCACCTCCGCCATCGCTTTGCTGCTCACCGAGCTGACCGCTACGGTATTGCACAAAAAACGCGAACTGACTGCGGTGAGCGTCGAATATATCCCGCCTGGGCAATGGTTTATCGGTGGCGATGCGCTGGCCGGACAAAATCGCCCAACGTTTTTTCTCGATGTGAAGGTGACTCAGGGAACCAACAGCGAGGAAGAAAAAGCGGCTTACATTGCCCAGGTGTTCACCGCCGTTGAAGCGTTACTCGGCGAGGTTCACCCCACCAGCTACATCGTAATTCATGAAGTACGCGGCGACGCCTGGGGGTATCAAGGACAGACCCAGGCCTTCCGCCAGCAACAGAATCAACCCCAACCGTCCCTTTTTCTTTCAGGAGAACATTCATGAACGTCAGTCTTGCAATCAATAACCGCCGCGCAGTCAAGGCTTTTGATCCCAACCACGAAATGAGCGAAGCGGAAATCGAACAGCTTATGGGACTGGCGCTGCTTTCGCCGACCGCCTTCAACATTCAAAACTGGCGCTTTGTGCTGGCGCGCGACCCGGTGTTGCGCCGCCAGATTCGCGCCGCCGCCTGGAATCAGGCGCAAGTCACCGACGCCTCGCTGCTGGTGGTGCTCACCGCCGATCTGCAGGCATGGAACAAAGAGCCGGCGCGCTATTGGCGTAACGCCCCGCAAGCGGCGCAAGACTATCTGTTGCCGGCAATGCATCAATATTACTCGGGCAAGGAACAGGTGCAGCGCGACGAAGCCATGCGCTCCTGTGGAATCGCCGCCACGACACTGATGCTGGCGGCTCAGGAAATGGGTTACCAGTCCTGCCCGATGGACGGTTTTGATTTCGATACGGTGGGGAATTTGATCAACCTGCCGGCTGACCATGTGGTCGCGATGTTCGTCGCCATCGGCAAAGGTATTGCCGAACCATATCCACGCGGCGGGCAGTTGCCAATGAACGAGGTGGTGATCCGCGACCGCTTTTAGTCGCTCAGACCTGGAATCCGAGTTTCGTCCACCTCGTCAAACTGGCTGGCGTCGAGGTGGCGGCGCGCATATTCCAAGTAGATTTTCTCGCGCATGAAAAGACGGAACAGATCGCGATCAATGTGATTGTCCTGGGCCATCCGCCCCAAAATAGTCAGCGCCTGGGTCAGCGACATGCCGGGACGGTAAGGTCTATCCTTGGCGGTCAGAGCTTCAAATACATCGGCAATGGCCAGCACTTTCATCTGCACCGACATCTGCGCGCCGGTCAGCCCCATCGGATACCCCTTGCCGTCGATGCGCTCGTGATGCGCCCCGGCAATCAGCGGAACGTTGGCAAGCTGGCGCGGCCACGGCAGTTGTTCGAGCATCACCATGGTGGTCATCACGTGGCGGTTGATGATCTCGCGCTCGGCATCGGTGAGCGTACCGCGCGGAATGTTCAGACAGGCATTCTCCTCAGCACTCAGCACGGGTGACTTTTCACCCTGGCGGTTGGTGTAATACCTTGCCGCGATACCGTTCACGCGCTCCTGATGCGGCTGCGACATGAATTCACGTCCAAAATTACATTGCTGCAAAAAGCTGAATTCCTCATCAAGCGTCGCCCAGCTCTCGCGCAAGGCGGCTTCCAGCCCCTCAAGCACCGATTCGTCAACGCCCTGGCGAAGCAAATCAATATGCCGCTTCAACATGGCAATTTCGGCGTCGCGTTTAAGAATCTCAAAGCGCGCTTCAACCAGGTGAATGCGGTCAAACAGGGTTTCCAGCTTGGTTGCCTTATCCACCACATGAACGGGCGTGGCAAGCTTGCCGCAATCATGCAGCAACCCGGCAATCTTTAATTCATAAAACTCCGCCTCGCTCATACTGAACCCGGCAAACGGCCCCTCCCGCGCGGCATGGGCCGCTTCGGCCAGCATCATGGCCAATTCCGGGACACGTTGACCGTGGCTGCCGGTATATGGCGATTTTTCGTCGATAGCGATGTTGATACCCTGGATCAGAGCCTCGAACAATTCGCGCATCTGATCGAGCAGGTTGCGGTTGGTCAACGCAATCGCCGCTTGCGACGCGAGCGACTCGGCCAATTCCTGAGCATTCGGGGAGAACGGCACGGTTCCACCGGTGGCGGGATTAACTGAATTGATCAGTTGCAGCGCACCGATAACCTCGTTTTGATGATTTTTTAGCGGAATCGTTAAAAATGATTGGGAGCGGTAACCGGTTTTTTCATCGAAAGCCCGCGTTCCGGAAAAGTCGAAACCGGTTTCTGCATACACGTCGGGAATGTTGATAGTGCAGTTGTGCAGCACTGCGCTGGTCACCACCAGTGAATCGTTGAGCGAACCATCCTCACGATATAACGCCACCGGGCCAAGCGTCGCGGGTTTGCCGCTTTTGCCGCCCATGGCGATATTCAGGGAATTATTGTGAAGAATTTCAAAGCGCAGCAGATGTTTGTCCACCAGGTACAGCGTACCGGCATCGGCGAAGGTCACTTCCTGGGCTGCAACCAGAATGCTTTCAAGCAGCTGAGTGGTATCTTTTTCAGCAGATAATGAAGCCCCAACGGCGGTCAGCTTGCGGAGGCGAGATAACAGGGACTCCACCGTATCGGCGGTCATGGTGGTGAGGTTTCCGGCGTCAGACAGAAAAAAACCTGGACGCCGTCAGGCGGCGTCCAGGGCTTTATTTTCTGTGGGTGAAGCGGATTACTTCTTCGCCTTGGCGACGGGCTTGGCTTTTTCGCCGGAAACGGTATCGGCAAGCGCCTTACCGACTTTGAATTTCACGACTTTCTTGGCGTCGATCTTGATGGTTTTGCCGGTAGCGGGGTTACGGCCTTCGCGAGCGGCGCGTTCGGTCACGGCAAAAGTGCCGAAACCGATCAGTTGCACGGATTCCTGTTTGGTCAGCGCATCCTTCACCGCGCCCATCAGTGCATCCAGCATTTCGGCGGTTTTTGCTTTGGACGCGCCAGTCTTGGCGGCAACGGCATCAACGAGTTCTGCTTTATTCATTTGCAACATCTCCTTTGTTTGGTTAAGTGGTAAATATCAGCAACAACAGCAACTATAACCGGTAATGGCGAGTCAATCACATACCAGACATGCCCCCGTACAAAATAATGACATTGCCATAATAATGCAAACCGGGAATTCCTGAAACCGACATGAATGTGGACTCCCCCATTATCTGAAAAGCATCATCCTGTGTAAATCCGATTTTCCCATTGGCACTTCCAGAATCTTGTTGTATTCCGGCGGGCACGAACGTAATTGAGGCGCTGTTGTCGTGAATTTGTAAGAAAAAGGTAAGAAACCGGCTGCTGAATATTATTATTCCTGATGCTGCCTTATTCAGGCAAAATATGCCAACAACTCCTCCCCTATGCAAGCGCTATTTTGGTTTTTCCAAAAAAATAGTTCGCCCCCCGTAAAGATGTGGAGAATAGTCAACACTTTCCCGGCCAGCCACTTCAGTATCTCAATCATTCGTCTTTCGCCTCAATGAAAAATCAGGATTTGCTTTATCGTTCGCGCGCTGCCGTCTGGCATCCCTGCACTCAGATGAAACACCACGAAACCCTGCCGCTGGTTCCCATTGCCGGCGGCGCAGGCGCGTGGCTATTCGATTTCGAGGGGAAACGTTATCTTGACGGGGTAAGTTCCTGGTGGGTCAACCTGTTCGGCCATTGCAATCCACGCATCAATGCCGCCCTCAAGGATCAACTCGACACGCTGGAACACGTGATTCTCGCCGGTTTCACCCAACGTCCGGTGGTCGAGCTTTCGGAACGACTGGCGCGGCTCTCCGGGCTGGGACATGCCTTTTACGGGTCGGACGGCGCATCCGCCACCGAAATCGCCTTGAAAATGAGCTTCCATTACTGGCGCAACCGGGGCCGCCCGGCAAAAACCCGCTTCGTCAGCCTCGCCAACGGCTACCACGGTGAAACGGTGGGCGCGCTGGCCGTCACTGACGTAGCGCTGTTCAAGGACACCTACGCACCGCTCCTGCGTAGCGGGACACAAGTCCCCACGCCGGACTGGCGAAACGCCGCGCCGGGCGAATCGCCCCGGGAATTCGCAGTGCGCCGCGCCGCCGACCTGCGTAATCACCTGAAAAAACACTATCAGGAAACTGCCGCCCTGATCCTCGAACCGCTAGTGCAAGGTGCGGCGGGAATGGCCATGTATGACCCGGAATACCTGCGCCTGGCGCGCGCCGCCTGCGACGAATTCGAAGTACACCTGATCGCCGACGAAATCGCCGTAGGATTCGGCAGAACCGGCACATTCTTCGCCCATGAACAAGCCGGCATCCGGCCCGACTTCCTGTGCCTGTCGAAAGGCATCACCGGCGGCTACCTGCCGCTTTCGACCGTGCTCAGCCGCGAGGAAATTTATCAGGCGTTTTACCACGATGACGTACGCCAGGGTTTTCTGCACTCCCATTCCTATACCGGCAACGCCCTCGCCTGCCGCGCCGCACTGGCGGTGCTGGACATCTTCGAGGAAGACCGGGTGATTGCCGCGAACCGTGACAAAACGGCGCGTTTCAACACCCTGTTCGCGCCGCTCGCGACTCACCCGCACGTCGTAAACTTCCGCAATATCGGCATGATCTGGGCGTTTGAAGTCCAGGATGCGCCAACCGACTTCGCCCGGCGCTTTTTTGAAGAAGGGCTGAAACGCGAAATCCTTTTGCGGCCCATTGGTAACACCGTCTATTTCATGCCGCCTTACATCGTTGATGAAGGTGAAATGACACACCTGCACAATGCCACGCTAGACATCCTGAACAACCTGGAAACACTTAAATGAAACACCTTCTCGCCGCATTGCTCCTGTGCGCAGCACTACCGGCCCACGCCGTCCTTCCCGCGCCAGTCGCCAAAGCACTCCACGACGCCGCCATTCCCGAACAAAACGTTGCGGTTTATGTACGCGAAACCGGGACAGCCAAATCCCTGCTCGATCATCTTTCCAGCCAGCCGTTAAGCCCGGCGTCGACCATGAAGCTGGTTACGACCTATGCCGCACTGGAACTGCTCGGCCCCATCCATACCTGGCAAACCGGGCTATATGCCGAATCCACCCCGCAAAACGGGGTATTGGAAGGCGACATTTACCTCAAGGGTTCAGGCGACCCGGCTTTGACCATCGAGCGTTTCTGGCTGCTGCTGCGCGATTTGCGTTTATCCGGGGTGCGTGAATTACGCGGCAACCTGGTGCTCGACGACAGCCGCTTTGTCGTGCCAGCCAGCGATCCGGGCGCGTTCGACAACGCCCCATTGCGTCCTTACAACGTCCTCCCCGACGCCTTGCTGGTCAATTTCAAAAGCACCCGTTTTCGCCTGCTGCCCGCTGATAACGGCAAAGGCGTACGCATCCTGGCCGACCCCGCGCCGCCTCAACTGGCTCTCGACAACCGTTTGCGTCTCGTCGAAGGAGAATGCGGCGACTGGCGGGAGGGTATCGAAGCCGGCGCAACCCGTAATGGCGGCACGGTGAATGTCAGCTTCAGCGGCGACTATCCGCTCGCCTGTGGAGAAAAAACCTGGCATCTCTCCCTGATCGATAACCCTACCTATGTCGGCTCGCTGTTTCGGATGCTCTGGGAAGAAGTCGGCGGCGTTCTGAGCGGCGCGACCAAACGCGGCGTAACGCCGCCCGCCGCCCGCCTGCTGGCGAGCGCCGAATCGCGTCCGCTCGCCGATATCGTCCGCGACATCAACAAATTCAGCAACAACGTGATGGCCCGCCAATTGCTGCTTACCCTCGGCAACGGCAAAACCGATACCGGCGCCCAGGCCATCAACACCTGGCTGGCGGAAAAAGGCCTGCGTTTCCCGGAACTGGTCGTCGATAACGGTTCCGGCCTGTCGCGCCGCGAGCGTATCAGCGCGGAACATCTCGGGGAATTGCTGATGGCCGCCTGGCGCAGCCCGATGATGGCGGAATTCGTCTCCTCGCTGCCTATCGCGGGTATCGACGGCACCATGAAAAAACGCCTGGTCGAACGCGGCGTCGCCAGCCACGCCCATATCAAGACCGGCTCGCTGCGCGGCGTCAAGGCCATCGCCGGCTACGTCCACGACCGCAAGGGGCGCAACATCGCGGTGGTGTTCCTGATCAACCACCCCAACGCCGCAGCCGGGCAAGCCGCCCAGGACGCCTTGCTGGAGTGGATTTACCAACGCTCCTGACGGTTGACGGGAAAAAAATCGCTACGCACGTGTCACGAATTGGAAATAGTTTTGTAGTCGCGCACGGCTGGGGCTATGCTTATGAAAAAAGTTGACCCCAGTCATGAATCCCTATCTCCAGTTTCTCAGCCAGGCGCCTGAAAACAGCCTGCTCTACGCCGGAACCTATAACCCGGCGCTGGTAGGAATTTCCCTGCTGATTGCGGTGTTCTCCTCCTATGCCGCACTCGACGTGGCGGGACAACTCAACCATAGCGCCAGCCGCATCGCCAAGCTTTTGTGGCTGGGCGTCGGCTCCCTGGCAATGGGCGGCGGCATCTGGGCCATGCACTTTATCGGCATGTTGTCCTTCAGTCTCCCCTGCGGGGTTCGCTACGACCCGTTATTGACGTTGCTCTCGATGATTCCCGGCGTATTGGCGAGTGGCGTCGCGCTGCATTTCATCAGCCATCCCAGCATCACCGTCCGCCAGTTATTGGGCGGCGGCGTCCTGCTCGGCGCGGGAATCGGCGCGATGCACTATTCGGGCATGGCGGCGATGCGCATGGACGCGTTATTACGCTACGACCCGCTGTTATTTGGTTTATCCATCGCAGTCGCGGTGGTTCTCGCCGTGCTGGCCTTGTGGATCAAATTCCGTCTGGTCGCGCTGGGGCCGCATTTTCACTGGCTGGTGCAGGCGGGTAGCGCGCTGGTGATGGGCGGCGCGATTTCCGGGATGCACTACACCGCCATGGGGGCGGCCCATTTCCTGCGTCCCGGCGAGGGCGCAAATCCCGGCGGCGCCTTTGACCCGACTTTTCTGGCGATTGCGGTAACGGTCGTCACCGGCCTGCTGATCGCCCTGGCGCTGGCCGCCACCATCGCCCACCGGCATGTCGAACTATCCCGAAAACTGGCGGCGCTCAACGACGAACTTAACCGCTCACGCAAGGAATTGCAGGAACTCAACGCCACGCTCGAATTACGCGTTCGCGAAGAAGTACGGCAAAGCCGTGAAAAGGATCGGATGCTCATCCAGCAATCCCGTCTCGCCGCGATGGGCGAAATGGTCCACAACATCGCCCACCAATGGCGTCAGCCGCTCAACGCATTGTCCATCCTGCTTGGCAACCTCAAGGACGCCCATCACTACCAGGAACTCGACGAAAAAACCATGGATGTGCTGATGGAAGACGGACGCCGCATGATCAAGAAAATGTCCACCACCATCGACGACTTCCGCGACTTCTTCAAGCCCGACAAGGAAAAGCTCACTTTCGATTTGTGTCGCCTATATCAGGACACCTATCGCATTCTGAACGCCAGCCTGACTCATCACCAGATACAGGTTGAAGGGAACTGCGCGGAGACGATGATGGTAACCGGCTACCCCAACGAGTTCGCCCAGGTGCTGCTGAACCTGCTCAGTAACGCCAAGGATGCGATTCTGGAACGCGAGACTTTCCCCGGACGGATATCCGTCGCGGTCACAACGGAAAACGGCATGGGCGTCATTCGGATACGCGACAACGGCGGCGGCATCCCGGAAGATATCCTGCCGAAAATCTTCGACCCCTACTTCACCACCAAGGAAAAAGGCAGCGGCATTGGTCTTTACATGTCGAAGATGATCATCGAAGGCAATATGGGCGGGCGCATCGACGTGCACAACGTCGAAGGCGGCGCGGAATTCAGCGTGTCCTGCCCGCTCGCGGAATCACAACCCTAACCCGCTCCACATCTCGTCCACCCGCGCTTTCACCGCCGCATTCATGACGATGGGTGCGCCCCATTCACGGGTCGTTTCACCCGGCCACTTGTTGGTGGCGTCCAGGCCCATCTTCGAACCCAGTCCGCTCACCGGGCTGGCGAAATCCAGATAATCAATCGGTGTGTTTTCGACCAGCAACGTATCGCGCGCCGGATCGACGCGGGTGGTCATCGCCCAGATCACTTCCTTCCAGTCGCGGATGTTCACGTCGTCGTCGGTCACCACGATGAACTTGGTGTACATGAACTGGCGCAGGAACGACCAGATGCCGAACATCACCCGCTTGGCGTGGCCGGGGTATTGTTTCTTGATGGAAACGCAGGCCAGCCGGTAGGAACAGCCCTCGGGCGGCAGGTAGAAATCGACGATCTCGGGAAACTGCTTTTGCAACAACGGGACGAACACCTCGTTGAGCGCCACGCCCAGAATGGCTGGCTCATCCGGCGGCTTGCCGGTATAGGTGCTGTGGTAGATCGGGTTGCGGCGCATCGTAATGCGCTCAATGGTGAATACGGGAAACTCGGCCTGTTCGTTGTAATAGCCGGTGTGATCGCCATACGGCCCTTCCAGCGCCATTTCACCGGGGTGGATCACCCCTTCCAGGACAATCTCCGCGCCCGCCGGCACCTGCAAATCGCTGCCCAGAGCCTTCACAACTTCGGTCTTCGAGCCACGCAGCAGCCCCGCAAACTGGTATTCACTCAAGGAATCCGGCACCGGCGTCACCGCAGCCAATATCGTTGCGGGATCGGCCCCCAACGCCACCACCACCGGGAAAGGTTTACCCGGATGGGCCTCCTGGAACTCGCGGAAGTCCAGCGCCCCGCCGCGATGCGCCAGCCAGCGCATGATCACCTTGTTCGGCGCAATCTCCTGCTGGCGGTAGATGCCCAGGTTTTGGCGGGCCTTGAGCGGCCCACGGGTAATCGTCAGTCCCCAGGTAATCAGTGGCGCGACATCGCCCGGCCAGCAAGTCTGGATGGGCAGTTTGGCGAGATCGACATCCGCCCCTTCCCAGACGATTTCCTGGCACGGCGCGGAAGACAGCTCCTTGGGGGCCATGTTGAGCACTTGCTTGAACTTGGGCAATTTCTCCCAGGCATCGCGCAAGCCCTTGGGCGGCTCCGGCTCCTTGAGAAAAGCGAGCAACTTGCCTACCTCGCGCAGTGCTTCCACCGAGTCCTCCCCCATCCCCAGCGCCACCCGCTTAGGCGTACCAAACAGGTTAGCAAGTACCGGCATGGTGTGGCCGGCGGGGTTCTCGAAGAGGATCGCCGGCCCTTGCGCGCGCAGCACCCGGTCGCAGATTTCGGTCATTTCCAGGTTGGGGCTGACCGGGGTTTTCACCCGTTTTAATTCGCCCAAGGCTTCCAATTGCGCCAGAAAATCGCGCAGGTCGTGGTATTTCATTCAGTCATCCAATTCAGAAAGGGCAATTTTTTCCAGTTCCGCAATCAATGGGGGCAAGTCGTCTGTAATGGTTGCCCAGACAACATCCAGGTTGATGTCGAAATAGCCATGAATAAGACGGTTGCGCATTGCCACGATAACCTGCCAAGGAATATTGGGATAAATCCCTCGGGTATCGCCACCCACTTTGGTGGCGGCTTCGCCGAGAATTTCCACTGATTTGACCAGCGACAGCACCAGCATCCGGTTGCTGTCCAAGTCCTCGCGGGTATGCCCGACCACAAAGGAAACCGCCTCTTGGGCAGCGTCCAGCATATGCCGGATGCGAATCGCATCAGCTTTCGGCGTATTGAACATCGGCCTGCTCCAGGACTTCATCACGAAAATAGCGGCTCAGCTCCTGGGGTGTGCGTAAATCCACGCGCCGCCCGATCAACTCGGACAATTCCAACTCCACCCCCGCCAAGCGCAGCAAGCCGACCCGTTCCTCCGGGTCAAACTCGACCAACACGTCCACGTCGCTGTCGGGGCCGAAATCCTCACGCAGCACCGAGCCATACAAGGCCAAGCGGCGAATGTGGTGGTGACGGCAAAAATCGGCAACTTGTGCCTTAGGCAACTCAATCTGGGCCATAGCTTATTTTCCCTGAATGCGATCTGTCGATTATCCGCTGCTTGCTCAAGATATACCAAACCAGGCGGCAAGGCTGTCGAGGCTAAGGAACTGTCTGATAGCCACCTCACTCGCCCCGATAGTTAGCCCATTCCGAGCCGCTGCGCTTCAGTTCCTCCCACGCCTCGATATGGCGCTTGAGTTCTGGGTGCTGCCGGCCTTTCTCGATCAACGCCTGGCGTGCAGCGGGATCGAAAGGAATCGCGGTAGGGCCGAGGCATTCGTTCCAGATTTTGGCGAGGTGGGATACGGGTTCTTCGAGCGTAGGGCTGAAGTGGATTTCCGCAACAAATGGTGCCACAACAGGCGATTTCTTCTTTTTTTCCGGCAAGTTACTGTCCAAAACGGCAAGTAATGCGTCAGTATCAACGCTCCATTTATGCTCTGTTCCAAATTCGCGCGTCAATCTGGCTCGTGAATTACTCGTTAAATTATTTACCTGAAAAGAACACGCCGAACTCTTAGATATATTCTCAGTAAACTTCTTCTCCATGGAGACCACTGTTTTGGCGGAGATTAACTTGCCACCAAGGTTAAAGTGATCTTTTTCAACAATCTCCTTCAAGATTGAACAAACCTCGCTCTGAAAGTCATCCGTCATTTCATCTGGATCAATGAGAATACTGCCTACTAACCCAAATACTGGCGGCATACCACCGATACATATGGGTAAACACCCAAGAAGCTTCGATTCAAGCTTGCCGGCACCCGGATCAAGGTACCCTAAGATGACGTAACTATCCATTCCAATCTTGGTAAATAGCCATGGATCAGCCATGACAAAATGATGCTCTGTTGCACACCAGTGAATTATTGGACGGTCATTCGTATTTCCAAAAACCGAGTAGTTGAAATAGTAAATTGCACGATCAGAAAGGGGATATCTACTGATAGGAAACGCCGCGTTCACCACCGAAGTTGGGCCACATGTCAAGGCATACGCGATAAAGGACAGCAATACGTCGCGCCTCAATTCTTCAATGAATGGAACAACTTTATTAATGAGTTCATAACGTTGTATTGTGAGTCGCAATTTACCCAGAGAGTCTGCAACAGCTATCTTGGGCGGATTGAAAGGCATGCTGTCAGGCCAACCGATCTCAACGCTCTTAAGAGCATCCGGGTGCCGTATAGCAATTCCGTTACACGCAAAATCCGACGCATTGGCAAAACTCCAGTAAACTGCATCGAACCCGGTCACATCAATAGCGGACCATTCAGGCCCGTATAGCCTTTGACTCAACAGTGATTTATAGCGTTGGATGAGTGGTTTACCATTAACTCGACCAAGTACTCTAGGCCAGTCCCAACAAAACCAATCTGTGTCACTCATTTTCCCCAAAAATAATCCGTGCCTTTTTTGCCAGCTAAACGCTTTGATAGACTCCGGCGATATCTCAACCTCGATATCCGTCCCGATAGACTCTTTCAAGCATCTTCGAATCTCAACCGACGAGCTATCTGCACAAACCTCCAGTTCATACCCCTGATCCGTCTGCGCACTCACATGCCGCGTTCTCAAGCGAAACTCCGGCCCCAGCAAAAAGGTCGCGAAAGCCCCGATACCGAACCGCCCAGCACACAGTACGCGGGGTTTCCCTTCATCGTCGAGAAACTCCCGTGCCCAATCGGCGCTTTGGCGAAACGAAGCACCAGCACGCAGAAAATAGTTCTTCAAGGTGTCAGCGGTCATGCCGATGCCCTTGTCGGTGACACGCAGGAACCAGGAACCGTCATCGCGCTGAATGAAGTCGATGAGCACGTCGGCTTCCTGGTCAGCCAAATCGAGACTGGCTGGGTCTTTGCCGTGCGCCTTGCACTAGGCGTGCAGTTCGCGCACCGCGTCCACGGCGTTTTGCATGAGTTCGCGCACCCCCACCCCCGGCTCCTTGCCGTAGAGCGGCTCGACCAGCAGGGTGAGCAAGTTGGGGTCAGTGGAAAAACCGGTATGCTCGGGAACGTAGGGTAGCCGGGCGCAGAAGTCGGGGTCATCGAGATTCGAGTAAACGCGCCGGTAGCGCAGGGTAAGCAGGTGCAGCTTGAGGTGGCTATGCAGGCCGTAGGCTTCGTCGAGCACGGCGGTAGCGTGATCCATTTCATTTTGCAGTCCGTCGAGCAGTTCGCGCAACTGGAGGCAGGTTTCCAGGCCGATATCGGCGCTGACGGTGATGTGCTTGCCGCGTGGATTGCGAGCCGGGCCGATGTTCTGGACGGCGCGGTGTTTTTTCCACTCCTTCAGAGAAACCGGGCTTTGCGGGTTGCGTAGCTGGAGCAGGATGGCCGGCGCGCGCTGTTCGTCCATTTGTAGATAGTCGGCGACGCGCAGCAGCGCCATCGGGTACAGCACCGCCGTTCCCATCGGACGCGGCGTACCGGAATGGCAGGCGTCGAGGTAGGCCATGCAAACGCGCAAAGATAGCCCATGTGAACGGGCGGCGAGGCCGATCAGGTCGGCCAGCTTGCTGAGCTTGTGCCCCCGCGCGCCCATGGCCGGGAACTCGTGTTCCTTTTCGCCTACGGACGCACCGGGGAAGCCATACAGCGCGATTTCATGGGCGAGCCGGGCGTGGTGACGGCGAATGAATTCACCGACGAGGCGCTTATGGTTGCCATTCCATTGCGCGGGGCTGTCGGGCATGTGGTTGAGCATCGAGTCTTTGCGCGCTTCGTCGAGTCCGATGATCTCGGCAAGCTTGCGGTCGCTGAAACGGCGCGCTTCGCGGACATAGTCGGCCCACAGGTCGGCCCACGGGCGGTCGCCGCTGTAACTGGCCTGCCGCTGGTCAAACCAGGTAACGGGCCGAAAACGTGAAGCGGGGCGGATCAGTTCGAGAAAGCCGTCCTCGCGCAAGTGCATGGCGAAGTCGTGCAACAGCGCCGCGCCGACCAGGACGGTGGCGTCGGCATCGTTGAATAGCGGCTGGCTGGGTGTCGCGGCATTGGCTTGCCAGACTTCGTCGGGAATCAACTCCTCTGCCGTTGCGAGAACCCGATTGACGTGCTCGATGCCGTGATCGGTGTAGTCGGGGAAAAAAGACAGCTTGTTGTCGGCAAGGATCACTGCCGTCTGGTCGGCCAGCGCTTGCAGCGGGGCGCGGTAGGCGCTGTCCTTGAGCAACGTTTCAAGGTGCGGGGGAAACTCGATTTTGGCCATAGTCTTAAGATTGTTGACGGAAACTGGCGCGAATATCGCACCGTCGTTTACCGGTTCCCACCATTCCCGTCCTACGGGGTACAGGGAGAAACGTTGGTGGCGCACTTTGGCATTAAGCAATAGCCTCCACGATACCTCATTATCCCGCAGGGTCAATTTCCCCGCGTATTCCCCCGGCGCGCCTGGATCGATTCAAACTTCCCAATCATCAACCTGCAACCCCGCCACCCGCCCGAACTCGGCGGTGTTGTGGGTAATCAGGATCAGATTGCGCGCCATTGCCTGCCCGGCAATCAGCACGTCGTAGGGGCCGATGGGCGTGTCCTGGGCGGCAAGTGCGGCGCGAATCTCGCCAGCCTGGCGGGCGTCTTCCCTGTCGAATTCCAGTACCTCGAATTGCAACCCGTCCACCACGGCGACGTTGTGCTCGATTCGGCGGCTCTTGAATGCGCCGTAGAAAAGTTCGTGGATGACAATGGACGAAATGGCGAAATCGCCGGGATGGTATTGCCGTAGCCGTTGCGCGAGGGGAGAACTGCTATCGTTGAGCAGGGCGATGACGGCGTTGCTGTCGAGCAGGTAGCGCATCAGCGGAACAGCTTGTCGAGTTCCGGGCGCTCCTGCGGGGCGGGTTGTTCGCCAGCCGCTGCGATAAAGTCGGCGTCGAGTTGACCGGCAAGGGCATCCAGCCAACTCCAGTCTTCGGCCAACGGTTCGAGGATCACCGCTTTGCCATGGCGTCGGATATGTACCGTTTCACCGTCGAAACGAAATTCCTTGGGCAGGCGTACTGCCTGCGACCGTCCTGACCAGAATATTTTTGCAGTTTCCATGGAACCCTCGCGCGAGATATATCATAAATATATACCATATTCTCGCACCACCACAATGTATTTGGGCAAGTTCTGCGGTAAGCGGCTAGCGCGTCCGAAAACTCATATGACACGCCACGCAAGCCTGGGTAACTTGTTGCAGGGCGGCCAGCGATTTGGCGGGGTCGCCTTCCTTGGCGGTTTTGGCGAACGGGCTGGCGGCGCTGTGCATTCGGCTGCGAAGTTGGCGCATGGCGCCGGGCTGAGGTCTTTAGCCGTTTCAGCCCCTTCGAGACTTTCGACCAAGTCGGGAAATCGCCCTGGCCGGGGCGATTTCAAGGTTGGTGCTTACTCCGCACAGAGCGGGCAAGTCAGCACGAATTCCGCGCCATCGGAGACGTTACGCACGGCAATGCGACCACCCATGCTGTTCTCGATGATCATCTTGGTCATGTACAGGCCAATCCCGGAACCTTTTTCCTTGGTGGTGAAGTAGGGATCGAAAATCTTTGGCAGAACGTCGGCGGGAATCCCGCCGGCGTTGTCACGGATCGTCAAAGTCGCCATGCCGTCTTCCCGGGCGATGCGGATACTGATGACGCCGGCGGATTGGTTTTGCGCCTGCAAGGCTTCCTTTGCATTGTTGATGATATTCAGCAAGGCTTGGGAGAATTCATTGGGATAACCATGGGCTGAAACTGCCTCGGCAGTTTCCACCTCGACAGTAATGTTGTGGGATTGAAATCCCGCCGAAACGATCGCCAACGCTTGCTCGACTGTTTCAGCCAGTTTGAAGCTGGACTTTTCCTTGTTAGGGCTAAAAAAGTTTCGGAAGTCGTCAATGGTATGGGACATGTTGTCGATCAACCGGTTGCCTACCGCGAGGTCGTCATCCAGTTTCTCCAGGGTAAGCTCGTTGAAGGCGTATTCGTCACGGATGTTCGCTAGCAGAATAGCCAAGGCATTCAGGGGTTGGCGCCATTGGTGGGCAATGTTGTGCACCATTTCACCCATCCCTGCCAGGCGCGATTGCTGAATGAGGAGATGGTCTTTTTCCCGGTTTTTCTTTACCTCTTCGTCAACGCGGGCCTCCAGATTCTGGTTGAGCAGGCGCAATTCTCCCTCGATAGCGCGTGTCCGCGTCAGATCATGCAGAGCGGTCAGGATGCCGGTCACCGTGCCGGAATTATCGCGCAGGATTTTGACGGTAACTTCCACCGGAAGCCTGGTCCAGTTGTGGTGGTGATCCGCCTCCATGGTAAAAAGCGCGTCGCACTTTTCTTCCTGCACCTGACAAACCGGACATTGCGAACCATCGTATTCGGGATGGAGCAACTGCTTGATCGGCTTGCCGATGGCGGCAGCCGGTTCAAGCCCGGTCACCGCATAAAAGCGCCGGTTGGCACGTAACAAATGGCGATTCGCGTCGAGCAGATAGATCGCGTCTGCGAAAGCATCCATGGCCTGCGTCCATTCGGAGGCTTCGCGCTCAAGCGCCGCTTCGGCGCGCAAGCGAACATCGAGCATTTCGTTGAATTCTTCCGCCACCTCGGCGATTTCCGGTGGCCCGGAGATGGGTACGCGCACTTCCGACTCGCCGTCGCGGATTGCTCTTGAAACCGAAGCAAGCGCCTGGATCGGATGTTCGATGCGACGCGCGACGAAAATCACCGCAATCAAAACGACGGCGAGGATGAGCGCTCCAATCAAACCGTTGCGCAGCAGGTTGGCATACATCTGCTCATAAACCACGCTGGCCGGGGTTCCCACGAAGACGTACCAGTCCAGGCCTTTGACGGGAACCACCGAGTACAGCCGTGGGGTGCCGTCCACCCCTATGCCCGAATATTCGCCATCCTTGACCATCAGCATTTTTTGGAAGACGGGGCGCTCATAAACGCTTTTCCCCACCCAATTTTCCGTGTCCAGGTTACGCCAGACGAAGACCCCTTTGGCGGTAACGATACCGACCGTGGTGCCCGGCGAGAGAGGCGCACCGGACAGGTTTGGCTGATACAGCGCAAGGTCGAGCGGCAAGCCGAGAAAACCGGTCTTCTTTCCGGCATCATCGCGGATCGGATAGGTCAGCACAGTGACCCAGCGACCGGTGATCGGCCCGAAGAAGGGGTCGCTGACGACCAGGTCGTTTTCCATCAGGGAACGCTTGAACCAGGGCGCTTGATCGACCATGACATTCTTTCCGCCAGGCTGGGGTACGGCAGAGCAAATCGCCTCGCCGCGAATATCAATGGTGGTCATGTTGGCCGAGCGGGGAAACAACTCGTGGAACTCCCACAACACGGGGTCGCAGCGACTGCCGTTGACCGCGCGAATCAACGGACGCTTGCCCAACTGGATCAACAAATCGCGGTTGGTCGCCACCACGCGGCTGACATCGGCGGCGACGACAACCGCCAACACCCGCGCTGCGCTCCGTGCCTGGGCAACCCGTTGCTGGGCGTTGTTGTATATCGTGTAGGCGATGGCGGCAACCATCGGCAGAAGAACCGCCAATACCAGCAGGAGGAGTTGTTTGCGAATCGACATGGTGCGCATGGCGTCAGAATACGTAAGTGATTTGCACGCTAAGCCGATTACCCAGCGTGTCGCCGATCAGGGCGGCGTTATTGAGCTGAACCTGCTGCGCCTGCGCGCTGCCTGAGAAGCCAGCCGCGTTGGGGTAAGGCGCTTTAAGGGTGCGGAACTCATAATTCACTGCCAGGCGGGCTTTTGGATGAAAGAAATATTGCGCTCCCAGTGTCCAGGTGGTGAAGCGACGCTCGTCGAATGGCGAATTGGTCAACCGGTCGAGACGGTCGTAGCGCACGTCCACCTCCCATTGAGGGGCGAATTTCCAACCGGCTTCCAGATAATAGCCGTCCGCTTTGTTGCTGCTCTCCAGCGCCACCAGCGTGACCGGCTCGAAAGCGCTGCCCCCGCCATCGTTGAAAGGCGGGGTCGGGCCGATGAAAATCATCCCGCGACCGCGTAGATATTCCCCAGAAACGCGCCAGGGATTCTTCAGATAACGGAAGCCCACGCCTTCCCGCACACGATTGTAAGCACCTCCGGCAAAATCGCGTTGCCCTTCCTGACGCCAGATATAGATTGATGCATCCTCGCGACGTGCGCCTTTCCCGTCAAAAACGTAAGCGGCGCGCAAATGTGCCGTCGCATCGCGATGTCCGTCATCGCCGCTGAAATTGATGCCATTGCCGGTACCCAACATGACGGCGTATGAATACTCCCACGGCCCGTTGCGGAACCAGCTGAAGAGTTCCACGCCCAAATCCTGAAAACCGGAAACCGCACCGTCTAGTCTGGCGCTCGCCAGCGGCACCCCCAGCACCGGCGCGGTCGCGCGCGAAGTGCTGTAGGGTTTGACGAAGCGCTCGTTGAGCAGATTGTCGGTGGCATTGGTGAAATTGATGTAATCCAGCGTCTGGATCCCCTGGAAAGCCTCCTCGCCGAGCGGCAGGCGTCCCAGGCCGACGCGAACGCGCATGGCGGGGAGGTAATTGAAGGTGATTGAGGCATCGGTCAGCACCGCGCGGCGTTCGCGGGTCAGGCCGTTATTGCCAAGCTCGGCCAGCAGAAAATAGTTGATTTTGCCGCCACTACCCGGCACGACGCCGCGTACGCCGGGGCGAGCCCGGAAAACTTGTGCTTGATCTTCGTGTTGATAGTCCGGTGCAACCAAATTGAACAGGGCATCCTGACCATTGTAGGATTTCAAGGCGGCGGGCGCAGCGAGGCCTTGGACAGCATGACCTTCGTTACGAACGTACTGGGGTGGGGCTGGATAAATCCCCATATCGTATAGGCCGGCGCTTCGGGCTGCTCGCTGTTTTGCAGTTCCAGCCAATTTGCGGCACCTGCCCAGGATGCCGGCAAGATAGCCAGCAACAGGGCCGCGACAATCCGCGTATTCATCGCCACCTCCGCCACACTTTTGTTATTGTCGAAACTGATTATAGTTCTTGCGGATTGGAGAGTATGCAAAATGCGATTTTGCGGGCTGTTTTCCTGCCACTGGAGATGGTTCGCTCAAGGCCACCGAAGAAGGCTGGGCGGAATGTCCCGGCCCGCCAGGCCGATTCTTTAAATGCGCATTGTTGACTAGACTGCCCGCCCGGTCATTTCCGGGTTGGCGCCGGCAGCACATTTCACCCGCTGAAGATGCGATGAAGCGCGGCGGATTCAGCTATTTCAAGGTCTACCGCGTCCGAAAACTCATATGACACGCCACGCAGCTTTGCGTGACTGCTTGCAACGCGGCCAGCGATTTGGCGGGGTCGCCTTCCTTGGCGGTTTTGGCGAACTGGGTCGCGGCGCCGTGCATTCCCCAACCAAGCTGGCGCATGGCTTCCGGCATGAAACGTCCCGGCCCCTGGCCGCGTAGCGCTACCCGGTATTTGCCCATGGTACTTTCGCCCATGCGTTTTTCGGCGGTTTCACCGGCATCCGCCCATTTACCTTCGGCGGCGTAACCGAGAATTTCGTTGAGCGCCGCCAGATGATCGAGCATGTCGGCGCGTTGTGCGGCTTGCGCCGGGGCGGGCATGGTCACCAGTTGACGATGATCTTCAGGCACGGCTTGCTGGCTTTGCGCGACGGCGCACGGCGCGAGTATGACGAGCAGTATAAAAACGGCTTTTTTCATGATCTTCCCCTTTCAGGCAAACCAGTAATCCAGCGCCAGCCCGCCGAACACCGCCGCGCCGAACCAGTTGTTGTGCAAGAACGCCTTGAAACATTTGGCGCGTTCGCGACCCCTGATCAATGTGTAGTGATACAGCGCGATACCTGCCGCGATGCCCAGCCCGGCGAAATACAGCCAGCGGAATTGCAGGGTGTGGCCGATCCACCCGAGTATCCCGAGGGTGGCGGCGTAACACCCCATCACCGCTGCGATGTCGAAACGCCCGAAGGTGATCGCGGAGGTCTTGATGCCGATTTTCAGGTCGTCGTCGCGGTCCACCAGAGCATATTCGGTGTCGTAGGCGACCGCCCAGAACACGTTGGCGGCGAGGAGTTGCCAGGCCAGCGGCGGCACCGTGCCGGTCTGCGCGGCGAACGCCATGGGAATGCCGAAGCCGAAGGCGACGCCCAGATACGCCTGGGGTATCGCGAAAAAACGTTTGGTAAACGGGTAGCTGGCGGCGAGGAATAACGCGGCGAAGGAATATTGCAGGGTCAGGCGATTCAGCGGCAGGATCAGCAGGAACGCCAGCAGGGTCAGTACACCGGCCACCGCCAGGGCTTCCCTGCCGCTCACCAGACCGGCGGCGAGCGGGCGATTTTTGGTGCGCTCGACGTGAGGGTCGAAATTGCGGTCGGCGTAATCGTTCATCACGCAGCCGGCGGAACGCATCAGCACCGTGCCGAGCGCGAATATCCACACTACCGGCCACTGAGGATGACCGCCGGAAGACAGCCACAGCGCCCACAAGGTGGGCCACAGCAGGAGCAGGATGCCGATGGGTTTGTCGAGGCGCATCAGCCGTTCGTAAAGGGACAGGCGTTCCTTCCAGTTCATCGCGGCAATTCCTGAATGGCGGGGAGAAACACTTCCGTCACCTGGATGGCGCGGTGTTGCAGGATAAAGGTCGAACGCCGCGCCCACAGGGTGGACGGTGGATTTTCCAGATGCCGGCAGGCGCGCCGGTACAGCCAGTGACGCGCGCGCAATTTCTTGAACTGGAGCGGCGCGCGCCTTACCTGGGGATCGCGGAACAATACGTCGCCCAGCGGACGCCCGCCGAGTTTGCGCAACTGCCCCCAGCGCCCGCGCAGGCTGGCGAAAGGCAGCACGCTGTGGGCATACACCAGCGGCGTCTCGCCGCAATACAGGAAGACCTCGCGCAACAAGGCGCGCTGCGGATGAAGCGCCACCCCTTCGACCGCCGACCAGCCTTCCTCGACGCGCACCTCGCGCACCCCGAAAGCGGCGCATCGCGCCACGATACGGCGCGTCAGTGAACCCTGGTCAAGCAGCCAGGGGCGGTAAGCGCCGACATTCTGGCGTAGACGGCTTTGCCAGGCGGGAGGATAGAAGCAGATTTTCATGGAAGTGGGATTATCCTATATTCCTCAGTTGAACGGGTTGGAGTGTGCGGTTTTCAGGGTGTAGGGCAAGGCGCGACGACGAGTAATGGCTATTCCATTGCGAGGAGGAGTACCCGTAAAGGGCATCACCGCCATTGTAATCCGGCTAAAGCCGGAACAATGGCGCGACAACGCAGCCATGCGCCCTGAAAACCGTGCAATCCGGCCCGTAGCGCTCTCACCAAACGGGTGAAACGCAAATATAGAACAAAGCAATTTAGAATCAACCGCCTACCCCCTTCGGCAAGCGGTCAACTGAGGAATATAGGATTACGCCGGTTTTTCGGGCCTTGGCGCAAAGCGCGCGTTATCCGACCAGGGCAATCGCACTATGTGGAAGAAAGGCGGATTTCGCGCTTTGACCAACCCGCCTCCCCCTTTGCAAAGGGGGATTGAGGGGGATTTCAGCGGTGGCGGCAATTCCACCTTGGGCGAAATCCCCCTACCCCCCATTTCCAAAGGGCGGAACCACATAGTGCGATTGCCCTGGTTATCCGGCTTCGCGCTGGCGGCGGATTGCCAGCACCGTCGCCACATCCGCCTGGGCGTCGTAGGAATACAGCGCCACGTAGCCACTCCGTCCGCGCGAAATCAATAATTCGCGATAACCATGATCGCCTTTGCGCCCAACCAGCGGATGATTTTTCAAAACAGCCAGTCCATCCAGGATCAATTCGCCAGTCGCTACAGCGGCTTCCGGTCAGGACTCCCGCAGAAAGTCGGAAAGGCGCTCGATATCCCGGAACGCTCGTGGGGCGAAAACCAGACGGGTCAAGGTTTTACCGGGTCAGGAGACGCGGGGCGATTGCCGGCCAGCTTGTCGCGAAGATAGGCAAACACCTCGTCGGCATCGTTAACCAGCCCGTATTCCGCAACCTCCTGCTCCGCCAGCCGCGCCGAGGCAACGAAATCCTCGCGCCGCTCGAACAAATCGGCCTGGGCAGTCAGCGCTTCGACCATGAAAGCATGGGGGGTTTTGCCGGAAATTTCGGCGGCGGAAGCAATCCGCGCCTTGAGTTCAGCGGGCAGCTTCAAGGAAGTGGTAGCGGTCATTTTTTGCCCTCCCGGTCAGACAAGAAGGGAGCACCAAAGTAGCACCCGGAAAGCGGCTAGTCAATTTTGGCGGGGGGCAACAAGGAAAAAGGTTTGGGGGAAGGGCGCGATGTTTCGGCAGCAATTTATTTGCTGCACATACATCTGTAATTGGCGAGGCCAACATGGCAAACATACTGATTGTCGATGATTCGGATACGGTAAGAACGCAGCTTAAAAACGATCTGGCAAACGAAGGACACGCCACCTTCGAGGCGTGTAATGGTTTGGAGGGATTGAAACTGGTGGAGGAAAACGCCACCGACATCGACTTGATCATCTGCGATGTCAACATGCCCGAAATGGACGGATTGACGATGTGCCGCGAACTCCACAAAACCCCGAACAAAATCCGGGTGATCATGCTGACCACCCAGACCAGCGCCGAAATGAAGGCCGAGGGCAAGGAATCCGGGGTGATCGCCTGGGTGGTGAAACCCTATGAGAAGAAAAAACTGATGGGCGGCGTCGCCAAGGTTCTGGCGCAACCGCGTTGTTGAATTACACCACAAACCCCTCTGCGATGCGTTGATAAACCAGGCAACGCAGGCGCAGTTCGTCGTTTTCCGGGACTTCGAGGAATTCCACGCCGTGTTCGGTCATCGCGGGTTGGCGGTTTCCCCGCCGCACTTTCATGATCCGCGCAAGCAGGGAAAAATCATGATGGTAGCCGTCGGCTTCGGTGTGGAATATCACCTTGATGGTGGAGCCTTCCACGCCCAGCGGCGTGGCGGCGTTGACGCAAGCGCCGGTGGCGCTGAGATTGGCCAGGGTCGCGCCGCACATGCCGCCATCGTTTTCCACGCTACACGGCATTTCCGCCTTGGCCCACGGCGCTTTTCGCAAATGCTGGCGCATCACCCTGGCGGGATAGGACAGATGCAGGTAAGGCGCGGGCCGGTCGCACACCTTGACGATTTCCGAGGAGAAACGATAGATGTTGCGTCCGGTGATCATCCGCACTTCGACCAGTTCGCCTTCCGCCAGCGCCGCGAGTTGGCGGTGTATGCGCGGAATCGTGACGAGGATGCTGGTATCGCGGATATAGCCCACCAGACGGGTAAAATAATAGGGCTGACCGGTGCGCCCGATCATGTGTAATTGCACGACTTCCCACATTTGCGGCTTGATGCCTTCGGGCGGAAACATGGCTTCCGGTGGAAAATCTTCCTGCAAGTCCCCCGCCGAAAATTCCTCGACCGGCGTTCCCACCTCCCCCACATAGCCTTCCGGCGCACGGAACAATCCCTCCAGCGGATAACCGGCAGGCAAGGTTTCACCGGCGCGGAACAGGAGATGCCCGCCTTCGTCGTACAAGCCCTCGCGCAAAGGTTGGCCGGGTTCAGCATCCTCGGGGGTGAGTGGCAGCAGATTCATTAAGTAAGCCTCATCAAGCCTTGAGATATTCTTCACGCCCGCCCAGCCAGCGTTCGAGGTGGCGGGCGGCGTGTTCGGGGTAATCGCGCAGCAACATTTGCGCGGCGTCGCGGGCGTGGTCGAGCAGGTCGGCATCACGTTCCAGATCGGCCACCTTGAGCATCGGCACACCGCTTTGTTTGGCCCCGAGAAATTCTCCCGGCCCGCGTAATTGCAGATCACGGCGCGCGATTTCGAAGCCGTCGCTGCTGTCATGGATGATTTTCAGGCGTTCGCGGGCGATTTCCGAAAGCGGTTGCTGATACAGCAGCAGGCACACGCTGGCCGCCGCGCCGCGCCCTACACGCCCGCGCAACTGGTGCAACTGCGAGAGGCCCATCCGCTCGGCGTGTTCGATCACCATCAAGGAGGCGTTGGGCACGTCCACCCCGACTTCGATGACGGTGGTCGCTACCAGTAGATGCAGGTCGCCGCGTTTGAACGCCGCCATCACCTCGGCTTTTTCCGCGCCCGGCAGGCGTCCGTGCACCAGCCCGATGTTGAGGTCGGGGAACGTCGCCGAGAGGGTTTCGTAGGTTTCCACGGCGGTCTTGAGCTGCAAGGCTTCGCGTCTATCAACACCACCTCTCTCCCGTTTTTGGGAGAGAGGTTCCTTGTCCTTCTCCCCCTCGGGGGGAGAGCTAGGAGAGAGGGTATCTTCAATCAGCGGGCACACCCAATACGCCTGGCGTCCATCCAGACAGGCGGCGCGCACTCGCGTCACCACTTCGTCGCGGCGCACATCGGAAACCAGCCTGGTCAACACCGGGGTGCGCCCCGGCGGCAGTTCATCGATCACCGACACGTCGAGATCGGCGTAATAACTCATCGACAGGGTACGGGGAATCGGCGTCGCGCTCATCATCAACTGATGCACCGCAGTACGCCCCTTCTGGCGCAGGGCGAGGCGCTGGTGGACGCCGAAGCGGTGCTGTTCGTCGATGACCGCCAGCGCCAGATTGTCGAATTCAACTTGATCCTGAAACAGCGCGTGAGTCCCCACTACCAGCTTTGCCTCGCCACTGGCGGCCTGTTCCAGCGCGGCGCGTTTTTCTTTGGCGGACAAACGCGAAGCCAGCCAGACGGTTTTTACCCCAAGTTGCTCCAGCCACCCGGCGAGTTTCAGGTAATGCTGCTCGGCGAGGATTTCGGTGGGGGCCATGATTGCCGCCTGATAGCCGTTTTCGATGGCCTGCAAAGCCGCCAGCGCGGCGACGGCGGTTTTGCCGCTGCCCACGTCGCCTTGCAGGAGGCGCTGCATGGGATGGGGCTGCGCCAGATCGCGGCGAATTTCGCCGAGCACCCGGCTTTGCGCGCCGGTCAAGGCAAACGGCAGCACCTTCTTCAGGAAAGTCTCGGTCAAGGCGCCCGGTGCAGCGAACTTGGGCGCGTCGAAACTGCGGCGGCGCTGGTAATGCTGGCGCATGGAAAGCTGCTGGGCGAGCAATTCGTCGAAAGCCAGACGCCGCCAGGCGGGATGGCTGCGCTCCACCAGCGCGTTCTGGGATGCCTCGGGCGGCGGGCGATGCAAATACGCCAGACTGGCCGCGAATCCGCCCAGTTCAAGGCGCTCCAGCAATTCATCGGGCAAGGTTTCGGCGGGGGCTTCATCGTCCAGCGCGGCGAGGATAAGTTTGCGCAAGTTATCCTGGGAAAGCCCGGCTGTCGTGGGGTAGATTGGGGTAAGCGCTTCGGCGAGCGGCGCTTCCTCGCCCACCACACGATAACGCGGATGCACCATTTCCAGGCCATGGTAGCCGTGACGCACCTCGCCCAGCGCGCGCACCGTCTTGCCCTCGGCAAGGCTTTTCAACTGGCTGGGGTAAAAATGCAGGAAACGCAGGAACAATGACCCGCCGCCATCCTCGATCTGGCATATCAGCGCCTTGCGCGGACGGTACTGGGCCTCGCAAAGCACCACGCGCCCCTCGACCTGCACGGTCTGACCGAACGGCGCATCGGCAATCGGATAGAGGTGGGTTTCGTCTTCGTAACGCAGCGGCAGATGCAGGAGCAGGTCGAAGCGCCGCTGGATACCCAGCTTGGCGAGCTTCTCGCGAAGGGCTTTGCCGATTTTCCAGGTCATGAGGAGTGGCTGTAGGAGCGACCTCCCGGTCGCGATAAGTATCTGCTGATCGCGGCCGGGAGGTCGCTCCTACGTCCGATTCATTCCGTCACCAACACCGCATCCATTTCCACCAGCGCGCCGCGCGGCAGCTCCTTGACGCCCACGGCGGCGCGCGCCGGGTAGGGCTGGTCGAAATATTTGGCCATGGTTTCGTTGACCTTGGCGAAGTTGGTAAGGTCAGTGAGATAGACATTGAGTTTGACCGTCGCGTTGAGTCCCACTCCAGCGGCATTGGCAACCGCGCCGAGGTTGAGAAAGACCTGTTCGATCTGGGCGTCGATGCCGTCCTTCATCAACATGGTCTGCGGGTCGAGGCCGATCTGCCCGGACAAATACACGGTATCGCCGACTTTCACGCCTTGCGAATACGTGCCGATGGCGGCAGGTGCATTGGGGGTGGAGAGGATTTCTTTGGGCATCGCTAAATTCCTTAACTAAACATTAAACCTAAAACAATTCGATTTCGCTCTCGTAGTGTTCACCGCCGAGGACGCCTTCCTCAATGAGTTTTTCGTATGAACACACCCGGTTGCGCCCGTTCTGCTTTGCGTAGTACAGCGCTTCGTCAGCATGACCCACCACGCTGGCGGGAATTTCATCGGCGCGGATGTGGGTAAATCCAACACTCACGGTAACTTTGCCGACCTGCGGGAAGTCATAACCTTCCACGGCCTTGCGGAAACGCTCCAGAACGTTCCAGGCATTTTCGTAGGAAGCCGGTTCCAGCACCACGACGAATTCCTCGCCGCCAAAACGAAATAACCGGTCATTGTGGCGAAACGACTTTTCCATAATGCGCGAGAGCAGCAGCAATACTTCGTCGCCGTACAAATGACCAAAGCGGTCATTGACGCTCTTGAAAAAATCGATATCAATCACCGCCAGCCAGTGACTCCAATCGGGATTCGAGTGGCGGCGACGCAACGGAATTTTCTTGCCATCGTCAGCGTTGCGGTACGACGAGGTAATCTTGGCGATATTGTTGTCGAAGGTCTTGCGGTTAAGCAGCCCGGTCAGGGTATCGCGCTCGCTGTCATCGAGAATGGACAGGTAGTTATGGTAAATCTTGAGGAACCCGTCAACCAACTTGTGGTTGACTTCGTCGTGGTTGTGGCTGTCGATTTCGAGAAAGCCCACCACGCTGTCATTTCCCCCGAATACCGGATAAAGGAACACATTACACAACGCTTCCCCACAATCGCACGGGGCTTTCACCATTTGCCCACGGTCCAGGCAAGCCAGGAATTCAGGCAAGGTATCGAGCAGGAGCGAGGAGTCTTCGTCTTCAAATTCGGCGTTGTCGAGAAAGTATTCCTCGTGCTCGAAGCGCACCAGCGGCGTCAGGTGGCGGGTGTTCTGGATGTAATGAATCTTGTGCAGGACGATCTTGCGCGAGCCGATCAGTTCATGCAGTGTTTTTACCAGGCTCAGTTCGAGGGAATCGCGGTCGCGCTGTCCGGTAATTTGCACTACCGATTCGAGCAGGCTGTCGCTGGTGCGGTTTAATCGATTGCTGGCGTTCATTCTAGTTATTTACCCCTTCATCCGGGCAATTCTCACCACTTCCGGCAATTTTCGCAAGCCACGCATCACATTGGCGAGATGGGCGCGATTTTCCACCTGGAGCGTAAACAACATGGAGGCGTAGACGCTGCCGTCTTCTTCCTCCATCGCCACGTTGTCGATATTGGAGCCGGCTTCGGCAATGGTGGCGGCGACTTTCGCCAGCACCCCGCGCTGATTGGCGACCACCAGCTTGATGCCGACATCGAACATTTTTTTGCTGATGGGATCCCATTCCACGTCGAGAAGCTTGTCGGTGTCGCCGCGCGCCTTGGCGATGCTCGGACAATCGTGGGTATGCACCACCAGCCCCTGGCCCTTTTTGATAAAGCCGATGATGGGGTCGCCGGGAATCGGACGACAACATTTGGCGAATTGCACCGCCATGCCTTCCGAACCGCGAATGGTGATCGGGCCGGCGGCCACGGTTTTGCGCTCTTCCGGCAGCGCATCGTGGAGCGCCAGCAACTGGCGCGCCACCACGATGTTGAGGCGTTTGCCCAGGCCGATGTCGGCAAGGATTTCGCGTTTGCTTTTGCCGGTGTTTTCCCGCAGCAATTTGTCCCACTGCAATTCACCGACATCCGCAGCGGTCACACCCAGCGCGCGCAGGGCCTGATTGAGCAGGCGCTCGCCGAGCGTGGCGGATTCCTCGTATTGCATGGTTTTGAGGAAATGGCGGATGTGCGAGCGCGCCTTGCCGGTGGCGACAAAATTCAGCCACGACGGATTGGGGTTGCCGTGTGCAGCGGTGATGATCTCGACCTGATCGCCATTGCGCAATTCACTGCGCAACGGGGCCAGCTCGTGGTTGATTTTGGCGGCCACGCAACGATTGCCAACATCGGTATGCACCGTGTACGCGAAATCCACCGGGGTCGCGCCGCGCGGCAGGGCCATGATCTTGCCCTTGGGGGTAAAGACGTAAACCTCTTCGGGAAACAGGTCAACCTTGATGTGTTCCAGAAATTCTGCGGCGTCGCCGCTTTCCGACTGGATTTCCAGCAGACTTTGCAGCCACTGGTGAGTCTTCTTGTGCATCTCGTTGACGCCCGGCTCACCGCTTTTGTAGAGCCAATGCGAGGCCACCCCGGCTTCGGCGATCTTGTGCATGTCCGCGCTACGTATTTGTATCTCGATGGGCGTGGCGAACGGGCCGAACAGCGTGGTGTGCAATGACTGGTACCCGTTGGCCTTGGGGATTGCGATGTAGTCCTTGAATTTTCCGGGAATCGGCTTGTACAGGGCATGTAACGCACCCAGAGCAAGGTAGCAGGTGGGCACATCCTTGACCACCACGCGAAAGCCGTAGATATCGAAGACTTCGGAAAAGGTCAGGGACTTTTCCTGCATCTTTTTGTAAATGCTGTAGAGATGTTTCTCGCGCCCACTCACCGTGGCCTCGATACCGGCGTCGGCGAGTTTCTGTTTGACCGCCTCCTTGACCTTGGCGACCACTTCGCGACGGTTGCCGCGCGCCGTCTTGACGGCTTTTTCGAGCACCTGATAGCGATTGGGATACAGGTACTGGAAACTCAAATCCTCCAGTTCCTGGTAAATCTTGTTGAGTCCCAGCCGATTCGCGATAGGCGCATAGATTTCCAGCGTCTCGCGGGCGATGCGCAGGCGTTTGTCCTCACGCATGGCGTTGAGGGTGCGCATGTTGTGCAGGCGGTCGGCGAGTTTGACCAGAATGACCCGCACGTCGCGCGCCATCGCCAACAACATCTTGCGGAAATTTTCAGCCTGGGCGTGTGCCTCGGTCTTGAAGGCCAGCTTGTCGAGTTTGGAAACGCCGTCTACCAGGTCGGCAACCTGTTTGCCGAATTTTGCGGCGATGTCCGGCTTGGAAACCGCCGTATCTTCCAGAACGTCGTGGAGCAGCCCGGCAATCAGGGCCTGATCGTCAAGACGCCAATCGGCAAGTATGGACGCCACCGCCAACGGATGGGAAATGTACGGCTCGCCGCTCAGCCGCATCTGCCCTTCATGGGCGGACTTGCTGAGTTCAAAAGCTGCCTGTACTTGTGCGATGTCCTCCGGTTTGAGGTAGGAAAGCTGGGCGGTCAGCTCGGAGAGGTCGGACATTTAACGGGGAATGGGGGAAGGGTCAGGGACGTGGATATGCCGGCCTGCGCCCTGCCCTGGGAATTACGCTCGACCGCGATTGAGAATTTCCATGCCCACCTTGCCCTGGGCGATTTCACGCAGGGCAATAACGGTCGGCTTGTCGCGGTTTGGCTCGACCAGCGGTGTTGCGCCGGTCGCCAGCTGGCGGGCGCGGTAGGTGGCGCACAGAGCCAGCTCGAAGCGGTTGGGGATGAGTTTCAGACAGTCATCGACGGTAATACGAGCCATGCTATTTCCTTCACTAAAAGTTCGGACGAATTTCGCCTATTTCATGTTTCCGATTTTTTCCGCGTGGCGGGCAAGCTGCCGCGCCATCGTCAGACGCTGGGCGCGGACTACCGCACACAACTCCTGCAACGCCGTATCGAAAAGGTCGTTGATGATAACATAATCGAACTCCTCGACATGGCGGATATCCTCCCGCGCTGCGGCAAGACGCCGGGCAATCACCTCTTCGGCATCGGATGCCCGGCCCGTCAGGCGCTGGGTGAGCACCTCCAGGGACGGCGGCAAAATGAAAATGCCGATGGCTTCCGGGAATATCCGCCGCACCTGCGCCGCACCCTGCCAGTCGATTTCCAGCAGAATATCGGCGCCGCTGGCGATGATGTTCTCGATCCACGATTGCGAAGTGCCGTAACGATTGCCGTAAACCTCGGCGCTCTCCAGAAAATCGCCGCGATGCAACATATCGAGAAAGGTCTTTTCGTCGATGAAATGGTAGTCCTTGCCGTTCACCTCACCGGGCCGCGGCCCGCGCGTGGTATAGGAAACCGACAGTTGTACGCCCTTGTCGGCCTCCAGCAGCGCCCTCACCAGGCTGGTTTTCCCCGCGCCGGACGGCGCAGTAACGATGTAGATATTGCCTTTGTCCATGACGATGATTTACTCCGGAAGGGGTGGTCTCGACAACCGTGTTTGGGAAGCGCAAGGATAGGGCATTCGCCTTGCCTTGTCAGCACAGGCGGGGAAATCAGCCCTTCGGCGGGGGCGGCGCCTGAACCGCCGGGCTGCTCATGTTTTTGGCGACGGCCTTGGACAATTCGTTGACACTTTCGGTCAAGGGGCGCACCTGAGGCGCTTGTTTGGGCGGCGCGTTGGCGGCTTGTCTTTGGGCGTCAGCCTTGGCTACCTGCGCATCCCCCTGCTGTTTCAGTTTCATGTCGTGGGCCAAGCCGCGCGCCGCCCATTTTGCATTACGCGCCTCGTCAAGTTGCCGCAATTCACCGCGCAGTTGCGCGGAATGCGCCTTGTAACGCGCTTCACCGCGTTGCCGCTCGGCAGCCTGACTGGAGAGCACCTGACTATCCGGGCGGCTCAGCGCCGATCCTTGCTGTGCCGGCGCGGCAGTCTCGCTGCGGCTCAAAGCCAGAGCCTGTTCACTCAGACTCACCCGAACGCTCGGCGAGGCCTGTACGCCGGCAACGCTATTCCCTTGATCCTCCGCAAGAATCTTGCGGGTAGCAGCCAGTGGCGACGCGGAATTTGCGCCGGAATAATAGAAATTGCCGTAAGCCTGATACGCTGCGACGAGCTGCTCTTGCCGGATCATGCGATAAAAGGGAAACGTTGGGAAACGCTCGAATTATAACATTACCGAAATCCATATTGCACCACCCATAGCGCACTAGACACGGACTCTCGCTACATCTGGTGGTATTTTGAAAAAACAGAAAGAACTGCGGAAGAGATTTCAGGAAGACGGCGGTGAATCGACTTTCCAGGTGGATTCCCCGGAGCCGCCATCTTCCTGCTGTTTCTTCTCGTCGAGGACGTAAATCTGATAACGCACGATGGAAATCATCTTGCCAAAATTAAACGGCGTCGGCTTATCGATTTTCACTCCGTGAACCATGGTGCCGTTGGTGCTACCCAAATCCTCCACCAGCAGTTCCGGGGACAAGGTCAGGCGCAGGTGAACGCCGCTCACCACCTTGTTGTCGATCTGGATATCGTTTTCGGGATTGCGTCCCACCGTCACGCTGGGCTTGTCCGTCAACACGTCGCGGTAGATGAAACCGTCCTGCATCACCACCACTCTTTTCATATCCTTAATCTCCTGAGGAAACGAAAAAATCGCCTATGCGCAAATCATAAACCACTTCGCCATTGCCGCGAAGACGTTAACGCCGCTCAATCAGCATCGCGTCGCCATAGCTGAAAAACCGATAGCGCTGCGCAACCGCGTGGCGGTAGGCGGCGCGAACATGATCCGCCCCCGCGAAAGCCGACACCAGCATCAACAAGGTTGATTTGGGCAAATGGAAATTGGTGAGGAGCCGTTCAACAACACGAAAGGAATACCCCGGCGTGATGAAAATCTCCGTTTCCCCCGCCCCGGCGCGCAGCTCGCCGCTACTTGCCGCCGCCTCCAGCGCCCGCAGCGAAGTCGTCCCCACCGCCGTCACAACGCCCCCGCCGGCGCGGGTTTCCTGTATCGCCGCCACGGTTTCCGGGGGAATCATGTAACACTCGCTGTGCATCCGGTGTTCCGCGACGTTTTCCACCCGCACCGGCTGGAACGTCCCGGCCCCCACGTGCAACGTCACACGCGCGGTGCGCACCCCGATCTCCGCCAGCCGCGCCAGCATCCCATCATCGAAGTGCAGCCCCGCCGTAGGCGCGGCCACCGCCCCCGGTTCACGGGCATACACCGTCTGATAACGGGTTTCGTCAAACAACTGCGGCGCATGGGTGATATAAGGCGGCAAGGGCAGCCGCCCCAAGCGCTCCAGCAAATCCAAAACCGGCTCCTCATGGTCAAACCGCAAGTGGTACACGTCACCTTCGCGCGCCACCACTTGCGCCTCAAGCTCCTCCGCCAGGATCAGGCGCATCCCCGGCTTGGGCGCGTGACTGGCGCGGATAAAAGCCAGCACCTCGTGCTCACCCAGCACCCGCTCCACCAGCGCCTCGATTTTCCCGCCACTATCCTTCACCCCGAAAAGCCGCGCCTTGATCACCCGGGTATCGTTGAACACCAGCAAATCCCCGCTATTCAGGTAATCCGGCAACTCGCGAAACCAGGCGTCCTGCAATTCGCCGCTCCCGCCGTCAAGGCGCAACAAACGGCTGCCGCCGCGTTCCGGCGCGGGGAACTGGGCGATCAAATCGGGCGGCAAATCAAAGTCAAAATCGGCGGTACGCATAAGAGGCGCAATGATAACTGCTGAAATGCTTGCCGGAAACCGCATTTTAGGGAATAATTCGCGCTTCCCGTGCCGGGATGGCGGAATCGGTAGACGCACGGGACTCAAAATCCCGCGCTGGAAACAGCGTGCCGGTTCGATTCCGGCTCCCGGCACCAAATATTCGTAGCAGCAAGACGCTACAAACAACAGAACCCGCGTAAACATTGAGTTTCGCGGGTTTTTTGTTGCCCCTTTCCCGTCCCTCCTTGATACCTGCCGATACAATTTGACGCCCCGCGACGCTTCCCCGCTTGTTAGAATGATCCCCGTTTGCGCACCTATTCCGCGCTTCCCGTTTACCCATGAAAAAAACTGCCGCTGTCTTGTTGCTGATTGCCGGGATGATTTCATTGCCCGCTTGCGCCAACGATTTCTCCATCGTCAACGGAACGGCGACCACTACCGCCGCTTATCCGTGGCTCGTCACAGTGCGCTCGGGGGCCTATCAATGCGGCGGATCGCTGATTCACCCGACCTGGGTAATGACTGCCGCCCACTGTTTCGAGAAAGGCCAGTCCGCCGGCACCGTATCGGTGATTGCCGGGCGGCAATCCCTCAACGACAGCAACGGCCAGCAAATCGCCGCACAACGCTACATCGTTCATCCCAGCTTCGATGATGTCAGTTTCGACAATGACATCGCCCTGGTCGAACTTGCCACAACCGCCAACGTCCGCTACATCAAGCTCGCCCCGAGCGCCTTGACGCCTTCCGTCGGGGCCATGCTGAAGGCCGTGGGACGCGGCATCACGGCGGATGCCGCAGATTATCTGGGGTTGCAATACAACCTCAGCAGCGACTGCATCAGCAGCCTGGCTTCGTGTGTACGGGAAGCGCAACGCAAGGGGATATCCGACGCCAACATCATCCGCACCATGCTGCTCGCCAACGGGCTGGGCGACCCCGCCAAAGGCATCGGCTATAGCCAATTGGTCAGCGCCCTGCAAACCATGGGCGTGTCGATCAGCAGCAACCCCACCGTGGAACAAATCGTCGCCGGCTTCGCCAGCCGCCGCTACACCGCGAGTTACATCGCCGATCTCATCGATCAGGCCACCGAAACCCGCGAACCCCGCGAAGTTGATCTGCCGTTGGTGGACAACAACACCTGCCGCAGCAGCCTGAACTCGACCATCACCAGCAACATGTTATGCGCCGGTTATCGCGGCAGCCCCTACGACACCTGTCTGGGCGACAGCGGCGGGCCGCTGATGGCGCGCAACCCCGGCAATTCCGACTGGAATCAGATCGGCATCGTCAGTTGGGGATACACCTGCGCCACCAACTATGGCGCGTACACCCGCGTCGGGAATTATCTCGACTGGATCGCACAATACGTGACCACTCTCAATGCCGAGCGCGTCTTCATGTGGGGTGAAAACGTCGAAGCGTCGGCGCTTTTACGCCCCTCCGGCGACGAACACTCGACGACCAAATCCCCCTATTGGGCGCGTATCTACCCTGCATCGGGAAAAGCCCTGGGGATCAACCCAAGCAACCAGAACCTCTATTACTACGACGGATCGAACGTTGTGGAACTGGGTGCGCTCTCCACCTGGCTGAGTAAAGCCAAAGCCGCCGGATACTGAATTCATCCCCGAAATTTATTTGCCATACCTGTCTCTTACAAGTCACACAGGTTCAGCCTATCGCTTCCGATGCAGCGATTCATCAGGCCCGCTAAAATAGCGCCTTCGTCTTAACCATTTCCGATCACGCCATGAAAAACCCGCTCGCCAATTATTCCCGCAAGGAACTGCTCACCATCGGCCTGCCTGCGCTGGTGCTGGTGGTTGGGCTGTTCTGGGTGACTTCGTTGTTCGTCCAGCCTGCGCCGCCGAAAAGCATCGTGATGACTACCGGTTCTGAAAGCGGCGCTTATCACGGTTATGCCAAACGTTATCAGGAAATCCTCGCGCGCCATGGCATCAGCGTCGAATTGCGCACTTCGTCGGGTTCGCTGGAAAACCTGAAGCGTCTCCAGGACGGCAATTCCGGCGTGACGGTCGGCTTCATACAGGGCGGCACCGTGTCGGCAGCCGAAAGCAAAGGTCTGATGTCGCTGGGCAGCATGTATTACGAACCACTGTGGTTGTTTTATCGCGACCGCAACGTGCTGGATCGGGTCTCCCAGCTCAAGGGCAAACGTCTGGCCATCGGCGCGGAAGGCAGCGGCACCCGCAAACTGGCGATGCAGGTGCTGGCGGCCAACGGCCTGGACGGCGATATCGCGCGGCTGTTGCCGATATCCGGGGATGCCGCAGTGGAGGCCTTACGCGCAGGGCAAACCGATGCCGCGCTGGTGATCGCCGGAGCGGATTCGGCGCTGGTGAAAAAGCTGCTTGATCTGGAGGGGGTGCGCCTGATGAGTTTTGCCCAGGCCGGCGCTTACGTAAAACGTTTTCCTTTCCTTAACCGGGTAACTCTGCCGCGCGGCGTGATTGACCTGGTGCAGGACGTGCCGGCCCAGGATGTGGCGATGCTTGCCGCCACCGCCAATCTGGTGGTGCGCGACAACATCCACCCGGCGCTGATCAGCCTGCTCATGCTGGCGGCTTCGGAAATCCACGGCGAAGCGGGCATGTTCCAGACTGCCCGCGAATTCCCCGCCGCCAAAGACCCCACCCCGGAACTCAGCAAGGACGCGGAACGTTACATCAAGTCCGGCCCGCCTTTCCTGCAACGTTACCTGCCGTTCTGGGCGGCGACGCTGGTGGATCGGGTGTTCGTAATGATCCTGCCGCTACTGGCGCTATTCCCGATTTTAAAGGCCATCCCGACGATTTACGCCTGGCGCATCACGTCACGCATCTATCGCTGGTATGGGGAATTATCGTTGCTGGAAAAGGAAATCCGGGAAAACTACGAAGCGGCCCATCATGCCGATTACCGGGCGCGCCTCGACGCGCTGGAAAGCCGCGCCAACAGCCGTCCGGTGCCGGTAGCCTATGCCCATTACCTGTACACACTGCGCGAACATTTCGATCTGGTGCGCCAGTCGCTGGATCGCAAGGCCGGCGAGATAACGGCGTAGCCGCAATACCGTTCAGACGGCGGCGCCGGCGTTTCACCGGCCCGCCTGTAAGACACTCTCAGTCAAACAAGCCTTTTTTGGCGCGTTCGAAGAACCCCGGCCCCCATTCGCAAAGCTTTTTGGCGATGGGATAAAGCTGCTCGCCGGGCAGGACTCTTTCCGGTTTTTTCCATTCCCCGGCTTTCATCGCGACTTCCTGGGTTTTGCAGTTGATCGCATAGTCCACCCCTTCGTCCTTGGCGGCGGGATCGGCGGCGCTATACATCTTGAAATACACGGCGCCACCGTCCTTTTTCACCGCCTCGGGGTCGTAGAAGGTTTTCATGCCGTCCACCTGGGTGCGCAGCTTTTTCGTCCCCGCGCTATCCCCCCAGGGAATCTTGTCTTCACACAACCCCGCCGTCGGCAGAGCAAAAGCCAGCAATAACGCCAATGCAACAGGTTTAATCATGGTTGATCTCCTCAAAAGTAATGGGTGCGCCTCATATCGAATGAATTCGGCTATTCGCCTTTTAATAACTCTCGCCATCTATTTTCCAGGGCTTCGCGCTCCCGGGTCGCCTGTCGCTCACGCTCGGCCTTGTCCTGCGGGGCGTTCGGCGCGGAACGCGCTTCCTCGCGTGGCGACGCAGCCTCAACCTCCGGCGCATCGCGGTATTCAGCGGCCTTGCGGGCCTGATTGCGGGCGGCCTGATCGGCCTGGGCAAGCGGCGTTGTCGCCCAACAGGCGGCGAGGAGCAGCGCAACGAACAATCTTGTCATGGTGAAACTCCGTGGAAAAATTGTTTATAGATTATAGCCGCCAAGACCGCGCCACGAGGTATAAACAGTCATGTTCGGATAACAAAATGTACAGTCCGTTACAAACCAAATATGCCGCAATCCTCGGCAAAACAGTAGAATTCCGACCTTGCCGAGAACTCATGAGCCTGATCAAAATGAATACGAATACCCTCCCCTCCCGAAAACGCCCCTGGTTGTGGCTAATGCTGGTCGTCATGATGGCTGCGGGCGGCTGGTGGTATGCCGCGAATCGTGAAGCGGCGGCCCCCGGCGCGGAAGGCGGGATGAAAAAGCGCGACCCATCCGGCAAGGTAGCGCCGGTGGTCGTCGCACCGGTCGGCAAGGGCGATGTCGGGATATACCTCAACGGCCTGGGTACGGTGATTCCGCGCAACGTGGTGACGGTGCGGACCCGCGTCGATGGCCAGTTGATGCGCGTGTATTTTCAGGAAGGCCAGATGGTCAGGGCCGGCACTTTGCTTGCCGAAATCGACCCGCGACCCTTCCAGGTGCAGCTTGCCCAGGCCGAAGGCCAGATGGCGCGCGACGCGGCGCTGCTGAAGAATGCCCAGGTCGATGTGGAACGTTACCGTACCCTGGTCGCGCAGGATTCCATCGCCCGCCAGCAGCTCGATACCCAGGAAGCGCTGGTGCGCCAGTATGAAGGCGCGCTGAAGATCGACCAGGGTCAGATTGATGCCGCCAAGCTGCAACTGACCTACGCGCGCATCACCGCGCCGATTTCCGGGCGAGTCGGGCTGCGCCAGGTCGATGCCGGCAATCTGGTGCGCGCCTCCGACGCCAACGGGCTGGTGGTGATTACCCAGACTCAGCCTGCCACCGTGGTGTTCACGCTGCCCGAAGACAGTCTGCCGAAAGTGCAGAAGCGCCTGAAATCCGGCGAGGCGCTGCCGGTCGAGGCGTTCGACCGTGAGCAAAAGAACAAACTGGCCGCCGGGAAACTCCTGACCACCGACAACGCCATCGACACCGCCACCGGTACGGTGCGCCTCAAGGCGATCTTTGCCAACGACGACGAAGCGCTGTTCCCCAACCAGTTCGTCAATGCGCGGATGCTTGCCGACACCCGCAAGGACGCGGTGCTCGTGCCGACCGCCGCGATCCAGCGCGGGGTGCCGGGGACTTTCGTGTATGTGGTGAAGGAAGACAAAACCGTCACCGTACGTCCGGTCAAACTCGGGCCGCAGGACGGTGAAAATATCGCCATCGAAGAGGGCGTCGCGCTGGGCGAAACAGTGGTGATTGACGGCGCCGACAAGCTGCGCGAAGGGGCGAAGATCGAGGTCATCGACCGCAGCAAGAAGGGCAAGGACGAGGGCCGCAAACGCGGGCCGGGCGGCGAGAAGGACGGCCCCAAGCACAAGCGGGGCGAGTCGTGAAGGCGTGGCTGATTTTGGTGGATGAAATCTCGCCCCCATCCCAACCTTCCCCCGTGGGGGGAAGGAGCGGAGTAGTAGAGGCTGATTGTGCTGCAACGTTATCAGCGGTAGGTAAATCCACACCCGCCCCCAACGGGGGAGGGCTGGGGTGGGGGCGAGCTAAATATCGCTTCCTTACCTTTTTCAATATGTACTGCTCCAGATTTCGCTCGCGCTCCATCTCCGCCGCATCCGACGCCAGCCCAACCTTATGAACCCCTCCCGCCCGTTTATCCTGCGCCCGGTCGCCACGTCGCTGCTGATGTTGGCAATCCTGCTGGTCGGCATCCTGGCGTACCGGGTGCTGCCGCTGTCGGCGCTGCCGGAGGTTGATTACCCGACCATCCAGGTCGTCACGATTTATCCCGGCGCGAGTCCGGAAGTGATGACTTCCTCAATCACCGCGCCGCTGGAGCGCCAGTTCGGCCAGATGCCGGGGCTCAACCAGATGTCGTCGGCGAGTTCCGGCGGCGCGTCGGTGATTACCCTGCAATTTGGCCTCGAACTCACCCTCGACATTGCCGAACAGCAAGTCCAGGCGGCCATCAACGCGGCCGGCACCTTCCTGCCCACCGACCTGCCCACGCCGCCGATCTACAGCAAGGTAAATCCCGCCGACACCCCCATCGTCACCCTGGCGCTGACCTCCAAAACCCTGCCGCTGATCAAGGTGGAAGACCTTGCCGATACCCGTCTTGCGCAGAAAATTTCCCAGTTGCCCGGTGTCGGGCTGGTCAGCATCAGCGGTGGGCAGCGCCCGGCGGTGCGGGTGCGCGCCAATCCCAAGGCGCTCGCCGCTTATGGGCTATCGCTCGACGACCTGCGCACCGCGCTGGGCAACGCCAACGTCAATCAGGCCAAGGGCAGCTTTGATGGGCCTAAGCGCGCCTACACCATCGACGCCAACGACCAGCTCAAGTCCGCCGCCGAATACGGCCCGCTGGTGATCGCCTACCGCAACGGTGCGCCGATCCGCTTGGCCGACGTGGCCGAAGCCATCGAGGACGCCGAGAATACGCGGCTGGCCGCGTGGCGCGACCTGACCCCGGCGGTGATCCTCAACATCCAGCGCCAGCCGGGCGCCAACGTGATCGAAGTGGTCGATCGCATCAAGCGCCTCTTGCCGCAGTTGCAAGGCGCGCTGCCCGCCGCCGTGGACATGACCGTGCTCACCGACCGCACCGTGACCATCCGCGCTTCGGTGAAGGACATCCAGTTCGAATTGCTGCTGGCGGTGGCGCTGGTGGTGATGGTGATTTTCCTGTTCCTGCGTAACCTCGCCGCCACCCTGATCCCCAGCGTCGCGGTGCCGCTGTCGCTGGTCGGCACCTTTGGGGTGATGTATCTGGCGGGCTTTAGCATCAACAATCTGACCCTGATGTCGCTGACCATCGCCACCGGCTTCGTGGTGGACGACGCCATCGTGATGATCGAGAACATCGCCCGCTACATCGAGGAAGGCGAGCCGCCCTTGCAGGCCGCGCTGAAAGGCGCGGAGCAGATTGGCTTCACCATCATCTCGCTGACTTTTTCGCTGATCGCGGTGCTGATTCCGCTGCTCTTCATGGGCGACGTGGTGGGGCGGCTGTTCCGCGAATTCGCGATCACCCTGGCGGTGGCGATCCTGATTTCGGCGGTGGTGTCGCTGACCTTGACGCCGATGTTGTGCGCCAAGCTCTTGCGCCATCGTCCCGATGCCGAGCAGACGGCGTTTTACCGCGCCACCGGGCGCTGGTTCGATAGCATCATCGGCCAATACGGGCAGATGCTCGAATGGGTGCTGGAGCGCCAGGGCGCGACCCTGCTGGTGGCGGTCGGCACACTGGTGCTGACCATCGCGCTGTATATCTGGATACCCAAGGGGTTTTTCCCGGTGCAGGACACCGGGCTGATCCAGGGAATTTCCGAAGCCTCGCAATCGGTGTCGTTCGGCGCGATGGCGGAGCGCCAGCAGGCGTTGGCCGAGGTGATCCTGCAAGACCCGGCGGTGGAAAGCCTGTCGTCCTTCATCGGGGTGGATGGGGCGAACGCCACGCTCAATAGCGGGCGGCTCCTCATCAACCTCAAGCCCCGCGAAGAACGCGCCGGGGCGAGCGCGGTGATCCGCCGCCTCCAGCCGCAACTGGAAAAAATCCAGGGCATTACGCTGTACATGCAGCCGGTGCAGGATTTGACCATCGAAAACCGCGTCAGCCGCACCCAGTACCAGTTCGCGGTGCAGGACACCGATCCCCGCGAACTCGCGGAATGGGTGCCCAAGCTGGTCGAGCGCCTCGCCCAGGTGCCGCAACTCGCCGACGTGGCAAGCGACATGCAGAACCACGGCCTGCAAGCCTTCGTCGAAATCGACCGCGACAGCGCCGGGCGGCTCGGCATCACCCCGGCAGCCATCGACAACGCGCTTTACAACGCCTTCGGCCAGCGCCTGGTTTCGACGATCTTCACCCAGACCAACCAATACCGGGTGGTGCTGGAAGTAGCACCCTCGTTCCAGCAGGGGCCGGAAGCGCTCAACCACATCTACGTCACCGCGGCGAGCGGCGCGCAGGTACCGCTCGGCACCGTGGCGCGCATCGTCGAGCAGCCCACCGCGTTGTCGATCAACCATCTCGGCCAGTTCCCGGCGGCCACCATTTCCTTCAACCTCGCCCATGGCATCAGTCTCGGCGAGGCCGTGCACGCCATCGAGGTCGCGGAAAAGGAAATCGCCATGCCGGTCAGCGTGCAGACCAGCTTCCAGGGCGCGGCGCTGGCGTTCCGTGGCTCGCTGGCGAACCAGGTGTTCCTGCTGCTCGCCGCGATCCTCACCATGTACATCGTGCTGGGGGTGCTTTACGAGAGCTATATCCACCCGGTCACCATCCTCTCCACGCTGCCCTCCGCCGGGGTCGGCGCGCTGCTCGCGCTGATGGCCGCAGGCCATGATCTGGGCATCGTCGCGATCATCGGGATTGTGCTGCTGATCGGCATCGTCAAGAAAAACGCCATCATGATGATCGACTTTGCCCTCGACGCCGAACGCCGCGAAGGCAAGTCGCCGCGCGAAGCGATCTTCCAGGCGTGCCTGCTGCGTTTCCGCCCGATTTTGATGACGACGCTGGCCGCGCTGTTCAGCGCCTTGCCGCTGATGCTCGGCACCGGCATGGGCGCGGAACTGCGCCAGCCGCTGGGCGTCACGATGGTCGGCGGGCTGCTGCTGTCGCAGGTGTTGACCTTGTTCACCACGCCGGTGATTTATCTGGCGTTTGACCGGTTGGCGCGGCGGGTGAGGGGGAAGGATGAGGGATGAAGGTGGAAGCATAAATAATGCTATTAAATCATGCGTGTTCGGCCAGCCCATACCTGGGAGCGCCGGCGTCTCGCCGGCCTGCCGGCAGGATGCCGGCGCTCCGGCCCGTATCTGTGCAAGCGTCACTTAACCGATGAACATCTCCGCCCCCTTCATCCACCGCCCGGTCGCGACTACGTTGCTGACTCTGGGTCTGCTGCTGGCGGGGTTGTTCGCTTTTCCGTTGCTGCCGGTGTCGCCGTTGCCGCAGGTGGATTTCCCGACCATCTCGGTGCAGGCGGCGTTGCCGGGGGCGAGTCCCGAGACCATGGCGGCGACCGTGGCCACACCCTTGGAGCGCCAGTTGGGGCGGATCGCCGGGGTGACCGAGATGACCTCGTCGAGTTCGCTGGGCAATACCCGCGTGACCCTGCAATTCGACCTCGACCGCAACATCGACGGGGCGGCGCGCGACGTGCAGGCGGCCATCAACGCGGCGCGCGCGCAGTTGCCGAGCAACCTGCCGGGCAATCCCACCTATCGCAAAGTCAACCCTGCCGACGCGCCGATCATGATTCTGGCGTTGACCTCCGACACCATGGATCGCGGCCAGATGTACGACGCGGCATCGACCGTCCTCGGCCAGAAACTCTCGCAGGTGAAGGGCATCGGCCAGGTCAACGTGGGCGGCGGCTCGCTGCCGGCGGTGCGTGTCGAACTCAACCCCAACGCGCTGAACAAATACGCGATTGGCCTGGAAGAGATGCGCACCGCCTTGTTCTCCGCCAATGCCAACCGCCCCAAGGGCGCGGTGGAGGAGGGCGAGCGCCACTGGCAGATCGGCGCCGACGACCAGGCCAAGAAAGCGTCGCAATACCTGCCGCTGATCGTCGCTTACCGCAACGGCGCGGCGGTGCGCCTGACCGATGTCGCCGAGGTCAGCGATTCGGTGCAGGATGTGCGCAATGCGGGTCTCGCCAACGGCAAGCCGGCGATCATGCTGATCGTCTATCGTCAGCCGGGGGCGAACATCATCGAGACCGTGGACCGGGTGCGCGAGCTGATGCCGGTGCTGCGCGCCTCGATCCCCCGCGCCGTCGATCTCAACGTGATGATGGATCGCACCCCGACGATCCGCGCGTCGCTGCATGACGTGGAAATCACCCTGCTGATTTCCGTGGTGCTGGTGATCCTGGTGGTGTTCGTGTTCCTGCGCAACCTGCGCGCTACGCTGATCCCGGCGATGGCCGTGCCGGTATCGCTGATCGGCGCGTTCGCCTTCATGTACCTGGCCGGCTACAGCATCAACAACCTCACCCTGATGGCGCTGACCATCGCCACCGGCTTCGTGGTGGACGACGCCATCGTGGTGCTGGAGAACATTTCGCGGCATCTCGAAGAAGGGATGACGCCGTTCCAGGCCGCCCTGCAGGGCGCCAAGGAAGTCGGCTTCACGGTGCTGTCGATGAGTTTGTCGCTAATCGCGGTATTCGTGCCGATTCTGCTGATGGGCGGCATCATCGGGCGGCTGTTCCGCGAATTCGCCGTGACCCTGTCGGTGGCGGTGCTGATTTCGCTGGTGGTATCGCTGACCGCCACGCCGATGTTGTGTGCGCGGTTGTTGAAAGCCAACCCCCTCCCCTTCAAGGGGAGGGATGGGGAGGGGATGGGTGAATCGACACAGGCGCTTTTGCCGGAATCCCACCCCATCCCCCACCCTGCCTCCCCCTCTTGTGCCCAGGCCGTAAGGCCATCGGGTATGAAGGGGGAGGAGCGGTTTCGTGGTTCTGTTGGCTTTTCTTCTCGGCTCTCCAATTTCGCCGCCCGCGCCTTCGAGCGCCTCCACGAAGGCTACCGGGTAAGCCTTACCTGGGCGCTGCGCCATTCGCGCTTCATGATGGTGTTGCTGGCCGCCACGGTGGCCTTCAATTTCTACCTGTATTCCATCGTCCCCAAGGGCTTTTTCCCGCAGCAGGACACCGGGCGGATCATGGGCAACATCCAGGCCGACCAGAGCATTTCCTTCCAGTCCATGCGCGGCAAGCTCGCCGATTTTGTCGAAATCGTCCAGAACGATCCGGCGGTCGCCAATGTGGTGGGTTTCACCGGCGGCGGGCAGCGCAACGGCGGCAACATGTTCATCACCTTAAAGCCACTCAGTGAGAGGAAGGTATCCGCCGACCAGGTGATTGCCCGGCTGCGCGGCAAACTCTCGAAAGAGCCGGGAGCCAGCCTGTTCCTCCAGGCCGCGCAGGATATCCGCATGGGCGGTCGCTCCGCCAACGCTCAATACCAGTACACCCTGCAAGGCGACGATCTGGCCGAACTGATGGAGTGGACGCCGCGCATCCAGCGCGCCATGGCGGACCTGCCGGACCTCGCCGACGTGAACACCGACCAGCAGAACAAGGGACTGCAAACCACCCTGGTGATCGACCGGCCCACCGCCGCCAGGCTCGGCCTGACAGTGCGCCTGATCGACGCCACCCTGTACGATGCCTTTGGCCAGCGCCAGGTTTCGACGATCTACTCCGAACTCAACCAGTACCGGGTGGTGATGGAAGTCGCGCCGCAATACTGGCAGACTCCCCGTTCGCTCGACCTCATCCAGGTGCGCAGCCCGTCCGGGCAAATGGTGCCGCTTTCCACTTTCTGCCGCTGGGAAACCACCCAGACCTCGCTGTCGGTCAACCACCAGGGGCAGTTCGCGGCCACCACGATTTCCTTCAACCTGCCGCCCGGCGTGAGCTTGAGCGACGCGATCAAATCCATAGACGGCGCGCTGCTCAAGATCGGTGTGCCGACTACCATACGCGGTGGCTTCCAGAGCACCGCCAAGGCCTTCCAGGCGTCCCTCGAATCGCAGCCCTGGCTGATCCTGGCGGCGCTGATAACGGTCTACATCGTGCTGGGGATGCTTTATGAAAGCACCATCCACCCGCTCACCATCCTCTCCACGCTACCGTCGGCGGGGGTCGGGGCGATTCTCGCGCTGCTCGCCTTCAAGAGCGAATTCACCATCATGGCGCTGATCGGGGTGATCCTGCTGATTGGTATTGTGAAAAAAAACGCCATCATGATGGTCGATTTCGCCATCGACGCCGAACGCAAGCAGGGCATAGCGCCCGAAGACGCGATATTCGAGGCCTGTATGCTGCGTTTTCGCCCGATTCTGATGACCACCCTGGCGGCCATGCTGGGCGCGCTGCCGCTCGCCATCGGCGGCGGCGAAGGCGCCGAACTGCGTCAGCCGCTGGGCATTTCCATCGTCGGTGGGCTGATGGTCAGCCAGGTACTGACGCTCTACACCACCCCGGTGGTTTATTTGTATCTGGATCGCTTCCGCCTGTGGTGCGGGAGCTTGCGGGCCGGCGGATTGCCGCAGCCTGTCGTGCAGGAGGTTTGAGAATGTATAAAAAAAACGTAGGGTGGGCACGGCTTTTTCGTGCCCACGCGGAAGGCTGCCCCCCCCTTTTGCAAAGGGGGAGGTGGGTGGGCTGGGCGCGGAAAGGGTTTTTCCCACTCTTGTTGCCATTCCTCGCTGCCTGCACCAGCGGCCCCGACTACGTGCGCCCGGCAGTCGAAACGCCCGCCGCGTTCAAAGAGTCCAATGCCTGGAAATCCGGCGAACCGCGCGACCATCTGCCACGCGGCAAGTGGTGGGAAATCTTCGGCGATACGCGGCTGAACGCCTTGCAGGAGCAACTGGAAATCTCCAACCAGACCCTGCGCCTTGCCGAGGCCCAGTTCCGCCAGGCGCAGGCGCTTGCCCAAGTCGCCCAAGCCGGGCGTTTCCCGAGCGTGAACGCCAATTTTGCCGCCACCCGCAGCCAGGCCGCGCAGAGCACCCGCGCAACCGGTGCAAGCGGCCCCGCCGAAGCGCAATCGTTGAGTCTCGCCGCAAGCTGGGAACTCGATCTGTGGGGCCGCATCCGCCGCCAGGTCGAAGCCGGTGAAGCCAACGCCCAGGCCAGCGCCGCCGATCTCGAAGCGGCGCGCCTGTCCGCCCATGCTGCGCTGGCGCAGGCCTACTTCCAGTTGCGCATCAACGAGCGTCACAAAAAACTGCTTGATGACACCGTGGCCGCCTATGAAAAGTCCCTGCAACTCACCCGCAACCGCTTTGCCGGCGGCATCGCCACCGGCCTCGACGTGGCCCAGGCCGAAACCCAATGGCAGAGCGCCCGCGCCCAGTCCACCGACCTCGGCATCCAGCGCGCCCAGCTCGAACACGCTATCGCCACCCTGCTCGGCAAACCGGCGAGTTCCTTCACCTTGGCGGCGGAAGAGTTCGCCGTGCGCCTGCCCGCCGTCCCGCCCGGCCTGCCCTCCGACCTGCTGGAGCGCCGCCCCGACATCGCCGCCGCCGAACGCCGCGTGATGGCCGCCAATGCCGCCGTAGGCATCGCGGCTGCGGCGTTTTTTCCGACCCTTACCCTGTCGGCTAGCGGCGGACTCCAGGGCGACAGCCTCGCCAACTGGTTCAGCCTGCCCAACCGTATCTGGTCGCTCGGCCCAGCGCTTGCCCAGAATATTTTCGACGCGGGGTTGCGCCGCGCGCAGAGCGAGCAAGCTCAAGCGAACTACGACGCTGGCGTGGCGAGTTACCGGCAAATCACGCTGACCGGCTTCCAGGAAGTCGAAGACCAGCTCGCCGCGCTGCGCCTCCTCGAACAGGAAGCCGCCGAACAGGACGCCGCGCTACGCGCCGCCCGCCAGGCCGCCACGCTGGCGCTCAACCAGTACCGCGCCGGTACGGTCAGTTATCTCAACGTGGTCAGCGCCCAAGCCGCCGCATTATCCAGCGAGCGCAGCACTACCGATTTGCTGGGACGGCGTCTGAACGCCAGCGTGGCGCTGGTCAAGGCGTTGGGGGGCGGGTGGTAGAGAGAATAACGGTCGCGGCGCGGGTGGAAAAACTGCGGATTACCGGGAAATGGTCATAGCGTCCTGGGCCAGCGCGCCAACCCAGTTAAAACCGTTAAACAACTCTTTACCGGCATTGACCGGAATCGCATAAAAAGTGTATGTACCGTTCGGCAGTTCAGTCGGCAGTTCCAGCATCTTCAACACCACGCCCGAGTTATCGGCAATCAGGGTGTTGGCGACATAGGGCTTGGGCGCGGTTTTGCCGTCGTAGGCGGTGAAACTCGGCACACCGAACCACGTCGGCGATTGCAGGAACAACATCGCATTATTCGGCGTCATCACCGCAAAATACAGATCAAAGCGCGTCGCTGCACTGTAATTTTTCAGACAATAGCCAACCTCCAGCGAATCGATACGTTTCCCGGTCGCCTTGACGGAAACACTGATGGCGGAAAGATTGGGCGTCGTGCCGAAACACCCGGGTGTCATCGACTGCGCCTTGATCGCAACCTTCTGTTGCGCCGTCCTGGTTATCTCACCCTCGGTATAGCTGGCGTTAAGCGTCACCGTCGCATCGCTGGGCAAGCTGGCAAGAGCGGTCAACACGCCCTTGTTGTCTATCGTCGCCGCCGTTCCGGTAAGCGTCCAGTTAACCCCGGCCAGAGACTTGGTCGAACCATCGCCGTAAATGGCGCTCGCCGTGTAGGTTGCGGTTTTTCCCGCTTCGACGCTATAACTTCCGCTAATCGTCAAATTCGACAGCAATACCACCGGCGCCGCGATCAACACCTGAATCGTCTTTTTTGCGGTGCGGGTAACGCCCCCTTCGGTGTAACTGGCGGTCACCGTCACCGAAGTATCGGCGTTCACGTTTTTCGCAGTGAGCACCCCACTGCTGATCGTCGCCAGGTTAGCGTCGCTGACACTCCAGATTGGGGAAACCTTACGGGAAGTCCCGTTGCCGAATCGCGCGACGGCGGAGCAACCCACACTCGCACCGGCCACCACCAGGGTTGGGCAACTCAACGCAATCCCGGTAAGTCCCGTGGATGATGTTGGGGTCGAAGAACCGGGCGACTGAACGCCGCGCACCAGGCGAACATAATAATTAAAATTCTTCGGGACGATACTGTCGTCGCCACTGTCGAAATAAACGTACCATCCATTGCCGCCGCTGCCGGCAGCCGCCGAGGCCGTCCAGAAAAAATCCGCCGGAGTCGCCGGGAAAATGGTCGGATTAAAAGTGGCTTTCGCCTGACTCCACTCAACGATGGTCAGCAACTCGTTGGCATTAGGTAACCGCCAATCGCTGGAGCCGGCAAAAGTGGTGGTCAGGGCGGTGGCTTCCGCCCAGGTCGATTTCTGCGCCGTCCCGCTACAAGTTGCAGCGGCCCAGGTCTGGCCTTCCGCGCAACGTTTCCAGATCAGGTTGGTTTTCTTGTGCGTGACCGTCCCGTTGGTATTCTCGGTGAACTCCCAGGTCGGCGTATAAAGCCCGGAAGAATCCAGCGGCCATCCGCCGCGAACCAGCCTGACCGCAGCGCTGCCGGTCTTGGTCATGCCAAAATTGCCGCCGGCCAGGAAACTGACGGCGCGCTGCTTGGTTGCCGTAGCAGGAAAATCTGTCGCCGACCAAAAACTGCTGGCAGGCGCCTCGGGAAAAATCTCGGTATTGATTGCAGGATTGTTCGCACCACGTTCGACCAGGGATCCCAACTCGTCGATAAGCGGCAATCGCCAGTCACTTGATCCGGCAAATGTGGAAGTTAGCCCGCTCGCATCAGCCCAGGTATACACGCTGGCGCTTCCCGTACAGGTCGTGCCCGTCCACCCCTGCCCTTCCGCGCAACGTTTCCAGGTCAACCCGGTGATTTTGTGCGTCACCGTACCGTCATCGTTATCGGTAAAGTCGGCAGTCGGGGTGGTCGGCGCAGCCGGCGCCGCGCCGCACAAAAACAGCAAGGTGGCGACAATTACGAAACGCAGGAGGGAGTGCGGCATAAGCGGACTTCCTTGAGGTGTATTCAGAGTAAGGACTATCACAAACAAGCAGTAGACATGTCAATCGCGGATTACCACATCGGCATAAATTTCCCTGACGCCGGACAAACCAAAAGCCGGTAAAAGTCAGCGCTACACCGGCAGACGTGAAAAACGCCGGAATGAAGCTATCGCAGCGCCGGAAGTAACGCCCCGGCGCGACATAGAGATTCACTTTGCCGAGTAATCGCCGCAGTTCTGTAGGTCAAATATCGGCATTTTTTAAAATATTTTCGTGTTTGTGAAAATCTCCCCCTCGCCGATAGTGGCGTTTCAGGTTAGTCACTGCATACCTGTTACTTTTCACAGGTTTCAAGGATGGGGTGTTCGGGTAGCATTGGTGAGGCTAATGATTGGCTGGAATAAGAAATATTAGAGAACACCGTTCCAGTCACAGCAAATTACTGGCAACTTACCGCCCGCTTTTTTCAACGCTCGCCCACACAGGATTCCCCAATGATCGTCAAACACCTCGACCCCTTTGATTCTTTTGAAAAATACGCCATCGCAGGCCGCAAGGCCGAAGAAAAAATGGCGTTTTACCTTAAGGTGGATTTCGAGGACGAGCCGGACATCCATGTCATTAACGGCTTGCGGGTTGAATTGGACGATGGTGCGGTGCAGATTGACCATTTGGTGATTCATCCTTACGGGATGATTATCGTCGAGAGCAAAAGTGTTACCGGCAAGGTGCAGATCAAGGAAGACGGCCAGTGGATACGCTGGTTCAACGATCAATCAAGCGGAATGGAGTCGCCGCTCAAGCAGGGCGAGATTCAGGCCAAGCGGTTGAAGAAACACCTTAACAAAGCCGCCAACCCGGCGGGATATTTCGATACGGTGCCGGTGGATGTGATTACCGCGATTTCCGATCAGGGAGTGATCATCTGGCCGAACGGCCAACCGCTCAAAGGGGTGATGAAGGCCGATCAGGTGACCGAGAAAATCCGCAAGAAAATCGATATATTCAAGACGCAAGACGAGCCGAAAAAGCTGCCGGACGCCCACATCAAGGTGATTTGCAAATACATGCTGGCGGTCAACAAACCGCTGGAAAAGCAGCCTGCCGCTGTGCCGAAAGTTGCGGAACAACCGCTGGCCGCCTACGCCGCGCAGGCCAAAAAGCCCTCCGTAATTGCCGCGCCGCAAGCCGCCGATCCGGCCCCCGGCGAGGCGACCCGCTCCGGGAAAATCTGCCGGTTTTGCGGCGGCTTCAATCTGGAAATCAAATACGGGCACAACTACTATTTCCACTGCCGGGACTGCAATAAAAGCACTCCAATCAATTCGATCTGCCCGAAATGCAACAATCTCGAAAAACTGCGCAAGCAGGGCCGGGAGTTTTTCGGGCTCTTCTGGGAAAAGATACGGAAGTTGAGGGATAGCATCGGCCCTGAACACCT
>CAYVIN010000008.1:0-83068 GCA_964451375.1 uncultured Sulfuricella sp.
CGCCCGAAAAATACCATTGCCATTGACGGGCAGGTTTGTGAAAGATTCGGGCTAGACGGCATTCGCATCTACACCAAAATACAGTCCGCTACCTGACATAGAAGCGCCGAATTTCCCACACTGCGTTAATTGACGCCCCCCCCCTCGCAAAGGAAATCTTGGAGCCCAACTGTACACCCCTGCAATTCAAGTCAAAAACATCGGGAACATTTTGAGACAAATGATTTTTTTATCACCTTATGGTCTAAAATAAGACTGGGAAAAGGCAGATGAAAAGAGGGACATCATGGATCTGAAAGATACAATTCTCAATGTCAAGTTGACGAATGCGGGTCTGCCGGTACAGACGGTTACGTCAAGTTCAATCGGCGAAGCGCCTCCGGCGGTGGATCCTTATGCGCCGCCCGCCAGCAGTCTGGTGCAGCTATCCGGGTACGGTAGAGCACTGTCGGCAGTATCCCAATTTTCCAATAGCCTCCAGACCACCCCGACACAAACGTTTACCGGCATAAGTTCCACTCCGGGCGTCGTCACCACCCCGGCTTCAACGAGTTCCACTACACGGGCAACCTATAACGTTGATGTCACTCAACTGGCTCAAGCGCAGCAAACAACCAGCGCCTATTTCGGCGACCCGACAGCCGCCTATTTTTCCCCCGGCAATTTTTCCATACAATCCAGTTCCGGCAGCACATCAGTAACGGTTGGGACGGGTTCGTTAAACGGCATTGCTTCGGCCATAAACAGCGCCAATGCAGGTGTTACCGCCGCCGTTCAGTCAGACAGCTTCGGATATAAGCTGGTGTTGACGGGGAAACAGACAGGGGCTGCCAATACGTTTTCCGTCAGTGCATCGCCGAGTGATCCCTTCGGTTGGAACAAGGATCTTGGAACTCTCGCGCTTAGCCAGTCGCAGGCCGCAGGTGATGCCAGTTATTCCGTCAACAGCACCCCGGCAACCAGCGCCAGCAATCAAAATATCGAGATCAGCACCGGCGTTACCGCGAACCTGATCGGCGTTGGTACGTCTCAAATAACCATTGCGCCGAATTACCAAAGTGCGTTAACCAACGCGCAAGGGCTGATTTCCCAATACAATGTCCTGCGGGGGAACGTCAATCAATTGACCGGCACTAGTGGACAACTCAACGGCGATAGCACCGCAACCCAGCTTTCCACGGATTTGTACAACACCACGCAAGCCACCCTGAGCAATCCAGGTTCTGCATTAACAACCTTTGCGCAGCTTGGCATCACGGCCGCGTCTCAAACCAGTCCGCTGTCCCTGAACACCACCACACTACAGGCGGCCTTTAATAGCGATCCTTTGGGGACTTCCAACTTACTGGATCAGATCAGGCAGAGCTTTACCAATCTGGCGCAGAGTTATGGTGGAACCAGCGGTACGTTGCAAACCCAGAGCAACACCGTAATGACCAATATCCTTCAAGGAATTCAGACGGTTTTGGGGAGTGGTAGCGGGGTGCCGCAATCGGCGGGGATCAATATTTACCAGAACGAACTGTTGTTCAATTCGATGCAATCCCAGTATTCCGGTATTTCGCTATTTGTCTAACACTTCGTTCCGATCATCCATCAACGACGCTTGCCATCAGGCGCGTTTGAAGAAAAAAAAGCCCGGACATCACAACGTCCGGGCTTTTTTGTTTTTGATCGAATTACTTGGCTTCTTTTTTTAGTTCCATAATTGCAGTCACGGTTTCCTTGGATGCTGCGGCAAACGGCCCTGCAAGCATCGACTTGGCTGACGATTTATCGCCACCCTCAACCTTTTTGATCACATCCGCTGCGCAACGGTGGAAGTTGGCGTGTTTGGCCACCAAGTCCTTGTAATGGGGCTTGGTGTTGAACTTGGCGCCCTCGCCATATATCCATTTCCCCAAATCGCACAGATTATCCTTACATACGGTATCACTCTTGAGTTGTTCTGTGCTGGTGCCATCGATAAACTGGGTCAGGCGGACTTTCCATTTAATATGTGCCGCAATCGCGTCGTCGAAGTTCATGCAGGTCTCCTCTCGTTAAAAAAATAATCATCGCTATATATACCGTGCCTCGCCACAATTTACCGATTTATCCATCGTCTGGCGGGTGCGCTGCTGCGTTGCAAATCGCTTGTGCGGTGCAGCCACACCGCGCAATTTGCGCCTTGCATCGCATCCCGCCAGACGCGGCTAAATCGCCAAATCGCGACGAGGCAAGGTATAAAAAATTCAGGTTTTGAAACGACCAACAACATTTTGCATGTTTATCGCCAGTTCTTCCAGCAGGCGAATGGTATTCGCCGTTTCCTGGAACGCCTGGCTGTTTTCCTCGGAAAGGCGGGCGATACTCTCTACCTTATGAGCATTCTCCGCATTCGCCTGACTTTGCTCCTTGAGAGAAACCGAGATTTCGCTGACTGCATCAACAACCTGCTGCACTCCCGACTTGATCTGATTAATCGCTTCTCCGGCTTGATGAGCCAACGCGGTGCCCTCATTAACCCGTTCCACACCCGACACCATGCTGTGGATTGCCAGCTTGGTGCCGCTCTGGATTTTCCCGATCATCGAAGCGATTTCCTGTGTTGAATTGGCGGTACGTTCGGCCAGCTTCCTCACCTCATCCGCAACGACCGCGAAACCACGTCCCTGTTCACCCGCACGCGCCGCCTCAATAGCCGCATTCAATGCCAACAAATTGGTCTGGTCGGCGATTTCCTTGATAACGTTGACGATTGCGGAAATCTGATCGGATTGTTTACCCAAATCTTGCAGGATTTGCGAGGAATCACTCACTGCAACGGTGATTTTGCCCATTTCATCGGCAGCCTTGTGAATAATATCGCCGCCATGAGAGGAAAGATCATGCGATTGGCGGGAAACGTCCTGAACCTGTTCCGCCTGACCGGCTACGCCGTCAATGTTGTAGGTCATGATTTCAACCTGGGCCGCCATCGAATAGGCTTCCGAACTCTGCACCTGGGAATTTGCGGCAACTTGGGCGGAGACACTGGCCAGACTGTTGGTGGTAGTAAGGACTTGTTCCGAACTGGCCTGCACTTCCTGAATAATGCCGTGCAGCTTGTCCATAAAGACGTTAAAAACCCGTGACACATCGCTGATTTCATCGCGCCCATCAACAGCCAATCGACGGGTCAGATCACCTTCGCCGTGAGCAATATCACTCAAGCCCGCAGACACATATTGCAGCGGACGGGTCACCGAACGAGTAATAAACACGAAAACAAACAGGATCACCGGAATCAGCAACCCCAGCGCAACCAAAACAATCTGAAAGCCAAAATTGCGCACCGTCGCATTCACCTTGTCGAGTGAAATGCGCATACTGACCGCACCCAGCACGGTTCCTTCGGGAACAACATGGCAAGTCAAACAATCCTTGCCCAGATAATTTTTCGATGCCGGTGCAGGAATTACCGCGCGCAGACTTTCCCCGTTTCCATCATTAACGACTTGAAAATAAGGTTTCCCGGTCTGCATGACCTGCTGCTCAATGGCGTCGGTTTTGCTCTCGCCAGCTTCACCGGGGCCAAAGAACCGGGATACGCCATCCCCGCGTATCACCCGCAATTCACGAACATCCTGGGATTGACGAATCTGATCCAGATATACGGCCCGCTGGCCGATGGTGCCGGTAATCATCATCCCGGTCAGACTGGCCATGGTCATGCGATGTACGCTTTGGGAAAAGTCGCGAGCCTGTTCTATTGCGGTGTTACGTTGTTCATTGGTCGCCCACAGGATCATCCCAGCCCACGCCAGCACCAGGATCAGGGATATGCCGACAACCAGACGCACCCATATTTTCAGGTCACGTATTTTTTTCATCTTCAACCACCTCTGTATATTTTTTTGGCTCTTGACGGTCTTGAACGGGATTATCTATTTGGCCTAGCTCTTCTTTTTGGCCATTTCCCCTGCTTCCGGCAATATTAGGCTAATCACAGCGAAAAAAAAGCAATTGGGCGGCAAATCCCGGAATTATTTTTGCCTGTTTCAGGAAGCCCATGCAAACCGTTTTTTACAGACGCGCCGAATGATACAATTGGCAATTCAGCCCCGGTAGCTCAGTGGATAGAGCAACCCCCTCCTAAGGGGTAGGTCGGACGTTCGATTCGTCTTCGGGGCGCCACTCAAATAAGAACAACAAATTGCCAGGCGTTGTTAAATGCCGCGCGCGCGCCTGAATCACCTGAAATTGCCTAATTGGAGAGATGTCGCATGACCGATGCTTTTCGCAAGCGCTTGCTCGCTTTGTTGATTCCGGCCTTGTTTTCCACGGGGGAGGCCTTTGCCGGCGAAGAGGAGCAAGTGCTCCAACTGCTGCCACTATCGCTTGAAGAACTGTTCGCCACCAAGGTGATGACTGCGTCGCGTCGTATGGAAGCCCGCGAACAAACGCCGGCGCATATCCTGGTGTACACCCGCGAGCAGATTCGCGAACGCCGCTACAACAACCTCGCCGACTTGCTGGAAGACCTTCCCGGCGTAGATTTTCAGCGCGGCACCCGGTCGTCGCAATACAACTACTTCACCTTTCAGGGACAAATCAGCAACGTCAAGCTGATCATCCTGCTTGACGGCGTCCGTATCGACAACCCGGTAGGCGGCTCAATCCCCATTGCGGAAAATTTCTCACTGTTTCACGCCAAGCAGGTGGAAGTTTTATACGGCCCTGCGGCTGCCCTGTATGGTGCGGACGCCATGGCGGGGGTGATCAACATCATTACCGAGCGTCCTGAAGGGAAACCGACCGCCACCGTAAAATACAGCGGCGGTTCCTTTGATACACAGGAAGGTTCGCTACTTGCCTCGACCCCGGTTGGGGACGAATCCGGCCTTACCGTGGGGGTCAATCGTCAACGCTCGGGGCGCGCCTCGCTCGACCAATATTACCCGGGACAATTTCCCAAGGTTGACGCCAAAACATTTTCCGGCGTTACCGCCATCCCCGCCGCCAAACGCGAGGATTACTCGGGCGGCCCGACGGGTGGGGAAAGCGATTACCTGCGTCTGGATGTGGGTAAACAATTCACCTTCGGCTATTACCGCAATCTCTTCCATAGCCTGACCAGTACCGGCGACACCTCGAAAAACGCAGTTTATTCACCGGATGTTCAGGTTCGCAACGAAATTCAGACCTTCTACGGCAAGGCCCGCTTCAACTGGACGCCGAACCTTTCCGGGGAACTGCTGATCGACCATTCCGAATGGGAAGTTGATCCGCAGTCGCGCTACTACAACATCTACACCGATTTCCGCGATGTCGGCTACCTGTACAGCGCCGGACGGCGGCGCGGCATCGAGCAGAACGTCACCTGGCAGGCCGATGAAAGCCATGTCATCCAGGCCGGCGCCGGATTCAAGGACTACCACGCGGTGGTTTCACCCAATCTGCCTACGCCCTATGTCAGCGGTCAGCAATACGTCTATCCCAGCACCACGCTGCCAATCACCATCACCTCGATGGATTACAGCAATCAATCCGCCTATGCGCAGTGGCAGGCGCAATGGACGCCGGTATTGTCCACCACTGCCGGGGTGCGCTACGACCATCATTCGGTTTACGGCGGCAGCACCAACCCACGAGTCGGCATCGTCTGGCAGAACCAGCCCGGCAGCTTCATCAAGCTGCTTTATGGCGAAGCGTTCCGCGCCCCCTCGCCGGACGAATTCCTGAATGCCTACGGCACGTTCAGCGGGGCCAAGCAGGGCGATCGGTACGTCGGCAGCAATTTCCGCGCGACCAACCTCAACCTCAAGCCGGAAAAAGCCCGCGAATTGTCGCTGACCTGGGACTGGAGGCCACGCAACGACTTCAATCTGGTGACCAATGCCTACGTGACCCGCGTCACCGACGTGATCGTCACCCAGAACGACGCCACGCCCATCCAGTACATCCCCGGCGCGCTGCTCACCAGCACCTCGATGAAGGCCAACAACGGCGTGGATCGTTATTACGGGCTGGACATTGCGCCGCAATGGCGGGTTCCGCTGGGAGAAGGCTGGAATGTTGACCTGTGGGGCAGCTACAGCTACACCCAAGGAACGATGCAGGAGGCTAGCGGCGGCGTGGAATGGGATCAATCCTTGATCGCCACCCACAAGGCCAAATTGGGCGCAACGTTCCGGCAGCGCGACTGGCTGACGATCACCGCACGGATGCAGGCAACCGGCCCGGTGACTACCGGTCGCAAGATCGGCAATAGCGGCGACCGTATCGAAGCTCCTGGTTATGCTGTCGCCAGTCTGCATTTCGGCTTCCACAAACTGGCTGACCGCAAACTGTCGGCCTACGTGGATATCTACAATCTCTTCGATCGCCGCTACTACGCTGCACACGGAAGCGCCAGCACCACCTTCGTGCAGATGCCCCAGCCGCCGCGTAGTCTGGGCGTATCGCTGGAGTATAAATTCTAGCCTGTCAATTAAGATGAGAATGGCAAGGCTGCTCGCCGCAACACTGCTGGGACTGCTCTCCCTTCTCACCCATGCCCAGAGCGGCACGGTGTCCGAGTATGGACTCAAAGCCGTGCTGCTCTTCAAACTGTCGCAATTTGTTTATTGGCCCGCCGATAAACCGACTGCCACGCCGGTATTATGTGTTCAGGGCAGCAACCCGTTTGGAGGCACCCTGCAACAACTGGTGCGCAACACCGGTATTGCCACCGACATCCGCCTGATCGACAACGCCACCGGAACAGCCGGCTGCAATGTCCTCTACATCAGCCGTTCGGAAAGCGCGCAGGTGGAAAACCTCCTGCAACGCCCCGCCAATCGGAACATCCTCACGGTTTCCGACATTCCCGGCTTCACCCACGCCGGCGGTATGGTGGAGCTGGTTCTGGATGGTGACCGGGTCGCCATCAATCTCAACCGCAAAGCCGCCCAGCGCCAGGGACTGGACTTCAACGCCCAACTCCTGCGCCTTGCGCAAAAGGTCGAGCAATGAAAGCCGCGCGCCTGGTCAAGCGAATCGCCCTCGCCTGGGATAGAAAAACCATCCGGGGCAAACTGCTGGCGCTCAGTTCCCTGACCCTGATCATCGCCGCGCTGCTGGTGCTGGCGCTGGTCGATTACCAGCAACACCGCCTGCTGCGCGGTGAATGGAAAGACACCGTGGACGCGCAGAACCGCCTGGTCGCCACCAATCTGCAAGCCGCCATCAGCTTTTACGACAAACGCGAAGCGCGCCGCCTGCTGCATTCCCTGTCCAGCAATCCGGCAGTGTTGCAAGCCCGTGCAGTGATGCCCGACGGCTCGGTGTTCGCCGCCTACCAAAAGAGCAAGGCGCCGCAGCGCCCGTGGCCGGCGGTTGGCAAGAAAGAGGCCGGGGTGGAGTTTTTCGATGATTATTTGCTCGCTTGGAATCCGGTGCTGGAAAACAACCAGCCCCAGGCGCGCCTGGAAGTCCTGATTTCCCTGCAAGGTTTCCACGCCGCAATCAGCCGCACCCTGGCCGAGACAGCGGTCATTCTGACGCTCGCCCTGCTGGGATTTTTCCTCCTCTCCGGCTATCTGGTGCGGCGCATCTCCGCGCCGATATTGGGCATGAGTGAACTGGTGGGGCGGGTGGCGCTGGATTCCCAGACTTCGGATCGCGTCGCGGTGGAAAGCCGCGATGAAATCGGGCGGCTCGGCGCGGGGCTCAATATCATGCTCGACACCCTGCAATTGCGCGAACGCGAACTGACGCTCTACCGCAATCACCTCGAAGAACTGGTCGAACAACGCACCCACGCCCTCAGCGAAGCCACCGAAGAAGCCCACCGCGCCAATCTCGCCAAATCCGACTTCCTGGCGCGCATGAGCCATGAAATCCGCACCCCGATGAACGCCATCATCGGCCTCACCCGGCTGGTGCTCAAATCGCGGCTGGACGCCCAGCAACGCGACTATCTGGAAAAAGTTTCGGCCTCCTCGGAAGCCCTGCTCGGGGTGATCAACGATGTTTTGGATTATTCCAAGATCGAAGCCGGTAAACTATCCCTGGAAACCATCCCCTTCGACCTCAACCAGATGCTCCACGGGGTTTCCGGCGTCCTCGCCCTGAAAGCCCACTCCAAAGGGCTGGAACTGCTCTTCCACATCGACCCCGAAGTACCGCGCCGTCTGCTCGGCGACCCGCTACGGTTGGGGCAGATCCTCGTCAACCTCGCCGGCAACGCCGTCAAATTTACTGACCAGGGGGAAGTCGCGATTCGTGTCCAACTCAGCGAACGTAACGGCAATCAGGTGCTGGTGCGGTTTTCCGTGCGCGACACCGGCATCGGCGTACCCACAGAACGCCAGCGCGACCTCTTCACCCCCTTCACCCAGGGCGACGACTCGATTACACGGCGCTTCGGCGGCACCGGCCTGGGGCTGGCGATCTGCCGCCAGCTCTGCGAAATGATGGGCGGCCAAATCAGCCTGGAAAGCCGACCCGGCGCGGGCAGCACCTTTTCTTTCACGGCGCGTCTGGAAATCGATCAGGACGGGGCCAATGTCCCGGTGCGCGCCGAGCAGATTTCCGGCCTGCGAGTTTTGGTCGTTGACGACAATGAAAGCACCCGTCTGATCCTCAGCGAAATGCTGGGTTATCTCAACATGCGCCCGGAAACCTGCGCCAGCGGCGCGGAGGCTCTCGCCAAGCTGGACGCCGCCGCCCAGGCGGGCGACCCGTATCGTCTGGTGTTGCTGGATTGGCTGATGCCCGGCATCGACGGCATCGAAACCGCGCGCCGCATCAAACGCAGCGACAAGTTACACAGCAATGTCCCGGCGATTCTGATGATCACCGCCGGCAGCTACGATATCGTTATCGGCCACATGCAAAGCGCCGGACTATCCCATCTGCTCACCAAGCCGATCAACGAATCCTCGTTACTCGACGCCCTCCTCGAAATCCTCGCCGGACACGCGGTGATGGACGCCCAACGTCAGGAACGCCGCCGCCAGCGCGAAATCGCCCCGGATTTGAGCCGCATCCGGGGGGCGCGCATTCTGCTGGTTGACGATGTGGAACTCAACCGCATGGTGGCGACGGAAATCCTGCGCGACACCGGCGTCCAGATCGACATCGCCTGCAATGGGCGGGAAGCGCTGGACAAGGTGCTGGATGGCGATTACGCGCTGGTGCTCATGGACATCCAGATGCCGGAAATGGACGGCCTCACCGCGACCCGGGAAATCCGCTCCCATCCCCGCTTCGCCAATCTCCCCATCATCGCGATGACCGCCCACGCGATGACCGGCGACCGGGAGCGCAGCCTCGCCGCCGGGATGAACGACCACCTCACCAAACCCATCGACGCCGATGGACTTATCGCCGCGCTGGTGCGCTGGATCGACCCCGCCGCCGCGCGTGTCGCCGCCCCACCCGCGCCGAGCGAAGCACACACCGAGGCGGAGATTCCGCCGCTCGACGGCATCGACACGGCGGCAGGCCTGAAAAACACCATGGACAGTCCCGCCCTGTATCGCCGGATACTCCAGAGTTTCGCCCAGGAATTCGGCAACGTCGCCCAGGATATCCAGACCGCCATCAACAACGGCGCGCTGGAAGAAGCCCGGCGGCGCGCCCATTCCACCAAATCTTCCGCCGCCACCATCGGCGCGGAAACCCTCGCCGCCCACGCCCGCCTGCTGGAGCAAAAACTCATCGGGGAAATCCCCAGCGAACACGAAATGCTCGATTTTGCGGCGGAATTGCGCCGCGTCGTCAGCGCACTGGCAACCCTGGTCGAAGCCGAAAAACCCGCCGAACCCACCGCCGGGATAGCCGATCCCGCGCAAGTCGGCCCGTGTTTCGCCCGTCTGCGCGCCCTGCTGAGCAACGACGACGCAGACGCCGAAAGGGAATTACACGTCCTGGAAAAACTCCTGGGCGGCGCGGATTGGCGGAGCGAAATGACCATTCTGCGCGAGCAGATCGAAGACATCGAATACGAAGAAGCGCTGGGAACCCTATCGCGCCTGGAAACACAATGGGAGAACGTCACGGCATGACTCAACCGCCTTATACCCTGCTGATCGCCGACGACGAAAAGCAGAACCGCACCCTGCTGCTGGAATTGCTGAAGGACGACTACCGCATCATCCTCGCCAAAAACGGCGTTCAAGCCCTGGAAAGAGCGCGTGAACACGCCCCCGACCTGATTCTGCTCGACGTGATGATGCCCGAGATGGATGGCTACGCAACCATCCACCAACTCAAGGAAGAGGAAAATACCCGCGATATTCCGGTGATTTTCATCTCCGCCCTGGATTCCGCCAGCGACGAGGAAAAAGGTCTGGAATTGGGTGCGGTGGACTACATCACCAAACCCTTCCATCCCTCCATCGTCCGCATCCGGGTGCGCAATCATCTGCAAATGCTGCACCAGCGTCGTCTTCTGGAACAACTCGCGCTGCTCGACAGCCTCACCGAAATCCCCAACCGGCGGCGCTTCACCCAAGTGTTCGAGCAGGAATGGCACCGCGCCCTGCGCAGCCGCAAACCACTCTCCATGGCGGTTGTCGATGTCGATCATTTCAAGCGTTACAACGACACCTACGGCCATGCCGCTGGCGATGAAATATTGCGGCGCGTCGCCCAAACCCTCAGCGATATGGCGCGGCGCGCCAGCGACTTTGTCGCCCGCTACGGCGGCGAGGAATTTATCCTGCTGCTCCCCGAGATGGACGCAGGCGATGCGCAAATTTTCGTCGAGCGGGTGCGTCAGGAAATCGAGGCGCTCAAGCTCTCCCACGCCACTTCCCCGGTGCTTCCCTGGATCACCGTGAGCATGGGAGGCGCAACCGTCGTTCCCGATTCGCCGCAACCCGACACCGACTTCTTCTGCCTCGCCGATTCCTTCCTCTATCAAGCCAAACGTGACGGGCGCAACCGCGTCTGTTGGGCGCCGCCGGAGGCCGGGCTAAGCCGCAGCAACTAACCCGGATATTTCATACCCAAAGGGCACAAGAGCAGGAACAAGAAGGGCGCGACAGTCCGGCGTATCAATCACCACGCCACGCTAACGCCAAATTCGCCTATGAAACAAGCGGGGTAAGCCAAGCATTTCGCCGATAGGCGAAAGTACGCAAGTGGGGTAAGGAACGAGCACGAAATAACTTCCCATTTTTGTGCAGGCCGGGTGATTCCCAAAGGGTTATCTCCGGTGGACGGCCCGCCGCGCCATGGCGTAGGAGCGGTCTCCTGACCGCGACGCGGTGGTTCAGCCCAGACCACGCTCCGCTTTGCCGCCGCGCGGAAGTCTCCACCACACCCGCTTCGTTCACCACCGCTCGCGGTCGGGAGACCGCTCCAGATTATGCTTTTTCCAAATCGGGAAGTTATTTCGAACCTGCTCCTAACCCGGACTTTTCATAAATTCGCGCGATGATCGCGCCGGATTTTGTTTCATAGGTGAATTTGGCGAAGGAGCGGTGTAGTTATTCATACACCCGACTGTCGCGCCCTTGTTCCGGCTTTAGCCGGATTACAAGGGCGGTGATGCCCTTCACGGGTAAGCGAAATTTGCCTATGAAACAAAAGACCAGCGAGGGCGCGTGCAATTTATGAAAAGTCCGGGCTAAGCCAGGCATTTCGCCGACAGGCGAAAGCTCGCAAAATCCGGCGCTTTTCATCACGCGAATTTACTTGCGCCCTTTGGCGGAACAAAGTTCAGCGCCCCCCCAGGCGAACTGCGCCTACTTGCGCCGCACCCCGCTCACACCGGGGACTTCTCGGACTTTTCCCAACACTTTCTCAAGCTGCATCGCGTCGCCGATCTGCACGGTAAACCCCATCGCCGCGCGTTGTCCCCGGCTCAGGGTGCTGGCGGCGGTGACGTTGACCTTCTCGCGGGTAAACGCTTCGGAAATATCGCGCAGCAAGCCTTGGCGGTCGCTCGCCTCGACCAAGATATCCACTTCGTAAAGCCCCGGCTTTGAACCCCACTCGGCCGCGAGCAGGCGGCTCTTGCCGGTTTCGTCGAGGCGTTTCACGTTGGGGCAATCGTGGCGATGTACCGCCACCCCGCGTCCGCGCGTGACGAAGCCGACAATCGGGTCGGGCGGCAAAGGTTTGCAGCATTTCGCCATTACCGTCAGCAGATTACCGACATCCTCAACCAAAATGCTGCTCGGCAGGCTGGCCTGAACATTTCGCCCGGGATGCCATTCTGCGTCATCCGCCTTGGCCGGTGCGGGTTCCTGCAAAGCCGCCACCGCCTGACGGGCAGTCAGGTCGCCGCGCCCGATGGCGGCCAGAAAATCCTCGCTACGGTCAAATCCGAATTTCTGGATAAATTTTTCCAGGCTGGGCAATACCAGGCCCAGCCGATGGGCTTCCTTTTCCAGCGCGTCGCGGCCCTGCGCGAGGTTTTCCTCGAAATGCTGATATTTGAACCAGTAGCGGATTTTTGAGCGCGCCCGTCCGCTTGCCACGTACCCCAGCGTGGCGCTCAACCAGTCGCGGCTCGGTCCGCCCTGCTTGGTGGTGATGATTTCCACACGTTGACCGTTGGCGAGTTTGGTATTCAGCGGCACGATGCTGCCGTCGATTTTTGCCCCCCGGCAGCGATGGCCGAGGTCGGTATGCAAATGGTAGGCAAAATCCACCGGCGTCGAGCCGGCAGGCAGGTCGATCACCTTGCCTTGCGGCGTCAGCACATAAATGGTGTCCTGGAACAGCCCGGTCTTGAACTGGTCGAGAATTTCACCGGCATCCCGCACATCGTCTTTCCACTCCAGTATCTGGCGCAGCCAGGAGATTTTTTCCTCGAAACGCGAGTCCCCCTTGCCGCCTTCCTTGTAACGCCAGTGCGCCGCGACGCCCAGTTCGGCGTGACGGTGCATGTCGTGGGTGCGGATTTGCACTTCCAGCGCCTTGTCTTCCGGGCCGATCACGGCGGTATGCAGGGAGCGGTAGAAATTCCCCTTGGGGTGGGAAATATAGTCGTCGAATTCCTTCGGGATAGGCTGCCACAGGTTGTGGACGATGCCCAGCGCGGTGTAACAATCCCCGACGTTATCCACCAGCACCCGCACCGCGCGCACGTCGTATACATCGCTGAATTCGACTTTTTTGCGCTTCATCTTTTTGTAGATGCTGTAGATGTGTTTGGGGCGTCCGGTTACTTCGGCTTTCACCCCGGTATTCGCCAATTCGCTGCGCAAATGGTCGATTATGGCGGTGATGTAGCCTTCCCGGTCGAGGCGTTTTTCATCGAGCAGGCCGGCAATTTTTTTGTACAACTCGGGTTCCAGGAAACGGAACGACAAATCCTCCATTTCCCATTTGATTTGCCACACCCCGAGGCGATTCGCCAGCGGCGCGTAAACATCCTGGATTTCCCGCGCCACGCTGCGCCGGGTTTCCTCGTCGGCCTTGGCGGCGCGGCGTAGCGCATGGGTGCGCTCGGACAATTTGATCAGCACGATGCGGATGTCCTCGACCATCGCCAGGAGCATCTTGCGCAGGCTCTCGATATGCAGTTGGGCGGCTTTTTCCTCCTGCACGGCGGCCATGTCGCCGATCTTGACCATGTTTTTCATGCGCGCCGCGCCATCCACCAGCGCCGCAATGTCTTTGCCGAAATGTTTCTCCAGTTCCTCGCCTGCGTTATCCAGCAGGTCAGGAACCGCAATCAGCACTGCCGCCGCCACCGAACCGGCATCGAGACGCATCCCGGCGACGATGACCGCGCATCCCAGGGTGTGCTGGAGCAGCGAGGTATTGGTTAGAAATAACCGGTTGCCATAAACCCCGGCGGCAAATTCGCCGGCGCGCCGGATCAGACCCAGTTCATCGGCGGTGAACGCGCCGGGCAGCGTTTCCAGCCAGGCCGGCCAATCGATTTGGTCGCCTGAATGGGCGGCAAGGGAAGAGTTTGCGAGAGTAACCATAATTAGGAGCTAGAAATGCCAGGAAAGTGCGGGCGCGGAAACCTCAAAACAGCTCGACGCCGCTTTCCCCCGAGGAGGCAAGTCTTTCCAGTTCCTGCAATACCTGGCTACTGGCGTTTTCCATCGCGGTCACGTATTCCAGACCTTCCAGGATGTTGCCCGCGCGGAAACGCTCGACCGCCGCCATGCCGCTGGCGTGAACGACCTTGTGTGGCGCTTCGATTTCCCGATAGCCGCTATACCCGGCAAACAGGGTTTTGCCGTCGCCTTCGTAATACCATTTGCCGAGACGGCAGGCGGTATGGCTGGAGAAATCGGACGCGGCTTTTTCCGACAAACCCATAAAAACCTTGTAGATTTCCGCCTTGTAGATGAGATGGTCAACTTTCGCGACCTCGACAAAGGTTCGCAACGCGCTGGCGGTAATCACGCTCTGCAATTTTTCGGAAACCAGATGTAATTCTCCCATGCTGGTCGTCGCCAACTGGGCGTCATGGTCAAACTCCGCCGACTGCTGCGGACTGATTTCGATCTGGCTGCGGGCGGAGGCGGTTTCGTGCTGAATCGACAATACCAGGTTGGAAATTTCACTGGTGGCGTTGGTGGTGCGCTCCGCCAGTTTGCGGACTTCGTCGGCCACTACCGCAAAACCACGTCCCTGTTCGCCGGCCCGCGCCGCCTCAATGGCGGCGTTGAGCGCCAGCAAATTGGTTTGATCGGCGATTTCCTTGATGAGTTTGACGATGCCGTCGATTTCCCCGACCCGTTTACTCAAGGCCTCGACGCTGGTAGCGATGTCACGGGTCTTCTGCGACATCACCTGAAGATTGCCGGCGATTTTGTTGACCGCGCCGACATTGGTTTCAGTCAGGCCGAAAGTTTTGTTGGACTCGCCTTTCTGCTCCTTCATTTCCACCGACAGTTTGGCGAGCGATTTTTGCGATTCGGCAATGGTTCCCGCAAACAGGGCGAGATTCTGAAACAACCGTTTATAGGCCAGCTCCTTGCCGCTGTCCTGCTGCAATTGCGCAGTCAACGCGGCTTTTTCCGCGCCCCAGGCGGAACGCTCCGCATCCCGTTCAACTTCCATCTGCTGGAGACGGGAGCGTAATTCATCGATTTCGCGGCGCAAATTACTGTTGCCGAACATTCTTCACCTCATGGTTTTTTAATTTAAGTAAAAGCAGTTATTAGTTTTGAATGTTGAGTGTTTAGTTATGGAATGCGCTTCGCGCCTGATTCAATCCCGACGCGCTTCGCGCGGCGACCTCAACTAAGCACTAAACACTAAACACTCAAAACTGCTTTGTCTTTCACTTATCTGCCACCGTCGCCCAGCGGAAACGGACATATTTTTTTGGATTCTTACCTGAATCAGCGGGAATGTAAACAATGCGGGACAATTGGCAGCTAACGCCCCCGCCAGTAGCGAACGTTTTCGCGCCGCCAGGCCGTCACCGTCCTGCCGCCCGCCTCAAAATGGAATTCCACCGCCCCGTCGCGGTCGCTGCGCAACAACGACGCGCCACGCTCGCGAAAACGCGCCGTCACTTCAGGATGAGGATGACCGAAGCGATTGTGATAGCCGCTGGCGAATACCACCGTGTCCGGCCTCACTGCCGCGATGAACTCCTCCGTCGAAGAGGATTTGCTGCCGTGGTGGCCGGCCACCAACACCTGCGCAGCCAAGTCCGCCGCGCTGCGCGCCAGGATTTCCCGCTCCCCTTTGGCCTCGACATCCGCAGGCAACAAAACGGAACCAAAAGGGCTGGAAATTTTCAGGGTGCAGGCCCGGTCGTTATTCCTTATTCGCCCGACGGCAGAGTTTTCCAGAGTGGGGTGAAACATCTCGAAACGCACCCCGTCCCATTCCCATGTCTGCCCCGCGTAACAGCGCAAATCGCGGCGCGCCGCGAGCCGAATGGGATGTCCCGGCGGCAGCGACGAAGCCAGCCAATCCACCGGCAAAGCCTGGAGCACCGCCAGCGCACCGCCGCTGTGATCACTGTCGTCATGGCTGACAATCAGGCCATCCAGACGTTTCACCCCGGCAGCCCGCAGATAGGGCGCAACGATGCGGCTTCCGGCGTCGCTTTCGCTGCTGTAGCGCGGCCCGGCGTCGAACAACAACGCGTTGTGCTGAGTCCGCGCCACCACTGCCAGTCCTTGCCCGACATCCAGCACAGTTAGCCATAACGCCCCGGACGGCGGGCCGGGCGGTGTAACCAGAAACATCGGCAGCAGCGCGATGCAGCCCAGCCAGCGCCCCGGAAAACCACGCGGCAACAGCAGGAAAACGCAGCCGATCAAAGCCGCCACAACCGTCCAGGGAGGCGGCGCATGTTGTTCCCACACTGCATCCGGCAAGCGGCTGAGCATTTCCAGCAACACCATACACAACGCCATGACCTGATGCGCAGTCAGCAGGATCATATCCACCGGCAGCACAATCCCGAGCAGCGTTACCGGCGTCACTACCAGGCTCACCAGGGGAATCGCGAAAGCATTGGCAAGCGGAGAAATCAGCGACACCTGCTGGAACAGCAGCAACAACGCTGGGGCCAATCCCAGCGTAACCGCCCATTGCGTCATTCCCCATTCGTGCAGCCAATGGGGACGCCGCATACGCCCCGCACCGACACCGAAAAGCACCGCCACCGCCCCAAATGACAGCCAGAAGCCGGGCGCCAGCACCGCCCAGGGATCAAGCAGCACAACCCCCAGTAAAGCCACCGCCAACACCCGCGACGGCGCGGCGATACGCCCCAGCCACAAGGCCGCCGCGATTATGACCAGCATATAAACCGTGCGCTGGGTCGGAACACCGTAACCGGATAACCAGGCATAAATCAGCGCGGTCGCCAAACCACCCAACACCCCGGCCTTGCGCGCAGGAAAACGCAATGTCAGCGTCGCGCTGCGCCGCCATAGCCCCTGCACCAGGACAAACAGCAATCCCGACAACATCGTTACGTGTAAACCGGAAATACTCATCAGATGGGTTACGCCGGTTCTCTGGAAAACCTGCCATTGGGCGGGGCTGATGGCGTGTTGTTCGCCGATTGCCAGCGCTTTCAGTATCCCGGCGTAGGGGCGCTCGCCAAGCACCGCATCAAAACGCCGCGCCACCTTTTCGCGCAGTATTTCGATCAGATAGGCGGGGCGCCATACCCGTTCGGCAAGCCGCAAATTGTCGGCGTCACCCGCAACGTAACCCAATGCGCGCAGGTTGCGCTCCAGCGCCCACGCCTCGAAATCGAAACCATGTGGATTGACGCTGCCGTGCGGACGTTTGAGACGCACCGTCAGACGCCAGCGCTCGCCGGCGTGTATCGGCGGCGGCGCGGCCACTTTACCGGCGAGGCTGTCGTCGAACCAGGTCAACTGAATATGGCGGGGAATTTCCGCCCCCATCGTCAGCACCTTTTCCACATCAAACTCGAAACGCCGTCCCCGTTCGCCCTCCACCGGCAGGGCCGCCACCACGCCGATCAGCCGGACATCAGCGCCCTCCCAGCGGCGTGGCAGTTCATCGGTCAGACGCACCTGGGCAAAACTCGCCGCCCACATCACGCCGATCCCGAAATACCCAGCCAGTCCCGCCAGGCGACGCCCCCAGCCCGGTTTCAGGCGGATCGCAAACGCCACCACCGGCAACACCGCCAGCCACCACGCCAAACACGGCAGATCAGCCTGCCTTTGCAGTAGCCAGACGCCGCCGACAAAGGCTAAGATGTTTGCGCGCATCTTTACAATCCGCCCCTGGCAACCCCGTTAATCACGAAACAATCCTCCATGAACATTCCGCAACTGCAAACTTTCGTCGCCCAATCCTGGGAACGCGACGTACTCCCCTCGCTGATGGATTTTATCCGCATCCCGGCGCTTTCGCCCAACTTCGACCCGGCCTGGGTCGAACACGGACTTCTCGACCAAGCCGCTGAATTTGCGAAAAATTGGTGCGATAAGCTGGCGTTTCCGGGGCTGCTCAGTGAGATCGTCCGTCTGCCCGGACGCACCCCGCTGTTGTGGGTCGAAATCCCCGGCGACACCCCTGCTACGGCGTTGTTTTACGGCCATCTCGACAAGCAGCCGGAAGCCAGCGGCTGGCGCGACGGGCTCGGCCCTTGGCAACCGGTCATCGAGGACGGCAAACTCTACGGTCGCGGCGCGGTGGACGACGGTTATGCGCTCTACACGGCGCTCACCGCCATCCGCGCCTGCAAGGAACAAGGCGTGGCGCATCCGCGTTGTGTATTGTTGATCGAATGCAGCGAGGAAAGCGGCAGCCCCGATCTGCCCGCCTATCTGGATTTTCTGGCGACGCGCATCGGCACACCCGACCTGGTGATCGGGCTGGATTCGGGATGCGGCGATTATCAACGGCTGTGGGTGACAACCTCGCTGCGCGGCCTGCTCAACGGGGTTCTGGATGTCGCGGTATTAACCGAAGGCGTACATTCCGGCGACGCCGGCGGGGTAGTGGCGTCCAGCTTTCGGATTATCCGCCACTTGCTCGACCGCCTGGAAGACAGCGCCAGCGGGGAAATCCTGCCCCGCCAATTCCACGCCGCCATCCCGCCCGAGCGGATCGCGCAGATCCACAGCGCCGCCGCCGTGCTGGGCGACGCGGTGTACACCAAGTTTCCCAGCGTCGCGGGTTTACAGCCGCTGGGCCAAGACCCCGCCGAATTACTCCTCAAACGCGCCTGGCATCCCGCCCTGGCGGTCACCGGCGCGGATGGCCTGGCCCCCACCGCCGGGGCAGGCAACCAATTGCGCGTCCACACTGCGCTGAAACTCTCGCTCCGCCTGCCGCCGGGCGTAGCGGCAAGCGCCGCCGCGCTTGATTTGAAAAATCTGCTGGAGACCGACCCACCCCACGCCGCCCACGTCAGTTTCATCCCCGAACAGGCCGCTCCCGGCTGGAACGCCGCACCGCCGGCAGCGTGGTTCGAGGAGGCGCTGCACCAGTCTTCGCGAGCGCATTTCGGCAACGACGCGGTATTCCTCGGCGAAGGCGTCACTATCCCCTTCGCCCACTTGCTGGGCAGCCGCTATCCGGCGGCGCAATTCCTCATCACCGGCGTGCTCGGCCCCGCCTCCAACGCTCACGGCCCCAATGAATTCCTGCACCTCGCGGCGGCGCGCAAACTCACCGCCTGCCTCGCGCAAATCCTCGCCGCCTGCCGCCGTGCCGCGTAAATTCTTCAGCAAGTGGCTACCCAGCCACGCCAGCGTCCGTAGCAATCCGATCATTCGCCGGTTCGGGCCGCTGCTCGCCCACCACAACCTGTGGCATCTGCACCGCCGCTCGGTCGCCGGCGGGGTAGCGGTGGGGCTGTTTACCGGCCTGATTCCCGGCCCTTTCCAGATGCTTGGCGCAGCGCTGTTTGCGATCATTTTTCGCGTCAATCTGCCGGTAGCGGTATTTACCACCCTCTACACCAATCCGCTCACCTTTGTGCCGCTATACATCGTCGGCTACCAGATCGGAGCGCTGTTGACCGGTTATGACGGAAAAATGCCGGATATCGGCGGAGACTTTCAAGCGGCAGGCTGGACGGACATGCTGCCCGCCTTCGCGGCCTGGCTGGCCGGACTCGGCAAACCGCTGCTGGTCGGTGTCCCGACCTTGGGAATCATCCTTGCGGTGAGCGGTTACTTCGCTGTGCGCGGCCTGTGGCGGTTATACGTGATAAGAGCGTGGCAAAAACGGAAAGCGGCTAGAAAATCAGTGGGCTAGCAATCTGTCAATCAGAAACGAAGGGTGGGAGGGCCTCCTCCCGGATTTCCGCGCAACCTAAGCGGCGCTCACCGCCATCTCACCTTTCTCCCAACACCCCATCGACCAGTCTGAGTATGCGGTCGGTTTTACCGGCGAGTTCGAGGTCGTGGGTGACGATGACGAAGCTGGTGCCGAGTTGGCGGTTGAGTTGCAGCATCAGGTCGAACACCCCCTGAGCGGTAGTGCGATCCAGGTTGCCGGTGGGTTCGTCGGCGAGGACGCAGGCGGGACTGGTGACCAGGGCGCGCGCCACGGCGGCGCGCTGACGTTCGCCGCCCGACAGTTCGCCGGGCGTATGGCGAAGGCGGTGCGCCAACCCGACCCGTTCCAGCATGGCGGTCGCCTGGGCATGGGCTTCGGCTTTGCCCAGGCGGCGAATCAGCAGCGGCATGGCGACGTTTTCCAGCGCGCTGAATTCGGGGAGCAAATGGTGAAACTGATAAATGAATCCCAGCGAATGATTGCGCACTTCGCCGCGATCCTCCTGGCTCAAGGTGCGCAGGTCGCGCCCCATGATGGCAATCTCGCCCGAGGTAGGGTCATCGAGGCCGCCGAGAAGGTGCAACAGGGTGCTTTTCCCGGAGCCCGACGCGCCGACGATGGCAACCCTTTCGCCGCGCTCGATGGATAACGTGACGCCGTGCAACACCGGCACTTCCAGGTCACCCTGGCGGTAGGTTTTATAGAGATTAGTGCAGGAAAGAACTTGATTCATAGTCACACACTCATTGGGCTTTCACGTAAGGGCCTAGAAATCTCTCACCGTTGAAATGGATGAGGTGTGATGGGGCTTCCGCAACCCAGACCTCGGTTTCCCAAGCGATTTCGCCAACGTATCGCGCCATCAGCGCACGGGAAGGAAATGCTGTCACATAAACCAATCCAGCGGACGATCCGGCGAACAGCCGCGATAACTCGTCATGACGCTTTCCGTCAACGGGGCCATGACTGGTAACGGATTCTATCAGCAGCAGCCAATTCCGCTCAGGACAATAAATCACCACATCGGGCATCTTGCCGTGGGAATCGATAGCGACACCCAACCTAGTTAGCAAAGCACTATCGAAGTATCCCCATTTGTCGCCAGTGTCTCCCGCGTAAATCAGGAGGCCGCCAGGAACAAAGCTCGGGCCAAAGTTTTCGATGATGGCCTTGATCAACTCACTGTGCTCGCCCGGGCTTAATTGGATTTCAGCACCCGGCCTGATAATTACCGGAATGCGCTGCATTTCCCTCTCTTTCGCATAGCGGGCCGCCAGAGTTTGGCGGATCGAAAGATACGCGGCCAATTTCTTCGGCCATGCCTTCGTGCCGAATGCTCTAAGCAAGGTAAGCGCTTCCGGTTCTAACTGGTAAACGAATTTGGGGCTATTGACGGGGCGGGATGGGCTGTCAGGGTTAGGAATCGCCATACCGGCATCGACAAATTGATGAACCGTCTGGCGACGAAAGGTTTCGCGAGTGTTCGGTTTGTAAGTCGTCCCATAATGGCTATGGCTAAATTCCATCATCGGCGTAATGCCAATCAGAGGGTTATCCGCCTGCCGCCATGACTTGCCGGGGGTAATTCCGGCCAGGGCCAACAAACAAAGCGCCGAACGCTCGTTCTGCTGCGCACGGGGAAATCCGAGATCCACCAGAATTCTCAAAGCGTCATCGATATTCTTATGAACGCTCATAAAACGCTCTCCAACTTGGCATCTATCCGTTCCTGCGATAGTTCGTCTTGTTCCGACGCCCACTCCCCCAGCGCAATCAGCAAATCACGGCTAGGATACTTAATCATCCGCAAATCGGTCACGTTCACCTGAGTATGTCCACTAAACCGGCGAAAGTTCTCATCAACCACTGTGGAATTCAAGAATACGACCAAGCCGCGCGCCAAATTTTCCGGCAATCCTTGCTTATCCAGGTGAAAAACATTCAGGTGGTTCTCAAATCCCAATAATGATGAGGCAAATACATCAGGGCACACCAAACCTGCCACGATACGGCGTTTTTCCTCTTTGGATGAAAAACGCCTTACCACAGCGTAAAAGCCATTTGGGTAAAGCCACTTATCTGTTTCCGGGTGGCGCATCAACGCATTGGGCTTCTTCATCCCAGGCTTCGGCCACTCGATGGATAGCCCGGTGAAATGGCCAGGGTAAAGCAAGGGGACGCTCCCCTGCTCAGGCATCTGGCGCAGATGTTCTTTCACACGAAAATCGACAACCGGCCCGGTCGAAACATCGACGCCGATATCCGCAAGCGAATAGCGCAAAAACGGGGATAGCTCCTTGATATTGCGAACCGGCGAGAGCGGAACGTGAATAAAGCGTTCGATATCGTCCGGGAAAACAATCTGGTCGAATGGATACGCATGGGCCTCAAGATCGGCAAAGCTGTCATCCATAGAGGTCGATACCGTCACGTCGGCTTGGCGTCCTCCCCGTTCAAGCAAGATGATGATGTTTTCCTGCAATACCTTGTCATCCTTGAATGCCTTATCGCGCGCGGAGAACAAGTGCATATGCCGTATTGCCGCATGTGCAAGGACAAATTCACGAAAAGGACGGTAATAAGGGCCATTGCAGAAACTGCGGGGAATAATTGCGGCAACTTGCCCACTCTGCTCCATCAGAGCCAAGGCTAGCGCGACAAATGCCGAATAGAGATTGACGGTTTCGATACCAATCTCGCGGAGCAAAAGCCGATAGCGAGAATGACTGCCAATCTTCTTGTATGGCGGGTTGAGGATGGCGAAATTAAATCTTTCTGATTTACCGAATTGAATCAGGTTGACGGCATTTTCAATAAAGTCATCCCGAATCATATGAGCAGTTAACGTTATCCCCTCTTCCCTGAACAACGCCTGATAACACGCTATCTCCTGAGAAAGATAAGTTGCCAGAAATTCGTCAATCTCATAAAGGTTCGCCTCAATATCTGTTGTTTGGTTCTTGGATTTTCTCAGTGCCTCAAAAAATGCAACCGTCAACGACCCGACCCCGGCGCCCGCATCGAGAAGACGTATGGATCGAATACCCGAAAAATCAAAAAGCCCTGCCATAAACCCCGCTGTACTCTGCGGCGTCAGAAACTGACCATAATCTGCCCGTTTGCCCAAAACCAGCCTTGCGGATGCTTCAAGTCGCGCCTTTTCAATCCGTGGTTGGATATGTTGCATGTCTGGAGCCTATTTCAGGAGATTTTCATCACTCATAACGCAGCGCCTCCGCCGGATTGGTGCGCGAAGCGCGCCAGCTGGGATACAGCGTCGCCAGCAGGGTCAGGACGAACGAGACGACACCGATGATGGCGACATCGCCCCATTGCAATTCGGAAGGCAATTCGCTGATGTAATACACGTCCTTGGCGAGAAACTGGATGCCCAGCAGGTGTTCGATGGCCGGGACGATCACGTCGATATTGAGGGCGGTAATCACCCCCGAGACGACGCCGATGCAGGCGCCGATCACCCCGATCAACGCGCCCTGGATGATGAAAATTTTCATGATGCTGCTCGGCGATGCGCCGAGGGTGCGCAGGATGGCGATGTCAGCCTGTTTATCGGTCACCGCCATCACCAGGGTGGAGACGATGTTGAAGGCGGCCACCGCAACCACCAGCGAGAGAATGATGAACATCATCTTTTTTTCGATCTGCACGGCGCGGAAAAAATTGGCGTGGGCGCGCGTCCAGTCGCCGGCATGGATGCCCGGCGGGAAGGTGAGATTGAGTTCGCGGGCGACACGCGGCGCTGCGAAGAGTTCGGCGAGTTTGAGGCGCACCCCGCTGACCTGGTTTTCCATGCGGTAGAGGCGGGCGGCATCGTCGAGGTGGATGAGCGCCAGGCCGTTATCGTATTCAAACATGCCGATTTCAAACACCCCGACCACGTTGAATTGTTTCATGCGCGGCGCAACCCCGGCGGGGGTGACCTGCCCCTGCGGGGCGATCAGCACCACTTTGTCGCCCAACCCGACACGCAGGGCGCGGGCGATGTCGATGCCGAGTACGATGCCGAATTCGCCGCCGCGCAAATTGTCGAGGCTGCCGGCTTTCATGTGGCTGCCGATGTCGGCGACCTTGGCTTCCATTTCGGGAAGGATGCCGCGCACGATGGCCCCACGTACTTCTGCGCCGAACGAAAGTAATCCCTGGGCGCTGATGTAAGGCGCGGCGGCGCGGACTTCCGGGTGTTTGGCGGCAAATTCGGCAACCTGCGGCCAGTCGGTGAGGCGGTCGTAATCGCCGCTGATTTCGATATGCGAGGCGACGCTCAGGATACGGGTGCGCAATTCGGTCTGGAACCCGTTCATCACCGACAACACCACGATCAGCGCCCATACCCCGAGCGCGATGCCCAGCATGGAAATCAGCGAGATGAAGGAGATGAAATGATTGCGGCGTTTGGCCCGCGTATAACGCAGGCCGATGAATAACTCGAAAGATTGCATGGGGGGTTAAATACTCGCCATCCGGTAGCTGTTGCGACCTTCCTGTTTGGCCCGATACATCGCTTCGTCGGCCTGTTTGATGAGCATGTCGGGTTTGTCGCCGTCGCGGGGATATACCGCAATGCCGATGCTGGTGGTCACGGTAAAATCGCGCCCGCCCAGCTTGACCGGCTCACGCATCGATTCGAGCACTTTTCCGGCCAGGAAGGACAGGTTGTCGAGCTGTTTGATCCTGGGCAGCAGCAGTACGAATTCATCGCCCCCCAGGCGCGCCACGGTGTCGCCTTTGCGCACACTGATTTTCAGGCGGGAAGAGACCTCGCGCAACAACTGGTCGCCGGCGTCGTGCCCCAGGGTATCGTTGATTTCCTTGAAATGATCGAGATCGAGAAACATCACCCCGAGCATTTCGCCCTCGCGGCGCGCGTGGAGCAGGCCCTGGGTAAGGCGGTCATGGAACAACTGGCGGTTGGGCAAGCCGGTTAAAACGTCGTGATAGGCCTGGTAACGCACCAGTTCTTCGTGGCGCTTGCGTTCGGTGATGTCGAACAACACCGACACGTAATGGGTGATCCTGCCGTCATCGTTGCGCACGGCGGAGATGGTCTGCCAAGCGAGGAATACGTCGCCGCTCTTGCGTTTGTTCCAGATTTCACCGCGCCATTGGCCGGCGGAGGACAGTTGCGCCCACATGTTCTGGAAAAATTCGGCGCTATGGAATTTGGAACGCAAGAGATTGGGGTTCCTGCCGACGATTTCTTCGGCAGTGAACCCGGTAATCGAGGTAAACGCTGGATTCACCGACACCACGTTGGCGTCGGCGTCGGTCACCATCACACCTTCGAGGACATTTTCAAAGACCTTGGCGGCAAGGCGCAGGTTTTCCTGGGAAATCGCCGCCTGCCGCTCCAATTCTCCGACCTTGATGGCATTACGCAACACCCGCGCCAGGTTGTCGGGAGACAGACGCGCCTTGGCCAGGTAGTCCGTCGCGCCAGCGCGCATCAGATCCACCACCAGGCCTTCGTCGCCCTGTCCGGTCAACATCACCACCGGGGTTTTTATGCCCCGTGAACGCATGTTTTGCAGCTTGTTGAGACCATTGTCCCGGCCCAGCAGGTAATCGAGGAAGATCACATCCGCCGGTTGTCCGACCGCCTCGTCGAAACCGGCTTCCAGCCCCGACAGGCATTCCAGTTCAACCCGGTAGCCGGGCACGTCTTCGAGAAAACGCCGCAACAATTCCTGGTCGGCGGGATCGTCGTCGATGGCGAGGATTTTTAAGCTAACGCCGGACATGCCGGTTCCTCCGAAGATGGCAAACGCACGATATCCAGCCAATATTCCTCAATCGCGCGCACTACCTTGATAAATTCATCGATGCCACTGGGCTTGACAATATACGAGCAAGCCCCGTTGTCGTAACTTTGCAACATGTCTCTTTCCTGTTGGGAGGTGGTCAGCACGATGACCGGGATACGCGCCAGCCGAGGCTCGTTACCGATTCGTTCAAGCACTTGGCGTCCGGTCAGGCGGGGCAGGTTAAGGTCAAGCAAAATCAGATCGGGAAGCGGGTTGCTGCGACCATCGGCGAATTTGGCGCGGCGCAGCAGATAGTCGAGCGCTTCCTCACCGTCTTCGACGATCCGCAAATCATGGGGAACGGTTCCTTCCAGCAGGGCGCGCCGGGTCAGTTCCTGATCGCCCGGATCATCTTCCACCAGCAGGATCACTGCCTTTTTTGCCCGGTTGAACATCGCTTCGCTCCAAAAAAATAAACCGCGTTGACTGCTGATTAACCCGCCCGAGTATATCGCAATTCGATCACGACTGGTCGGGCAGGCGGAAGCGGAACCACGCCCCCTGGCCTTCGCCGGACTCCACCCAGATACGCCCGTGGTGGCGCTCGACGGCTTTGCGGCAGATCGCCAGACCGATCCCGGTGCCTTCATACTGACCACGTCCGTGCAGACGTTTGAAAGGCAGAAATATCTGCTCGGCATACTCGGGGTTGATGCCGATGCCATTGTCGCGCACCCCGAGTATCCAGGCATCCTTGTCGCGCTGCGCATCAAGATGGATGCGTGGCGAATTTTCGTTGTATTTTATGGCGTTACTGATGAGGTTCTGGTATAGCTGGGTAAGCAACGTCGCATCGCCCATCACTTCCGGCAGCGGATCGCGAGTCACCACCGCGCCTTTTTCCGCAATCCGCAACACCAGGGTTTCCAGCGCGGCGTTCACCACGTCTTCGAGGTTGAGCCGCACCGGGGTAATCTCGCGATTGCCGGCGCGCGACAGGGCGAGCAGGTCTTCCACCAGCATCCTCATACGCGCCGCCGCCTCGGAGATGAACTGCAAATCCTTGGCGGCGCGTTCCGGCAGATTGCCGCCCAAATCACGCTCCAGCCATTCGCTGAAAATCACCAGTTTGCGCAGTGGCTCCTGCAAATCGTGACTGGTTACGTAGGTGAATTCGTTGAGTTCGGCATTAAGCTGGGAAAGTTTGTTCATTTGCCGGGACAATTCCTCGTCAAAACGGGAACGGGCTTCATCCCCTTTTATGACGTTATCCATCAAGGTTCCCAAGGCCCGCGCAACCTTGCTCAATTCGTCGCCTACCCCCCCATCCGCCGCCTCAAGGTGGCCTTCGATGTCCCCGACTATCTCGCGGCGTTCGGCAAACAGGCGGGTTGCACTATTGAGCGCGGCGGCGCGCCGCGTCACTCCGGTCAACCAGCGCCCCAGCACCAGAAGCAGAAACACGCTAAGCAGGAAATACAGGAGCAGACTGGCTGCGGCGACTTCGTTGAAAGTGATGGGCCGCTCGACGCGCTGCCGAATCACCAGCGCCAGTTCCGGGCCGGTTTCCCGCTCCCACGGCACGGCGTATTGCTCGTAGCGTATTTCGCCGAGAAGCTGCGCGCCCCGGAGGCTGGCGTCAACATTTTCCCGCGCCCCTTCGCCCAGCGAGGTGGCCGCCAGTACACCTTGCCAGACCAGAAACAGATCGGTGTCGGGAAACACGTTGCCGTACAACAACGCATTGTTGAGCGGCTTGAACAGCAGCAGCCAGCCCATTCCCGACTTGCCCAGCCAGACCGGTTGCCGATACACCCGATAGAGGGCGCGGCGCGGCGCGTCGAAATACCATCCGGCGTACCCTTTCATTTCCAGGCTGGCCGGCATGAACTGACTGTGCGGGCCGTGGCGAAACACCGCCGCGCCGTTGCGCCCAGTAATCATGATGTCGCTGAATAGCGGGTTGCCGCTTTGCGCGGTGAAATAGCTGCCCAGCAGCATCTGCCGGTTGGCCTCGTCTTCCAGAATGCGCATGAATTCGATGCGCGCCTTGACCAGCACGGCTTCGCGTTCCCAACTGGTTTCCAGTTGACGGATGCGCGTCAGGTAATGAAGCGACGTGCCTTCCTTCTTGAGCCCGATGGTTTTTTCGGTGGTGGCGTTGTAAAACCATACCCCGGCAATCAGCGTCAGGAGCATCGCCGCACCCAGCGCCAGGGATAACCGGAGCGCCGCCTGACGGCGCAGGGAGGCGTGTTGTTCCGGCATCATGGCGCGTTTTCCCGTGTAAACAACGTCATTCGTTACCCCGCGCATTTCCCAAAGTAAAGCGGAAATACGCGCCCTGGCCTTCTTCGGACTCCACCCACAGAGCGCCGCGATGGCGCTCCACCACCTTGCGGCAGATCGCCAGACCGATTCCCGAACCTTCATATTGGGCGCGTCCGTGTAAGCGTTTGAAAGGCTGGAAAATCTGCGCCGCATACTGCGGATTGATACCGATACCGTTGTCGCGCACTCCGAATACCGTTTCGCCGTTAATTTGTTCGACGGTGATGTGGATTTCGGGCGGATGGTTGTTGACGAACTTGAGCGCGTTGCCGATCAGATTTTGGTAAAGCTGGGCAAGCAGCGTGGCGTCGCCCGTCACCTCCGGCAACGGCGCGCAATGTATCGTTGCGCCGCTTTCCCGGATGCGCATTTCGAGGGATTCCAGCGCCGTCGCCACGATTTCGTCGAGTTTTACCACTTCGCGCACCATCGAAAATTTTCCGGCGCGCGACAGGCTCAACAAATCGCGGATCAGGCGCTGCATCCGGGTGGCGGCATCGACGATGAATTCCACGTCTTTCTCCGCGCGGGGCGGCAAAACCTCCCCCAAATCCTTGCGCAACAAATCGCTGAAGGCGATCAGCTTACGCACCGGCTCCTGCAGATCATGGCTGGCGACATGAGTAAATTCATCGAGTTCGGCGTTCATCCGCGCCAGTTCCGCCATATGGTGATTGAGGTCTTCCTCGGCAAGTTTGCGCTGGGTGATGTCCTGGAATGACAGCGCCACACCATTGACTTTCTTGTTTTCGATAATCGCCGACGCCACCATGCTGACCGGGAATGTCATGCCGAACGCGTTGACAAACCTGGCCTCATCCATCTGCATTGCTCGTCCGTTGAGCTGCACGGTGCGCAACGGGCATTTCTGCGGATCGCGCTCGCCGTCCTCCCCCTCGCAGCAGCCATGCACCACGTCGCACACCGTCCTGCCGATCAGTTCGTTCTCGCGCCAGCCCAGCATTTTTTCGGCTTCGGGATTGACGAAGGTAATCGCCAGGTCGTTGTCCACACCAATCACGCCTTCGCCCAGCGCGTTAATCACCGAACGGCTCAATTCGTTGGCGCGCGCCATGGTAATGGCCTGTGCCAACATCTTGCGCTCGGTGATGTCGGTGGCGATGCCGATGTAGCCGTTGATCCGATCCCGCCGGTCGCGCAAGGCGGTAATCGACAGCAATACCGGGAAGCGGCTGCCGTCCTTGCGGATATACGTCCATTCGCGTTCATCCGCCTCGCTCTGACTGGCTTTGGCGGTCATCACCTGGAATCCCGGCGAGATTTCGCGCCCCAGTTCGCGGCTCAATTCAGCGGCGCGCTCTGTCACTTCCCCCACATCGTGGATCAGCGCCGGGGTGTGTTTGCCTACCACTTCCGCCGCCGTATATCCGAGCATCCGTTCGGCGGCGCGGTTGAAGGTGCGGATGGTTCCACCCACCTCAGTCGAAATAATCGAATAATTGGTGTTGTCGAGGATGGCGCGCAGGCGCAATTCACTATTGCGCAAGGCATCCATGCTCAACTTCTGTTCGGTGATATCTACCGAAATCCCAAGCACATGCACTTTGCCGTCGGGCTGCGGCAAAGGACGTTTGACTGTCTGGAGCCAGCGCACCTCGCCGTTGGGGCGGGTGAATGACTCGTTGAGCACGACTTCCTCGCCGGTGCGGAGCACCTCTTGGTCAATCTGCTCGAAAACCGCTGTCTCCTCGTCATGAAGATGAACTTCGATGTCGCGTCTGCGGATCAACCATTCGCGGGGTATCCCGAACAAGTCCTCGACCGCCTTGTTGACCAGAACAAAGCGCCCCTCCCCATCCTTGACGAAAATCAGGTTGGGATCGGTATCCACTACTTGCTGGATAAAACGTCGCTGCTGCTCCAACTCGCGCTCAATGTTCTTCATCTCGCCGATATCGAAGGAAAAGCCCAGCAACATCGGTTCGCCGCTATCCGGCAAATGGATCATCTTCTTGCCGGCCAGCAGAGTTTTTTCGACACCGTTGCGCAGCAGTTTTTCCTCACGCACCACCAATCCGCCCTGCGCCCGCACCGCATCGTCATAGTCACGCAAAGTCTGCGCAACGTCCTCCGGGAACAGGTCGAAATCGGTTTTGCCGAGCACCTGCTCTTTGGTCAATCCCAGGGTGCGCAAGGTTTCGTCGTTAACCAGGGTCAGGCGGCCCTCGCTGTCCTTGAGCAACACGTTTACCGGCAAGGCATCCAGCACCTGGGAAAACAGCGATTCCTGGCGGGTAACCTCGTCCATCACGCTGCGCCGCTGATGCACCAGCACCAGCACCAACGCATACACCAACATTGTCACCATCAGGCCGCCGGTCAGCACCAGCCACTCAACGCGGCTCCCCGGATCGGACTGGCCCGCCTCGCGACCGAAAAAAAACACCCAGTTGCGCCCCGCCAACTCGATATTTTCGCGCTGCTGGATTTTCAGGGTGTTATGCGGCGTAGCGCCGCGTAAATCGACTTCGCCAGCCACCGCATGGAGTAGATTGTCGCGGCTCGGCGAGTTAGGTTTGGCGGCTACCGCGCCGCCGTCGTACAACTCGAAAAACAACTCGCTGAGTATCCCCGCGCCGAGCAATCCCCGGAACATCTCGTCCACATTGATCCGCACAGCGACGAAACCTTCCAGCAGACGGCGGCGCTCCGCCACACTCGTCGGCGGTTCCCCCCCCTGGTAAACCGGCAGGACAATAATCAGATTGGGACGGCTATCCGCTTCCTGCGGCCCCCGCAATCTGCCGCTCATCGCCGCGTTGCCGCTGTCGCGGCTGAATTCCAGAATATGGCGGGTATCGGGATCAACGCCCCGGTCAAACCCCATCAGATTGCCATGAGGGTCGTCCGGCTCGATAAAATCCACCGGGAAATATTCGTCGCGCACCCCCGCCGGGGTAATCGCAAAATCCGGCCAGGGCCGCCCGCGCCGCGCCGCTTCGTCGCGCACCGACCTTTCAAAACGCGCCTTGTCGGCATGGGAAACATGGCGGATAAAACCGAAGGAAACGATGCCCGGATAACGCTTCTCCAGCGTCAGGGTAGAGGCGTAGTTTTTCCATTCCTGGCGGGTAACCCGCTCGGAAGCGGCAAACAGACCGCGCGCACCGTAGAGAAAATTGACGTAGACATCGAAACGCTGGCGCACGATTTGCAGCGTATCGTTCATATGGATCGTGAAAATCCGCCGCGAGTCTTCTTCCTCGCGTTGTGCGGCCATGCGCCAGGACGCGGCGGTCAGCACCAGCCCGGCGATCAACACCAGCCAGGCCAGCCGCGAATGTCCCTTACCCTGAGCAGTTTTTGTCATTTTTATGCCCTCCACCTCCGGGTGCTCTTGCGCAGCTCGCGCAATCCCCGCCATTAGAAACATGACTGGCCTACATCGTCAACAATCCGCGTATGAAAAACCACGTAAATCCGGGCATCCGCAGATAGTATAGGAAAACAGTCAACAAATAGCCAAGGAGTATTTCCTCATCCGCGCCAATGTCCTCCGGGCCTTCCGGTTTCCGGCTCCGCCCCACATCCAACCGCCCCCCCGGAAAGCCGCGCCCTTCCTTGCTCTCAGCCAATGTCGCCATCCCACGGGCGTAGCAGCGGAAGTGACTACTAACATAAGCAAAAGCAGTGTTTGGTTTTGAATGTTTAGTGTTTAGTGGAGGAATGCGCTTCGCGACCGATCCCACGCCCTTCATCCTTCATCTATTATTTTGGCCCTTGCGGGTCGGCGTGGTTTAATCCCCTGCCATGTATTGCCGCCTGCTGCTTCCCCGCCTCCCTGCCGCCGACCTGCCCACCTTGCGCCTCATCGGGGCGCGCGGTCAGCGCCTGGCCGCTCCCCCGGAGGAGGCGGAAGCCTGGTTGTGCGCAGCTTTCGGCATCCCCCGCCAAAACGACTGGCCGGTCGCGCCGTGGTCTTTGCTCGGCGAAGGTATCGACCCCGGCGACGCCTATTGGTTGTGCGCCGACCCGGTCAACCTGCGTCTGATGCGCAACCACCTGATCCTCTTCGGCGGGCCGCAACTGGCGGTCAGCGCCGACGAGGCGCAACACTGGCGCGACGCGCTGGAACAACATTTCGCGACTGACGGCCTGAGTTTTCTCGCCCCTCATCCGCACCGCTGGTACCTCCGCCTGGCCGACCGGCAAGGCCCGCACACCCACTCGCTGACGCAGGTGCTGGGCCGCGAAATCCGCCCCTTCCTCCCGCAAGGCCCGGTTTGGCTCAAGCTGCTCAACGAAATCCAGATGCTGCTCCATGCCGATCCGCGCAACACGGCGCGCGAAGAACAAGGCCGGGCGACGGTCAACAGCGTCTGGTTATGGGGCGGCGGAATACGCCTGGAGATGCCCCATGCGCCGTGTCCAGTCATCTATGCCGACGCCCCGCTGGCCAAGGGGCTGGCGAACGCCACAGCGGCGACGCTGCGCGCGCTGCCGGCAAACGCCGACGAATGCCTGTCCAGCGACGCGGACTGCCTTATCGTCGCCACCGGGCAAACCCCGGATACCCTCGAACAACGTTGGCTGCTCCCCTTGAAAAACGCCTTGGCCAAGGGACGAATCAAAAAACTCGAAGTTATTGCGCCGGGTAATCAAAGCGTGGAAATCTCCCGCCTCGACTTATGGAAATTCTGGCGCAACGGCTGAATAGCGGCGTTCCCGTCGCAACAAAATTTGCGCCGACCTGCCCTGCTCATTACAATCGGGCTGGTAATAAGTAAAAGCAGTTTTTAGTTTTGAATGTTGAGTGTTGAGTTATGGAATGCGCTTCGCGCGGCGAGCTCAACTAAGCACTAAACACCAAGCATTCAAAACTGTTTTTCACTTAAATCCCTCTTCCTGCAATCGCCATTGGAGATACCCAAAATGAAAACAAGCCAATTTCTGTGGACACCCGCAACCGGCTGGGCGCGAACCGATCCCGCGTTTGCCGACGCCGATCTGGTGCTGGCCTTCGCCGATGCCGAGCATTTCCGCGAAGCGGCTTGTTTTGACGAACTAAAATCGCGTTTTCCGAAAGCCCATATTGTTGGCTGCTCGTCCTCCGGCAGCGTCTTCGACACCAGCCTCAACGACGGCGACATCGTCGCCACCGCCATCCGTTTCGAGCAAGGCTCGATCAAAATGGTGGTCAGCGACATCCAGCCCGGCGAAAACGTCGAAGGGCTGGCTGCCCAGTTGGCGGAAAAACTCCACAGCGACACTCTGCGCCATGTGTTTGTGTTGTCCGACGGGCTCACCGTCAACGGCAGCGATCTGGCGAAAGGCTTCAACCGCTCCGGTATCGCCGTTACCGGCGGATTGGCGGGCGACGGAACCCGCTTCGGCAAAACCTGGGTAATGGCCGACGCTCCCGCCAAATCGGGACGTATCGCGGCAATCGGGTTTTACGGAGAACTCATGGTTAAAAGCGGCTGCTTTGCCGGATGGCAGGAATTCGGCGCGGAGCGGGTGGTCACCAAATCCGCCGCCAATGTCGTTTACGAAATCGACGGACAACCGGCGTTGGCGTTGTACAAAAAATATCTCGGCGACCTGGCCGCCGAACTGCCCGGCAGCGGTTTGCGTTTTCCCTTGAGCGTACAGGCCGACAAAAACGCCAAACCCATCATCCGCACCCTGCTGGCCATCGACGAAGACGCGCAAAGCCTGACTTTCGCCGGCGACGTGCCGCAAGGTTACCTATGCAAATTGATGAAAACCAACCTCGACAACCTCATTGACAGCGCAGGCCTGGCCGCTGCCGCCGCCAAGCCCGGCAATCCCAGAGCAAACGGGCTGTGCCTGGTGGTCAGTTGTGTGGGCCGCCGCCTGGTGCTCGGTCAGTTGGTCGAGGAAGAACTGGAAATCGTCCGCGACAACCTCGGCGACCATACCGCCATCACGGGTTTCTACTCGTACGGCGAACTGGCCCCGTTCAGCGACATTCTGCAATGCCAGTTACACAATCAGACGATGACGCTGACCACCATCTACGAATAATAAGCCGTGTTTGGCGCTGGATGGACGCGTCACCCTATGCGCGCCCCGGCGCCCGCCATTAAACACTAAACACTAAGCACTAAACACTAAATGCACCGCCTCCTGAAGCGCCAATTGCAACGCCATCTGGGTAAGGATTTTGCCGTTCCCACCGAGTGGGAGGCGATGCTGACGACAATCAGCGAGCATTACGAGGAGGAAGACCGCGAACGAGCGATGATGGAAAACGCTCTGGAAGTCAATTCGCGGGAACTCAACGACGCCAACGAACGCCTGCGCGCGCAGAACGAAGAACTCACGCGCACCATGCTCAACACCCTCAGCGACGGCGTTTACGCAACCGACATGAACGGCGGCGTCACCTTCATGAATGCCGCTGCAGAAACCATACTGGGCTGGCGCGAAGCGGAGCTGATCGGCAAACACGCCCACCAGACCCTCCACCACAGCCGTCCCGACGGCGCACCATTCCCCGCCGAGGAATGTCCCCTGCTGGGCGTATTGCAGGCCAACGCCTCGCTCAGCGGTGAGGAGCATTTCATCAACCGCGCCGGCCACATGGTGCCAGTATCCTACCGCGCCAATCCACTGGTGCAGGACGGCGAAACCATCGGATCGCTGATTTCGTTCCAGGACATCACCCAGCGCCAGAAGAGCGAAGCGCTGATCCGCCTGCAAAAAGCCGCTCTCGACGCAGCGGCCAACATGATCACCATCACCGCCCGTAACGGGGTCATCGAATACGTCAACTCGGCGTTCTGCCAAACCACCGGTTATGTCATAGAAGAAGTCGTCGGCAAACATAGTCGGATTCTCAAATCCGGCCAACAGGACATCACTTTTTACGAAACCATGTGGAGCGTCCTGCTCGCCGGTAAACCCTGGGAAGGCGAACTGCTCAACCGCCGCAAGGACGGCAGCATCTACCCCGAGCAGATGACCATTACACCGATTATCGAGGAGGGTGAAATCACCCATTTCGTCGCTATCAAGCGCGACATTACCGAAGAATCAAAAACCAAAACCCGCCTCAAACTGATCGAAACGGCGATCCAGAACATCGATCAGGGCATCCTGATCACCGGCACCAACCTCACCGACGACGGCATGGAAATCCAGTACGTCAACGCCGGTTTCAGCCATATCACCGGTTATGCGCCGGAAGAGGTGCTGGGCAAACGCACTGCCGTCCTGCGCGGCCCGCAAAGCGACCTCGGGATACTCGCCCAAATTCGCGAAGCGCTCGCTCAGGGGCGCAGTTTCAGCAGCGAAACCGTATACCGTCACAAAAACGGCGCGCCCTACGATGTGGAACTGCAATACTCGCCGGTGCGCGACGACAAAGGTAAAGTCACCCATTTCATCGGCCTGCTGTCCGACATCAGCCTGCGCAAACAGGCCGAGGAAACCATGCGCCGTGTGCGCGATCAGGCGCTGGAAAACTCGCGCCTGAAATCCGAATTTCTCTCCACCATGAGTCATGAAATCCGCACCCCGATGAACGGCATCATCGGCATGACGGATTTGCTCCTCGACACCCCGCTCAACCCTGAGCAGCGTGACTTTACCAGCATCGTCCGGGACTCGGCGCAATCCCTGCTGACCATCATCAACGACATCCTCGACTTTTCCAAAATCGAGGCCGGCAAGATGGAAATCGAGATCACCGATTTCTCGCCGGTGCACATCGTCGAAGGCGCCGCCGAACTGCTGGTCGCCAAAGCCCGCGAGAAAAAACTTTCGTTGATGACCTTCATCGACCCGAGTCTCCCCGGTCACCTGCGCGGCGACCCGATGCGCCTGCGCCAGGTGCTGGTCAACCTGGTCGGCAACGCCATCAAATTCACCGAAAGCGGGGAAATCCAGGTACGCGCCCTGTCCGACCAACAAAACTGGATGGTGCGTTTTGAAATTGCCGATACCGGCATCGGCATGTCCCCGCGAACACTGGAACGCCTGTTCCAGTCGTTCACCCAGGCGGATAGCTCGACCACCCGCAAATACGGCGGCACTGGCCTCGGGCTGGCAATCTGCAAACGTCTCGTCGAACTGATGGGCGGTGAAATCGGGGTAAACAGTGAAGAAGGCAAAGGCTCGACATTCTGGTTCAACCTGCCGTTGATTCCCTCCCTGCACAGTCACACCCTTCCCCAACCGCGCCTCGAAGAAATGCGCGGAATGCGGGTATTGGTGGTGGACGACCGCAGCACCGACCGGGAAATTCTGCACCGCTATCTGTATTCCTGGAACATGACCAGCGACGGAGCGGCGAGCGCCAAGGAAGCCCTTGCCCTGATGCACAGCGCCGTCGCCGACGGCAAACCCTACGACATCGCTCTGGTGGATTTTTCCATGCCGGAAATGGATGGCATTGATCTGGCCCACGCCATCCGCACCGAGAAAAAATTCGACCACACCCGCTTGCTGCTGCTCACCGCGTTCGACCAGCGCGATCTGGTCGGTCAGGCCAAGGAGGCCGGATTTTCCGCCTATCTCACCAAGCCGGTGCGCCAGTCGCAGTTGTATGACGGCATCGCCGCCAAAGTCGAGGAAAGCATCGTCGAAACCTTGCCGGAGCACGGCAACGCCCCCGCAGCGGGCGGCGCACCAACCATTCAGGAAGCCCTCACCACCCGCCGCCTGATATTGCTCGCCGAAGACAATCTGACCAACCAGAAAGTCGCGCAACTCCAACTTAACAAACTCGGTTACGCGGTACACGTCGTCAACAACGGGAAGGAAGCACTGGAAGCAGTGACGATGCTTCCCTACGCGGCAATTCTGATGGATTGCCAGATGCCGGTCATGGACGGGTTTGAAGCCACCGCCGCCATCCGCAAGATGGAAGAACTCGGTGGCGGAGAACGTATTCCGATCATCGCCATGACCGCCAACGCCATGCAGGGCGACCGCGAACGCTGCCTGGCTGCGGGAATGGACGATTACGTCAGCAAACCGGTCAGTCCCGATAAACTCGGTCGGGTATTGAACAACTGGACGATCCGCCGCAACGAAGCCGCCGCGCCGGAAAGCAGTGAGGAAAAGCCCGCTGGCGCTGCCCAGATCCCCTGTGTGGACATCGCCTGGTTAAAGGAATATTTCGGCGACGACCCGGAATTGATCGCCGAATTGCTAGAGGTTTTCGATTCATCCACCACCACCCTGCTGGGCAAACTGCACGGCGCAGTAGACCGGCGCGACAGCACCGCCATCAAGCTGCTCGCCCACGAAGCCAAAGGGTCGTGCGCCAACCTCGGGGTACGGGTAATGGCGGATTGCGCTGCCGAACTGGAAATGGCCGTAGCCGAGCAGGATTGGGAACAAATCCGGGGATTGCAGGAAAAACTGGAAGACTTGTTCAAACAACTCCAGGCGGGACAAAAAAGCCGTTTTCCGTCTGAAGAATAAGCTCTCCCATTAATTTTTAGTGTTAAAACTTCCTTTCAACAGGAGCAAATCATGTTATCCATCTTCTTCCGTTATCTGACCTTGCTCGTCTTTTTTGTAAATGCCGTGCCCAGCCTGGCCGACACCGCCAAAGGTGAATTGCTGCTGTATTGCGGCATCACCATGGTGCGGCCCATGACCGAAATCGCCCAAACCTTTGAAAAACGCGAAAACATCAAAGTCACCATCGCTCAGGGCGGCTCGGAGGATCTTTATCAATCGGCTAAAAAAAGCGGACTGGGCGACCTCTACCTGCCCGGTGAACCTACCTTCCGCACCCTTCATCTGAAAGAAGGTCTGTTGGGTGAATTCGTCACCATCGGCTACAACCAAATGGCGCTGATGGTGCAAAAAGGCAATCCCAAAGCGGTCAAAAGCGACCCGCGCGAGTTGTTGCGCAAGGATTTGACGGTCATCATCGGCAACGAATCCTCGGGCAGCGTCGGCAAGGAATCCAAGGACATTCTCGATGCGTTGCGCATCTATGAAGCAGTGGTGAAATCGGCGGCCTTCCTCTCCCCGGATTCGCGCACCCTGGTCAACACCCTCAAGAAAAAGGAAGCTGATCTGGCGATGAACTGGCGCGCCGTCGGTTTTTTCCAGGATAACGTTGCTGCGGTGGACATCATCGATCTCGACGCCAAGGTGGCAAAACCCCAAGCCTTGCTGCTCAATCTCCTGACCCACTCGAAACACCCCGAAGCGGCGCGCCGTTTCATGGCCTTCAGCGCCGGCGAAGAAGGCCAGGCCATCTTCCGCAAACACGGTTTCCTCGACAACAAGATCACTATTCCGGCCGATACCGCTCCGCGATGAAACCCGCTACTCCCGCTGCGCCGGGCAACCAGGAACTGATGAACGTCGGCGCGGCCATCCGCTGGCTGGCCGGCGTATTTTTGCTGAGCGTCGTTCTGGTGCTGGTGTTGCTGGAATTTTTCTCCCATTTGCAGGAAGAGTTGCACCAACGCGGCCTCAACGAGCAGGCGCGGCTATTCATCGGCGAAGAAATCGTGCGCGGCATTTACGACATCGAGAAGGATTTCTACCGCATGACGATGACCAACAACCCCGGCGGCATGAAACGCATTCGGGGCATCATCGACAAACATACGGAAAAACTTCTGCACGACATGACGGTGCTCAAAGAGGGCGGCACGGTGCGCCGCGAGACCCCGCTGAATCTGGAAGGTGTTGACGACATCCTGCGCGAAGTCACCTATCGCCCGCAGCAACAAAAGAAGGAATTCGTCCTCGAACAAATCGAGATTGTTCCGTTGCTCGACCAGATGAACGACAAAACCGGCGAATTACAGGCGCTGCTGGAACAACGCTGGACGCATCAGGAAAGCGGCAACCGCGAAAGTTTTTTCCGCATCGAGGAAAAACTCTCGTTGTTTCTCAAACAATTGCCGCCCTATTTCGAGCGTCTCGAAGAAAACGCCAACCGCCTGTTTTACGAAGGCGACAAGGAATTGCGCGAGCTGGAAACCCAGCTTCAAACTCAGCGCCAACGCCTAAAGCTCGTGGAAATCGGCCTGATCGGCATCGTCGTGATATTTGCCGGCATCGTCGGGGTATTGTTCCTGCGCCGCATCAACTACGCCAACCAGCGCCTCGGAACCGCGCTCGACGACGCCATCGCGGCGCGTAATGAAATCAACAGCCTGCGCGAACAAAACACCGCCATCCTCAACACCCTCAGCGACGGCATCTACGCCACCGACATGGAAGGCCGCGTCACTTTCATGAACGCCTCGGCGGAAAACATTCTCGGCTGGCGCGAAGAGGAACTGAACGGCGTCACCATCCATTCCGCCGTGCACCACACCCGCCCCAGCGGCGCACCGTTCCCCAACCAGGAATGCCCCCTGCTGGACGTTCTGCTGAACGTCTCGCCCCTGGCTGGCGAGGAACACTTCATCGCCCGCGACGGACGTTTCATCCCGGTTTCCTACCGCGCCATCCCACTGTTCCAGCACAACCAACTGGTCGGTTCGCTGGTGTCCTTCCAGGACATCAGCCGGCGCCAGCAAAGCGAAGCCCTGATCCGCCTGCAAAAAGCCGCCCTCGACGCTGCGGCCAATATGATCGCCATCACCGCGCGCAACGGCTTGATCGAATACGTCAACCGGGCTTTCTCCGAAGTGACCGGCTACGCCCCCGAGGAAGTCATCGGCAAACACAGCCGCATTCTCAAATCGGGGCGTCACGACGACACATTTTACGAAAACATGTGGAATATCCTGCTCTCCGGCAAAGCCTGGGAAGGGGAACTGATCAACCGGCGCAAGGACGGCGGTCTGTACCCCGAACAGATGACCATCACCCCGATTATCGAGGACAATGAAATCACCCATTTCATCGCCATCAAACGCGATATTTCCCAGGAAGCCGTCACCCGCACCCGCCTCAAGCTGATCGAAACCGCGATTCGCAACATCGACCAGGGCCTCTTGATAACTGACACCGACTTCGGCGCTGAAGGAACCACCATCCTCTATACCAACCCCGGTTTCAGCCGGATCACCGGTTACGAACCCCGGGAAGTGCTGGGCCGCCGCACCGCGCTGCTCAACGGCCCGCAAACCGACCTGACCCTGCTCGCCGGGATGGGTGAGGCGCTTGCTCAGGGGCGCAGCTTCAGTGGCGAAACCGTGTACCGCCACAAGGACGGCACACCTTACGACGTGGAACTGCAATGTTCGCCGGTACGCGACGACAAGGATCAGATCACCCATTACATCGGCCTGATTTCCGACATCGGCCCGCGCAAACGCGCCGAAGAAACCATGCGCCGCGCCCGCGACCAGGCGCTGGAGACATCGCGGCTGAAATCCGAATTCCTCTCCACCATGAGCCACGAAATCCGCACCCCGATGAACGGCATCATCGGCATGACGGATTTGCTCCTCGACACCCCGCTCGACACCGAACAACGCGAATTTACCGGCATCGTCCGGGATTCCGCGCATTCCCTGCTGATGATCATCAACGACATCCTGGATTTTTCCAAAGTCGAAGCCGGCAAGATGGAAATCGAGATTACCGATTTCTCGCCGGCGAACATCCTGGAAGGGGTTTCCGAACTGCTGTCCGCCAAGGCCCGCGAGAAAAAACTCAGCCTCGCGACCTTCATCGACCCGGCGTTGCCCAGGCTGTTGCGCGCCGACCCGACGCGCCTGCGCCAGGTGCTCCTCAATCTGCTCGGCAACGCCATCAAATTCACCGAACACGGTGAAGTCCAGGCGCGCGTCCTGAGCGACGAAACCCACCGGATGATCCGTTTCGAAATCCACGACACCGGCATCGGCATGTCGCCACAGACCCAGGCGCGCCTGTTCCAGTCGTTCACCCAGGCGGATAGCTCGACCACCCGCAAATACGGCGGCACCGGGCTGGGACTGGCGATCAGCAAACGCCTCGTCGAGTTGATGGGCGGCGACATCGGGGTCACCAGCGAGGCCGGAAAAGGGTCAATATTCTGGTTCACCTTGCCGTTGCTCGCCGCGTACGCCGACCCGGACGCAGAGTTGGGTGAAACGGCGCAAAAAAATCCGGCCCCGCAGACACCCGCCGCACTCGCGACCTCGCCGGCCATTCAGGAAGCCCTGAAAAACCGCCGCCTGATCCTGCTCGCCGAAGACAACCCGACCAACCAGAAAGTCGCGCAGTTACAACTCACCAAACTCGGCTACACGGTACACATCGTCAACAACGGCGTGGAGGCCGTGGAAGCGGCGGAAGTCCTGCCTTACGCGGCGATTTTGATGGATTGCCAGATGCCGGTGATGGATGGTTTCGAAGCCACCGCCATCATCCGCAAGGCCGAGCAGGGCGACGGCGCACACATCCCGATTATTGCAATGACCGCCAACGCCATGCAGGGTGACCGCGAACGCTGTCTGGCGGCGGGCATGGATGATTACGTCAGCAAACCGGTCAGCCCGGAAAAACTCGCGTCAGCGCTCTCCAACTGGGTAAACAAGCCGGTTGCCGTCGAACCTCCCCCAGCTCCGAAGCACACTCACGGACAACTTATCGACCTGGCGCGGATCACCGACTTCATCGGTGACGAACCGGAATTGATCGCCGACCTGCTGGATGTTTTTCTCAACTCCACCACCATCCTGCTCGACAAATTACGCGCCGCCGTGGAACGCGGCGATGCGCCGGAAAGCAAGGGACTGGCGCACCAGGCCAAGGGCGCGTGCGCCAATCTGGGCGTTGATACGATGGCGGAAATCGCCGCCGAACTGGAAAAAACCGCTGCGGCGCAAGACTGGCCGCGCAGCCGCGAGTTATGCAAGGAACTCGACGCCATATTCGCCAAGGTCGGCGACGCCATCCAGGCCATCAAAAGCAAATCTGGCGGCGCATCATGAAGCCGTCATTCTTCGACCTCGCCCGCAAACCCGCCAACACCGGGCGCTGTAACTCTATTGACTCGCCAAGCGAGCCCCACGTTTATCGAAAGGAAATGAAATGTTGAACATCCTGATCGTGGACGACAACCCCACCAATTTGATGGTGCTCAAAACCCTGGTGTCGCGCATCGAAGACTGTACGCCGCTGACTTTCACACTGCCCGCTGAAGCGCTGGAGTGGTGCGCACAAAATGAAACCGACCTGGTTCTGCTCGACTACATGATGCCGGAAATCGACGGCATCACCTTCCTGCAACGTTTCCGCGCCATGCACGGCAAAAAGGAAATCCCGGTCATCATGGTCACCGCCGACCACGAGGCGGAGGTTCGCTATCAGGCGCTGGAGGCGGGAGCCAACGATTTCCTCAACAAACCCATCGACAAAACCGAATTTCTGGCGCGCACCAAAAACGCGCTGGCGCTGCGGCGCAGCCAGAAACAACTGGCAAACCGCGCCGACTGGCTGGCCCAGGAAGTAAAGAAGGCCCTCGCCGAACTGGTGGTGCGGGAACGCGAAACCATTTTTCTCCTGTCGAAGGCTGCGGAATACCGCGATCCGGAAACCGGTGCGCACATCCTGCGCATGGCCCAATATTCGCGCATGATCGCGGCGCGCCTCGGACTCCCGGAAAAGGAACTTGACCTGCTGCTGGATGCAGCACCGATGCACGACATCGGCAAAGTCGGGATTCCCGACAATATCCTGCTCAAACCCGGCAAACTCGACGACGCCGAATTCACCATCATGAAGCAACACTCGAAAATCGGCTGGGAGATACTGCAAGGCCGTTCGACCAGCAACAAACTCCTGCAAATGGCGGCGGAAATCGCCCTTGCCCATCATGAAAAATTCGACGGCACGGGTTATCCCAATGGTCTGGCCGGCGAGGCCATCCCGATGCTGGGCCGCATCGTCGCAGTCGCCGATGTATTCGACGCCCTGACTTCCACCCGCCCCTACAAACTGGCCTGGGAAGTTGAGCGCGCTCGCGACCACATCAGCAACAACGCCGGCAAACACTTCGACCCCGCCTGCGTCGAAGCCTTTCTCGCCGAATGGGACGCCGTCCTGGAAGTCCGCAGCTTCTATCAGGATGAAACGCTCGGAACCAAGATGGTTGGAATTAGCTCGTGAAAGAACTAACCTTAAATTCGGAGGTTGTGTTGAATCCACGTTCTCGCAATCTGCAGATTTAAGAACAACTAGCTATTGCGACGTTTCGCCGTTCTATTTCTAGTTGACTGTCCTCGTTTCAGCTGGACATTTCCCATATACAACCATTCAGTCACCAGGAGTCAGGAAATGAATACCTTCCGTTCCATCTTAAAATGTCTGTTCACGATTGTATTTTTCGGCTTCATGGCTCAGGGATGGGCTGCCGACCTGAAGGAAATCAAGGATCGCGGCGAAATTCGCCATATCGGAATCCGCTATGCCAACTTCGTGACAGGTGACGGCGAAGGATTCGATGTTGACTTGGTGCAGGGGTTCGCCAAGCACATCGGCGTCAAATACCATTTGGTGTACTCCGATTTCTATAATGTTATCGGCGACCTGCTGGGAAAGGATGTCGTGCGCAAGGGTGACGACGTTCTGCTCGAAAATACCCGCCCCGTAAAAGGCGACATGATCGCGGCCGGGTTCACCATGTTGCCCTGGCGTGAGAAAGTTCTCCTGTACTCGGAACCCACTTTTCCCTCGCAGGTTTTGTTAGTGGCTCGTGCCGAATCGACCTACACACCGATCAAAGGTAGCCCTGACCTGGGCAAGGATATCAATGAAACCAAATCCATCATCGGCGGGAAAAGCCTGTTAGTTATGGAACGAACCTGTTTGGATCCTGCCAATTATGGCCTGAAAAACAAGGGCTTTGACCTGAAGACTTATACCCGCAGCAGCAATCTCAACGAAATGGTGCCGGCTCTGTTAAAAGGCGAAGCGGAATTTACATTGCTCGACGTACCTGACGCAATTCTCGATCTGCAAAAATGGGCGGGGAAAATCAAAGTTATTGGCCCGATTTCTGGAGAACAGCAACTGGCAGCGGCATTCCCCAAATCATCGCCGGAACTGCGCGACGCGTTTAATGAATACTTGCGCAAGATTAAAGCGGATGGAACTTATGAAAAGCTCGTAAACAAACACTATCGGGGTATCAAGCGTTACTTCCCGGACTTCTTCACCAAGCAAAAATAAAGCAGGCCTGACATGCCTCCCTCGTTTCACCGTTTCCTTGAAAGATGGCCGCTAATCATCGCGGTCATCTTTTTCGGTTATTCTTTGCTGCTGCTTTGGAACGGTTTCCACTCCAACGAACAACTCCGTGTTGCGGCCAATGCCCGCCTTTCTGCGGACAACGTACGCCGCGCCTCGACACTCAATGATTTTGCCACCGAGAGATGGATCGGCGCGGTCGAATTGTCGGAAATCCACGAGATACAGACCTACCTCATTAACAAAGACTTGGGCATGTCCCCCCAATACGGACTGAATGCGAGCCTAGACGCCATTGAAGAACGTTTCCAGCATATTGCCGAGCAAAAAATTTTTCGCGGGGAAAACATCTACAGCCGAATCGGCTTTTTCAGCGAAACCAACGAACTACTCGTGGATAGCGCCCCCAGCACTCAAGCCTTGTCGTTACCTGAAGGGAATAGTGACGCTCCAGGAGTCTTCATCGACATCGAACAACAGCGCATCATTGCGCGAGCGCCGGTCTTGTTCAAGGGCCGATTCAGCGGAACAGTAGTAACAGTAAGTAATCTTAGTCTGCTCTCCCAATACCTGATTTCCGCAAATAACAATAACAATTACCTGGAAATTATCGTAACAGCCGATGGTCGTGAAGTCGCCTTTCCAAACAGACCAGGCTCTTTGGGAAAGGATTCAGCCATCCAACTCGCCAGCATTTCCGAAAACGCCTTAACTCCTCTGGAATCACATATTGCTCCGGGGAACGGTGCATTCAGTAAAAAACTGGCGATTCGCACCACTATTCCAGGCTTGTCGGTTTCACTGGTCACCATACTCGCGGAAGACGAAATATACGGGCACATTACTTCCCGCTGGTTTCTCTATTCCGCCAGCTTTTTCCCCGTGATTATTCTTGCTGCAGCGTTACTGTTTGACCGAATGCTGCGGCGTACCCGCAAGTTGCAGGATGATGTCGCTGAATCTGACAAACGTCGTTTTGAACTTCAGGGACGTAATGTTGCTCTCGCTGCTGAAATTGAACATCGTGAGGCGGTGGAAAAGGAACTCCGTGAAAAGAGCCAGCAACTGGAAATGATGACAGATGAGCTAAAGATCAACATACTGCGCGCTCAGGAAGCCAGTCGTGCGAAATCAGAATTCCTCGCAACGATGAGTCACGAAATCAGAACTCCAATGAACGGCGTCATTGGCATGACAGATCTCGCATTGGACACCAATCTGACCCCCGAACAACGCGAATACCTCAACACCGTAAAAGCGTCCGCCGACAGCCTGCTCGACATAATCAACGACATTCTGGATTTCTCGAAGATCGAAGCCGGGAAACTCACCGTTGAGACCATTCCCTTCGACCTGACTGTACTAATCAGCGAAATGCTCAAGCCTTTGGCGCTACGCGCCACGCAAAAGGGATTGGAGCTTCTCAACGATATCGCCATGGATGTTCCTCGGCACTTGCGTGGCGATCCGGGACGAGTCCGTCAAGTTCTGATCAATCTGCTCAACAACGCGATAAAGTTTACCGAACACGGTGAAGTCCTTCTGAAGATCGACATTAAATCACTCCAGAACACTCATGCAGTAATACATTTCTCGGTAAATGACACAGGCATTGGCATTACCCCGGAGAAGCAAAAGCTGATTTTTGAGGCATTTACTCAGGAAGACACCTCTACTACAAGACGTTTTGGCGGTACCGGATTGGGCCTCTCAATTTCCAGTCGTCTTGCCGCATTGATGGGCGGAAATATATGGGTAGAAAGCGAACCGGGTAAAGGCAGTGTATTCCACATCAACCTCCCCTTCGAGATCGGCGAAGCGACTCAGGAAACCACAACAACAGTAGATTTGCGCGGGATGCGAGTTCTACTGGTCGATGATAATGCCGTCAACCGAAGCATTCTTAATCGAACCTTGGCGCAATGGGGAATTGACGTAACTGAAGCAAAAGATGGCCCCACAGCACTTGAATTGGTGGCAAGCTCCAGAGACCGTGCCTCATTTGATCTGATACTTCTCGACTTCCAGATGCCCATGATGGACGGATTTGAAGTCGCGGAGAGGATACGCCAACAACCTCAATTTGGAAATTCACGGTTCATTATGCTTTCCTCCAGCGGCGTTCGTGGTCAAGCCTCGCGATGTCGGGAATTAGGAATCGAAGCGTATCTTCTGAAACCGATTAGCCAACATGAACTTATCATGTCGATCAGCACACTGTTCGGGCACCATCAGCAAACTGCTCCGCTTCCCCCCAGCCAACTCATTACCCGTCATAGCATCCGTGAAAATGCTGTAGCCCTGAAAGTTCTTGCTGCCGAGGACAACATCGTCAATCAAAAACTGATTACCGCTCTGCTCGAAAAATGGGGGCATAAAGTCGAACTGGCCAACAATGGCTTGGAAGCCGTGCGCCTTTACTCCGAAGGAAACTTTGACCTCGTACTCATGGACATGCAAATGCCCGAAATGGACGGCATCGAGGCAACGAAAATCATTCGGCAGCAAGAAAGTGAACGGGGCGAAACACATCCGATTCCCATATTTGCCCTCACAGCTGCCGCCATGCCAGACGAAAGAGAAAACGGTTTCTCCGCTGGGGTAAATGGATATTTAACCAAGCCGATCAACAAAAAAGAATTGATGGACGTATTGGGGAGCGTAGGCAAGCCAACGGATTCACCTGAAAACAATATCGCGTAACACTGTTCCCCCCTTAACCCGACAAGCAGGCCAAATAATGAAAATATTGATCGTTGACGACAATCTCACCAATTTGATGGTTATGAAGGCGTTGGTAAATCGTATAGAACTCTGCGAGTCATATACATACGACCTTCCGTCCGAAGCCCTGCGCTGGTGTGAAAACAATCATCCTGACTTGGTGTTGCTCGATTACATGATGCCTGACATAGACGGAATCACCTTTCTTCGCCGCTTTCGTACTCTGCCTGGCAACGGTAAAGTCCCTGTCATTATGGTCAGCGCGTACAACGAAGCTGACATCCGCAATCAGGCATTAGAAGCCGGCGCTAGTGATTACATCCACAAACCAATCGATAAAGTCGAGTTCCTTGCCAGAGTCAACAACACGTTATCCTTACATCAAAGTCTTGCCAATAGGATCGGATCGAACACTTTATCAGATGGAAATATGATTCATGACCCCTACGTATGCCAGCTCAACATCGAATATCTGATGGATCTTTTCGGCGAAGATGAGCCGCTGATCGGTGAACTCCTTGAAGTCTTTGAGACATCAACCGGTAACTTGCTTTCCAAGCTCGGCGATGCCGTTAAACAAAAAGACGCCATGGCAGTCAAGGCGTTCGCCCATCAAATAAAGGGGGCATGCAGCAATATTGGGGTAACCGAGATGGCGGAACTCGCGGCATCCATCGAAAGAGCAACAATTGAAACGGATTGGGACAATATCAACGCAGTTTTAACCACGTTCCGGGCAAGATTCAACGATATTTGTGGGGAAATTGCTATCTACCAAAATCGAGATCAACCAAAGTAATCCTTCCCCTAATATTGCTACAACCTCAACCCAACGAAGAATACTCTCATGTACCAGCCAAATAGCCGAACCAAAGCCCGCTTGTTTTTTGCGGTTATAAGCTTTATTGGTGGAACAATGAGCGCCCAGTCTGCAGACCACTTCAACGACCCAACCCAGTTTTCCCTGGAACAACTGGTTTCCCTTGAAGTTTACAGTGCATCCAAGTACAAGCAGCGCTCCAGCGATGCGCCCGCTTCGATATCCGTACTGCGCGCCGAAGACTTCAAAACCTACGGCTGGCGCGGCATTGATGACATGCTCCGCTCGGTGCGCGGGATGTACGTTTCATCGGATCGTGTATACAGCTACGCAGGAATACAAGGTTTTTCGCCTCCCGGCGACTACAACATGCGCCTGCTGGTATTGCTCGATGGTTACCGCCTCAATGAGAACATTTTTGACTCGGGCTTTGTTGGTAGCGAATTCATCCTCGATATCGACCTGATTGACCGAGTGGAAGTAGTGCGTGGCCCGGGGGCATCGGTATATGGTGGGAATGCGCTGTTTGGGGTGATAAACATCATCACCAAGAAAGGCGAAAATATTCAGGGCCGCGAAATCGGCCTGTCCCTGGGCAGCCACAACGACCGCGCCGGACGCGCCACCCTCGGCGCAACATTGGAAAACGGCGCGGATCTGCTGCTCTCAGCAAGCGCGCGTAATGCTGTCGGCCCCAATTTGTATTTCGCCGATTTGAATACCCCGGACAACAACAACGGCTACGCACAAAACACTGATTACACCCGCCAGCAAAGTTTTTTCGCCAAGCTTTCCGGTGACAACATCACTTTTGAAGCGGCCCACTCCAGTCGCAAAAAGGGCCTTCCTAGTGGGGCGTTGGGAACGCTGCTCAACGACCCGGCAAGTTATTATCTGGACGAGCAAACCTTCGTGAGCCTGAAGGGGGAACGGGAACTCGGCAATGGCTTAAATGCTTCAACCCATCTTTATTATGGTCATTACGCCTACCAGGGCGACTTCAACTATGCCGGCAACATCAACCGCGATATTGCCGACGGACGCTGGTGGGGGATCGAAACCAAGCTGTTGCAGCGCCTCAATCAACAGCATCTCCTGGTATATGGCCTGGAATATCAGAACAATACCCGCCAGACACAACGCAACTTTGACCTGACTCCCTATGTGGAATATCTGGATAGCCAACGCCACAGCCAGCGTTTTGGCGCTTATCTGCAGGATGAAATCACCTGGAACGAGGCCTGGGGCATGACGCTGGGAGGACGTTTTGACCGCGCCTCAGGCGACCAGGGAACACTCAGCCCGCGTCTGGGCCTCATCTATCGCCAGAACCCGAGCATCAACTGGAAACTCCTGTACGGGAGCGCGTTCCGTTCACCCAATGCCTATGAACGCTATTATGACTATCGTGGCCCCGGAACCCAGCAACTCGCCAACCCGACACTCAGCTCCGAGAAGATCAAAACCTATCAGGTCATCATGGAAAAAAGTCTGCCCGGCGCCTGGCGACTTACGGCAGAGGCTTATTACTACCGCATGACCAATCTTATTGGTCAGACTTACAACGTATCCAGCGACGCATTGCAATATCAGAACAGCCCACCGGTTGCAGTACGCGGCACTGCACTGGAAATCGAACGAAACTGGGACGGCTATCGCTTGCGCGCCAGTTACAGCCTTCAGTTTGCCCGCGACGATAACGGTGCCCGTCCTGCCAATTCTCCGACGCATCTGGGCAAAGCCAATTTTTCCGCCCCCCTGCCTGGCGACTGGCGCATCGGCTATGAATGGCAATACACCGGAGCACGACTTTCCACCACAACGGAACTCCCCGCGACGCAGATTTCCAACCTGACGCTCTCGCATTCACCACGCGGCGGTAACCGCGAATATTTCCTGAGCATCTATAACCTGTTTAACAAGCAACTCGCGGATCCAGCGTCTTTCGATCCAAGTATCCCGGATCGCCAAGCACTCCCTCAAAATGAACGCCAGCTGCGGCTTAACGGCGTATTCCGCTTTTAGCGACATGCCAAGTTTGGCCTTTTCTCGCCTTCTGGTTATTCTCGCCTGCCTATGTGCTGCAACACCCCATGCACAGGAAGGGCCGACGGAAGAAGTCGTGAAAGCCTCCTTCGTCTACAATTTTGGCAAATTCACGCAATGGCCGCCGGAAACACTGTCCGTGACACCTGGACTACTGATTCTTTGTCTTTCCGGCACAAACGACCGTTACCTCGCTGAACTGGTAAAAATGGAAGGAAAAACAATCCAGGAACGGGAAATCCGCACAAAATGGGCCAAAAGTGACTTCAAAGGTTGTCATATCGTAGCGTTCGGCTCCGGCTCCGGCGACGCCAAACAGGTCAATCTGGCCACCCGCGCCGGCGCACTGACCATAGGCGAAGGAGAGGAATTCGGCCAGGCTGGGGGAATGATCGCGCTTATCAACGTTGGCAAGCGCGTACAATTTGATATCAACATAGAGGCCGCGCGGCAGGTCGGAATCCAATTCAGCGCGCAAATTCTCAAACTGGCCAGGAGTGTCAAATGAAGCGCTTTCGCGACATGGCCATTGCCCACAAGATCATGCTGGCGGTAATGTTGTCGTCAGGATTTTCCTTGCTGTTCCTGATGACCTTGCAAGGGTTTGACATCTACACTCGCTTTCAACGCGACACGGTGGAAGAACTGACTTCACTCGCCAAGGTCATCGCCGCCAATTCCGGCGCGCCGCTAGTCTTTGGCGATGCGCTGGGGGCGAAAAAAAGCCTGCTGGTGTTAAACGAGATGCCGGGCGTCGTCACGGGCGTCATCCTCGACCAAAACGGGAAAGATTTTGCCCGCTACGACGTCAGCAGTCCCGGGATGGCGACTATACACATCGACTATCCGGTGGAGTTGGAAGGCGACCGGGTCGGTACGATACATCTGGCTTACGATCTGTCGCTCGTTTACCACAAACTCCTGCGCAATCTGCAATTCGTCGGGCTGGCAACCCTCGCCGCATTTTTTGCCGCGTTGTTCATTGCCTATCGTTTCCGGGCCGTCATTTCCCAGCCCATCCAGAAACTCGCCTCGACCATGAACGACATTTCCCAGCGCCAGGATTTCTCCCTGCGGGTGGAAAAAAATGCTCACGACGAAATTGGCGTACTCATCGAACGTTTCAACGAAATGCTCGAGCTGATCCGCCAGCGCGACGATAAACTCGCCCGCCACCGCGATGAACTGGAGCAGGAGGTGGAACACCGCACCGCCCAGCTCAAAATCGCCAAGGAACACGCGGAAGCCGCAAATGTGGCGAAATCCCAGTTCCTCGCCAACATGAGTCATGAAATCCGCACCCCGATGAACGGCGTGATCGGCATGACCGACATCCTTCTGGATACCGGGCTGACCGCGCAGCAACGCGAATTCGCCCTGTTGGTGCGCGATTCGGCGAACGGCCTGCTAACCATCATCAACGACATCCTGGATTTTTCCAAAATCGAAGCCGGCAAAATGCAGATCGAGTCCATCGATTTCGCCTTATCCCCATTGCTGGACGGGGTGTACTCGATGTTCGCAGCCAAAGCCACAGCCAAACATCTGGAATTGAGCTACCACTGCGACCCGGCTATTCCCGCGCTGTTGCGCGGTGATCCGGGACGGATCAAGCAGGTGCTGATCAACCTGCTCGGCAATGCCATCAAGTTCACGGAAAAGGGCCGCATCATTATCCAGGCTGCTCCCGGCGAACGTCCGGGAGAAGTGATTCTTTCGGTATCCGACACCGGGATAGGTATTCCTCCTGAAGTGCAGGAAAAACTCTTCGAGTCGTTCACCCAGGCTGACAGTTCCATGACCCGCAAATACGGCGGCACAGGTCTGGGGTTGGCAATATCGAAAAAGCTGGTGGAACTGATGGCCGGACAAATGGGTTTGCGCAGCATAGCCGGCGAAGGCTCGACGTTCAGCTTCACCCTGCCGCTACGCGCCGTCACCACACTCCGGATCGCCCCCGATGAAAGCCCCACGACTTCCGTGGCGCTGCGCCCCGGCGTCAAAGTCCTGCTGGTCGAAGACAACCCGGTCAATCAGAAAGTCGCCCAGTTGCTGCTGGGCAAACTGGACTGCCGGGTAACCACGGTGGGCGACGGCAGTCAGGCGGTGGCGGCGGTGCGCGGCGAAGACTTTGATGTGGTGCTGATGGATTGCCAGATGCCGGTGCTGGACGGTTTTGATGCGACAGCGCAAATCCGCCGCGACGAGGCCGGAAGAAAACACGTCCCCATCATCGCCATGACCGCCAACGCCATGACCGGCGACCGCGAGCGCTGTCTGGCGGTCGGCATGGACGATTACCTGAGCAAACCCATCTCCCCCGCCAAACTCGCCCAGGCCATCAGCCACTGGGCCAACGCGCCCCAAGTCCCGGCCTCCGCCCCCCTGGACGAACTGGTTGATTTCACCTATCTGCGCGAACACATTGGCGACGATCAGGAAACCCTGGCCGAATTGCTCAGCCTTTTCCTCTCATCAACCACCACCGCAATGGCCCACATTGCCAGCGCCATCGAAGAACAAAACCGCGCCGCGCTGATCATGGCCGCGCACGAAATCAAGGGGTCTTGTGGTAATCTTGGCATCAAAATCATGGCCGGAACGGCTGCCGCGCTAGAGGCTTGCCCCCCTGTACCGGATTGGGAAACGCTGGCGGAATACCATGAACAGCTAAAACACCAGTTCACGGCAATCCGCCTCGCCATCGACGCGCGGCAAAAACATTGGAGTGGTGAAACATGAGCATCTGGAACAGAGACAGTCTTTCCTATCACGATATGCAGCGCATCATGCTGCGCCTGGTGGAAAGCGTGGAAATTTTTTCCGGCTTTACCCAAGCGGAACTGGTTGATCTGCTGGGCAACGCCGAAAAATGTCAGTTCCGGGCCGGCGAAAATATCCTCAGCGAAGGCAGTTCGGGACATTTCATGTACATCATCCTCGACGGCGAGGTGGAAATCCGCAAAAAACTCGCGAGCGGCGGTTTCAAACCCCTGTGCCACTTGTTCGCCGGCAACTGCTTCGGCGAAATGGCCCTGGTGGACAATGACGTGCGCTCCGCCAGCGTCAAGGCCATCGAAAAATGTTTGTTATTGCGCGTCGGGGAAGGGGATTTCTGGAAAAACCCCACCATGAGCGCCAAACTTTACCGTAATATCGCCCGCCTGCTGTCGCGCCGCTTGCGCGACACCAATGCCATGATATCCTTCGCCTACCTTGATTCCGGCGAAGACTCATGTCCCGAATTCGATCCCGACATTACTCAGCGCAAGTTTTTGAAACGCTGACAGAACAAGGTTTTTCCCCGCTGCTGGCGCGTATCTACGCCGCGCGCGGGGTCGTTTCGGCGCGCCAGATGGAACACGAACTGGCGGCCCTGATTCCCTACACGCTGCTGCGCAACGCCGAAGACATGGCGCGCCGCCTCGCCGACGCCATTGCCATCGGCAAACGTATCCTGGTCATCGCCGACTATGATTCCGACGGAGCCACCGCCTGCGCCGTAGCAGTGCGCGCCTTGCGTACATTCGGCGCAAACGTCGATTACCTGGTGCCTAACCGCTTTGAATACGGCTATGGCCTGACCCCGGAGATCGTCGAACTGGCCGCCCGGCAGCGCCCCGACATCCTCCTCACGGTGGACAACGGCATCGCCAGCGTGGAAGGCGTCGCCGCCGCGAAACGTCTGGGTATGGCCGTCCTGGTCACCGATCACCACCTCGCCGGCGAGGAAATCCCGCAAGCCGCCTGTATCGTCAATCCCAATCAGCCCGGCTGCGATTTTCCCAGCAAACATCTGGCCGGGGTGGGAGTGATTTTCTACGTGATGCTGGCGCTACGCGCCGAATTACGCAGCTTGGGCGCATTCTCCGCCGCTGCGGAACCCAACCTCGCGCAATTCCTCGATTTGGTTGCCCTTGGCACGGTTGCAGATGTCGTGCGCCTCGACGACAACAACCGCATCCTGGTTGATCAGGGACTGCGGCGCATCCGCGCCGGACGGGCCTGTCCGGGCATTCGCGCGCTGCTCAAGGTAGCGCGGCGCAACGCCGAAAAAGCCTCCGCGCAAGATCTGGGGTTTGCCGTGGCACCCCGCCTCAACGCCGCCGGACGCCTCGACGACATGGCGCTGGGCATCGAATGTCTGCTCTGCGATGACGAAGCCCAAGCCCTGCAACTCGCCGGACAACTCGACGACCTCAACCGTGAACGCCGCGAAATCGAAGCGGGAATGCTCAAAAGCGCCGAAGCCCAGGTCGCCAAGGCCGAAGAAGACGCCACCCACCTGCTTGCGGCGGTGCGCGCCTTGACCCCCTACACCCTGTGTCTTGCCGACCCCACCTGGCATCAGGGGGTAATCGGCATCCTCGCCTCGCGGGTCAAGGATAGACTGCACCGCCCGGTAATCGCCTTCGCCCCCGCCGGGGATGGAGAATTACGCGGCTCGGGGCGCTCCATCCGCTCCCTGCACCTGCGCGACGCGCTTGATCTTGTCGCCAAACGTCATCCCCGCCTGCTGGTGCGTTTCGGCGGCCACGCCGCCGCCTGTGGCCTGACGCTGCGCGAAGACAATCTGGAAGCCTTCTCCGCCGCATTTGAAAACGTCGCCCGGGAATTACTCACCCCCGCCGACCTCGAACACACCGTCGAAACCGACGGCGCACTCTCCCATCACGAAGCCAGCCTGGAAACCGCCACGCTCCTCAACCGCCAGGTATGGGGCAAAGGTTTTCCCGTCCCCACATTCAGCGACCGCTTTGAAGTGGTTCATCAGCGCGTCGTCGGCGAAAGACACCTACGCCTCACCCTCGCCACCCCCACCCGCAGTTACGACGCCATCCTGTTTGCCCAAACCGGCCCCCTGCCCGCCGCCATCCACGCCGCCTACCGCCTCGATGTCAACGAATACAACGGCGCTTTAACCCTCCAGATCGTGATCGAACATTGGGAAGAGGCGCGCTGAGACACACAAATCCATCATTCTCATGGGATAATAAACAACTATTCAACTCCCATTACCCCCATGAGAACCCACATTGAACTTGACGAGACGCTGCTTGAACAGGTCTGCGCACTCGGGCGCTTCACCACCAAAAAAGCCGCCGTCAATTCCGCCCTGGCGGAATATGCAAAACTTCTCAAAAAACAGGAACTGTTGGCGCTCCGTGGCAAAATCGAGTGGCGCGGCGACCTGGCTCAGTTGCGTACTGGCCGGCAGGAAACGGACGAGCCGCTCTGATGCTCGCCGACACCTCCGCGTGGATTGATTACTTCAACGGACATCCCTCCGCCGAAGCGGAACGTCTCGCCCACGCCATCGCCGAAAACCAGCCGATTGTCCTGCCCGGCCTAGTGCTCACGGAAATACTGCTGGGCCTCAAAACCGACGCCGAGGCAGAACGTATTGCATCGCTCCTGAGCGCTTTCGACCGCGCGCCGGAATTCGGCGATGACGAATACCTCCTTGCCGCAACCATCTACCGTACTTGCCGCGCTGAAGGTTATACCGTGCGCTCCACCATCGACTGCCTGCTTGCCGCATTGTGCTTGCGCCATGATTACCCGCTACTCACGAAAGACCGCGATTTCGCCGTGATTTCCCGATTTTTTCCGCTCAAGTTGATCACGCAAAACTAAACCCCGCCGGGAGTGGTACGGCTTTTTCACGCTATAATTGCCGCCTTTTTTCAGGAAAAAAATCATGGAAGCCGAACAACTCAACGCCATCGCCAACCGCCTCTCCGACCTCACCGTGCGAACCTCAGAACTTCGGAGGTATCTTTGACTACGACGACAAACAGGAACGTCTGACCGAAGTCACCCAACTCCTCGAAGACCCGGAAGTCTGGAACGACGCCAAACGCGCCCAGGAACTCGGCAAGGAACGCCGCACCCTGGAAGGCATCGTCTACACCCTGCGCGACCTTGACCAGGGCTTGCGCGACAGCAACGAGATTTTCGAGATGGCCCGCGAGGAAGGCGACGACGCCACCCTCGAAGGTGTCGGCGCGGATGCCGAGGCCCTCGAAAAAACCGTGGCGGACATGGAATTCCGCCGGATGTTTTCGCACCCCCTCGATCCCAACAACTGCTTCCTCGACATCCAGGCCGGCTCGGGCGGCACCGAAGCCCAGGACTGGGCCTCCATGCTGCTGCGCATGTACATCCGCTATTGCGAACGCAAGGGCTTCAAGGTCGAAGTGCTGGAAGAATCCGAAGGCGACGTGGCGGGCTTGAAGAGCGCCTCGCTGAAACTCTCCGGCGACTACGCCTACGGCTTCCTGCGCACTGAAATCGGCATCCACCGCCTGGTGCGCAAGTCCCCGTTCGACTCCAACGCACGGCGCCACACGTCATTTGCGAGCGTGTTCGTCTACCCGGAAGTGGACGACTCCATCGAGATCGAAATCAACCCCGCCGACCTGCGCGTCGATACCTACCGCGCCTCCGGCGCGGGCGGTCAGCACATCAACAAAACCGACTCGGCGGTGCGCATCACCCACCTGCCCACCAACATCGTAGTGCAATGCCAGAACGACCGCTCCCAGCACCGCAACCGCGACGAAGCCATGGCGATGCTGAAAGCCCGCCTCTACGAACTGGAAATCCGCAAGCGCAACGAGGAAAAACAAGCCCTCGAAGACAGCAAGACCGACATCGGCTGGGGCCACCAAATCCGTTCCTACGTGCTCGACCAGTCACGCATCAAGGACTTGCGCACCAACTTTGAGGTCGGCAATACCCAGGCGGTGTTGGACGGAGACCTGGATGATTTCATTAGTGCTAGTTTGAAGCAGGGGGTTTAAGGCTGGCACATCGGTTGTAGGAGCGGTCTCCCGACCGCGACGCGGTGGGTACCTCGCGGCAACATTTGGGTTGAGGAGCACAGTTTAACCTGGGCTTCGCGACCGCGATGTCGCTCCTACACCATGACGTTTCAAGTTGACTGATCACCAGCCACCACAGTAGCACCTATCGTAACCACGTAGCCGGGATCAGGCGAGGAGCGAACTGCTCCGTTGCACCTGGATTCACACGGAAAAATGAGAGATATTCCATGACAACCACGCCACCCTTATTCCACGTACCGCAAGACAAACGTCAACACCCGCTGATTGCCCAGTGGGCTCTGGAACGCCTGAACGATCAGCCGGACGGTTCGCCGCTTGGTGACGCGATGGCGCAAGCCTGGTTCGACGAGGCCACCTTGGGTCACTGGCTGGCCAGTGAGGATACCGACATCCACATTGACCTGTTGCGGCTTCTCCCCAGCGAGCGTTTTGCGGATTTTGTCCCGGAGCTGGAAAAATTCTGGTGTGAATGGCCCTATTTTCATCTGGCAACAAAACATCTGATCCGCCTGGCGCCGCAGCGCGCCGCCCAATTGTTTCTCGAAGCGAGCACCGGAGATACCCCCCCGGATAAGGTGCTGGATATTCTGCGCCATCTCCCCGAACTGGAGGAAAACACCGCCCGCACCTGCCTCGAAAACCTGTTGCGCCGGATCGAGGATGACCAGGACGAAACAACCTCGAATCCCGGACTGGGTTTCATCCAGGCGGCCCGCCCCCTGCTCCCGGAAACCGCCCTGGCTCTGGCGGTACGTCTCGTCAACGCGCTGACCGACGATGTCTACGCCATGGAATCCGCTTTTGCCAGGCTGGCCGAGATTTTCTTCGGGCATGGCACCTGGTTCGGACTGGCAAACCTGAGACTGCTTGACGAATCCACGCAACAATTCGCCGAGCTTGCGCCTTTCTTTAGCGCGGATGCGCCGCTTGCGGCGCTCGACGAAGCGCTGGCGAGCAACGACATTTACGCAAAAGCCCTGGCGATTTTCGAAACGGCTTCCCCTGACCATTCCGCGATGCGCGCCTGCCGCCATCTGCTGCAACATTGCCCACATGACGGTAAAGAAGAACGCGATGAGCTGCTTCGCGACTATCTCGGCGCGCTGCTCGCGGCAGCCGTCGCCCACCTCCATGAACGGCCCGCTCAGGAAGCCCTTGATAGTGAAACCGCACTGCTGCTGGTCGGAATGGACATCAATCCGCTTCCCCGCGAGGAGGCGATACTGGACGCCCTGAGCAAGGAACCACGCGAGAAAATTGCAGCGCAGCTCATCACCCGCCTGAAGGCGACCCGCCACACCTGGGGAGAAATTCACCTCGCGAAAATCATGGGAAAACTGGCCTGGCCGGAGTTCGCCCCAGCCCTGATCGCGGCGGTATCCGAAGAAGCAGGAGACGGAATATGCGAAGCCGCTGAAGAAGCACTGGTACATATCGGCCAGCCTGCTTCGGCGGCATTGATTTCCGGTTGGGACGGATACGATACGACTCAGCGTATATATCTGTATTCCGCACTACGCGACATCGGCGGTTGCGCGATGGCCGATTTCGCCCACGCGCGCTTCGCTGAATTGCTCGCCGACAGCCCCGAGCAAACACTCGACTGCCTGCTCGCTTTTCCCGAAACGCGCGCCCTGGTGGCGCTCGCCCCCCATCTGCGGCGACAGCAGGCTTTGATCGACAGAGCCTACGCGATGTTGTGCCTGCTGCTCGACGAATACCCCGATGATTTTGCCGAACTCGAAGCGCGCGTCCTGAAAAACCGCAAGGATGAATCGGAACGCATCCGCCGCCACCTCGGCGGCGATCTGTTCCGCAACACGTTGAATGTGGAAATGAACTGCCCCCTTTGCGGTGCAACCAACCACTATCAAGCAGGGCATTTTTTCGTCAGCGACAGTCCCGTTGCAGCCCTGCTGGTGGGCGAGGAATTTGCCTGTGCCTCGTGTGGCGCGTTCACCGACCTGGAACTCACGGACCATGGCAGGTTTATGGTCATGACCAACCTGATGATGCAGGCCCAGGCATCCGACCACGATATCACCCCGCCCGACATGTTCCGCTTCGTCAGCATGCCTTTTGAAGGGCGTCCCCACCCCCTCAACGAAATCGTCGCCGTGTGCCGGGCGCGCCTCAAGACCCATCCCGACGACGTGCGCAGCCTGATATCGCTGGGCCTCGCCTACGATCTCACCGGACATCCGCAAAAAGCCCTGGAGCGATTGCGTCAGGCCCGCCAACTCGCCCCGCACACCGCCGAAGCCCGTTGCCACCTGGCGCGGTTGCTGTTTATCCGACGGCACTTCGAGGAAGCCTGGGAAAACCTGCGCGACTTGCCGGAAATTGGCGCCTCGCTCAATTTCATCCTCACCGACCAGCACTCGGCCAAAGACACCGCCGCTGAATTGATGCGCCTATACAATGCGTTACGTCCATCCGGGCGGATTGCCCTGCACCCCGACGCCATCACCACACCGAGCAAACTCGGGCGCAACGATCCCTGTCCCTGTGGTAGCGGCAAGAAGTACAAGAAATGCTGCGGAAAATGATCCGCCAACGTAGCGCGGCGGCGTTCGCCGCGCTGTTTCTGGCGTTTGCCGCCTTCCTCCTCGCCACGCCCCCGCTCCACGCCGGCGAAGCCCCACCCCTGATGCTCGCCAATGTTTATCGCGGCCAGGTCGTTCTCGCGGATTATTGGGTCAGCGAAAAACTCGACGGGATGCGCGGCTACTGGGACGGTGAAAAACTCCTGACACGCGGCGGCGAACCCATCGCCGCGCCGGAGTGGTTTACCGCCGGCTGGCCGAAAACCCCGCTGGACGGCGAATTGTGGATGGGCCGGGGACAGTTTTCCCGCACGGTTTCCACAGTGCGCCAGAAAATCCCCGATGAAGCCGCGTGGCGCGAGGTGCGCTACATGGTGTTCGATCTGCCCGGCCATCCGGGCGTCTTCACTGAGCGCAACGCCGCGCTGTCAGGCGTGATCGCCGGGATCGGCCAACCCTGGGTGCGCCAGGTCGAACAATTCAAGGTCGCCGACCGGGCCGCTCTGCAAACCCTGCTGGCGCGCATCGTCAAACAGGGTGGCGAGGGGGTGATGCTGCATCGTGGCGATTCCCTATACCGCGCCGAACGCAACGATGACCTGCTCAAGCTCAAACCTTTTGAAGACGCCGAAGCGCGCGTCATCGCCCATCTGCCAGGCAAGGGCCGCCACGCCGGGCAACTCGGCGCATTGGAAGTGGAAACTCCGCAAGGCCAACGCTTCCGTCTGGGCGGCGGCTTCACGGATACCCAACGGCGCGACCCGCCGCCCGTGGGAAGTTGGGTGACCTACCGCTTTACCGAACGCCACGCAAAATCCGGCCTGCCGCGTTTTCCCCGCTTTCTCAGGGTGCGCGAAGACTACGCGCCCTGACTTTGCCGCGCTGCCGGCGCACCATCCTTCACAAACATGACCCCACTCGAACAACTCCATTCCGATATCGAGACCCGCGTTCAGGGTATCCGCGCGGAACACCCCGACTGGCTGTGCGGGAAAGGGTGCGACGGCTGTTGCCGGCGGCTGGCCGACACGCCGCAACTGACACAAACCGAATGGGAATTGCTGCGCGAAGGTTTGGCGGAATTAGCACCGCAACACCTCCAGGATATCCGCCGGGAAGTTGCGGCGCAGGCGGATCATCAACCCCGCCCCTTGGTCTGCCCTTTACTCGACCGCGCCAGTGGCGTTTGTCCGGTCTATGCCCAGCGTCCGGTGGCGTGTCGCACCTACGGCTTTTACGTGCAACGCGACCTCGGACTGTATTGCGGCGATATCGAATCGCGCGTAGCGGATGGCGGATTGGCCGATGTGGTGTGGGGAAATCACGACGCCATCGACCAGCGGCTCGCCGGGCTGGGTGAAACCCGCTCCCTCGGAGAGTGGTTTGCGCACTGGGAGGACGGCAAATAGCGCTGGAGAAAAGGCTGTTTGGCCGGTTGGGCAACTTACTTGAAAAACCCCTGATCATAAGCTTCGGAAAATTTCCGCCAGTCGGCCACCACCTGATTGGTGCAGTGTTTGGCGGCGTCCAGCAGGGGTTGTCGCCAGTCCGTCCTCAGTCCAAATTCAATCAGTTCATCGGCAATCGCGGAACCATTGCGGCCACCGCTGCGCAACTGACCCCACGCGGTGATCCGCCCCATGCTGGTCATCACGTCCTGAAGCCGATGCAGCTTGCCTTTCCAGTTTTCCAGCGCGACCCTGTCCTCGCTGGGTAACAATCCACGCAGAATGTAGGGATTGCCGGCGATTTCCACAGGATGCAAAAACGCCATCGGAATCGCCTGCATACGTTGTTGCAAACTGACTACCCGCGCCGCTTCCGAAGTCCAGGCGGGTTGCGGGATGGTCAGGTGCGCCGCCAATGACGAGGGAAGCGCCCGCTTCAGGTCGAGCAGGAAATTTTCGTCCGGCGACCCTTCGCCTTCGATCAGGATGATGTCGCGTTCAACACCGAGGCTACCCGTTCCGGCGATCCGCCGCGCCACGTCGAGAACCCGGAAAAATTCGGGGTTCTCCTGGGTTTCAGCAAATTTCCGCAAAAAGGTTTCCACCCTGTCGCGGCGTTCATCGTCTACCGCGAGCGCCTTCTTGCCGTCGAGACGTATCTTCCGGTGTTTGCCTTTTATTTCGGTGCGACTGTCGAGAAACTTTGCTCGCGAACGGGTTGCCAGCCCTTGCAACAAATCCCGCACCAAGCCCTGCGCCGTTTCCCGTTCCACCCAGCGCGCCTTGCCGCCGGCCAGGGCCGCCGCATACGCATCGACAAAAGTGGCGCCGAGAACATCCACCTCGGCATCGCTTACCGAAAGGCTGCGAACGCCCAGCTGAAGGCTGGCAAGAAATCGCACCATATCCCAGGTATTGGGGGCCAGCACCGCTTCGTCAAAGTCGTTGATGTCGAAATAAGCGAGCCGGTTGTCGCCCTTGAAACTGCCGAAGTTTTCCAGGTGTAAATCGCCGCAAACCCAGGTAACGGGCGCTTTGACGAAGATGTCATCGTGCGGCAGTTGTGCGTAGAAAAGATGGCAGGCCCCGCGCAGAAAAATAAACGGATCAGTCCGCATTTTCTGCATTTTCATGGCCAGCCGGTCGGGATCACGCCCCGCGTTAAACTGCTTGATACAGACTGCGACATCATTCATGGGTCTGGCTCCTGAAACGGGGAATGGGTGAAACATACCCGAAATCAATTGCCGCCGCGAGCCGCATTCCATCGGCTGCCGGGTGACTTGCTGCGGCGCTTGCCGCTATACTGGATCATCCCGAACAGTCCGGGAATCGCCCGTTTCCTCGCTTCAAAGCTTCCCGCGAGGATTTCGACCCACTGTCGCCCTAAGCAACACCAGTCCGCCCCTCATGCCGAATTCCTCCCCGAAAATCGCCCACCCACTGCCATCCGCGCTACGCAGCCGCGCGGGTTGGGTGCGCTGGCTGGAGATGCGCCGCCCGGCGCAACCGCACGTGCATCAGATCGAGCCAACCAATCATTGCCCCTACACTTGCGTGATGTGTCCACGCACGGAGCGGATGACTCGCCCGCTGGGCTTCATGGACATGGCGCTCTACACCCGCTTGATCGAGGAAATCGCCGGTTTCGCGGAGCCGCAGCGCGCCAGGGAAATCGAGTTGTACCACTTCGGCGAATCGCTGCTTCATCCCGAACTCGAAAGCATGGTCGCGCAAGCCGCCGGGCGCGGCTTGCGGGTAGCGTTATCGGTAAATGCCCCGCATCTCACTCCGGCACACGCGGAAAAACTGCTCGCCGCCGGGGCGCACAAGCTGATCGTCTCCCTCGACGGTCACGACGATGCCAGTTACCGCGCCGTCCGGGGACGGGTGGCCTCGTTCGAAACGGCGCAAACCAATCTCGCCGCCCTCGCACAATTGCTCAAAACCATGCCCCGTCACGGCGAAGTCGTAGTGCGCAGCATTGCTTTCAACGCCAACCAGGCGAGCATTGAGCCGATCCGCAGCCTCACCGAAGGGCTCGGGCTAAGCGCCGAAATCCGCCAGTTTTTCCCGTGGACACACGCCGAACTCACCGAATTGGGCGACTACCAGCGCCTCCCGCCGCTGATGCCCTGCCCTTTCCCCTGGCAATACCTGGTAGTGCAGTGGGATGGCCGGGTCGTACCGTGCTGCCGAGACTACAACGCGGTCAACGTGATGGGCGACACGAATCACCAGACGCTACGGGAAATATGGAATGGCGAGCGCTATGCGGCATTCCGCGAAGCCCACGCCAATGCGGATTTTCAGGGCAATCCGATCTGCCGGGAGTGTATGGGGATTTACGGGAAAAACGAGCTACTCCCTCAGGCATCCCAATAAACAAACTGATTCCACTGCCCCGACAGGTACAAGAGGGCGAGGATGACCAGCCAATACCAGATCACTTGTATCCCGAGCGCCAGCCAGCGCGGCAGGAAGCGGATCAGCCAGCAATAGGGAAAGTATTCCACGTTGTCTACCTCGTCAGCAGTGCGATGACCGGCGGCCCGGAAACCAGCCAGCCGAAGGCCTGGATACGCATGACGCCATCGTGCAGCGGGGCCGGGAGTCTCGTCAGCCCCAGCGTTGCGCCACGTTCGATCAGCCAGCGACACAAGGCGATGCCCAGCGCATGGTAAAGCCCCCACACCACGTAGTAGAGCGATGCTTCATGCCACAGGCCCATCACCAGCATGGCTGCCAGAATCGCCACGAAACGGCTGCGGGTGGCCGCAGCCACCGGAATGAACACGTAATCCTTGCACCACGAAGACAGCGTGATATGCCAGCGCTGCCAGAAGTCCACGAGGTTGCGCGCCTTGAGCGGGTAGTTGAAGTTTTCCTCGATGCGATAACCGAGCGCCAGCGCGAAGCCGATGGCGATATCGGAATAACCGCTGAACTGGGCGTACAGGGACAGCCAGTCGCGCGCCGAGCGCAGCCAGCTATCCCAGCCGCTATCCAGAGCCAACAGGTCGATGCGGTTGGTGAGGTGCATATTCACCAGATAGCCGCCGACAAACAGCACTTTCACGTAGCCATACAGGGCGCGCTCCAGCCCCTGCCGGGTTTGCCCGGCGTCGAGGCGACGCCGCAGGGCTTGGCGCTGAAACTCGTGGATACGGTGGATCGGCCCGCTCAGCAGCACCGGCAGAAAAAACTGGTAATGCAGGTAGTCGCGCAAGGTCACGCCTGCCGTTTGCCCCTTGAGGGATTCGAACAAAAAATGAATATGCCGGCACACCGCATACGCCAAGCCCAACATTACCGGAACCCGTAATCCCTCCTCGTGCGCCAGCGGCCCGCTCAACCCCTGGTAGACCAGGAAAGCCGCTGCCAGCGCCGCCACGCCGCCGAGAATTGCTCCCCCGCCACTGCGCTGCTGCGCCACGCGATACACCAGCAGCGATACCCCCCCCAGCAACAGCGCGGACCAGGGATCGGCGACGGTCAGGAACAACGCGCTGCCAAGCGCGACAGCGTCCGCCTGAAAACGCGCGGGAGTCAGGCGCACCACTCCGCAAAGCGCCAGCAGCGCGACTAAAAACCAGGTATGAAGCAGCGTCATGAAGCGCCCCCCAGTTTATACAGAAACCAGCGGGTAAAAACGCCACGCCCTTTGCTGTTGAGATGCGCCCGATCGCGAAAGTGGGCGGCGGGCTGTTCGGGAAAACGCCACACTTCCAGCCCGTAGCGCGCCGCCAGCGCGGCGACAGCCTGTTCATAATGGTTCTGAAAATCCGCCCCCAAAGCCGCGCGGGCTGACGGCGCGCGTCCCAGCGACACCAGGATCACCCGCATCCCGCGCGCCCTGGCCTGCGCAAAAAATCCCGCGTAGGCGTCCGGCAGACTCCCCCCCGCCACGCAAGGTTTAATATTCAGATCAACATCCGGCGCGCCTTTCGCGCCCTCCAGAAACAGTCCGGCTTCGCCAAAATTTTCCCCGCCGCCGGCCAGCAGGAAACGTAGCGCGGTCACGGCATGACGGAACCGGTCAAGCCCACCTTCCAGGGTGTCGATCACGCCGTTTTCGCGGGCATACCAGGTATTGCAACTGCCAAAGCAGAGCACCAGCGGTTCGGCCTGAAAAACCACCGTATTGACCCGCGCGTCGAGCAAATGGGGCAGCAGCGAAACAAAATTCGCCGCCGTAGCGGACGCTTTGGTAATCCGCACAACATGATATGGTGCGGCATCGGGCAGCCTGTTCAGCTGGTCGTCGAACGGCAGGGCGTGGCGGATCAACGAGGTTCCGATCACCGCCACCACTGGTTGGTCGGCAACCTGTAATCTGGCGATGTGGAAATAATGGGGATCGAGCTTTTCCGCGCTGAAGGGTGTCACGCTCACCGCAACCACCGTCAACAGAGCCAGCAACGCCCCCGCCGCCAAGGTCCACAGGGGCGGCGCGGGACGCTCAGCCGCCACGGATTTGCAGATGGGCATACACCACGCCATGCAGGACGCGCAGCGAGTCGATGGAGAGGATTTCCTGCACCGTCAGGTTTATCCCGAAAGACGCTTCGACCGCTGCAACCAGGTTCAGATGCCCGAGTGAATCCCAGCCGGGAACTTCCGCCGGTTTCGCATCGCCGGAAAGGGAACCCGCAGGCAGGCGAAACACCTCTTCGGCAAGGTTAACCAGCGCTTCCAGCGGACAATCCCCTTCCGTCCTGGCGCAGCCGTTCTCCAGCTGCATCCGCACCCACTCGCTGATGGCCGGCAATTGCACTTTCCCGGAAAGCCCACGCGGTAGATGCTCAATGAAAAAGATGCGGCGCGGCACTTTCATCGCTTCGAGATGCGTCCGGCAATGGGCAAACAGTTCAACTTCGTCCGGCGGCGGGTTGGCGCATTCCACCACGCTGTACGCCAGTTCACCCCAATCGGCATCGGGCATGGGTATCGTCACCGCATCCGCCACGCCCGGAAAGCGGCGCAGCGCCTCGTTGATCTCGTCGGGATGGATATTGAATCCGCCGCTCATGATGAGCGCCTTCTTCCGCCCGCGTATCCGGTATTGCCCGTCCGGCTGACACGTCACGATGTCGCCGCTGCGCAGCCAGCCGTCGTGAAACAGCGCGCTGGTGGCTTCGGCATCTTCAAAGTAACCCGGCGTGACGTTGGCCCCGCGTAATTCCAGTTCCCCCTCTTGACCGGGAGTTACCTCTGCGCCTGAGTCGTCCATGACGCGCGCTTCCATGTCAACGGGTTTGCCGATGCCGCCGATGCCGAAGGTCGCATCGTCGGGGCCGCAAAACAGGCCGCCCGCCACGGTTTCGGTCAAGCCGTAGAGATTGCAGATGCGGATGCCCAGCCGCGCCTCCAGACGTTGCCAGAGATTGGGATCGAGTAGCGCCGCCGCCGAAATCAGATGGCGAAAATCATTGCTGCGAAAATAGTCGTTGTCCCGCGCAAAGCGGTCGATCAGCGACAATACCGTGGGTACGGTAATGAAATGGCTGATCCGGTCGTTGACGATCCGGCTTAACAACACTTCGAGATTGCGCACTTCGAAGCGCTCCGGGCGCACCAGAGTCGCCCCGGCAAAGGCCGCCAGTAATGGCCCCTGAACCAGGCCATCGGCGTGCGCCAGCACCAGGTTGTTGAGGATTCGCGCTTGACCGGTATAGCCGAACACCCGCTGCAAGGTGGCCAGATGGGAAAACAGGTTGCGCTGGGTAACCACCACTCCCTTGGGCGCAGAGGTTGTGCCGGAAGTAAAGACGATGTAGGCCGGATCGTGTTGGTTCGCCGCCATCCGGGGAGACGCCGGGGACAAACCGGCCAGCAGCGCGGGGTAGGTGTCGCCCGGCCCGGTTTTGCCCAACAGACTGTTCAGCAGGGTATTGCCCCGCGGCTCAACAACGATTTCGGTAAATCGCTGCGCCTGCATCCACGGCCATTCCAGGAGTACTTCGCGATCCAGGAAGGTATGGGCAGGGCGGGCTTTGGCGCAGATCGCCTGGGCGCGTTCGCTACGGGTGTCGGCGGTAAGGAGTATCGGGCACAAGCCATTCAGCAGCGCCCCGAGGAACAGGGTAATGGCGTGTTCGTCGTGATGCGTCACAATCAGGACACGCTCGCCGCCGCCCCATCCCTGCGCCGCAACCCAGGTGGAGAACAGGTTGATACGCTCCACCAGATGGCGATAACTCAGGCGGCTTCCGGCAAGCTCCACATAGACCTTGCCGCGCCTCGCTTCGGCGTTGAGCGTTGTATAAAGTTCGCCAAGGTTGGTTGGACTCATGTTTCGGGTATCCTCTCCGCCAAGCTGTTTTTCCTGATTTTGCCCAGCGCCGTGCGCGCCGGCAACGCCGTCAATCGCCACTCCAGCGGCACATATTCCCTACCCAGTTCCCGGCAAATGGCGGCCTCTACAGCAATCAGCCAGGCATCTTCCGAAATTCCCGCCGCCAGCGCCAGCAACGCCACCAGATATCCGCCGCCGGGACGTTCCACCCCCTGGACTGCCGCATCCACAACATCCGTCCGGTTGCGCAGCCAGCCTTCCAGGCACAGCGGGTGAATCAGTCGAGTCGTCGCGCTTTTCACCGCCTGTGATTTCCGTCCAAGCAGTTGCAGATGGCCTTTCTCGTCGGTTTGCACCAGGTCTTTGCTGTCGAAATACGTGTGTCGCTGCAATTTTTCACCGAGATACCCCAGGAACAGGTTGGGCGCGTAAATCCGTAATTCGCCTAAGTCGGAGTCGGGAATCGGGAGGAGTTCGATATTCGTCCCGGCGCAGGGCGGCGGCAAACGATGGAGACGCCGGTCGTTCGGCGTTTCGCCGAGCACCAGCCCGCAAGTTTCGGTGAGGCCATAATAGTTCAGCACCCGCACCGGCGTTTTTTCCTCCAGTGCAGCGCGCTCCTTTTCATCGAGCCAGGCACCGGTGCATAGCAGATATTTCAAATGGGGCGCGGCGTCGCTGAGATGTCGCCCGAGGCGGGCCAGAACCTGCACCGCCTGCGGCCCACACACCAAATGGGTGGCCCGGCTCGCCGCCAGGGCATCTAGGATGGATCGCAAATCGCGAGCGGCGGAAAATCCCACGCCAACCTCAGCCACGCAGGGAATCAGCAGGGCGCGTAAGCCGCTCATGGTGTGCAGCGGCGCGAGGGAAAGCAGGCGATCGCCCGCTTGCAGGCCGAAATGATTGACGAATAATTGCGCGGAACGCAGCAAATTGCCGAGGGAATGACACACCCCCTTCGGTTTGCCGGTGGAACCGGTAGTAAACAGGATGAAAGCTGTTTGATCTTCTTGCCAGACAAAGGGCGCTTGGGATATCGCTTGATCCGCCCGCCCCAACGCGTCAGTCAAGGGACGCGGCGGCGCATCCCCGCGCACCACGACCGGCATGTCCACCGACGAGGGCTGAGCAACGTCGATCACGACACCCAAAACCGCCAGGGCACATCTCATTTCCGGTGTTTCGGGTGATTCAGGATCAAGCAACGCACATGCCGCACCTGCGCGAAGGGCGGCCAAAACCAGAGCAATATTGATTTCCAGATGAGGCAGGCGAAGTTGAAGAACCGTAGCGCGGCACTCCACCGAGCCAAACAGCCCGGCAGACCGGGCCGACAATGCCGAAATCAGTTCCCAGTCCAGAATCTGGCCGCTTTCCGCCAGCCAATATCCATAAACTTTCTCCATCTGCCCCCAATGTTTTTCCATCTCAGTCTTATTGTATGGCGCGACAGCACTGTGGAATCCGGGTTGGCCCCAGTCGTCCCACGCGCAAAAAACCAAGACCCTATTCTACCCTCAAGGCTAACCAAAGGCGCTTGCCTTGGTGGGGCGCTTGGCCCCCGTGAATTACATGACGCCGATGTGCCACATTTGATATACTTGTGACACATCGTCTTACAGCGAATCCAATACCCAGTGAAAGCCCTCAACATCCGCGAAATCCGTCAGGAACTTTCCCATCTCGACGAGCTTCTCGCCCGCGAAGGGGAACTACTGGTTACCCGTCACGGCAAGCCGATTGCGCGATCGAAGAGGCGCTGAAGATACACTATCCGTTATTAAGTCCGTAATGTAGTCTGGATACAGCGTGGCGGAATCCGGGAGCGCCCGCGAGGGCGCAACCAGCGGTGTATATGGGAAAAACAATCGAGTCTGCCGCCCATATCGCCGCATGTCCCCTCTGCGCACAGCCCGGTAAGAGAGGTCTCCAGAGCGCGAACTGTGGTAAGCAAAGCCGCCATCGCTGGATAGGTCGCCCCTACCATATTTTTGATGCAGCGACTCGCTGGCAAAAGTCACAGGTGGCAGGCGGTGCGATTGTTGGCATAATTCCCGGACGCAACAATTGCACGAGCGAAGAATCAGGGACATGTTATTTTCCAAGACTTGACCACGGACTTTTTTATGAAGTGCTATATCCCGTTCTTCGCATTGATGATTGCAGTGGCTGTCCCGGCAGAAGCTGCGCAACCCACCATCCCGCCCGGCCAATACCTCCTTGATGGGGACAGCGGCATACTCACGATACGATCCGACAAGCAGAGCAGGCAAACTTTTGGAATTGAGTCCGTCGGAGGAAATTGTCACTCTTGTAGCGTTACCGGGGTGCTTGTAGGGGGCATCGGCCACGCCGACAGTTGGGCCGAAGATGGCGGTGATTCAAAATGCCGGATATCCTTTTCGGTCGACGGCGCTTCAGTGGACGTGCGTCCGCTTACCGATGAGGCGTGCCGCGCCTATTGCGGGATGCGCGCCGGATTCGAGGGCATGTACCGTGTTCCACCCCCGGCATGTACGAAAGTTGGCCGCCAAAAACAGCGAGATCAATTCCTTCGGCAGTATCGTTCTCGTCGATTTGCCGAGGCCACGAGAACGCTGGATAGCTTAATGGCTCAGTGTGAAAAATCCATGAACTGGATAGAAGTCGATCAGGTGCGAAACGATCTGGCGCTGGCGCAATATCACAACGGCGACTTGCAGCAATGTCTGGCAACGCTGAATTCCACGCTGGCGGCCCAAGCAAAAGACGAGGAAGACTTGAAAGCGGGCAACGGTAAGGTCTATCTTCCCCCATGTGATTTCGACAACTATATCGACGTAGCAAAGTCCACTTGGTTCAACAAAGCACTTTGTACCAAGGCAATCGCAAAGAGCCGGTGAGGAGGCGATGCAACGAGCAAGGGTCAAGCCCTGCAAAATCACATCCGCCGCGCCCGCATACGTAGCTTCGTCACCCGCAATAACCTGCCGCTCCCGGCATAGACCGCCAAGTGTCACAATGTTATAATTCGTGACACATCAATCCCTGATCCACCCCATGAAAACCCTGACCATCCGTGAAGCCCGCGAGGGTTTGAGCCACCCCGAAGAGATGTTTGCCGGCGAGGAGGAAGTCCTGGTGGTGCGCCGTGGCGAGCCGGTAGCGCGTATCCTGCCGGTGGCGTCCAAGCGCAAGGTGCGGTCGCTGGCGGCGTTTCGCGCCACCATGCCGTTTCAGGATGTGCCCAGCGCAGTGGTGGTTCGCGAAGACCGCGACGCGCGCGACTGACCATGGTTTATCTGGATACCAGTGCGCTGCTCAAGCGCTATATTCCCGAACGGAACAGCGAGGCTTTCGACGAATATTTCGCCGATCACGCGCCGGCCTCGATCTCCCGTCTGGGCCTGGTGGAAATCCGTTGCGCCCTGGCGCGTAAAGTGCGCAACCGGCAAATATCGGAAAACCGGGAAAATGCGGCGGTGGATGAGGTTCGCACCGATATTCAGGATGGGGTGCTGATCGTCCATCCCGCCCGGGACGAATATTTCGCCGAGGCGTTTCACCTGATCGGACGGCTTGGCGACGTGCCGTTGCGCAGTCTCGACGCTCTGCATTTGACCATTGCACAATCCCTCAACGCCCGTGAACTGGCCACTGCCGACGCAGTAATGCGCGACGCGGCACAGGCACTGGGTATTCCCGTCGCCTATTTTGGCGACTGACTTCATTCAACTTTCGACATCGACATCATGACCAACGAAACCACTCCCACCCCCATCGACGAAAACCAGCTTATCGGCGAACGCCGCGAGAAGCTCAAGAAGCTGCGTGAGCAAGGCAATGCCTTCCCCAACGATTTCGACCGCACCGACATGGCCGGCGACTTGCACACCGCCCATGACGCCAAGGAAAACGAGCAACTCGAACCGGAACACCTCGAAGTCGCCATCGCCGGGAGGATGATGTTGAAGCGGGTGATGGGCAAAGCCAGTTTCGCCACGGTGCAGGACATGAGCGGCAAAATGCAGCTTTTCATTACCGCCGACGGCGTGGGTGCGGAAACGCTGGAAGCCTTCAAGCATTTTGATTTGGGCGACATCCTCGGGGCCAGGGGGACGCTTTTCAAGACCAAGACCGGCGAATTGACGGTGCGCGTCACCGAATTGCGTCTGCTCTCCAAGGCATTGCGCCCGATGCCCGAAAAATTCCACGGTCTCACCGACCAGGAGCAGAAATACCGCCAGCGTTATCTCGACCTGATGACCAACGAGGAATCGCGCAAAACCTTCACCATCCGTTCCAAGGTGATCCAGGCGGTGCGTTCGTTTCTGGTGGAGCGCGGGTATCTGGAAGTGGAAACCCCGATGATGCACCCGATTCCCGGCGGCGCCTCGGCGCGCCCTTTCATGACCCATCACAATGCGCTGGACATGCAGTTGTACCTGCGCATCGCCCCGGAGCTGTACTTGAAACGCCTGGTGGTGGGCGGTTTCGAGAAGGTTTTCGAGATCAACCGCAATTTCCGCAACGAGGGACTCTCGACGCGCCACAACCCGGAATTCACGATGATCGAATTCTACGAGGCGTATCGCGATTACAAATACCTGATGGACTTGACCGAGCAGATGTTCCGCGAAGTGGCGAAATCGGTGCTCGGCCACGCGGTGGTGCAATATCAGGGCCACACCATCAACCTCGCCCATCCTTTCGACCGTCTCACCGTGGTGCAGGCCATCGAAAAATATCATCCGGGCAAATTCAGCCACGAGCAACTGCATGATCGCAAGGCGCTGATCGATACGCTGAAGGAACTCAACGCCGCCTACAAACCCACCGACGGCGTGGGCGGGCTGCAATTGTCGCTGTTCGAGGAAACCACCGAACACCTGCTGATCCAGCCGACGTTTATTGTGGACTACCCCGCCGAAGTCTCGCCGCTGGCGCGCCGCAACGACGCCGACCCAAGCATTACCGACCGCTTCGAGTTATTCATCGTCGGGCGCGAACTGGCGAACGGTTTCTCCGAGTTGAACGACGCGGAAGACCAGGCCGAACGCTTCATGGAGCAGGTGCGCCAGAAGGAAGCCGGCGACGCGGAAGCGATGCACTATGACGCCGACTACATCCGCGCCCTGGAATTCGGTCTGCCGCCCACCGCCGGCGAAGGCATCGGCATCGACCGCCTGATCATGCTGCTCACCGATGCGCCGAGCATCCGCGACGTGATCCTGTTCCCGCAGATGCGCCCCAGCGCCGACTAAGCCCCCTCAGCGCCGCCGGATTTTGATCCGGCGGCCTGTCAGAATGACCGCTCCCGTCACTATTCCCCAAGCCATTGAAATCGCCCTGCGCCATCACAACGCCGGGGAATTGCAGCAAGCGGAAGTCATATACCGGCAGATCCTCGCCATCCAGCCCGACCACCCCGACGTTCTCCATCTGCTTGGGCTGATCGCCCATCAAGTCGGCCAAAACGATGCAGCCATCGAGTTGATCGGCAAGGCGCTGACGCATTTTTCCGGCAACCCCCTGTTCCACGGCAATCTCGGCTCCGCCCAACTCGAATCGGGCCGACTGGAAGAAGCCGTCGCGAGTTTTCGCGCCGCCTTGAACCTCAAGGCCGATTATCCTGAATCCCATTTCAATCTCGGCATCGCCTTGAGCAACCTGGGCCGTCTTGAAGAGGCCGTCGCCGCCTATCGCGCGGCGCTGGCCTGCAAGCCGGATTACGTCGAGGCGGTTAATAATCTGGGCGTCACACTCGGCGAACTGGGGCGCCGCGACGAAGCCGCCGCCTGCTACCGGCAGGCCATTGCGCTCCGCCCGGATTTCGTCGAAGCCCACAACAATCTCGGCACGACATTCAAGGAACAGGGGCGTTTGGCGGACGCCATCGCCTGTCACCAGCAGGCGTTGCGTGTCGATCCCACATCGGCGGACGCCTGCAACAATCTCGGCGCTGTGCTCAAAGACCTGGGACGCAACGCCGAAGCAGCGGACTGGTATCGCAAGGCGATTGAATTGCGCCCGGCTTTTCCGCTCGCCTATAACAATCTGGCGGCGGCGCTGGCCGCGCTGGGCAAGGCCGACGAGGCGGAGACGGCGTACCGTCAGGCGCTGACCCTCCAGCCGGATTACGCCGACGCCTGCAACAACCTCGGCGCATTGCTCCGTGAATCCGGCAGGCTCGATGAGGCCATTGCTTTGCACCGCCGCGCCCTGGCGCTGCGCCCGGATTTCGCCGCCGCCTGCAACAATCTCGGCGTCGCGCTGATGGAGCAAGGCGATTACGACGGCGCGCTGGCTGCCTATCGGCGCGCCTTGAGCATTTCTCCGGGGTTTTCCCAGGCCCACAACAATCTGGCGGCAATTCTCAAGGACTTGGGACAAATCGACGCCGCGCTGGACGAATACCGCAGCGCTCTCGACCTCCAGCCTGACTCCGCCGAAACCTACAGCAACCTGCTGCTCACCCAACAATACAGCGCCGCAAGCCGCGCCGAAAAATACGCCGCACATCGCCGTTTTGCCGAATTTTTCGAAGCCCCGCTGCAAGCGGCGTGGTCTCCCCATCCCAACCCGCGCGACCCGGCGCGCCGCCTGAAAATCGGCTACGTTTCGGCGGATTTTCGCAAACATTCGGTGGCTTATTTCATCGAACCAGTGCTGGAGCGTCATGACCGTAACCAGGTGGCAATCCACTGTTATTCCAATAACCTGCTGCGGGACGCCTATACCACGCGGCTGGCGGCGCTGGCCGACGCCTGGACGGATTGCCATGGACTGGACGACGTGCAACTCGCTGAAAAAATCCGCGCCGACGGCATCGACATCCTCGTCGATTTGTCCGGTCACACCAGCAAAAACCGGCTCCTCACCTTCGCCCGCAAACCCGCGCCGCTGCAAGTCAGCTATCTGGGATACATCGACACCACCGGACTGACAAGCATCGACTACCGCCTCACCAACGAGGCCGCCGACCCGCCCGGCAGCGAAGCCTGGTATAGCGAAACCCTGTACCGTTTTCCGCAGCGCCTGTGGTGGTGTTATCGCCCCGAACCGGGATTGCCGGAGATTCCCCCGCTGCCCGCGCTAAACGCCGGATTGGTCACTTTCGGCTCGCTGAATTACCCGGTGAAAATTTCGGCGCAGACCGTCGCAGCCTGGGCCAAACTACTCCACGCGGTTCCTGCATCACGGCTGGTGATGGCCGGCCTTCCGCCCGGCGCGGTGCAACAAACCATGCGGGAACGTTTCGCCGCCCACGGTATATCCTCGCAGCGCCTCACCCTCCATCCCAAGTTGACCACCCGCCAATACCGCGCCCTCAACCAGGTCGTCGATATCGCCCTCGACCCGTTCCCCTTCAACGGCGGCACCACCACCTGCGAAACCCTGTGGCTGGGACTGCCGGTGGTCGCGTTAAGCGGCGACAGTTTCGTGTCGCGGATGGGGCAAGCGCTGCTCGCCGACATCGGCCTGCCCGAACTGGCGGCGCGCGATGAGGATGAATACGTGGACATCGCCGCCGCGCTGGCCGGCGATCTGGACGGATTGGCGGCGCTGCGCGCCGGAATGCGCGCGCGCCTCGCGCAATCCTCGCTGTGCGACGAAGCCGGATTCACCCGTGCGCTGGAAAACGCCTACCGCGAAATGTGGCGCAAATGGTGTGAAAAAGCGCCACAGGCTCTCACTCCTGACACCACCCTGTCAGGAGCAGGGGGGGTAGGATGAGCGTGTCCCGGTGATTGCCGGGCCTATTCATCCAATCCAACAAGGAGACTGAAATGTTTGCAGGCAATGTAGCCGTCTGGTTTGAAATCCCCGTCGCCGACATGGCGCGCGCCGTCGCGTTTTACCAATCCGTTTTCGCCATTGAAATGCCGCTCAGCGGGCCGCCGGAAATGCGCATCGCGATATTTCCCCATGCGCCGGAGCACGTCGGCGGCTGTCTGATCGCCTGCGATATGGCGCGTCCTTCCGCCGATGGCAGTGCGGTTTACCTGGATGGCGGCGAGGACTTGGCCGCGCCGCTGGCGCGTGTCGAAGCGGCGGGCGGCAAGATCGTCGTACCCAAGACCAGGATTCCCGATTACCCCGGCTATTTCGCCAATTTCCTGGACAGCGAAGGCAACCGGGTGGGGCTGTATTCGCTAAACTGATCCGCTTGTCGCCGCCCAGCCTTTCGGGCCTCCGGCGGCGAACTTCAAGGAGAATCCCATGCAATTCGGTTACACCATCATCTACGTCCCGGACGTGGCGGCCTCGCTGGCTTTTTTCGAGCAGGCGTTCGGCCTGACCCGGCGTTTCCTGCACGAATCGGGAACCTACGGCGAACTGGAAAGCGGCGCGACTGCGCTGGCCTTCGCCGCGCATGAACTCGGCGCGCTGAATTTCCCCGCCGGCTATGTCGCCGCCGACACCTCGCCGCAACCGCTGGGCATGGAAATCGCGCTGGTCACGCCCGATGTGGCGACGGCCTTTGAACGCGCCGTATCTGTCGGCGCAACGCCGCTCAAAACCCCGGAGGACAAGCCGTGGGGCCAGACGGTCGCCTACCTGCGTTGCCCGGACGGGACGTTGGTGGAGTTGTGTACGCCGATGGACTGAGAACCTCTGACATGCGCCGCGCCGACCGTCTTTTCCAGATCATCCAGCACCTGCGTGGCAGACGCCTGACCACGGCGCGCCACCTGGCGGAGCGTCTGGAAGTGTCGGAACGCACCATCTACCGGGACATCCGCGACCTGACGTTGTCCGGGGTGCCCATCGAAGGTGAAGCGGGAGTCGGTTATGTCCTGCGCAAGGGCTTCGACCTGCCGCCGCTGATGTTCAGCCGCGATGAAGTCGAGGCGCTGGTCGTCGGGGCGCGCATGGCGCAAGCCTGGGGCGGCGCGGAACTGGCCGCCCCAGCGGGACAGGCGCTGGAAAAAATCGAGGCGGTGTTGCCCGCCGAACGCAGCCGCGACGCCAGCCGCTGTTTGATCTTTGCGCTGAATTTCCGCGACACCCCGCAACGCAGCGCGGCGCTGGAGGTGGTGCGGCAAGCGCTCAATTTGCGGCGTTTGCTGCATTTCCACTACAAACGGGAAGACGGCGAACCCAGCGAACGCACGGTTCGCCCGCTCGGCCTGCATTTCTGGGGCGCTACCTGGACATTGGCGGCGTGGTGCGAACTACGCGGGGCATTCCGGCATTTCCGCATCGACCGCATGGAAAACCCGCAACTGCGGGAAGAAACCTTCCACGACGAAGCGGGAAAAACGCTGGAGGATTTTTTACGGCAGGTTCGAGAGAAAAACTAATCCGGCAGAGTCGGATTACTTTTTTGCCCCATCACGAAATACATCCCCACCCCGGCCACCACCGCCCACAGCGCCAATGCGCCCGCGCCCAGGTATTGCCAGAGGGTTCCCATGAAAAACAGCATCACCAGCGCAATGCTCAGGATGATGTTGCCAATGACGAAGTTGGGGCCTTTTTCGGGTTCGTTCATAACCGGATCGTTCATAATGGGTTGTTCCTTAGCGAGTGGTGACGGTCAGGGTGATCCCTTGCAAGTTCCCATAGGAATCTTGAACAAAGATCGAAGCGCTGCCGGCGCGGTAGGTATAGATTGTGACGCTGCCGCTGTTCGGCGTGTGATACGTCACTTCACCGGCCTTGGCGATGGTGGAATTGGAAGTACCCACCGTGTAGGGCGGCGCCCCGTTGCCGAAATGGATGGTGAGCTGGTCGCCCACCACGCCACTGATGGTTGTCGGCACGACAACCAGGCTGGAAGCCACGGTTGTGCCTGTGGTTGCCTGTTTCCCTGCGCTATCGGTTACCACGATGGTGGCGGAGCCGATACCGTAAACCGCAAATACTGCGGTATTGCCGGATTTGTACAAAAATCCCAAATTTGAATTTGAGGCGGAAAACGTATAGGGCGGCGTTCCTCCCCCAGCGGTAACCGTAATATTTTCGCCAACTTTTGCATTAATCGCGGCAGGCAATATTGTCAGGGTTGATGCCGTCGTTGTCGTAGTGGTAGATGTATCAACCCGCACTGTGCCCAGACTCTGGACGCTCCATTGCCCGTTGGGAATTAGCAGCAGACGGGCATTTTCAAAAATGGTCGAGCCAATCTGCAAAGTGGGAATACTCAGGGTATTCGTCGCCGGGTCGAACACGTCCGCCTGAACGCCTCCCGCCACAAACCACCCCACCAGAACCGCCGCGAATCTCCGCCGCATCGCATCCCCCGAATTTATTGATTAAACCAGCCGCATCATACCAGCTTCGCCGACGCCCCCGAAACCGGGGTTACCGTGTACATCCGCCGGTGGGACGGCCCGCCATGCCGGGAACGGAAAGGGCGAACAGTTCAACGATGCGGATACCGAGTTTTTCCCCCAGCGAAACCACTTCGCAACGCCCGATGATCTGTCCCGACACCAGCAAATCCAGAGGCTGGGCGAGCGACTGCTCAAGCGTCAGGACATCCCCCGCCCGCATCTGCACCAGCCGCTTGATGGGAATGTGACGGATGCCGAGGCGCACCGTCAGCATCATCGGCACAGGGGTAAGTTGATTTTTCTCCACGTTGGTTTCCAGCAGGGGACTCTTTTCAGACTAGCAGGAAATCCCCGGAAAATCAGGTAAATCGGCCATATCGCTAGCCGATCTTGGCTGGAGCGCCGGCATCCTGCCGGCAGGCCGGCGAGACGCCGGCGCTCCCAGACAAAGTCTGGCCGACACGCTTAACTTGGCGACATAGAGGTAAACCGGGAATTCGCCATCAGCGCGCCGCAAACCACCCGGCGAAATCGCGCCCGGCATCCAGCCAGCGCCACTCGCCCACCGGCAAATCATCGGGCAGCGCCAGCGAACCGACGGCGATGCGCTGCAACGCTTCGACCCGGTTGCCCGCCGCGCCGACCATACGTTTCACCTGATGGTATTTGCCCTCGGTGAGGGTCAGCAGCAATACCCGTTCGGCGATCTGTTCACAAGCCGCCGCCGCAATCGGCGCGGGTTCGTCGTGCAACTGCACACCGCTGGTGAGCGCCGTCACCAGCGCGGCGTCCCCCGGATGTTTGAGCGTTACCCGGTACACCTTGGGCATTTTCCATTTCGGCGAGGCCATGCGATGGATAAACTGCCCATCGTCGGAGAGCAGCAGCAAACCGGTAGTGTCTTCGTCGAGGCGTCCCACACACTGCACGTTGCGCCCGGCCAGCGCCGCCGGCAGCAAGGCAAACACGCTGGGATGATGGATGGGCTGGGTGGAACACTCGTAGCCCGCCGGTTTGTTGAGCATCAAATAGGCTGACTCTCGATACTGCCAGGCCTCGCCGGCAACCGTAAACACCAGGTTGTCGGTGGCGAATTCGGCAAACGGATCGTCGCACGGCGCGCCGTTGACGGTGACTTCATCGGCGCGGATCAGGCTGCGGCAAGTCTTTTTTGACCCAAATCCCTGGGCGCGGAGGATACGTTCAAGTTGCATGGATTTCCTGTTTAGGTCTGAGAGCCTGTGACGGCGGTTGTTTTGTAGAGCGGCGCAAGCCCGGTTGTGCGGTAATCCGAACGATGCAATCATGTGCGGGTTCTGAAATTACCATTCAAACCGCGCCGCGACAATTCCCGGAGAGAACAAAATTGCCTGACAACGACATTGATATCAACAACGCCGGTCTGGTTCTGTGCGGCGTCTTCCTGCCGACGCTTTTCCAAAAAAACGAAGTTAAGTGGTGAACCATGGAAAAAATCGCCGTCATCGACTTTGAAACCACCGGCATTTCCCCGGATATGGGCGACCGCGCCACGGAAGTGGCGGTGGTTGTGATTGCAGGCGGGGAAATCATCGACCGCTACCAGAGTCTGATGAACGCAGGAGTGCGGATTCCACCATTCATCGAGGCGTTGACAGGGATATCCACCGCGATGATCCGCAAGGCCCCGCCAGCGGCTGAAGTGATGGCGGGGCTGGCGGATTTCGTCGGCGACCTGCCGCTGGTGGCGCACAACGCTTCGTTCGACAGCAAATTTCTGGATGCCGAATGGGCGCGCATCAACCATCGCCGCCGTCAGGAATTCGCCTGTTCGATGTTGCTGGCGCGGCGTATCTACCCGGCTGCGCCGAACCACAAGCTGGGTTCGCTGGTCGCCCATCTCGGCCTGCCCGACACCGCCCGCCATCACCGCGCCTTGGCGGATGCGGAAATGACCGCACATTTGTGGATGAGAATGCTGGCGGATATCCAGCGCCAACACGGTTTGAACAAGGTTTCCCTCGACTTGCTGAGAGTCCTGCAAAAGACCCCGAAAGGGCAGATCAAGGCGCGCATCGAACGCGCCAGGGAAGAGTTCCGGCTATAAACCAGCGCTTACCCCTTGGCCTTCAAACGCGCCTGCAAATCGGCGAAGGGATTGAAGGTCGCCCCGGCGGGGCCTTCCGCGCCGCGCCCCCGCGCCGCTTCATCGAGGACGCGGGAGTGTTCGTTGTCGTGGCAATACAGACACAACAACTCCCAATTGCTGCCGTCGGGCGGGTTGTTGTCGTGGTTGTGATCCTTGTGATGCACCGTCAATTCACGCAGGCGCGCGCCGGAAAATTCCCGGCCACAGCGGCCACACACCCACGGATACAGTTTCAAAGCACGTTCGCGATAAGTCGCTTCACGTTCGGCGGCGTGGCGGCGCGCTTCGGCGACCACCTGGTCGAGGCGCGAGGGCTGTGGTGGTTTGGTCATGGTTTTCCTCCCCACGGCATAACCGGCACCGTGGAAATGCTGTTGGCCGGCGCGCCCTCGATCAACTTGCGGCTGATCGCCAGGTACACCAGGGTGTGATTCGCTTCGTCCCACAAACGCATGATGCGGGTCTCCTTGAAAAGAATCGAAGTGTCCTCGCTGAACACGGTTTCTTCCTTGGGCAGCTTGGCAGGCAAGATAATCGGCCCGGTCTGGCGACACGCCAGCGAGAATTGCGAGGGATCCTGGGCCAGCCCCAGCGAGCCGGACACCCCGCCGGTCTTGGCCTGGCTGACGTGGCAGGTGACGCCCGACACCTTGGGGTCATGAAAGGCTTCCACGCAGACCTTGTGGTTCGCGCCGATGAGTTTCCAGGTGGTGGTGACGCACCCCACGTTGTCGGCCTGCGCGGACAGGCTGGCGGCGAGCAACCCGACCATTCCCAAAACCGAAAATAGCGGCGCTTTCATGTTATTCCCCGCCGCTTTCGGGTTTCGCCTTGGCGCGCGGACGGCGGCTGCGCGACGGCGCTTTGGCGACTGGCGGCGCTTCTGCGGCGAGCGGCGCTTCCGCCGGTGGAACTTCTGCGGCAACTTCAAGCGGCGGTACGCTTTCGCCGACCGGCTCGTCGGTCTTGCGGCTGCTCCGGGCGCGGCGGCGGGTGGCCGGTTTTTCTTGTGGCGCAGCGGCGGGGAGTTCGGCAGGCGCTGCGGCAACTTCCGCGACAAGCGGCGGGGCGGCTTCGGCTTCATCCTGCGGGGCAGGACCGGCAGGCGCTTCGTTGCGCGTGTTGCGGTTGCGTCCGCCGCGTGGCCTGCGCCGTGCGGCAGGCGCCTCATCGCTGACCGGGGCGGCCAGTGTTTCGGCGACAGCAGGTGATTCGACAGCATCCGCCACTTCTTCCGAATTGCCCGGTTCCGCCGGCGGCGCAACTTCCGCCTGCATTTCAGGAGATGCCTCGGTGCGTGTCCCGCGATTCCGTCCGCCGCGTGGCCTGCGCCGCGCCTCGGGTTTACCCTCTTCAGCAAGCGGCGCGGCCCCCAACTCAAGCGCCGGCGGCGTATCCGCTGCAACTTCTGCGGAAATCTCGCTACGCGCCGCGCCGGGACTGCGGAATACGTAGGCATTCGATTTTTCATCGCGCCCGTATTCGAGCAGGCCGCGCGCCTGGGCTTCTTCGAGCAGATTGATGAACGCCCGGAAACCATAATAGGACTCGTTGAACCCCGGCTTGCGGCGCTTGATCGCCTCTTTCAGCACCGAAGCCCAAATTTTGCCGCTGTCGCCGCGCTCGAAAAGCAACGCCTCGAAAGTCTCCACCGCCAGGTCAATCGCCTTGGTTTTGTGGGCTTCCAGCTCCTCCTTGCGGGTTTTTTCGTCTTCCGGGGTGCGTTTGGCCGTCGGCTGGGTTTCACGGGTTTCGCGCTTGGCCGCCGTGCGTTGGCTCTCGCGCACCAGATCGTCGTAATAAATGAATTCGTCGCAATTGGCGATCAGCAGGTCGGAAGTCGATTGTTTGACCCCCACCCCGATCACCTGCTTGGCGTTTTCGCGCAGCTTGGAAACCAGCGGCGAAAAATCCGAGTCGCCGCTGATGATCACGAAAGTATTGACGTGCGACTTGGTGTAACACAGGTCAAGCGCATCCACCACCAGGCGGATGTCAGCGGAATTCTTACCGGACTGGCGCACATGGGGAATCTCGATCAACTCGAAATTCGCCTCGTGCATCGCCGCCTTGAAACCCTTGTAACGATCCCAGTCGCAATAAGCCTTCTTGACCACGATGCTGCCCTTGAGGAGCAAGCGTTCGAGCACCGGCTTGATGTCGAACTTGTCGTATTTGGCGTCGCGTACGCCCAGCGCCACGTTTTCAAAATCGCAAAACAGCGCCATGCTGACGTTTTCAAAGGATGAAGCCATGTTTTTCTCCAGATATAGGGCTTAGCGGGATTGTCGCACAGAGTGTGCGGGTTTGCCTTGCGCGGTCAGATTACCGTGAGCGGGTTGTGGCGTCGCCCCCCCCCGGCGGGCAACCTGTGGACCCAGGAGTTGGAAGAAGTGTATTTACGGCAGCCCCGGCAGTCCGCCACACTGAAACTCAGGGAGAACGACAAAGCTGAAACCCTGGTGGGAGGCCCGCCCTCGGGGCGACCAAAGGTAAAACGACGCCGCAAAGCAGAGCGTCTCCTCAAACAACCGGAGCGGTTACCCAACACCCGCTCTCCGTAGCGCCACCGCATCGCGCCGGGGCGGCCCTCCCACCCGTCGTTTCAGGTAGGGGATAAACGCGAAATTGGCGGAATATTGGAACTGCGCTCTGCGCCTTTTTCTACGTAACGCGAACAAAGCCAAAGTCAGACACAAACGCCAAACCTGCGTCCCTTCTCCCTCGACGGGAGAAGGACAGGATGAGGGTGGCGGTGGCGGAGAAACAGACGCAGCACGGTTCTTCCACCTTTTCACCCTCACCCTGGCCCTCTCCCGTGGAGAGGGAACCAGTTCGGGGGTGAAAAAAAGCCTGGTCGCCGAACTACGCAATCTCGTCCCCACGCCGCGCGTGGGAATGCGGTACCGCCGCGCTGCGGCGAGTATCCGGCATAACGCGCCCATCCCATCGGGACGTAGCAGGTTGGAACAAGATAGCGGTTAGTAGTTGCTTACGCCGACAGGCCCGCCCAACGGTGACATGCCTGGAGATTGGCTATCCACGCGGCGTTCCGGCAGGAGGCCTTGCATACCCTCGCCGATTGGGGTTCAGAAAGGTTGAGGGGTGGGTACAGGGGAGTGGATGAATCCGGGGGATCGATGGAGTCTGACCCTATTGATTTGCTATTGATTTGCGGCTGAATCGATGGAGTCTGACCCCATCGATTTTCTGGAGCGGAGGGTTAGGCCGGTTTTTCATAGAGCTTATTGATATTCGCCAACAAGTCCGCATCAAGTTTGTCTTTATGTGACTCTATAAAACCGAGATAGAAGGCTTTTACATCGGCATCGAGTCTGATGTCTCTAACTTGGCTATTCTCAATAATCGCTTCGGATATGAGTCGAGACTGCTCGCTATTGAAATTACCAAGCGCTGATAGCTGCGCAATCACTTGGTGAGTGTTGGCATAGTTAAAGCTATCCTTCAAGCTATTTGCAAGTATGAGTCTTTCCATTTCAATTGCATTTTCGGCGTCTGGGAAATTTGCGCTAAGGAATTGTGAGGTTCTTTCCCATAGCTTCACTTCGCCGTTCTTCTTTTGCCTCCATTCGTACTCAAGATACGGACGAACTCCATCAGAAAAGCCTTCATTCTTGTAATCCGTGTCATCCGAAACAATGTGAAGCGCAGCCTCCTCTGGCAAGGTTTTTAGCAAACCGACCCAGCATAGTCGATCACCAATATCATTGTTTTTTCCAGGTGGAAGGTGACACTGCGCACGCCGCCATGCGGCATTAAATATTTCATCGTCGTCAGTGTTGATGGGTTTCGATATCTCGAAGATTTTCCTAATGATGTTATCGGCATATGTGGTTTGTCCATCAATCTCACTTTTGATTGCTTTTGCAATGTTTCTTTTTATCTCGTCAACTTCTTTGGCTTTTTTGACGAGATCGCCAAACTGAGCGTTCTCGCGAACAAGCAATGGCGCGTTTCCGAGTGATTGTCCTTGCTCGAATTCTTGGATGCTCTTTTTTATATTTTTTTCCACTACTGTCCGGTTAAAAGAGGGAGCTGCTTGCTGAAAGGCCGTATTGGCGG
>CAYVIN010000009.1:0-31098 GCA_964451375.1 uncultured Sulfuricella sp.
CATTCCCCATTCCCCATCACCCCGTACCCATCACCCATCACCCATCACCCACTACCCATCACCCATCACCCATCCCCCATCACCCATCACCCGTCACCGAATCCCGAGCGTGGCGGAGAAATGCCAGCGCTTCGGGCGCGGGTAAAGGTTTGCTGAACAAATAACCTTGCAGGAAATCGCAGTTCTGTGCGACCAGAAATTCGCGTTGCGCGGCGTTTTCCACGCCTTCGGCAATCACGTTCAGGCCCAACGCATGGGCGAGGGTAATGGTGGCGGCGCAGATGGCGACATCATTGTCGTCCGTTTCGATATCGCGGACGAAGGAGCGATCCAGCTTGAGTGAGTGGATAGGTAACAGCTTGAGGTAGCTGAGCGAGGAATACCCGGTGCCGAAATCGTCAATCGACAGGCGCACTCCCAATTCCCGTAATGCTTTGAGCACTCCGATACTGGCTTCCGGGTTTTTCATCGCTACCGATTCGGTTACTTCCAACTCCAGATCCGCGCCGCTCAGTCCGTGTTTGGTCAGAGTTTGCGCGACAAACTCCAACAGACTGGGTGAATCCAGCTGGAGTGCGGACAAGTTGACCGCCATTGTCACACCGGCGATACCCTGGCCGCGCCAGGCGCGTATCTGCCGGCAGGCCTCGTCGAGCACCCATTCCCCCAGCGGCAGGATCAAACCGGTTTCTTCGGCCACCGGAATGAATTTCAGGGGCGCAATCAATCCATCCTGGGGGTGTCGCCAGCGTACCAGAGCTTCCACGCCGACGGCTCGTCCGCTGCGGGCTTCCAATTGCGGCTGGTAATGTAATTCAAACTGTTGATGTTCCAAGGCAGCGCGCAAATCGCTTTCCAGTTTCAGGCGCGCAACGGTGGACTGGTTCATGGTAGCGGTGAAAAATTGGGCGTTGTTACGTCCCTGCGCCTTGGCGTGATACATCGCGGTATCGGCATTTTTCATCAGCGACACGCTGTCGTTGCCGTCGTCCGGATAGAGCGCGAGGCCGATGCTCGGTGTCGAATGCAATTCGTGTTCACCGAGTTGGTAAACCTTGCCCAGTGCGCCCAGCAGCTTGTCGGCGACCCGTGCGGCGGCGGTGGCGTTTTCCACTTCGGTCAGCACCACCACGAATTCGTCGCCGCCCAGCCGCGCCACGATGTCGCTTTCCCGCACGTTGCCGCTCAGGCGGCGTCCGACTTCGATCAACAGTTCGTCGCCTACCGCATGGCCGAGGGTGTCGTTGATGACCTTGAAGCGATCCATGTCGATGAACATTACCGCCGCCGCCCTTTTTTCCCGATGGGCGGTGGCCAGCGCCTGTTCCAGGCGTTCCTGCAGGCTGAAGCGGTTGAATAATCCGGTCAGCGCATCGTGATGAGCGACCTGTTCCAGGCGTTCCTCAGCCGCCTTGCGTTCGCTGATGTCGATGAAACTCGCCAGGTAATAGTCGATTCCACCGCGCACATTGCGTACCACCGAAATAATCAACTCTTTGGGGTAGATCGCCCCATCCTTGCGGCGATCCCACAACTCACCCTGCCAGAAGCCCTGTTCGCGAATGGATTGCCACATGGCCAAGTACACCTCGCGAGGCGTATTACCCGCCGACAGAAAACGCGGATCCTTGCCGCGCACCTCTTCCATTGGATAGCCGGTGAGTCGGGTGAAGGCCGGATTGACGTCGATGATGTGATTGTCGTGATCGGTGATCATGATGGCTTCGCCGCTGTGTTTAAAGACATGGGCGGCTAAAAGCAGTTGGCGCTCGGCGGTCTTGCGTTGCAACAGATTGCGCACTCGCACGCGCAGCACGGACGACACTACCGGCTTGGTCAGATAATCGTCGGCGCCCTGTTCCAGTCCGTCGATCTGGGTTTGCTCGGTGGTGTCGGCGCTCACGATGACTACCGGGATGTCGCGGGTGTCCGGATTGCCGCGCAGGCGGGTGAGGACTTCGATGCCGCTCATGCCGGGCATCATCACGTCGAGCAGGATAAGTTGCGGACGATCTTCGCGGGCGGCCAACTCAAGCGCTGCAGCGCCGTTGGTGGCAGTCTTGATGCGGCATTCCGCCTTGAGCGTCGCGGACAGTACGTGGAGATTGGCAGGTTCGTCGTCCACCAGCAGAACCAGGGGCTTTTCACTGTTTTGTTTCATTGCGAATCTACTCTGCTTTTCCGGGCGCGATAATTCGTTCGATGCTGGCCAGCGCTCCGTGGTGGTCGAACTGGTCGATTTGACGTGCAAGACAGGTTAGCGGCCCATTTTCCGGATAGATTCCCGCTAATGCCTGCAAGGCGCACAGCAATTCATCGGGAATCAATTCCTGCTCTTCCAGATAAGGTTTCAGCGCCGCAAGGGTTTCCGGTAACGACGGAAGCGCCTCGCCGGTCGGATCCACGCCGTTTCCCGGTTCGTCGAGATGGCGTTGGATGGCGACCAGCGCCGATTTCAGGGTGTTTTCCCAGGCAGCCCGGGAAGGCAATCCGCCGCCAGCTTGAACTTCCTTTTCCAATTGGCCGCTGGCTAGCGCCAGTTCCGTTGCGCCGAGATTGCCTGCCACGCCTTTCAGCGTGTGTAACCAACGGGTTGCCTCGCCGCCATTGCCCTGTTCCAGCAACGCGCCGAGTTGTTTTGCGGCATCCGCCCGGCTCGCGGCAAAGTCGCGCAGCAAACGGCCCAGCAGGTTCCGGTCGCCGTCGAGGCGCCGCATCGCCCTATCCAGATTGAGCGCCATGGTTTCCCCGGCGGACGCAAGCGCAGGGACGCTTTCCGCACCGCGTACCAGCGCTTTGCCGGCGTCCCCGGTCACCAGCCATTTTTTCAATGTTAGCGCAAGACAATCCGGGTCTATCGGTTTGGAAACGAAATCCACCATGCCGGCGCCAAAACAGCGTTCCCGGTCTTCTTCCATGACTGCTGCCGTCATGGCGATGATGGGCAGATTTTGGGATTGCGGCAAGGCGCGGATGCGGCGGCTGGCTTCCAGACCGTCCATTACCGGCATATGCAAATCCATCAGCACTGCGTCAAAACTTTGTTTTATTACCCATTCCACTGCTTCCCCTCCGTGGTTCGCCAGTGTTACCAGCGCCCCGCGCCGCTTCAGGAATGAAGCCGCGACTTCCTGATTGAGCGCGTTATCTTCCACCAGCAAGATGCGGATACCTGCGAAAGGCAAACCTGCGGCGTGCGTGGGAGCGTTCACGGGGGGGGCGGGGAACGCCGGGCCGTGCGCCGCACGGCCATTTACCAGTGCGTCAAAAAGGCTGGAAGGTGTTATCGGTTTGGTTAGCACCCCGCCGAGCGCCAGCGAACCGGCATCTCTCAACAACGCTTCCTTGTCGTAAGCGGTGACCATCAGCATCAGCAACGGATGTTTCAAAAGGCCTCGGGCTGCATCGTTGTCCAACTGCCGCGCCACCTCCAGTCCGTTCATGCCAGGCATGCGCCAGTCCAGCAACACAGCGCCGAAGGGCGTCGGGCCGCTTTGCGCCGCAGCGATCAAAGCCAACGCCTGTTCGCCGGACGCCGCCGTTTCCGCCACCATTCCCCAAGCTTCGAGCAAGTGTTTGAGGATGTGCCGGGAGGTTTCCTGATCGTCCACCACCAGCACCTTGAATCCCCGCAATTGCTGTAAATCAGGTGGGAAGAGCGGCGCGTCCACTATCCCGGCGCGAATGGTGAAAGTGAAGGTTGCGCCCTCGCCCGTGGCGCTTGAAACCGTGATTTCTCCACCCATCAGTTTTACCAGGCGTTGGCAGATTGCCAGCCCCAGGCCTGTGCCTCCGTATTTGCGGGTGATCGAACCGTCGCCCTGGGTAAATGCCTGAAAAAGGCTTTCCGACTGGGCGCTTGATAAACCGATGCCGGTATCGCGGACGGAGAAGCGCAAGACCAATTCATCGGCGGCGGCGGAAAGACTATCCACGCGAATGTGGATTTCTCCCCGTTCGGTAAATTTGACGGCATTGCCAAGCAGATTGTTGAGCACCTGGGAAACTCGCATGGCATCACCCAATACCTCGGTCGGCGTATCCGGGGCGATGTCGAGGAACAACTCCAGCCCTTTTTCCTCAATCCGTGCATCGAACAAGTCGGCAACACCACGCAACACGTTTTCCACCCGCATCGGAAGCCTTTCGATAGTCAGGTGCCCGGCTTCAATCTTGGAGTAATCCAGAATGTCGTTGAGAATGCCCAGAAGCGCCTTGGAGGAACGCTGCACCTTGCGCAGGTAGTCTTCCTGTTGCGCGCTCAGTTCCGATTCCAATACCAGTTGGGTAAGCCCGATGATGGCGTTCATCGGGGTGCGAATCTCGTGGCTCATGTTGGCGAGGAATTCGGACTTGGCGCGGTTGGCCGTTTCTGCTGCCAGCTTGGCTTGTTGCAGCGCGATTTCCGAAAGTTTGCGTTCGCTGATATCTATCGCCAGGCCAACGAAGTTGATCGGGACGCCCTGCTCATCGCGGATTGCCGTTACCGCCAGATCCACCCATACTGTTTTGCCGGTTTTGCTGAGATAACGTTTCTCTATCCGATAGTCATTGCGCCGGTTGGCGAGGATGTCGTTATACAGAGCCATCTCGGCTGCAACATCGTCGGGATGGGTAAAAATGGCGAAATTCAGCCCCGTCAGTTCATCGGGAGGATATTCGAGCAGACGGGCAAAGGCATTGTTGAATTGCAGGGTCAGACCTTGAGCGTCGGCAAAAGCAATGCCGGAATTGGTGCGTTCGAAAATACTGCGAAAGCGCGCGTCGATAGTTCGGCGTTCGTTTTCGACCAGTATTTGTGCGGTGATGTCCTGTACCGTGCCGACCCCCGCCAGCAAATTGCCCTGCTCGTCGAAAGCCAGCTCTGCCTGTTCGCGTACCCATTTGATGTTGTCATCCACCACAATACGGTGGGTGATGTCATAGGCGGCACCCTGCAGTGCGCCGCGCCAGGCGGCATCCACGGCTTCCCTGTCGGCGGGAAAAACGCAGGCGAGGAAATCCGTATAACTTAGGGGGGTGCCCCCGGAAACCCCGAAAATCCGATAGGTTTCTTCCGACCAGCTTAGGCCGCCGCCCTTCAAATCAAGATGCCAACTGCCGATACGGGCAACCTCTTGAGCGCGGCGCAGGGTCGCTTCGCTTTGTTGAAGCTGGGTGGTGCGTTCCGCCACCCGTTCCTCCAGCAACACCTGGTCGGCGGCAATCCGCTCCGTCATGTGGTTGAAGTTTTCGGCAAGCTGGCGAAATTCCCGGCAGCCTTCGACGGAAACCGGCTGATCGGGTTCATGGTCGGCCAATCCGTGTATCCGAGCGGTTAACTCGGTTAAGGGTCTGACCACCAGCTTGTGGATCAGCAGCCATATCATCATGCCGAGAAACAGCAATTGCGCCAGAGCGCTCAGGAGTACCGGCCACAAGGTTTCCTTGAGTCGCGTCAGCACAAGTGCGTCGCTGGATGCGATGCTCAACGCGCCCACCACTTCCTGCCGTCCATCTGCCATCCGGTGATATAACGTCCGGGTCACTTTCAGATTTTCCGAAGCCTGGAGGCCGCCGGCGCTTTGCCAGGTTGCGCCGAGTTTGCCACGCTGATCGCCTATCGCCACGAAAACCACCGAGGGATTGGCGCCGATGCCGTGCGCCAAGGCATCCAGCAGGTTTTCCTGATATTCCCAGATTGCAGTTTCGGTGCCCGGCGAAAACGTCTGCGCCAGGGAATCCAGGGTATTCACGATCTCCCTATGGGTATCCCGATATTCCTGGAACAACTGGATGGCGGTAATAAACACGGCAAAAAGCAGATACGCCAGCAGCAGTTTGCGCATCAGTGTCTGCGCAAGCGTCGGCGCGGTGTATGAGGGGAGCGGCGGGAGCATTTTTTTACGGGATTGAGGGGGGCTTAGAACTCCAGCATTCGCTGAACTTCCCCGGCAGGCAGGTAACGCGAAAAAATTCGCTTGAGCGCGCCATCTGCGCGCATTTCGCCGAGCAGGGCGCGCCATTGCTCGGCATCGGTGGCGCTGAAACGGCTTTTAGCGAGAATCAGACCGTGCGGAACGCCTTTTTCAGCGGGCGTCCAATCCTGGATTGCCACCTCCTTGTGCAAGTCGAGCTCCTCAATAAATTTGCGGTATACCGGGGGCTGGGAAAACATCGCGTCTACCCGGCGTTCCTTGATTTTCCTGAAAACGGTTTCGGCATTCGGACTTTCCTGAACGCGCTGCCGGCTACGCAGCTGTTCCAGCCACTGATCCTGTTCCACGCCGTGTTTAAACGCCCGCACCACGCCGAATTGCAGTGCGCTGTTGGCCAGGAAATCTTCGCTGCGCCGCACCGTGGCGGCGGCCCCGACGTGCAGCACCACATGGTTTTTCATGCTCAAATAGGGAGCGAACCAGGCGAAACGGTCGCGTTCGGCGTTTTGGATGCCGGATACGCTCATATCCAGATTGCCCTCGGCAAGCTCGGCCCAGATGCGCGCCCGCGTCATTACCTGAGTATCGAAGCGGCAGCCGCTACGCCGGATGAGTTCATCGACGATGTCCTTGTCGATGCCCTTGCCCTTGTCGTAGAAAAAACCGTATTCGTAGAACGCCAGTCGAATCGGGGGGGAACCACAATTGAGCGGAGCCGCACCAAGCCAGCCGGCATGAAACGCCACCAAAAGACCCAATACAGGGAATAGCCGGTTCAGGGAGGGGTGAATGCGGAAGCAATTCATGACAATGTCCACAGGTTCGGTATCTGGAGGTACAGGTTAGCAGCAAAAAACAACTGCGAGAATAGCCGGGGCTGCGCAGTCAGTATTGTTTTGCGGAAATTGCCAAGGCTTCTTGTTTCGCAGAACGGCATCGCGCTGGTCTTTTTCCCCTGGATTGCTACTATTGGATAGCTCGGCCCCGAGTTGCCGAAGGAACCGTCGAAGATGGAAAACGTCTCGCTCAATCACGATAATATGGACACCATCCGGCGCAATCTGGTGGTGGGCGTCCTCGCCTGGACTGCGGTAATCGGCGGCTTGCTGGCGTGGAACGTCTCCCTGCAACGCGACAAAACCTTCGACATGGCGAAAGCCGAGGCGATGGCCAACATCAACAAGGATTTCGCTTTCCGCCAATGGGCTTCCAGCCACGGCGGGGTGTATGTCCCGATTAACCCCAAGACCAACACCTATCCCAATCCCTATCTCGATCACGTCGATGAACGGGAAATCCAGACTCCGGCGGGCCGCCGCCTGACCCTGATGAACCCGGCCTACATGCTGCGCCAGATGCAGCAGAACTACGATCATCTGTATGGCGTAAGGGGGCGCATCACCAGCCTTAATCCGCTCAATCCCAACAATGCGCCCGACGAGTGGGAAGCCCGCGTTCTCCAGTCTTTCGAAAAAGGCCTCAAGGAATATGCGGAAATCACGGAATTGAACGGCAGCCTCTATTTACGTGCGATGCGGCCCTTCGTCACCGAGCAGGGGTGCCTGAAATGCCATGCCCACCAGGGTTACAACATCGGCGACATTCGCGGCGGAGTGGGCGCTTACGTGAAGCTGGAGCCTTATCAGGCCGCCGAAAAGGAAATCGTGCGCACCCTGACCCTGAGTTACGCGGTGATCTGGCTGCTGGGATTGACCGGCATCGGCGCGATGGGTCAGCGGGGCCTGCGCCGGAGCCGGCAGAGCCGGAATTATCTGGCTGCTTTGCAGGAAAGTGAGGAACGCACCCTGTTGCTGATCAACGCCACCGCAGAAGGGATATTCGGCATCGACATGGAAGGCAAATGTTCATTCTGCAACCAGTCGGCGTTGCGCATGACCGGGCAACAGGACGAAGACGCGGTGATCGGCCAGGATCTACACCACCTCATCCACCACAGCCTGCCGAATGGCGCGCCGCGTCCGCCGGAAGAATGCCGCCTGCTCGATACCCTGAAAAGCGGCGAAAGTGTGCGCCTTCCTGACGAAACCCTGTGGCGCGCCGACGGTAGCAGTTTCCCGGCGGAAATCGCCTCATATCCGGTGTGGCGCGACGGGGCAATCGTCGGCGCGGTAGTGTCATTCCACGACATCAGCGAAAGAAAATACGCCGCTGAATTACTCGCCCTGCGCACCGATGAACTGGCGCGCTCCAATCGCGAACTGGAGCAATTCGCCTATGTCGCCTCCCACGATCTGCAAGAGCCGTTGCGCATGGTATCGAGTTATACCCAGCTTCTGGCGCGTCGTTACAAGGGCAAGCTCGACCAGGACGCCGATGAATTCATTGCTTTCGCGGTGGATGGGGCCAACCGGATGCAGCGCCTGATCAACGACCTGTTGACGTTCTCGCGGGTCAGCACACGCGGCCAGCCCTTCGTCGCGACGGATTTCAACGCCGTGCTGCGCGACGTGCTGGATAATCTGCAAATCGCCATCCAGGAAAGCGGCGCAACCGTCACCCACGACGAATTGCCCACCCTCCTGGCGGACGCCACACAAATCGGCCAGCTTCTGCAAAACCTGATCGGCAACGCCATCAAGTTCCACGGCGCAGCGCCGCCGCTTATCCATATCGGCGCGCAGGCCCGCGACGGCGAATGGCTGCTGTCGGTAAGCGACAACGGCATCGGCATCGCGCCCGAGTTTTTCGAGCGGATCTTCATCATCTTCCAGCGCCTGAACGCCCGCGAAGCCTACCCCGGCACCGGTATCGGGCTGGCCGTTTGTAAACGTATCGTCGAACGGCACAGCGGGCGCATCTGGCTGGAATCCGAACCGGGCAAGGGATCGGTGTTTTGGGTTGCGCTGCCGAAGGAGGAGGGAAAAACAGTTTTGAATGTTTAGCAGGCTGCTGGGGAAACTCAAACATGTCCATCCCCTCCTGAATCGTGACGGGGGACTGGCGCTGCTGGTATCCGGCGTCGCGCTGGTGTTGTCCGCCGGTTTTCCGCCGGCGATTGCCTTTCTTTCCTCACAACGCCAAGCGGCGGATTGATTCCCGCTTTTATGTTGCGCCGCTCGCTCTGCGGCGCGGGATAGTAGCCGGGCACCCGCTTGTGTCGCGGTCATCCATCGAGTGGAAGGACTGTGTGCGAACAAGTAAACGTCGCCGCAAGTTGTCGGCGAAATGGATATATTTAGGTGCGCTAATAGCTGATCCGGGGTTAACATTGGGAGGGGCAAGTTGATCATGAATTTTATACTCCAGGGGTATAGGCAACTTGAGCGCCCTCGCGGGTCTTTATGCTGCATAGGCGCGTTTCGTTTACCCACAATAGCGTGTGACAGTCGGGCGTTTGAATCTCTACTCGGGATGGCGGCGTTTTGCACCTGCCATCCGCTATGAGGAAGAGCAAGGTGAGTGGTATACAACCACCTCCTGTGTCGTTACCGATTCCTTCTGCTTTGATCGTCTCGCACGGTGCATTTTTCCGCAGTATGGCGGTCTCTCGTTTGCCGTAATTGACCGGTGTATCGGCAGCGCCGGGTTCTGGAGCAAATCGTGTATTCCAATGCAACCGTAAAATCCCGCCTGATCGTTATGATTGTCGTTGCTGCGTTGGCCCTGCTGATCACCGGTGTGATCGGGGTGCGCGGCATGGCGGATATCAGTGGCCGCCTAAAAGCGGTTTATCAGGATCGTACTGTTCCGTTGATCCAGCTTTCCCACACACTTGAAACCATGCATCGCATCCGCGCCCTCATCCTCACTGCGGTAAGCGAAGAAAAGCCGGAATTCGCCGAGGAGGTGCTCAAGGGCTTGCCGCCGCTGGATGCCGAGCTGGATAAACTGATCAAGGAATATGTTGCGGGTGACTTGTCCGCCGAGGAAAAACAGTTGGCGGGAGAATTTCTGACCGGCTGGAAAGCCTATGTCGATGCGCGCAGCGTCTCGATCAAACAGATTGAGGTGGGGGACACCGCTTCGGCGCTGTACAACGTCAAGAATAACGCCCAGAAGAAATTCACTGCGGCGCGCGACATCATGTCGCGGCTCATCGATCTTCAGGAAAAGGCTACCCAGCAGGAATATGAACAGGCGACCAGCGCATATTCCGGCGCCCGCCTGATCATGGTTGTTTTCATTATCGCCGGTGTGATCGGAGTGATTCTGTTATCGATGCGCACCGTCAGGGTAGTGATGGGGCAATTGGGCGGTGAACCGAAAATCGCGGTGGAAGTGGCGAGCCGGATCGCCAAGGGCGACCTTTCCCACGTCATACCTGTAGCACCAGGTGATCGGGGCAGTCTGATGGCGGCCCTCAAAGACATGCAGGACAAACTCAGCACCATTCTTCGGGAAATCGAGGATTGCGGTCGTTTTATGGGGCAATCGGCGTTCCAGGTCGCCACCATTTCCAACGAGATTTCCGACGTAAGCAAGCAGCAGGAAAGCCGCTCCGGCGAGGTTTCCGGTGCGATGCAGGAATTGCACCAGATATCCTCCACCGTCCAGGAACAGGCCATCGAAGCGGCAGGCCGTTCGCATCAGGTTGAGACGCTGGCTCGCGAGGGGATCAAAAACCTTCACCAGAACATCGACTCGATGCAGGAGACCACGGTGCAGGTCAGCAGCGCTTCGGCGAAAATTCAGGAGTTGGAAATGTCCGCCCGGCAGATCCACAACATCGTCAATACCATTAAAGACATTGCCGGGCAGACCAATTTGCTGGCCCTCAACGCCGCCATCGAGGCGGCGCGGGCGGGCGAACAGGGGCGCGGTTTCGCCGTGGTGGCCGACGAAGTGAGAAAACTGGCCGAACGCACCACCAACTCCGCCGCCGAAGTCAGCGAGATCATCGGACAACTCTCCAGCAAGGTGCAGCCGGTAGCCTCAACCATGGATGTGGTGGTGCAGCGGGTAAACGGCACCCAGACGGAAGCCGGAAATACCGCCCGCACGATCGAGGATATGGCCGGCAACGCGGTGGAAACCGCCCACGCCAACCAGGGGATTTCTACGGCGAGCCGCCGCCAGATGGATCAATTCGGGTTGTTGCAATCCACCCTGCAAACGCTTTTTTCCACCTTGAAGGAAAGCGGGGCCAAGGTTGAAACCACAGCGTCCATCGGCGACGACTTGCGTACCGTGTCGGGACGCCTCAACAACATCATGTCAGGTTTTACCTTTACCAGCGGCATCGTGATCGAAGCGGTTCAGCATGAAAAACGCCGTGCGCCGCGCGCGCAAAACAGCCTGCTGGTGAAGGTATTGCAGAGCGGGGCTACTTTGGATGCGGTTAGCAGCGATTTTTCCCTGACCGGGCTGCGCCTCCGATTGCACCAGCAGGCCAATGAGCGCGAGCAAGTTGATTTGGCCCTGTATGTGCCTCATGAAGAAATGACCCACTACGAAAATCAGGAGCCTTTGCGTCTCAAGGGGCGGATAAGCTGGCAAAAACGTGAGGGTGGCAATTATTTGTGTGGCGTTGAGTTCGTGAATGTCGATGAAAATACCCGTAATAAACTCAGGCAATGTTTTGCGTTTTTCAACAAAAATGCCGAGTTTTAATGTTTCGCGAAAGCCCCTGGAAGCAGACGTCCGCTGCCGGGGCTAAGACTGTCCTTGTAAAATGCGCTTTTTTGAGTGGAGGGAATGAAAAATGTCTGATTCAGGTTTTCGCTTGCCGTTGAGCGCCGTTATCCTTGGCATTCTGGGTTTTCTTGCCCTGCTTGGGGGTGGCCTCGCATTGCTGGGACAACTCAAACATTTCCACCCCCTCCTGAATCGTGACGGCGGACTGGCGCTGGTGGTGTCCGGCGTCGCGCTGGTGTTGTCCGCCAGCTTTCCGCTGGCGATTGCCTTTCTTTCCTCACAACGCCAATCGGCGGACTGATTCCCGCTTTTATGTTGCGCCGCTCGCCCTGCGGCGCGTCGCGATTTCGCTGGCCAATTCGTAGATGTGTTCGAGGTCTTCTTCGGTCACGTCGATCACCTCGTCGATTTGCTCCAGCGCCGCAATCAGGTCGGCATGGCCGAAACCGAGGCTGGCCGGCGCCGGCGTGGCCGGCGGCTGGTGCGGCGTGGGGTAGTGGCGGTGGGGAATCAGGCGGTTGATGAGCAGCGCGGCGGCGAGCAGGGTAAGCGCGTTGAGCAACACCGGGGTCAACGCAAACACATAACCCAGCGCCTGGATTTTCGGGCCGCCGATCACGCATAACAGGGCTGTGCCGCCGCTCGGCGGATGCAGACAGCGCAAATAGAACATCGCCAGCACCGTGCCGCCGACCGCAGCGCCAGCGGCGACTTGCCCATCGGGAATGAAGTGTGCGCAAGTGATTCCCACCAGCGCGGCAACCAGATGCCCGCCGACCATCGCCCAGGGCTGGGAAAACGGGCTGTGCGGCACTCCCAGCAGGAGCACCGCAGAAGCGCCCATCGAGGCCGCAAGAATCGGCGCGTCGGCGGCGTCGATAAGGTGTCGGCTCAGCGCCGCCAACACCAGCACCGCAGCAAACGCGCCCAGCGCGGAGAGCAGCCGTTCCCGATGGGTGACGGCGACCTGACGGGGGAAAAGCCGGGAGAAGAGGTGATGTAGGGGCATCTGGCTTATAAGTGTTTAATGTTGAATGTTTAATGCTTAATGGGGGCGAGGCATCTCAATTAAACATTCAACATTGAGCATTAAACATTGCCTTTTCCCTACCAGCGCCGCTTCTTCTTGTGGAGCCGCTGAAGTTCGCTGATTTCTGCAATGGACGCCATCAGTTCGGCGTGGGCGCGATCCAGGTTGCCGAAGCGCTCCAGCTTTTTCATGGCTGCTTCGGTCAGGCGGCGCGCTTCGGCGGCTGCCGCTTGATCCGCCCCGGCGGCGCGTACTGCGGTATCGGCGAGGATGGTGATGATTTGCGGCTGGATTTCCAGCATTCCGCCGGAGACATAGATCAACACCTGTTTGCCGTCGCGGGTATAGATACGCACCTCACCGGCGCGCAGCATGGTAATCAGCGGGGTGTGACGCGGCAAAATGCCGATTTCACCCATTGCCGCCGGGACGGAAACCTTCACTGCTTCACCGCTGTAAATTTCCGCCTCGACGCTCACCACGTTGAGTTTGAGCGTGAGGTTTTCGGCGGGTTTTGTCGTCATTTGGCGGCCTGCTGAACGGTCTTGATGCCGACGCAGTGCATGGCCTGGATGATCAGGTCGGGGATGCCGCTCAAATCCTCAAAATGGTCGGTGTTGATGGTGAGGTCGAATTCGGTCTGGTCGTTGAGGCGGTGTTTCCAGTAATCCCATACGAATTTGGCGCGCTCATGGTTCATGTGATCCACCTTCTGGCGCGCCGCCGCGCTGGACAGGCCTTCTTCGGCGGTGACCCGCTTGGCGCAGATATCCGGCGAGCCGATGATGCGTACCCGGAAAATGTCGTTGCGGGCGAGGATGATGTGCGCGCCGCGCCCGATCACCACCCCACCGGTGTCGAGCAGGCCGATCAGCACGTTGACCAGGTAACGCTGATAACTCTCGGTAAGCAGGTTGTCCCCCGAGAGGAACGAAAGCATCCAGGAATCCCAGCGGTGTTTCACCGATTCGTCGAGTTGGTCGAGCAGATATTTGTCGCCGCCGGTCTGGGCGACGATCCGGTTGAGGATTTCCTTGTCGAAATACCCGACTTCCAGCTTTTTCGCCAGCACCCTGGCTATGGTTTCACCGCCGCTGCCGTAGTTGCGCGACATCGTCACCAGCGGACGGGGCTTGGGTTCGCCACGATCATAGGTGTCCTCGATCAGTTGCGCCCTGACTAGGGCCTGGATAATGGTTTGCGCATCGACGGACATAGCGGCTCCAACGGTGAGGGTGTATTGCGCCTTCCCCCTGCCAGGGGGAAGGGACTGGTGTGGCGGTATTTCTGATCACTTTTGCGTGGCCACTTCAATTCATTCTAACCCCTATTCGGATGCCCCAATAGGGTGCAAAACCAGAAATCGATCCAGCTGGTTGGCGAAAGCCTGCCGGTCACTCTGGCTGAAAGGCGCGGGGCCGCCGGTGTTGACGCCGCTGCCGCGTAATTCGTCGAGAAAATTGCGCAGTCCCAGCCGTTCGCGGATGTTTTCCGGGGTGTAGAACTCGCCGCGCGGATTGAGCGCGTGGCCGCCGCGTTCAATCACCTGGGCCGCCAGGGGGATGTCGGCGGTAATCACCAGATCGCCGGGGGCGACGCGCCGGGCGATTTCGTTGTCGGCCACGTCAAAACCCTGCGCCACCTGCAAAGTCGTGATGTAACGCGACGGCGGGGTGCGCAGCGGCTGGTTGGCGACCAGAATCAGCGCAACCCGCACCCGTTCGGCGGCGCGGTAAAGGATATCCTTGATGACGCTCGGGCAGGCGTCGGCATCGACCCAGATAGGCATGGCGGGGGTTATTCCTCGGGCAGCGCTTCTTCCACCAGCGGAATACCCAGCACTTCCATGATCTGCATCGCCAGGCGACGCGCCATGTTGTTGAGCACGGTGGGCAGCGCAAAAGGCGCTTCGGACTGGAGCAGCAGCTTGCTGGCGCTGACGCTGTATACCGGTTCGAGCAGGCGCGGGCGGTAGTCCGGGAGCAATTCGTCGAGGTTGCGTTCCGCCGCCATTTGCGCCCAGGCATTGGTCGGCCACTGCGACGGCAACCCCCAGGCATGGGGAAACCTGTCCAGATCGGCGCGCACCGTGCGCATGTCCTCGTGGGAATCGCGAAACGGCAAAACCACCAGGTCGGCCAGACTGTTGAGCTTGGCATCCATCTCGGCGCGGTTGCCGCCGCCGTCGATCACCCCGATCCAGGTCGGCAGGCTGTGGATGCGCTCCATGATGCGCTCCAGTTGTTCCGGGGTGCGCGCATCGAGCGGCACATAGCGGCGATTCTGGCGGCCCAGCGGTTCGCGGGATTCGTCGGTGAGCACCGAAATCGCACTTTTGCCGTACAAACCCAACCCGTGCGCCAGCAAATGGGAAATCGTGGTTTTCCCCGTGCCGCCCTTGTTGCCGATAACCGCAATGACCTTGCCCATAAACCCTTTCCTCGGAGATGGTAACTGCTCAGGATGGCGGCGTTTTGCGCCTTCCCCCTTGCAGGGAGAAGGAACTGGTGTGGTGGTGTGCGCCCCCCCCCGAGTAGCTGCCGCCAATGCTTGAAAACCCTTGCCAACTCATGGATTAAACAGGGTTTTCCCGAACAGCCGTAAAGTTAACCGGTGCGCCGGGTGGCGTCAATAAGGGCGGGAGTCGCGCGCCCGCTTAGCCCTTCACACAAGCAATCTGCTTGAGCGTATGAAGAATGTCCACGAGGTCTGACTGGTTGACCATGACGCTGTCGATGTCCTTGTAAGCAGCGGGAATTTCATCGATCACGCCTTTGTCTTTGCGGCACAACACCCCGTCGGTCTGGCGGGCGAGATCATCCTGGGTAAAGGTTTTTTCAGCGGTGGTGCGGCTCATTTTGCGGCCCGCGCCGTGGGAGCAGGAACAGAAACTTTCCGCTTCGCCCTTGCCGCGCACGATGAAGCTTTTCGCCCCCATGCTGCCGGGGATGATGCCCAAGTCGCCGACGCGCGCCCGGATTGCGCCCTTACGGGTGACGTACACGTCGGCGTCGTAATGGTGTTCAAGCGCCACGTAGTTGTGGTGGCAATTCACCACTTCGCTGGTCACCTCAAAAGGCGGCAGATGACGGCGCAACGCGGCGAGCGCCAGATCGGCCATACACTGGCGGTTTTGCGCTGCGTATTCCTGCGCCCACAACACCGCCTCGAAATAATCCGAAAAATGCGCGCTGCCTTCCTCGAAATACGCCAGGTCGCGGTCGGGCAGGCTGATCGCGTGGCGCTCCATATCGGCACGGGCCAGCCGGATGAAAAAATCCGCCAACGCATTGCCGATGCCCCGGCTGCCGGAATGCAGCATCAGCCAGACGCGATTGGCTTCGTCGAGGCAAATCTCGATGAAGTGATTCCCGCCGCCCAGCGTACCCATCTGCTGTACCCAATTGCTGCGCTTGCCGAATGCCTTGAGAAGCTGGGGATGCTTGGCGGTCATTGCATTCAGGCGCTGGGTGAAGGGCCGCGCCGCATCGGCCAGAGCGCGTTCCTCAGCGTGTTGCTCGCGTCCCACCGGCACGTCGCGGTTGATCTGGTCGTAAGCTTTTTTCAGGGTGGCGTTGTCGATGTCGTCGCCCGTCAGCGACAAGCGGCAAGCCAGCATCCCGCAGCCGATATCCACCCCCACCGCCGCCGGGATGATCGCCTGGCGGGTGGCGATCACCGACCCGATGGTCGCGCCTATTCCCAGATGCACATCCGGCATCGCCGCGACATGGTGATGGATGATGGGCAGTTCAGCGATATTGCCAAGCTGCGCGAGAGAACGCTCGTCCACCTCGTCCGTCCAGATTTTGACGGGGTGGCGGTGATTGGTGAGAGTGTGACGGATGGGCATGGTGGTTTAACCTGGAAGGGGCCGAGATGCCCATATCATAATCCAAACAGGGGATCACGAGGAAAGGCGGAGAATGGCTTCCTGCCTTGCTCTCCGGGCAGGTGGCGTTTTGCAGGGGTTTCCGTGAGGGGAACCGACAAGTTCTCCCCTTGGCAACTGTGGAAACGCGGCGGAGCGCCGGCATCCTGCCGGCAGGCCGGCGAGACGCCGGCGCTCCCAAGTGTGAGGCGCAGCATCTCACTTGAACATCAGCAGCCCGACGCCGAAGACAATCGCGGCAGTGCCGATAACTTGCGTACCGGTCAGCAACTCACCCAGAAACAGGAAGGCGAGCAACGCCGCCACCATGGGATAGGCTCCCGATATCGCCAACGCGACCCCGGAGCTGACGCCGGGGGACGCCATGGCCTTCACCAGGAAAATATTCCCCACCGCGCCGGTCAAGGCCGCAAGCACCAGCCAGGGAATATTTGCGCCGAGCTTGTCTGCGGGAAACGGTTCCGCACGGGCCACCGCAATCGACGCGGAAATTGCCGCCCCGCACAACATGACCAACGCCACCACCCACTCCCCCTGGATTTCCTTGATCGACAGGAGCTTATAGGAAAATCCCCATACGCCGTAGAACAACAGGGCCAGCAGGGTCAGCACGAATCCTTGAGTCAATTTCAATCCTTATCTGTTTATGCCCGGCTAAATGCCGAACTAACCTTTAGTAAGCGCCTCCCTACGCGGGCTGCCAAAGCGGGCAGGTTGGCGGTGAGCGGTAGCGAACCCCAACGAAGCTGGCTCAAACCGCCAACACCATCACCCCATAGCTCGCCAGCACTGCGTCGCGGGAAAGCAGGCGCATTGGTTCGCTGAGTGCCTGAGCAACAAGGATGCGGTCGAACGGGTCGTTGTGGATGGCCGGCAGGGTATCAACCGCCGCTGCGTGACGCCAGGCCACCGGCAATTCGCGATAACCGGCCTGAGCAAACAGTTCGGCGGCGCGTGTCCCCGAAACCGGCATGTCGCCCCGTCCCAGCGCGTGTTTAATGGCGATTTCCCAAACCGAAGCGGTGCTGACGTAAATTTCGTTGGCTGGGTCGGCGATCAGATTCTGCGCCATTTCGCCCAGACGCGGCGAACCGGTCAAAGCCCACAGCGCGATCTGAGTATCAAGGAGGATGCGCACGGTCAGTTTTTGTCCAGAAACAGCGCGGCGACTTCGGCATTGTGCCGGTCGATATCGTCGGGTACCTCAAACTCGCCACGCGCCAAACCGATGCGCCGGGATACATCGGCGCCAATCGGCAACACCCGCGCCACCGGTGTGCCGTTGCGGGTGATGGTGATTTCATCCTCCGCACCCGAGGCGATTTGCTCGATGAGGCGGGACAGGTGAGTCTTGGCGTCGAACAGGCTGACGGTGTGCATGGTAATTTCCTCGCGAATCTGGCTTAACCAGTCTAGTCTATCGACTCGTGCTAAGCAACGCTTGCCACCTTCCACTCATCGGCGACGAGCACCTGCCGGTCATATCGCCCAGCCTGCCGCCCCTTTTTTGAGCCACGGCATTTTGAGCCACGGCGATTGCAAGACCGCCGGGCGACTTGTACACTGATGCAGTACATATCAAGGAAGCACCATGCCACTCGAAACCACCTATACCCAAGCACGAGCGTCGTTTGCGTCGCTATGCAATGCGGCGAGCGATGATCGCGAAGTGGTGATCATCCATCGCCGCAATGCGCCTGACGTGGCGCTGATTGCCGCCGACGAACTGGCCAGCCTGATGGAAACCGCCCACCTGTTACGTTCGCCGCGCAATGCCGAGCGTTTGCTGGCGGCGCTGGCGCGCGCCAGGGCGGGCGAGGTTGCGCCGGATACGCTGGATGCGCTACGACGTGAAGCGGGGATGGATGAAGAAACCTGAAAGCGGCGCAGCCCGGCGCTTGCCGGTGTTTCACCCTGAGTTTCGCGAGGATTTGCGCTTCTGGGTCGAATGCGACCGGCGCGTCGCCTTGCGGTTACTCGACCTGGTCGAGGCCATTCTGCGTGACCCTTTTGCCGGCATCGGCAAGCCGGAACCCCTCAAATATCTCGGGACGGATGTCTGGTCGCGACGATTAACGCAGGAACACCGCGTGGTGTACCTGGTAAAGCAGGAGCGCATTGAGTTCCTGCAAGGGCGCTATCACTATTGATTTCGGGCTTCTGGCGCAATAATTATCTGTGCCGCCCCACGGTGATCGAACGGTGGGTGGGCGAATAATGCAAGGTCGGGTTGGCGGTGCCTTGCGTAGCCCGACCTTGTATTTCCCCAAGCAAGAATATCGAAGGATTCATCCTTCGCTGGCTGCCCCACTCTGCTCTTGGTAAAGAGCCCCCAAAAAATATGATATTGAAAGACTTGACCTCGCCCGTGAATACTTTCACGGCCTCTGGCACGTTGGAACGATCAAAAAGGTGCGGTGGAATGATGGGCTACACGGCATGTAGTTCGAATACATGAACCATGTCTTCCTTAAGTTGATCGGTTCGGGCTGCTAGCTCTAAGAAGTTGGGGACGGTCAGACGATCAAGGCTAAGAACGCCCTCACGCGCAAGAAGATAAAGTTGAATAACAAAGTCTTTCACGTTCTTATCCAACACCTTTGGCACTGCTTGCTGAAGCTTCTTGAAGCGAAGAGTCTTTGGTTCCAGCAGATGGGAAAGCGAATAGTGGCTGTACGAGCTATGTGAGGCATGGCTGCTCAAATGGGTTCTGATTTCTTTGAATATCCCTCCAATAGCGTACGCTCTTTCACCGGCCTTGGGCAGGTCGTTCTCCATGGCGTACTCAGCCATTTCAGGAAACTTCCGAAAGTAGGTAAGTAGCTCGCTGTACTCGATGAAGGGGCGAATCAGCGCGCCAGCTTCTTGACCCAAGCCGTCGAGAATCAAACTGTACGCTCCAACAGCAAGATGCTTTGCCTTGAGGAGTGTTAGCCCGCAAATTTCTGCATAAACATCTCCACCTGCTAGCGATTCGTATGCGTCAATGCTTAGATCGATCAGCTCGAATGTTCGTGACAGTACCTCCAGTCGGTTGCCATGACTTGCCTCTAAGTAGGCAAGAGCTTCAGTTCACGTAGTCCAGAGTTCCATGGGTTTCTGCCGAATAACGTTAAGTAAACATCCTAAAATGCGCCAGCAAGGGCGCATTCAAGGAAATTTACGGGAAATACCCTGCTACCTCCTCCCCCCCCCCATAATCGACCCCAGCACCCCGCGCAACACCTGCCACCCCAGTCGAAACCGCCGCCGGAAGCGGCCTGCGGGGCGGCGTCGCCTGGAGATTGGCTACTGGAGCGGCCCTTGAGTTTTTCATAAGCCGATTCGCGATCCACGGCGTTTTCGTAGTGGCCGTAGACCAGCGAATTCTTGATCGTTTCTCGGGCTCAGTTGGCGTCACCGGGCCTGGGTGGCTACGGGACGCACCACCAAAGTGGAAACCAATCAAGCGGCGTCTTCCCAAGGGACTTCCCAGCCGGGGAAGACCAGTACGGCGGGGTGACATTGCAGGGCGCGGGCGAACACCTTGGCGCGTTCTATGCCCAGGTTAACCCGCCCATTTTCGATGGCTGAGATGGTCGCTTGCGGAATGCCGGTCAGCTCGGCCAGTTGGCCTTGGCTCAATTCCTGAAGTTCGCGCAAGATGCGTAACGACTCACCCACGGTGACTTCGACGCGCTTTTTTGCCGGCTGAAACTCATCCATTTCATGGCCTCCTGTAATTGTCCATTAGTCAGCTCTGCGCGCCTTTGCTCTCGCCCTACTTCTTCCCCCCCATGATCGACCCCAGCACCCCGCGCAGTACCTGTCGCCCCAGTTCGCTGCCGATGGCGCGGGCGGCGCTTTTGGCCAGCGTCTCGAAGACCCCGGCGTTGTGCCGGCCGCCGCTGGATTTGCCGGCCATTTCGCCCAACATGCCGCCCCAGTCGAAACCGCCGCCGGAGGCGGCTTGCGGGGCATCATTGGTCGGCGTTGCGCCACCGGAACGGCCTTTGAGTTTTTCATAGGCGGATTCGCGATCCACGGCGTTTTCGTAGTGGCCGTAGACCAGCGAATTTTTGATGGCTTCCTGGCGCTCAGTCGGCGTCACCGGGCCTAGGCGGCTGCCTGGCGGGGCGACGAAGGCGCGTTCCACCGGCATCGGGCTGCCTTTTTCATCCAGAAACGAGACCAGCGCTTCGCCGACTTCGAGTTCGGTAATCGCGGTCGCGACATCCAGGCCGGGGCTGGCGCGGAAGGTTTCGGCGGCGGCGCGCACGGCTTTCTGGTCGCGCGGGGTGAAGGCGCGCAGGGCGTGCTGGACGCGGTTGCCGAGCTGGCCGAGGACGGCGTCGGGGATGTCGAGCGGGCTTTGGCTGACGAAATACACGCCGACGCCCTTGGAGCGGATCAGGCGCACCACTTGTTCGATTTTTTCCTGAAGCGCGGCAGGGGCGTCGTTGAACAGCAGGTGGGCTTCGTCGAAAAAGAACACCAGCTTAGGCTTATCCGCGTCGCCGACTTCCGGGAGGTTTTCGAATAGCTCGGAGAGCAGCCACAACAGCAAGGTGGCGTAGACCTTGGGGGACAACATGAGTTTGTCGGCGGCGAGGATGTTGATGACGCCGTGGCCTTTTTCGTCGGTCTGCATCAGGTCGGCGAGGTCCAGCGCCGGTTCGCCGAAGAGCTTTTCGCCGCCCTGGCCTTCCAGTGCAATCAGGCCGCGCTGGATCGCGCCGATGCTGGCGGCGGAGATGTTGCCGTATTCGGTGGTGAATTCCTTGGCGTGGTCGCCGACGTGCTGGAGCATGGCGCGCAGGTCTTTGAGGTCGAGGAGCAGCAGGCCGTTGTCGTCGGCGATTTTGAAGACCAGCGCCAATACGCCTTCCTGGGTGTCGTTGAGGTTGAGCATTCGCGCCAGCAGCAGCGGCCCCATGTCGGAGATGGTGGCGCGCACCGGGTGTCCCTGCTCGCCAAATGTGTCCCAGAACATCACCGGGTTGGCGGCGTAGGCGAAATCGTCGAGTTTCATTTGCTGAACCCGTGCGGCGATCTTGGGGTTTTCGCTGCCGGCGCGGCTGAGTCCCGCCAGGTCGCCCTTTACGTCGGCCATAAATACCGGCACCCCGGCATGGCTGAATTGTTCGGCGAGGCGTTGCAGGGATACCGATTTGCCGGTGCCGGTCGCGCCGGCAATCAGGCCGTGGCGGTTGGCGAGGCGCGGCAACAAGTGGAGTGGCTTCTTGCCTTGGGCAACGAAGAGGGGTGCAGTCATGGTGAGTCCTTATGTTGAAGATGGGGGAAATGGTAACATTACGTTTTTTCAATGTTTAGTTTTTAATGCTTAATGTTTAACCCGGCAATTCGGGAACCGGGCATTAAACATTAAGCATTCAACATTAAACATTTCACTCAGAGGTAGTCATGGCAGGTCATTCCAAGTGGGCCAATATCCAGCACCGTAAAGGGCGTCAGGACGCCAAGCGCGGCAAAATTTTCACCAAGCTGATCAAGGAAGTCACGGTCGCGGCCAAGCTCGGCGGCGGCGACCCCAATTTCAATCCGCGCCTGCGCGTCGCTATCGACAAGGCCAAGGAAGAGAACATGCCCGCCGAGAATCTCGACCGCGCCATCAAGCGCGGCACCGGCGAACTGGAAGGGGTAAGTTATGAGGAAATCCGCTACGAAGGTTACGGCCCCGGCGGCGTACCGGTGATCGTCGATTGCCTGACCGACAACCGTGTGCGCACCGTGGCCGACGTGCGCCACGCTTTCTCGAAAAACGGCGGCAACATGGGCACCGAAGGCTCGGTGGCATTCCTTTTCAAGCATTGCGGACAACTCCTGTTCGCCCCCGGTTCGGACGAGGACAAGATCATGGAAGCCGCCCTCGAAGCCGGTGCGGAGGACGTGTTGACCAACGACGACGGCAGTATCGAGGTGATCACCGCACCCTATGAGTTCAGCAACGTCAAGGACGCGCTGGAAAAGGCCGGCCTCAAGGCGGAAATGGGTGAAGTGACCATGAAGCCCGGCAACGAAACCGAACTGGCCGGCGACGATGCGGTGAAGATGCAGAAAATGCTGGATGCGCTGGAAAGCCTGGACGACGTGCAGGATGTGTATAGCGCGGCGGTATTCGACGAATAAGCGTCACTCTCGCCTGCATAAAAAAAGCCCGCTTTGCCGGGCTTTTTTTATGTGCTGTGAACACTATTCGGTTGGCGCGCTCTCGTCCAGCAAGCGCTGGATCACCGCGCCGGCCAGCATCAGGCCGAATAGCGGCGGCATGTAGCTGATGGTGCCGTTGACGGCGCGTGGTCTGCCGGGGCCGTCAACAGCCTGGGGGGGCAGGGGCGGGCGGCCCGGTTCGTCGGAAAATACGGTTAATACGCCCTTGCGGATGGCGTAGTGGCGCGCCAGCAGCTTGCGCATTTCGCGGGCTAGTGGACACATTTCGGTTTTGCTGAGGTCGGCGATTTTGATCCGGCTGGGGTCGAGGCGGTTGCCCGCGCCCATGCTGGAAGCGACTTTCAGGCCGCGCTGAAGGCATTTCCCGACCAACGCGGCTTTCGAGGTCAGCGAGTCGATGGCGTCGATGACATAGTCACAATCGGCGGGCACGATGGCGTCGATGTTGTCGGCGGTGAGAAAAACCTGTTGGGCGTCAACGATGCAGGCGGGGTTGATGTCGGCGATGCGGGCTGCGACGATTTCCGTTTTGGCGTGGCCTACCGTGGAGAGCAGCGCGGGGAGTTGGCGGTTGATGTTGCTGGTCGCGACCTGGTCGTGATCAACCAGGGTGAGGCGTCCGATGCCGGCGCGCGCCAGGGCTTCGGTACACCACGAGCCGACCCCGCCCAATCCGGCGACAAACACGTGTTTGCCGGCCAGCGCGGCCACACCATCCGCGCCGATGAGAATTTCGGTGCGGCTAAATTGCGCGGGAATTGGGATCATCAGGAATACGGGAAGGCCGGGAAGAAGGATTCCCGGCCTGGGGTAGGATTATTTTTCGTAAACGCCACCGGCGACATGGGCCAAGGTGTCCTGGATGGCGTCGGGGGCATCGCTGATGGTCATGAACGCGCCCATGCCCAGCGACGGCCAGGCGAGGGCGATACGGTAACGCCCGTACATGGAGCCGGCTTTGTTGCCGATGACGTAAATTTCGTAGGGCAATGCGGCGATGTGGTCGGGGCCGGTTTTGTTGACCCACCAGCCTTCACCGGTTTTCGGGTCGTTCATGGCGACGCCGAATACCGCGATTTTTTTGTCGGCCATGATGACTTCGTAAACCTTGGCAGTGTTGTTCGTGCCTTTGGCGAGGTTGTCCTGGATGGTTTTCACGGCGGCTTCAAAGCTGGCGTGGGTTTTCAACTCGTTTTTGTCGGCGTCGAAACGTTCCATGCCGAACATGTAGCGGTAGCCGGGCAGGTCGTCCGCCGCGACATCGCCGCCAAACCCCTTGCCTGCGCCGAGCGCCTTGGCGAGTTTGCCTTGTACCGCTTTTACGGCGTTTTCCGCGCCGCCGAACTGTTTGCGGAAATAGGCGCGATACCAGTAGTCGGGGTTCATGTAGGAGACGCTGCCGTCGGCTTTGACGCCGACGCGGATGCCTGCGCCGACGATGGTTTGGCCGCCGGCGGCCTTGATGGCTTCGAGGATGCCCTTGTCGGTGACGACCAGGGAGCCGTAGCCGGTCAGGCCTTTCGGCATATGCTGGCCGATGACTTCAAAGCCTTCCGCCTGAAGTTTTTTTTCAACCACACCCATGGTGGCCTTGAGATCGGCGCCGGCAACTTTGTCGCCGGCGAGGTAAGGGGCGACCGCAAATGCCAGTGGGGCCCAGAGGAATGCGAAAATTGCGATTAACAGCTTTTTCATGTTGTTGTCTCCAGAAATAAACAGGGCTGAAACCAAGTTCAGCCCTGTCGAAACGATTATGCAGTCAGCCCTTTTTTAGAAACGGTGGCTATACAGCAGTTGCACACTGGTTTGGGCATGTGTCGAAGTGACGCCGGAACCGGAGTTCTGGCTGACTTCCGGTGCGTAGGTCAGCGAGCCGTCGAAACTCGACACCTTGTTGAACGCGTAGCCCGCGCCGACCGTCACATGATCCTTGACGATAGCGGGGAACAGCGCGTTCAGGTAGCTGTCGGGAATCGGGTTGTTGGCAACGTTGACGCCGCCGCGCAAAGTGAACTGCGGGTTGACCTTGTAGGATGCGCCGAGCATGAAGACATCCTGATCCTTCCAGTTCTGGAACAGGGTGGCGTTCAACTGGGTGCCGCCGAAGCCGGCTGCCATGCCGCTTTGGGCGGTGTCGGCGTTGAATGTCATGGTCATGTTTTTCATGACTTTTTCCCAGCCGATACGTTTGTAGTCAGCAGCGATCAGGAGGGCGTCGGTAGCCTGGAAGGCGATGCCAAAGCCATAGGTTTCCGGCCATTGGAAGTCGCGCACACTGATTTTGCCGACTACCGGGATGGTCATGTTCGCGCCGTTGGCCATGTTGACATTGAAGCTGACGGTCGCGCCGCTGGCTTCGAGGTCGCTAAGGCTGGTCTTGCTGTGGTAGGTCGCACCGAAGGTCAGCTTGGGATTAACCTTGTACACCATCCCCAGTTTGCCGGCGTAACCGGTGGCGTGGGCCTTGCCGGTGAAGTCGTTGTTGTTGGAGAAGTCAAAGAAGCCCCAACCGACCGGGTTGGCCATGTTGAGCATACCCGCCTGCATCATGCCGCCGAATGCCTGAACCATGCTGCCGGAAACCGTGCCGCCGGAGTTGCTTGCCCTGGGGTTCATGGTCTTGGGCATCATGTCCATGAATTGACCGCCGCCCATAGCCATTTGCAGATCCATGCCGGCCCACACGAAATCAACCGAACCACCGATGGTGAGGTCGGGGTTGACCGTGTAGCTCAACGGAATCAGTGCGCGGCCCACGCCCACTTCGGAGCGGGTAGCGCGACCGGAACCGGCGCTCATCAGGCTGTTGGCGCCGTATTCGGTGCCCATGCCGCCTTGCGCGAAAACGCCGATGCCGTAGGACATCGCCCCCTGCTTTTTGACGTAGCCGACAGCGGGCATGTAATAAGCGTCACCACCCGATTTCGCGTCGGGCATACCGTTCATCTTGGCCTTCACGTCCGGCCCCAACATGCCGACCGCGACATCCAGACGCGAGCCGTCGCCCATCAAACCCAGCGTGGCCGGGTTGTTCATCATCGCGGCAGTGCCGTTGTCGTAAGCGTAGGAAGCGCCACCCATGCCGGTGGCAACCGGGCCATACCCTTCCATGTTCATACCATTGGTGGCCAGGGCCAGTCCAGGTGCTACCAGGCCGGCAACCGCCAGCGCGCCAAACAGGGATTTCAATTTCATTTTCGTACTCCTCCGCAAAATAAGGTGTTCATTCATGCTTGCATCAAGACAAACTACCGATACACCCCGAAAATGTGACATGAATTCAATGCAAGAGCAAGAAAAATTGCGGATTGTTGATGTCTGTTTGGGGAGGGCGGGAACGGTGCGGCTGGAGCGCCCAAGTTCAAGGTTTTGTAATAAAAAAGCTTTCCATTTAGGATGATACGATCCTTTTATGTTTTTGGTCTGTTGTTATTTTGCACATTTTCTGCGGGAGTGGGCGTTCGGAAACAAAAAAGGCAGCCCGCAGGCTGCCTTTCAAGAATTCAAGCTTCTACCGTATCAGATGTACATGCAGATATCGGATTCACCGGCAAAGTCGAAGAACATCGCTGCGCCGGCAAACTCCATGCCATCGACGAAGTCGCTGTGCTGGAAGCCGAACAGTTCTACGGTCATCTGGCAGGCGATGAATTTTACTTCCGCTTCCTGACAGAGTTCGCGCAGTTCCGCAATGGTGGCAACGCCGTTGTTCTTAATGGTCTGCTTCATCAGCGCGGTCGCCAACGATTCGAATCCGGGCACGTTGGCCTGAATGACGTTGGGGATGTTCCAGTTGATGTCGCGGAACCACTTCGGGCCGAACGGCATCTTCATCGGCATACCAGGGTTGCCCAGAGGACTGACCTTAAGGCCGCTCAGATCCTTGCGCACCAACTGAAGTCCGTAGAAGGTAAAGAAAACCTGAACTTCATAGCCCAGCGCCGCAGCGGTGGAAGCCAGGATGTACGGGGGGTAAGCCCAATCGAGCGTGCCCTTGGTGGCGATAATCGCGAGTTTTTTGCTCATCGTTTCCTCCGGGGATAAATTGAAATTCAACCAGCTGTATTTTTTTGATTACGGTAGTTGCTGGATTACTTCTTCTTGAGGAAGAACATGAATTCGCCGCCCGCTTCAGCGGAGGAAAGCAGTTCGTTGCCGGTCTGCTTGGCGAAGGCTTGCATGTCCTTGACGGAACCGGGGTCGGTGGCGATTACCTTGAGCACCTGACCGGCGGTGAGTTCAGCCAGGGTCTTCTTGGTGCGCAGAATCGGCAGGGGGCAGTTCAAACCACGGGCATCCAGTTCTTTGTCGAAATTCATTTCGCAGGCTCCTTGTTAGGGTAAAGGTGGGTTAAAAATTAGCGTTTATAATACAGACCACCCGAGATTGCAACCGGCTATCCGGGGAAATCCCGGAATTGCCGCCTGCATCCCGGAAAGTTACGCGGCCTTTCCGAGCGCCAGCCCGGATTGTACCCAGGCCATGATGCCGCCTTGCAGGTTGTAACATTGTTTATGGCCTTGGGCGGCCATGAATGCACAGGCCTGTGCGGAACGTGCGCCGGTGCGGCAGTAATAAATCTGGGGGGCGTTGCGATCCAGTTCGGTGGCCTTGAGGGGCAGCAAATGCAGCGGGATATGGCGCGCGCCGCCGATCATGCCGTAAGCCACTTCACCTTCGCTACGCACATCGATCAGGTTGATTTCGCCATTTTCCAGGAGTTTCATCAGGCCGCCGGCGTCGATTTCGGCGAATCCGTACATATTCGGGTTAAACATCGGTTTTCCTTGGGAAGCGCGGGTAAAAACATCAGGTTTTTCTAATATACCTAAAATTTTTCGATGCCGTAATTACTATTGTTTATGCTGGCATACCCGATATTTATGCACATTTTCGTGCATAAAATTGTTTCCCCGGCGTTTTGCTAATAAACTGTCTGTGTCGCTAGGTTATTTTTGGTTTTTCCTCCCCCCGAAACAACGCCCTTACACCAGATGAAAATCGACGATCCACGCCACGTCCGCGCCTATTTCGAGAATCTGGTCATCGCGTCTTTGTTGATCCCGAATTACAAGGACGATAGAACCATCCGGCTGTTTTTGAAGCAATTCGGCGAAGTCGCCGAACAACATCGCGAACCGCCGCTGGGCTTCACTTTGCAGACACTGCTGGCGGAAGCCAAAAAAAGTATCGAAGAACCGGCCACCCTGCTGGATTTGTACGATTCCAACCTGGCTTTGTTGGCGACGGTTCCCGACGTTACTCTCAAGAAAACCCTGCTCGAAACGCTACAGGTCGCCATCGAGGCGGGAATGGAAGACGCTTGCACCAAAAGCCGCTTGATCGAACCGGCGCGCAGGATGTTCGACACCCGCCAGCCGCAACAAGCCGCTCCCAAGACCGCCCCTCGCGCTGCGCCAACCGTGATGGCCGGCGCGGCGGACGCCACCCGGATTGCCGGGGGAGGGACGGCGGGGGCAACGGTGATGGCCCCGGCGGCGGGCAACGCCGGCGCCACCATGATGCCAACCCAGACCGTGCAGGCAACGCTTGCCACGCCGCGTCCGGCCTCGTCGGGCGGGGTGCCGCGTCCCGGTGCGGAACACCTTCATGCCCTGCCGCCCGGCTACCGGCTCAATGAATTTGAATTCGATAAAGTGCTCGGTGTGGGCGGTTTTGGCATTACCTATCTGGGCAAAGACACCACGCTGAATCTCAAGGTCGCGATCAAGGAATACCTGCCCAACGAACTGGCGTTGCGCGACGATAATTACAACGTGTTACCCAAGTCTGCCGACTGCGAGGAAACCTATAACTGGGGACTCGACCGCTTTCTTCAGGAAGCCCGTCTGCTGGCGCGTTTCAACCATCCCAACATCGTCCGGGTGCTGCGTTTTTTCGAGGCCAACAGCACCGCCTACATGATGATGCAGTACGAAGATGGCGAAAGTCTGGAAGAAAAACTCAAGAAATTGGGCGGGCCGCCTGACGAAGCCTATTTGCAGGGCATCCTGTTTCCCCTTCTCGACGGTCTCAAGGTCATGCACGATCAGGGATTCCTGCATCGCGACATCAAGCCCGGCAACATCTATATCCGGCGCGCCGACGGCAGCCCGGTGTTGCTCGATTTCGGCGCGGCGCGCCAGCAGATGCGCGGCCAGGAGCAGATGACCGCCATCGTCACCCCCGGTTATGCGCCTTTTGAGCAATATTTCACCGACGGCTGCCAGGGGCCGTGGTCGGATATCTATGCGTTCGGCGCGGTGGTTTACAAGGCCATCACCGGCAAACAGCCGCCCGAAGCCGCCAGCCGCGTCAAGAAAGACACCATGCTGCCTGCCGTTCAAGTCGGGGCGGGGCGTTATTCCGACAAATTTCTGCGCGCCATCGACTGGGCCCTGCAAACCGATGAAAAGAAGCGCCCGCAGAGTATCGCCGACTGGCAGCGCGCCCTGACAACGCTGGCGCAAGGCGATGCGGGTCAACCCGGCGCGGCGGACGCCACCCGTACCATGGCGGTGCAAACCCGTCACGTAGCGTCGCCGCAAACCACTTTGCTGCGCAATGCGCCGGAACGTGACGACCACCCGGACTCCCATTTTTATCAGGAAGCGCAGACGAGCCACTGGCCCCGGCGGATCTTCTGGATATTGCTGCTGGTTGGGCTGGGCGGAGGTGGGGCGTATTTCGCCCAAAATCCCGACGATGCCCGTGAAGTCGCGCTCAAGGGGGCGAACTGGGCATGGGCCAACGACTATCCGGGAGTTGCGCTGCCGATTTACGAGTATTACGACAATGCCGACGACGTGCAGATTCCCATGCGTGTGGCGACGATGTATGAAGAAGGCAAGGGCGCGGACGCCGACAAGAATATCGCTTATGCCTGGTATCTCAAGGCGGCGGAACGCGGCGATTCAGCCGCCGCGCTGCAAGTCGCCCGCATGGCCGAACGCGGCGATGTCGAGGGTGCCGACCTGGCCGCCGCCGTAGAGTGGTATCGCAAGGCCGCCGAGGCGGGGCAGTCGGAAGCCCAGTTCCGTCTGGGCATCGCCTACCTGCGTGAAGACAATCTCAAACTCCGCCCCAATCCCGCCGAAAGCAGCAAATGGTTGACTTCGGCGGCGAAGCAGGGGCACGTCAAGGCGCGCGAACTCCTCAAGCTGATCCGCTGACCTTTCCCGCACAGGATTGCCCCCCGCAGCGATCCATGCTTCATGAGTGTTTGGCTGTTGATTCGTAACTGTTCAGGGGCTGGGGACTAGTAGTCAGTCAATGGAAAACGCCTTGATGTAGGATGCCCCCGGCGGAACCGCTGAGGTTGGAATGATCGTACTCGACACCAACGTCGTCTCCGAAGCATGAAGCCCGAACCGCGCCCCACGGTGTTCGCGGCAAAACAAAAATGGCCGTGCTTGGCGCTGCTATGTGTAAGCTTGTCCATCTGTGCTTCTGCGTGTTCAAAAAATGCACTCCGAATCGCCGTGACTACGCAATTTCCGCTTGATGGGCGAGACGGTATTTGCATGGGATTGGGATAATTCAGCGTTACCCTAATTGGCGAAAACCACAAGAAGCTCCTTCGGTGTACAAACGCGTGGAATATTTCCGGTTTGAATCCATACTGATCAGGCGGACAGAGGAACTCTTGCGTTGGAGTACATACGAGCCGTTCAATGTCAGTTACATTCGGTAGCTCCTTACGCTTTGGGCATCATACCGATCACGCCCGCCGCGCTTCTTGATTTGCTGAGGAAAGAACCCTGAGCGCTCTCACCGTCCGTTTACCCGAATCCCTGCACAACAGCATCAAGGAACTGGCGCGCGGGGAGGGGATTTCCTTCAATTAGTTCATCGCCGGAGCCTGCGGTGAAAAGATGGTGGTGCTGAAAACCCTGGAATTCCTGCGCCACGAAGCGGTACAAGGTCGGCGCGAAGACTTCGACCGCTACTTGGCAGCCATTCCCGATGCAGAGCCAGTTGCCGGGGATGAATAGGGGTGGGGGGTGTGGATACGAACTCAATACATTGCTGAATTTGAGAATGAGCAAGCAGGTCGAGTAGCAGGGTTGGCGTTTGTTTGCGTAACCCGATCTACGTTAATTCAGGGAAATGGATGTTGCGAGACTTCGGCCCCGAAGCTCGCTCAGCCCGTGTCAAAGAGTCTCGGAATGTGATTTTGCAAGACTTGACCCCATGACTCGCATTTCCTGTTTGCGCCGTAGCGTTACCCCCGCCCCCAACCAGCATGGCCTTGATCAGCCTGCGGGTTCCTGATCCCGGTCGCGACATCAGGAACACTTCCTCGCCAGTTCGGCTGCTGCTACCGGGGCGGCCCGAGAGTTGTTCCTGAGATTCTTTGCGTAAAAATGTAGAACGCCAATCCACCGCGCTTGGCGGGTTACTAACCACTAACTGAGCAGGCGGATCGTCAGCTTTGCTGAGCCGCAGGGAGGGCGAAATTCGTAGGATGTGCTGACGATAGGAAGCGCATC
>CAYVIN010000009.1:31198-76832 GCA_964451375.1 uncultured Sulfuricella sp.
CGCTTGTTCCTGATGTTCTTGGCGTAAAAATGTAGAACGCCTATCCACCGGGCTTAGTGGGTTACTGACCACTAACTGAGCAGGCGGGTAGTCAGTTTTTCTGAGCCGCAGGGAGGGCGAAATTCGTAGGATGTGCTGACGATAGGAAGCGCATCGCTCGCGAGCATTATTGGCGATCCGCGACAGATGCGCCTCGTCCCTCGGCACATCCTACGGCCTGCGGCGGATGGGCGGCCTGACGCTTGTTCCTGATGTTCTTGGCGTAAAAATGTAGAACGCCTATCCACCGGGCTTGGCGGGTTACTAACCACTAACATTCCGGGGGTTTGGAAGGGTGGGAGGGCCGCCCCGGCGCGACGGAGGCAGGCACCGGGTTAACCTCTCCCGTGCGTTGGGGAGACTACGTTCCCTGGCGGCTTCCGTTTACCACAAATCGCCCCGAGGGCGGGCCTCCCACCGGGACTTCACCGGTGTCCCTACCCCAGCGTTTCAATTTGACGACCTACGCGTCAGGCGCATCGGGAAACAACTTCCCCGGATTCAGGATGTTGTTGGGATCGAAGACCCGCTTTACGGCGCGCATCAGGGCGAGGGTGGGCGGGTCGATTTCGCGGGGGACGAAAGGGCGTTTTTCGCGGCCTACCCCGTGTTCCCCGGAGAGGGTGCCGCCGAGGTTGAGCACCAGGGTGAATACTTCGTCGAGGCAGGCTTCGGCGCGGCGCATTTCGTCGACGTCGTCGGGGTGGGCGAGGAGGTTGACGTGGATGTTGCCGTTGCCGGCGTGGCCGAAGTTGGCGTTGGCGATGCGGTGTTTTTGGCTGAGTTCACCGAGTCCGCGCAGCAGTTCGGGCAGGCGCGATACCGGTACGACGATGTCTTCGTTGATTTTGCGCGGGGCGATGTCGCGCAGCAGCGGCGAAAGCGCCTTGCGCGCGACCCACAGGGCTTTGGTGTCGGCGACCTGTTGCGCCTGGATCAGGCCGGGGGTGGCGCAGGCTTGCAGGATCAGTTGCGCGGCGGCGGCGATTTCCGTGGCCGCGCCATCCACTTCGATCATCAACATGGCGCGGGCGTCATCCGGGATCATGCCGGGATGTTTGGCGCGGATCAGGTCGAGCGAGGCGGCGTCGAGGAATTCCAGGGCGCTGGGGGTGAGCGATTGCGCCATGATGGCGGCGATGGCGTGGGCGCAACTGTCGATGTCGCGGTAATGGGCGGTCAGCCCGCCGACCGCCTGGGGTAGCGGGGTGAGTTTCAGGGTGGCTTCGACGATCACCGCGAGGGTGCCTTCCGAGCCGATGATGAGGCGGGTGAGGTCATAACCGACCACGCCTTTGGTGGTGTAACACCCGGCAGTGATCAGTTCCCCCGCGCCTGTGACGGCTTTCAGGCCCAGTACGTGGTCGCGGGTGACGCCGTATTTGACGGCGTGGGGGCCGCCGGAGCAGGTGGCGAGGTTGCCGCCGATGCTGCAATACGCGGCGCTGGAAGGATCGGGCGGCCAGAAAAAGCCGTGTTGTTTGGCGGCGTCCTGGATTTCCTGGTTGAGTACGCCGGGTTCTGCGACGATCACCCGGTTGGCCGGATCGATTTTGACGATGCGCCGCATTCTTTCCAGCGACAGCGCCACGCCGCCGCGTTCCGGGACGCTCCCGCCGGCGGTGCCGGTGCCGCGTCCACGCGCGGTAACCGGGATTTTGAACTGGTGGCACAGGCGCACGGTGTTTTGCACGTCTGCGGCGTGGCGCGCAAATACCACCGCTTGCGGGGGAAATATCTTGCGGCTGTTGTCGTAGCCGTAGACATAACAATCCGTCGGGTCGGTGCGCAGATTATCCGGGCCGACGGCGGCGCTCAGGCGTTTCAGGAATTCGCCGGGAAGCTTCATCGGGATGGGGCTTTGAGTTTGGCCAGCACCTTGCCGCCGGCGTAGTCGTAGAACCACACTTCCAGCAGGTTGGCGACCACGTAGCGCTTTTTCAGCATGTAGTCGTAAGGCGCGGTGTCGGTGGCTTTCCAGAACGTGCTGCTTTGGCTGTGCCAGGGCGCGGCGAGGCGGCATACCGCGAGCATCCGCAGGTTGCCTTGCAGCACGGCCAGGGCTTCGGCCTGGGGCAGCGCGACAGTGGCGGCAAACCCTGCGTCATCGTCGCTGCTGCGCGGATAGAAATCGTAAAGGTTGGCGAAAGTCACCATGTATTCATATTTCCACACGTCGGACGGCGTTTTTTCGACGGTCACTTCCTTCAGCGGCAAAAACTTGTAGCGGTAATAGTCGGTGGTTTTCGGATCGGCCAGCGGCGTCCAGTTCCATCCCTCGGTGACATGGTTGCCGGTCATCACGTAGCGAATCTCCAGTACACCGCGTTTGCCGTCGTAGCCCAGCACCGGGTTGCCGGGAACCGCGTTTAAATCGACGCTGAAAGCGAACAATCCGTCCGCCGGTTGGAGTGCAGTCGGCGCTTCGCCGGGTTGGAGCGGCGCGAGGCGGGCATAGAGGCCCATGCCGTCATGGCCTTCGTAGCGCGCCGGCAGTTGCCGCGCGGCGCGGTCGAACGGCGCGGTGGCGTATTCGACGGCGGCGGTGGTGTGGATTTCCACCGCCGGGGCAAGGGTGACCGCGTACGTCGGCAGCGCCACAAGTGCGGCGGCGAGGAGGAACCGGGAAATATTCATTTTATAAGGCGCGAATTTTTTTGAGCGTGGCGGTGGTGGAACGCTCGTGACGAAACGGGATCGAGTGGACGCTGCCGCCCCAGCCCTGCACTTCGGCGGCGCCGACGATTTTGTCGGGCGTCCAGTCGCCGCCCTTGACCAGGATATCGGGACGGCAGGCGAGAATCAGGTTGAGGGGGGTGTCTTCCTCGAACAACGTCACCAGCGAAACACATTCCAGCGCCGCAAGCACCGCCATGCGGTCTTCCTGAGTGTTGATGGGACGGTCATCGCCCTTGCCGAGGCGTTTTACCGAGGCGTCGCTATTGACCCCGATGATCAGGCTCGCCCCCAGCGCCCGCGCCTGGGCAAGATAGGTGACATGACCGCGATGCAGGATGTCGAAACAGCCGTTGGTGAAGACCAGCGGACGGGGCAACAGCGCCACCCGCGCCGCAAGGTCGGCGGCGGAGCAGATTTTGGATTCGAAAAGGGGAGCCATTATATAAATGCTTAGTGTTTAATTCTTAATGCTTAATTGTGGTTGGCAAGGCGTCGGCCAGTTCGATCTTAAAGGTAACCACTCAGAACCACGCTAAACGGACTTGACAAGCCCCTCGCCCGCAGGCGGGAGAGGGGTTGGGGAGAGGGCGGCGGCATATCGGCGCAGTTTGTCGAAGCTGCACCACTTTTATGCCCTTCAGGGTGCGCTCCCGTGGGCGAGTTGAGGTAAGCCAATGATTAAACATTAAACATTGCTTTCCCTCAATCGATGTATTCAAACACCTTCACCACTTTGCGCACCCCGCCGGTGGTTCGGGCGATTTCCACTGCGGCATCGGCTTCACGGCGCTTCACGGTGCCCATCAGGAAAACACTGCCGCCTTCGGTAATGACCTTGACGTGGACATGCGAAAACTTCGCGGCGTCGATGGAGGGAGTTGTGACATTGGATGGCAGGTGGGTGGCGTTGTGGGGTGCGAGCAGGGAGCGGAGGCCGTCGTTTTGCAATTCGTTGGTGATAATGTTTACGTTGGCAATGCCGAGCACGTCTTTTGCTGCTTCTTCCTTGGCGGTCTGGGAGGGTACTTCGCCGGTCCGCAGCACATGGCGGTTGAAGCTGTTGGCGTTGATGTGGGCGCGATTGCCGAGTTTTTCGTCGAGGCGGTGAAAGGCCTTCAGTTCGATGCCTTCATCTTCGATGTAGGTGCCAGAGGTGCGCCGGTCTTCGGCCATCAACACGCCTGCGCCGACGCCGGTGGCGACCGCCGTGATGCAACCTTGCAAAACCGGCAACAGGGTCAGGAGAGACAACAGCAGGACTTTTTTCATTATTCGACTCCGAGTAAGAGGCAATCCACCGCATCACACAGGCAGTGGATGGCGGTAATGTGGATTTCCTGAATATGGGCGGTGCGTTCGCCCGGCGCACATAGATGAATATCGTCAGATTCGAGCATTTCCCCGATTTTCCCGCCACCCTTGCCGGTCAGGGCGATTACCGTCATGCCGCGTTCGTGCGCTGCGTTCACGGCGGCCACCACGTTCGGCGAATTGCCGCTGGTGGAAATCGCCAACAATACGTCGGGCGCATGGCCGAGGGCGCGCACCTGTTTGGAAAACACCTCGACGAAATCATAGTCGTTGGCGATTGAGGTAATAGTGGAAGCATCGGTGGTCAAGGTCATCGCGGCCAGACCGGGGCGCTCCATTTCAAAACGGTTCAACATTTCGGCGGCGAAGTGCTGGGCGTCCGCCGCCGAGCCGCCGTTGCCGCAGGCCAGCACCTTGCCGTCGGCGAGCAGGCATTGCACGATGCGCTCCGCGCCGGCCGCGATGCCGGGGGCAAGGATGTCCGCCGCCTGGAATTTGAGGTTGGCGCTTTCGCTGAAATGCAGGCTGATGCGGTGATGGATATCCATGATTGAAGCCGGTATTAAAAGTGAGGCGGGCATTTTAACCGCTAAAAGCATCCTTGATCCATTGCACTGAATTTACCGTCAAATCATCCAGCAACACTACGTCGAAGCGACATGGCGGAATACGCTTCAGGCGTTGCAGATAATGCTGGGCGGCGTACACGATGCGTTGCTGTTTTTTTGCAGTGATGCTGGCGGCGGCCCCGCCGAAGGCGGCGCTCTGGCGCAGACGCACTTCGACGAAAACCAGCGTTGCGCGGTCGTCCAGGATCAGGTCGATTTCACCCTGGCGGCACCGGTAATTCCGTTCGATCAGGCGCAGGCCGTGACGTTCAAGATATTCTGCGGCGATTTGTTCGGCCTGTGCGCCGTCGCTGAGGCGGGTCATTGGGGCGGGTGGGGAAAGGCGGCGTTTTTCTTCATCCGCGTCCCCTCATCCTGGTTAATGCGTCGCCACCATCTCACCCAGGCGGAATTCGGCGGCGCTGAGTTCGCGGTTGAAGTGGTGGGCGTCGAGTACGATTTGCCCGGTGACGCCGTCGAGGAAGGGCGTGTTGGCCAGGGTTTCGCGGTCGAGCAGCGCCGCAGACACCCGCCAGGCGTCGATGCCCAGCGCGTAGAAACGTTCCAGTTCAACCGGCATCGGGTTGGCGGGACGCGGGTAAATCAGCACCGCCGGATGGTCGGCTTGCAGAAACCAGGGCATTTCCACGAAACGGATCTGGTTGAGGTCGACGTTGCGCCCGCCTTCGCTGCGCCCCCCGTAAATCAGCGAGGTGGCGTAGGTGGGGATGGTGGCGTCCAGGTAGGGACGCACCGCGCGCGCCCGTTCAGCGTCGGCGGCGATGAAAAACATGTCCGGTTCCAGGCGGGCGAGGGCGGCGCGGATTTTCGGATGGGCGTTTTGGTTGGGGGCGAAGAACAGGCGTTCCAGCAAGGTTCCGCCGAGTTTCAGCCATTCGTCGGTAAAAGCCGCCTGGATGCGTTTGGAAAAAGTGTTTTGGGCGGTGATCGTCACCGCCTTGCGGAATTTTCGGGCATAAGCAAGGCGCGCCGCCTGGCGGGCTTCACTTTCCACGTTGAGACCGAACAGATAAAGATTGTTGGGCAAGCTTCCCTGGATATCCGGGGTGCTGAGGGCCAGGGTGGGGATCGTCAGCGGCTCTTCGAGGAGCGCCGTTACCGCGCCGCGCGTCAGCGGGCCGACGATTAACGCCGGGTTGGCTTGCACCGCCGACCGGTATGCCTTCAGAATGTCGTCGGTTGCGTCGCCGGTCGGCTGGATTTCCACCGGCAGGCCGCGCTGGAATTCGGCGGCGGTGCTGAATCCCAGCCGAAAAGCTTCGGCGGCTGCGCCGAAACTGGCGGATTTGAGCGGCAGCAACAAGGCGATGTGGCGAGTTGGCGCAGGGGGCGTTTCCCCTTCCTCGGCGAACGTCAGTCCGCTCCACGAAAACAGCAGGAAAAGGAACAGAAAACGATGCATGGGGATAAGCGGCAGGTGGAGGAGGGCACATTATATGTGGTCGCCACGCCGATTGGAAACCTGGGCGACATTACCCAACGTGCGCTGGAAGTCTTGCGTGGGGTGGACGTGGTGGCCGCCGAAGACACCCGCGACAGCGCCCGCCTGCTGAACTTTTACGGCATCTCCGCGAAATTGATGGCGTTGCACGAACATAATGAACGTTCGGCGGGGGCGCGTATCGTCGCCTTGCTCGCCGCCGGGCAGAGCGTGGCGTTGATTTCCGACGCCGGCACCCCGGCGGTCAGCGACCCCGGCGCGCATCTGGTGGCCGAGACGCGCGCCGCCGGTTACCGGGTGATCCCGCTGCCCGGCCCGAACGCAGCCGTTACCGCGATTTCCGCCGCCGGCAGGCCCGACCTGCATTTCCTCTTTTACGGATTTCTGCCGCACACCGGCGCAGAGCGCCGCCGGGTTCTGGAATCCCTCAAGGAGCAGCCGTGGCTGCTGGTGTTCTACGAGTCGCCGCACCGTATTCTCGACAGCGTCGCCGATCTTTGCGCGGTGCTGGGCGGTGCACGGCAGATCACTTTCGCCCGCGAATTAACCAAAATTTTCGAGTCCATTGTTACCTTGCCGCTCGGCGAAGCGCTGGCCTGGCTTAAGGAAGACGCCAACCGGCAAAGGGGCGAATTCGTCCTGCTGGTTTCCGGCGCGCCCCCCGTCCAGAACGAAGGCATCGCAGAAAACGCCCAGCAAACCCTGAAAATCCTGCTCGCCGAATTGCCGCTCAAGCAGGCGGTGAAACTCGCCGCCGAAATCAGCGGCGAGAAGAAAAACGCGCTCTATGACCTTGCCTTGGAATGGAAAAAGGCGACATAACAGGGTAGTTTGCAGGAGCCGGATTTGCCCCTGATACAGGATGACGGTGTCCTGTTATTTGCCGAAATTCAAGCGTATAATTCCACCTTTCAGGCTTTTCCTTTATTCAAATTAGTGGCATCCCCTAGCTCATTTCGAGTTGTCTGGATAGGCGCAATACTCGTGCTGCTGTCCGTCCTTGCCGCATATTTCCTATGGCGGCCTGCGCCGCAGTCTGCGCTGGAGACTCACCAGAGCGTCATCGTCACCGCTTACGACCGCGAACCGATTACCCCCTTGCCCGAGATCGTCGAGCTCGATGCGCGCAAAGTTGCGCTGGGCGAACGGCTGTTTCATGACGTGCGTTTATCCGCCGACGATACGCTTTCCTGTGCTTCCTGCCATGCGCTCGACAAAGCCGGCGTGGATCGTCAGGCGCATTCCACTGGTATTGGCGGGGCGCAGGGCAAGGTCAACGCCCCCACGGTTTTCAACAGCGCCTACAATTTCCGCCAGTTCTGGGACGGGCGCGCCGCCGACCTCGTCGAGCAGGCCGCCGGGCCGGTGCACAACCCCATCGAAATGGGTTCGTCCTGGTCGCAGGTTCTCGAAAAACTGGGGCGTGACCGCGATCTGGTCGATTATTTTGCGACGCTTTATCCGGGGGGGCTGCAAAACCGCAATATCCAGGACGCCATCGCCACGTTTGAACGCAGCCTCATTACCCCGTCGCGTTTTGACCGTTTCCTGCGCGGTGATCGGGAGGCGTTGAGCGCCCGTGAACAGGCCGGCTATCGCCTGTTCAAGGATTACGGCTGCACCGCCTGCCATCAGGGGATGAATGTCGGCGGCAACATGTATCAGAGCTTCGGCATCTTCGGCAACTATTTCCAGGATCGCGGCAAGGATGAGCCGGAAGACCAGGGGCGTTATAACGTCACCAAACGCCAGGAAGACCGCCATCGCTTCAAGGTGCCGAGCCTGCGCAACGTGGCGCTCACTGCGCCGTATTTTCACGACGGCTCGGTGGCGCGGCTTGAGGACGCCGTGCGGGTGATGGGGCGCTACCAGTTGGGACGTGTCCTGAACGAGCGGGAAGTCACCGACATCGTGGCGTTTCTGAATTCGCTCAACGGCTTCTGGCGGGGCAAGCCCTTATCCTATATTCCTCAGTTGACCGCTCGCCATGACGCATACGATATTGGTCATAAGTGACTTTGTCACAGGTTTGGCGCTCACCCGTTTGGTGAACGCGCTACGGGCCGGATTGCACGGTTTATCGGGCGGATTGCTGCGTTACAACTCCTTGGAATGGAATAGCCATTCCGCGTCGTTGTGCCTTGCACTCCACCCAATAAACCGCACACTCCAACCCGTCCAACTGAGGAATATAGGATTATGAAAAACCGGCTGCTGCGCTGGGGATTGCTGGCCGGGCTGGTGGGCGGTATCGCCGTGCTGTTTCTGCTGATCGACGGCTCGCTGAGCGCAGCGCGGCGCGATGCGCGGGTGACGGCGCAACTGCACACCATCGTGGAGATGGAACACAATGTCGGGGAAAGTGTTCTCAAGCTGCGTTACGGTCTGGTTCACAATTATGATGGCATCAACGCGGCGCTGGCCCGGATGCGCGACGCCAAGACCACGCTTGAGAGCGGCGAGACAGCCCTGCCGGGCAGCGCCGGAGAGGAACTTGACGATGCTTTCGCGGCGTTTGCCAAGGCTCTCGACGACCACGAGGAAATCGTCGAACGTTTCAAATCCGACAATGCGGTTCTGAAAAACTCCCTCCAGCATTTTTCCCCATCGTCTTCCGCTCTGCTGCGGCGGATTTCCGGTGAAGGACGCTATCAGGCGTTACGCGAGGAACTCAGTCAGCTTGTGCATAGCGTGATGCGCCATGGGCTGGGCGGCGAGGATTCCCTGAGCGGGGAAATCCACTGGCGCGTCGAACGTCTGGAAAAGCTGCGCCACGGCCTGCCTGAAGAATTAAGTATCCTGACCGGCAACGTTCTGGCCCATGCCCAGGTGATCGCCCAATACCGCGCGGTGGTCGATAACGCGACCCAACGCATCGTGTTTCCGCACCTCGTGGAAGTGATCGGCAGTCTCGTCAAAGCCGCCGGCAACGCCGCGTTGCGCAAGGAACAACGCGCCGAAAACTACCGTTTCGCGCTGGGCCTGCTGGCGATTCTGCTCCTGCTTGCAGTGGCCGGCGTGATTGTGCGATTGATGAAAAATACCCGTGAGCTTGCTGAAAATCATCGTTTTCTGGAACGCATCAGCGACAACATCGGCGACGGCGTACTCGCTACCGACAAGCAGGGGCGGGTGATTTTCGCCAATCGCGAGGCGCTGAATCTGGTGGGCTGGACGCGCGCCGAACTGCTCGGGCGCAATCTCCACGACACTTTTCACGCCAATCCCGACGGCAGCTCCCACGACGCCGAGACCTGCGTGATGCGGCAATGCGCCATTCACGGCAACGTCTGCCGTAGCGAAAGCGAATATTTCGCGCGCCGCGACGGCAGCATCTTTCCGGTGGCGCTGGTCAACGTGCCGCTCGTCGAAGAAGGTGAAATCGGCGCGGTGACGGTGTTTCGCGACATGAGCCAAGTGCGCGAGCGCGAGAAGGAATTGCGCCTTGCCCGCACCGTGTTTGAAAACAGCCCCTACGGAATCACCATCACCGACCGCGAGGCGCATATCCTCGATGTTAATCCGGCGTTCACCGCCATTACCGGTTACGCCAGGGAAGAAGTGATCGGCGAGAATCCGCGGATTCTCCAGTCCGGTGCGCAGGGGCATGAGTTCTACCGCAAGATGTGGCAAACCCTCGCCGAACACGGGCATTGGAAAGGCGAAATGCGCAATCGCCGCAAAAACGGCGAAATCTACCCGGAGTGGATGCACGTCCGCGCAGTGCGCGACAGCGCCGGGGAAATCAGCCAGTACGTGGCGATATTCTCCGATATTACCGAACACGAGCAGGCTGCCCGCCAACTCGAATACCTGTCCAACTACGACACCCTCACCGGCCTGCCCAACCGCGTGTTGTTCCAGGATCGCCTGATCCACGCCATCGCCCAGCCGCTTCGCCAGGGCCGCCTGCTGGCCTTGCTGTTCCTCGATCTCGATCATTTCAAGGCGATCAACGACACCCTCGGTCACGGCGTCGGCGACCTGGTGCTGAAAGCCGTCGCGCAACGCCTGCAAGTCTGTGTCGGCGCGAATGGCACCCTCTCGCGCCTTTCCGGCGACCAGTTCGGCGTGCTGCTCGACAGCATCGGCAGCGTCGCCGAAGTTGCCGGGGTCTCCCGCGATCTTCTGGAAAGTCTGACCGCACCGTTTCACCTCGAAGGCCACGACATCTACACCAGCGCCAGTGTCGGCGTGACGTTGTACCCGCCCGACGGCGACGACGCCGAAACCCTGCTGATCAACGCCGACGCGGCGATGTTCCGCGCCAAGGAAATGGGGCATGGCGGCCTGCAATTTTTCAGCGCCGACATGACCGAAGGCGCACTCGACTCCATGCGCCTCGAAAACGCCCTGCGCCAAGCCCTCAAAAACGGTGAACTGGAGCTTGCCTATCAGCCCCAGGTGGATCTCGTCAGCCATCGCATCATCGGGCTGGAAGCCCTGCTGCGCTGGAATTCGCCGGAATTGGGCAAGGTCTCCCCAGCGCGTTTTATCCCCGTTGCCGAAAAAACCGGCCTGATCGTCGCCATCGGCGCGTGGGTGCTGGAAACCGCCTGCACCCAGAACAAGGCCTGGCAGCAGGCCGGACTGCCACCGATGCGGGTCGCGGTGAACCTTTCCGCGTTGCAGTTCCGCAATGGCGACCTGGTTGAAACAGTGCGCTGGGCGCTTGCCGCCAGTCAACTGGAAGGCCGTTGGCTGGAACTGGAGATCACCGAAAGCGTCCTCATGGATGACGTGGAAGACACCATCGCCACCCTCAACGCGCTACGGAAGCTGGGCTGCGAAATCGCCATTGACGACTTCGGCACCGGCTACTCCAGCCTGAGTTATCTCAAACGTTTCCCCGTTGATACCCTAAAGATCGACCAATCCTTCGTGCGCGGCCTGGGTTTCGACGCCGATGACAGCGCGGTGGTAAACGCCGTTATCGGGCTGGGCGAAAGTCTCGGCCTGAAGCTGGTCGCAGAAGGTGTGGAAAACGCCACCCAACTCACGGCGTTGGGCGCCCGCACGGAAGCGATCTCCGTTCAGGGTTATCATTTCTTCCGCCCCGCCCCCGCCTCGGAAATCGCCTTGTGCGTGATGGCGGCGCAGAGTGTGGAGTGAGAGACCGAGCGATTCGTGGGCGGCCCGCCCACCTTTCACCGACTGCGATGTTTCCTTTGATTGTCCCCAAAAAAACGGCCACCTTCGGGTGGCCGTTTGGCTACTTGACGGTGAAGGCCTGCGCCGTTTTGCCATCGGCGCTCTTGATGTACATCCGGTCATCCGCTTCCGTCCACCAGCTATCCCTGACGTGTTCCGCCGGCACGGCGGTCAGCGCGTATTCGGGGAGCAGTGTATAGCTCTTGCCCTGAAATCTCGCCGTTACGCTGCCGTCGTCGTTGCCGGTGGCGGTCAGGTTGGCGTCGTAAGACCTGAATATGGCGACGAGCTGCGCCAGGTCGGCAAAAGCCGGATACAGGGTTTGTTGATTGCCGGCGTCGTCCTGAAAAATCAGACGGCCTTTGATGTCAGTGCTGACTCCGGGTATGCCGTCACCGTTTTCGACCATCCAGCCGGGCTTCATCGCATAGGTCACGCCGTTTACGTTCACCGCCATCACGCCCTCATTGTTTAGGATGACGGTGGCTTTCCTGTCGATGGCAAAGGCGTCTGCAAGCAGTTGTGCGCGGTCGGATACAACCGGAACGAAACGGGTCACTACCCCGCTTCTGACCACTTCCCGCCTGCCGTTTCCGGTCACGGTAATGCCGTCGGCGCGGCTGGTGTCTACGCTGATGTCGCCGACCGGCAGTACGTAGAGTTTGCCGCCCGGATAGGTCAAACCGAGCACACCATCGGCACCCTGCCCGATGGAGAAATACCCCTCTCCCCAGGCATTCGCCAATGAGGCGGTAAAGTCCTGAAGGTCGGCAAGGCGCGCGACTTTGCCACTGAGGTTGGGTATGGTGGTGGTGATGAAAAACCCGCCGCTCGCCGAAACGGCAAGCGGATCGCCGGTTTTTCCGGAATCGCCGGTCAGGCTTCCCAGCCGTACGCTGGTGACTTTGCCGCTACTGTTCAACACGGCTACTTCGCCCGCGTACAACTTGCCGTCGGTGAGCGCGGCAAAACCGTTGCCGGCTGCGGCGAAAGCGTTGGCGGGCAGGGTAATGGCACCGGAAGTGACGCCGATGGTCGTGGTACCGCTGGCGCTATCGACCTGTGAAGCGGCTTCGCTGCTACTGCCGGTGGAAGTCACCACGACGGCGTTGCTGCCGCTGCCGATTGCCAGCAAGGGTTGATTGGGCTGGGTCGCCGTGACCGTCACGAAACCGCTGCTTACCGCGACGACCTGAACGTCCTGACCATTGATCTGAACGGTTTTCAAGGTCACTACCACATCGCGGCTCCCCTGTGGCTTGACGTTCACATCCTGACCGGCAATGGTCAATTTGATGGCGGCGTCGGCATCCTTGCCGGTCGCCGGCTTGGGCAGGGTTAGGCTGGTCACCCCGCTGCCCCGATCCACGTTGGCGATTACCGTCGTGCTGGTGCCTTTCGCCGAGACCAGCACTGCATTCGCGCCGCTGCCGAGCGCCACCAGGGGCTGATTCGGCGCACTCGCGCTGAGCTGTGCCGTGCCGGCGGTGACGTTGAGTACCGTGGTATCCCTGCCGCTCTGGGTGACGGTCGCGGTTTTTATGACCGAACCGCTTTCTGTAGGTTTGACGGCCAGTTTGTTGCCGCCGATCAGGATGTTTACCGCTTCGGGCGTGGGCGGCAGGTTAATGGTGGCGCCGCTGCTTCCTTGCGTGATATTCAGCGTACTGCCGGCCCCGGCATCCACCGAGGTCGTGGAGTTGCCAAGGGTTGCGGTAGCGCCGGCAGCGACGCTGGTATTGGGTGACGCAGTGGAGGAAGTGGACGTGGTGGTAGTCGGAGCGGGATTGCTGGAAGTAGAACTCGGGTTCGCCATGGTAGTGAATTTCCATGCCGTTGGACTGCTGAGTCCGGCATACGGATTCGGCGTCGTGGCCCGGTCAACGAAAGCGCCGGCGTCGATGGTCACGTAGTAGTTGGTGCTGTAATCCAAATCGCGGGACGGCTTAAGCCAGACCTTGGAACCGCTAAAGGAGACTTTGGTGGTGTCGTCGGCGGCAAGGGACTCGGCAAGCGTTCCGTCGGACTTGTAAATCTTGATGTTTTTGCCGCCGACTGCGCTCACCCTTTCACTGAAAGTGACGGATAGATCGTTGCTTACCCCGATACTGGTAACGTTGGCGCTCGGGTTGGTCGATGATATGGTCGGCGCGGTGGTGTCCGCCACCGTGCTGAACGCCCAGGTGGTGGCGTTGGCAATACCGGCGTAGCTGCTTCCCGAGGTGACGCCGGTGAAGGCGCCGGCGTCGATCTGGACGTAATAGCTTCCGCTGGGCAGACAGGCCGACGGCTTCACCGTAACGGTCGCGCCGTAGGTGCTGACATTGTTGGTTACCGAAAGGGTTTCCACGAGAGTGCCGTCGGCTTTGTATATCCTGATGTATTTTCCGGCGACCGCGTTAACGCTCTCGCTCAGATAGAGGTACAGCGTCCCGGTTTCGGAAAAATTCGTCGCGCCATTGGCGGGTACATAACTGGTAGCGGCGGCCCCTGCCGTGGTAGTGAAATTCCAGGTGCTGGTGGTGCTGATCCCTGCATAGGGATTGGCTGAGGTGGCCGTATCGACGAAAGCGCCGCTGTCGATTTGCACATGGTAGCCGGTATTCAGCGCCAGATTGGCGGCGGGGTTGATGGTTACGCGGGAGCCGGAAACCGTGACTTTGGCGGCGTCGTTTGCCGCTATGGTTTCCAAAAGTGTGCCGCCGGACTGGTAAATCCTGATGGTTTTGCCGGTTGCCGCCGTGACCTTTTCACTGAAATTAAGGGTCAGGTTGCTGCCTACCGCCACGCCGGTCGCGTTGTCTGCCGGGCTGACCGAGGAAAGTGTCGGGGCCGTGGTATCGGCGACAGTGGTAAATGCCCAGGTAGTGGTGTTGGTGATGCCGGCGTAGCTTGCCCCGGTAACATTGCCGGTGAAGGCTCCTGCGTCAATCTGGATGTAATAGGTTCCGGCAGTCAGGTTGGTGTGTTTGATGGTCACGCCGATGCCGGACAGCGTTACATTGCTGGTGTTGGCGACCGCGATGGTTTCCACGAGGCTGCCATCCGCTTTGTATATCCTGATGTTCTTGCCGGGGACTGCCGTGACGCTTTCGCTGAAGATCAATGCCAAGTCGGCATTTTCGGCGAAAGTGGTCGCGCCGTTGGTTGGAGAATAAACCGAAACCGCTGCCCCCGACAGGGTGGTGAAGTTCCAGGAGGTGGTGTCACTGATGCCGGCATAGGCGTTGGGGGTGGTCGCGGTGTCCACAAACGCGCCGGCGTCAATCTGGACATAGTAGCCGGCACCGAATGCCAGGTCGTTGGCCGGGTTGACCGTCACCTTGTTGCTGCTGACAGAAACCTTGGCGGTATTGTTGGCGGCAATGGTTTCGGCCAGCGTACCACCGGATGTGTAAATCCTGATGTCTTTGCCGGAGACCGCAGTGACGTTTTCATCGAAAAAGACGGTCAGGTTGCTTCCCACCGCAACGCCGGTCGCGTTGTCAGCCGGGCTGAGCGAGGAAAGTGTCGGTGCGGTGGTATCTGCGGCGGTCGTGAATGCCCAGGTGGCGGTGTCGGTGATGCCCGCATAACTTGCCCCGGAAGTATTGCCGGTGAAGGCGCCGGCATCAATCTGGACGTAGTAGTTGCCCGCCATCAGGTTGGCGGTTGGGTTGATGGTAACCGTTCCGCTGGATATCGAGACCTTGGCGGTGTTGTTGGCGGCGATGCTTTCGACGACGCTGCCGTCGGATTTATAAATCCTGATGTTCTTGCCGGAAGTCGCCGTGACCGGCTCGGTAAAGGTTAAGCGGAGGTTGGCGTTTTCCTTGAAAGCGGTCGCTCCATTGGACGGCAAGTAGCTGCTTACCGTAACCCCTGCCGCAGTGGTGAAGTTCCAGGTCGTGGTGTCGGCGATACCGACGTAGTCCTCGTTAACGGAATTCTTGAAGGCCCCGGCATCAATCTCGACGTAATAATCCGTGCTTGTGGCAAGCGTTGTGGCAGGATTAACGTACACCTTGCTTCCGCTAACCACCACTTTCGTCGTGTTGTCTGCCGCGATGCTTTCCACTGTTGAATTGTCAGTGGTTTTCTTGATGACGATATTTTTGCCGGTAACCGCAGTGACGGCCTGATTGAACGTCAGTTGCAGGGTGGAGGGTAAAAATATGCCGGTCTGGTTGTCAGCGGGGAAATAAGTGCTTACTACCGGCGCGACCGCCCATGCAGTGTTGCCAACCAACCCCATTGCCGATGCTACTGCTACGGCAAGGGCCGTACGCCGTGGACTGAACCGCTTGAATTTGCTGGATGGCTTCACTTCCCTTTTCTCCCGAATGAAATTACCGAAAACGCATCGGGTGAATACGGGGTAGCGTATCCACCGCTGCCAATGTCCTTTCCCGGCATGGAAAGGCAGTTGGGTGATGCCCCTTGTTTGGCAATTTCATTAAGGGGAAGAGGCGGTCGAATGATCGACCGTTCGCTGCTTTACTTCGTCAGTTGCAATAATCAACCTGATGATTATAGGGCATTACACCGAACGGATGCCATCCGCATATTGCAAAGTGGCAATGTTCGGCCCGGCTGAGGCGCGCCGTATTGCGTGTTCATTCAGGCTAGCCCTGTTGTGCTTCCGTTACATCCCGGCCCAGCACTCGCTGCGCCAACTTCGCCAGCCGCCGGTTGGCGCGAAAATCCATCACCGTCAGGCCGTTCTCGAATACTCCCCAATAGTCTCCTTGCCGGTCGCGCAGGTGTTGCGGGCGGAATCCTTCCTGCTTGAAACCGAGTTCCAGGGTGTTGTGCTGGGCGCGTTGGTTGCCTTCATAAACCAGCGAGGTGAGCTTGTTGAGGCGGGCCTGGTTGAAGGCGAAATCCATCACCAGCAAGGTTGCTTCCAGGCCGCCGCCGGTGTGGCGTTGCGCGGCATCGGGGATGCCGATTTGCAGTTCGGCGCGGCGGTGGTGAAGGTCGAGGTCGGTCAGGTTGGCGAGGCCAATGGGAGCGCCCTGGCGGTGGATCACCCAATCCATGCTGCGGCTGCGCCAGGGCAGGGTGCGCGCCGCTTCGCGCAAAGCCTCGGCGAGCTTGGTGCGCGACGCGCCGTTGGCCAGGAAACGATGGTAGTGCGTCATGAATTCATTATCGCCGAAGCAGTGTTGCAGAAATCCGGCATCCGCCTCGCCGTAGGGACGCAATACCAGGTGTTTGCCGATTAACGGGGCGCGCCAGAAGCCGGCCACCTGTTCGAGTTGTGCTGCGGCTTGCGGGTATTGCGGGTGGATCGCCAGCAATTGCCGGAAACAGGCGTGCGCTTCCTCGTCGCGGTTCAATTCCTTGAGCACCACGCCGAGATTGAAAGCGGCTTCGCCGTAGCCGGGTTGCAGGCTCAACGCCTGCCGGTAAAAAGGCAGCGCCTGGTCGAGTTGGCCGAGCTCGCGCAGGACATTGCCGAGGTTGTTGGGGTGTTGCGGGTTGCCGGGCTGGATTTGCAGGGCGCGGCGCAGGGCTTGTTCTGCGCCACTCAGTTCGCCCAGCGCGAAAAGCGTACTGCCCAGGCCGTTGAGGGCGGGAGCGAAATCCGGGTGTGTGTCGAGAACCTGGCGAAAGCGCGCGGCGGCTGGTTCGCTATTCCCCGATTCGTGCAGGGCGAGTGCGTAATTGCAATGAAAATCGTGGCGTAGCGGAGCGAGTTCGATGGCGGCAAGGAAATGCACAAACGCCTCGGCAAAGCGTTTTTCCCTCGCCAACACCACGCCCAGCAGGTGGTGCGCCTCGCCATGATCCGGCATGTTTGTCGTAGCCGTTTCCAGCCGTTCGCGGGCGGCGGAATAAGCGCCCCGGCGGTAGGCGTCGAGCGCCTGGATATAAGGATTAGGCGGCATCGCCTCTGGGGCTTGCACTTCGCGTTCCTTGTGGTTTTCGGTTGATGGCGCTGGATATCGCCGCGCAAAGCGCATTCTTCAACTAAACACTAAACACTCAAAACTGCTCTTACTCACTTCGCCTCACGCACCTCGTCAAGGATGGCGAGCAGGTCTTTTTCCCAGCGCGCGAAAATCGGCTGCAACTCGGGGGCGGGGAAAAACGTGGCGAGTACGGCGGGACGGGCGGCGGAAACCACGGTGTTCGTGTCCTCAGCGAAGATCACGATGTTGAGCGGCAGGTAGGGAATCAGCTCGGGGTGTTTGCGGGAGAGTTGGGCGGTTTCTTCCAGATTGCCGTAGAACACTACCTTGTAATAGTCGATGGTGTGGCCGGTTTTGGTGATGCCCACGTCGATGTTCTGCACCCGGGTGATTTTGTAGCCGCGCGAGGATATCGCTGTTTGCAGGGTGGACATTGCTTCCGGGTAGGACTGCGGGGCGCGGATGATCTGCAACTGGTCGGCGCTTGCCGGGGCGGCGAGGGTCAACCCCAGCAGGAGGAAAACGAGCCATTTTTTCATAATGCGGCCTCCTCCATCAGCGAGATGTAGCGGTGCGCCATTTCATCACACATGTTGTTGAGTTCGGAGTTGTTGAACACCGCGCTGAGCTTCTTGGGATTGATGGTCATCATCTTCACCTTGCCGTCCTGTTCCACCACCGTGATGCGGCAGGGCAGGAACATGCCGACGCGCGGATCGGTGATGATGGCTTCGTTCATCTGGTTGAAATTGCAGAAGTACACGATATGTTGCTGAGGGTCTTCCGTGCCTTCAGCAGTCATCCCGTAGGTCAGCGGCTGCTCGCGGATGAACATGTAGTTGTTGTCGCCCACCACGCGCTTGATGTTTTCCACGGTGGTTTTCAGGTCGTAGGGCGATTCGACGACAAATACCGCTTCTTCGGAATGCAGCAGCGTGGCGCTGGAGGCGCGGGCATTGCGGACGTAGCTGCGCACGAAGGCGACGATGTCGTTGATGTCCTTTTCCTTCAGCCCGGATTTCAGGAAAGACACCATCGGCGTACCGGCGCGGCCTTTCATCAGGGTGTCCTTGATCATCGCGTCGGTGGCGGAAGCCAGGAACCCCGGATTGTTGAGCGCCGGGGCGACGATGGAGGTGATGCGCGGACGCGGCAGGGTAATCCCGGTACCCTTGCCGCCGCCGCCGCTCTCGCCGTGGCAGGTGGCGCAGTGTTTCGCGTACAATTGTTTGCCGCGCGGGATGTCGCCGCGCACCGGTGTGCGTGGGTAGGTCAGCGGCGCACCTTTGTTCCAGCCGCGCACGAAAGTCACGATGGCGTCAACTTCCATGTCGCTGAAGGTGGGAAAGGCCGGCATCACCCGTCCCGGACGACCGTTGCGGATGGTGCGGCGCAAGTATCCTTCGTCGATGGTGGCCTGAAAGGAAGGCAGGGAAAGGGGAACGCCGATGCCGCCCATGCCGTCTTCGCCATGACAGGCGCCGCAATGGCGGGAATACAGGACGGCCCCGTCGGGTTGCCCCGCAGCTTGCGCGGGGAGCCAGCTTAACGCCAGCAGGATTATTCCGAGAATTCGCATCACGAACAAGAATCCCAATATTTTTATGAGGTTGGATTATACCATGCAGACCCTTTTTATCACCCGCCCCGATGACTGGCACCTCCACCTGCGCGATGGCGGGGCGCTGGCCAGTGTCCTGCCCGACACCGCCCGCGAGTTTGGCCGAGCGATCGTGATGCCCAACCTGCGTCCGCCCATCACCACCACCGAACTGGCGTTGGCCTACCGCGAACGCATTCTCGCCGCGCTGCCAGCGGGAATGGCCTTCGAACCCTTGATGACCTTGTATCTCACCGACAATACCCCGCCCGATGAAATCGAGCGCGCCAAGGCCAGCGGTGTGGTGTACGGCGTGAAACTCTATCCCTCCGGCGCGACCACCAATTCCGACAGCGGCGTCACCGACATCGCCCACTGCTACCCCGCGCTGGAAGCCATGGAAAAACACGGCCTGCCGCTGCTCGTGCATGGCGAAGTCACCGACCCCAGGGTAGACGTGTTCGACCGCGAAAAGGTCTTCATCGAGCGCACCCTGGCCCCGCTGGTGCAGCGTTTCCCCGGTCTACGGGTGGTGCTGGAACATCTGACCACCCGCGACGGCGTGTTATTCGTCGAAAGCGCGCCGGCCAACGTCGCCGCGACGCTCACCGCCCATCACCTGCTGATGAACCGCAACGCGATGTTTGCCGGCGGCATCCGCCCTCATCACTACTGCCTGCCGGTGCTCAAACGCGAAGAACACCGCGTCGCGCTGATCAAAGCCGCGACCGGCGGCAACCCCAAATTTTTCCTCGGCACCGACAGCGCTCCCCACGCCAAGGGAACCAAGGAAACCGCCTGCGGCTGCGCCGGCATGTACACCGCCCACGCCGCCATCGAACTCTACGCCGAAGCCTTTGAACAGGCCGATGCGCTGGAACGCCTGGAAGCCTTCGCCAGCTTCCACGGCGCGGATTTCTACGGCCTGCCGCGCAACACCAGCACTCTCACCCTGGTCAAGGAAGAATGGACTGTGCCGGCGGAACTGCCGTTTGGTGATGCGACGCTGGTTCCCTTGCGGGGTGGGGAAACGCTGGGGTGGAAGGTGTTGGAAGGATGAAGGATGATATGACTTGGGGGTTGGCGTGACTTTCAAAATCTGCCCGAATTTTCTTGAACGGCTCGGGGAATCCTTCTCCACGCCGGTGCTGCTGGCCTGCCTTGCCGCCGGGCTGATCCTGGCCGGCTACCTGCCGCTGTTTCGCAAAAAGGAACCCGCCCAACAGCAGGCGCTGATCAGCAAATTGCTGCGCGGCGGACTGTTTCTGGTGGCGTTCCCGGTGCTCCTGGAAACCATCGCCACTGTGGCGCTTTCCTACACCAACCACTGCTTCGGCAAGATGCTCGCCGGGGAAACCGGCGCGATGCTGCTCATCGGTTTGCTGCTGCTGGTGGCGAGTGGGGTGTTGGCGGGGATGCGCAAATAAGCGGCATCCCGTCATCCTGTTCCTTTTCACCGCTTGCGGAGGATTCTCAGGGGTGTTGGCGAAGGGGCTTGATCCCCGCCAGGAGACGCAATAGTTAGTGATTGCTATCGCCAGGTGCGCCTATGGATAAGGATGTGCCTTGGGGGTGTCTATCCATGCGGGGTTCCGGGCAGTACGTCGTTCTTCGCCGTTGCACCCGGCGGGATGGATGGCTCAGGTGCATTGTCGCCCGCGCCGAGCTTCTCCCCAACGGGCGGCTGTCTTCGCGGCGGTATTTGGAATAAAATCCGCAAACGCAGCAAACATGCCCGATGAGCGCCGGTTCGACATAAAAAATACGCGCGCCCACATTTTCCCGCCATTGGAGAACAACCGAGATTCGGTGCTTCCGGCGGTTTTGAAGGATATTTGAAACGCCGTTTCAGCACGGTTTTTCCGGCACAGCGAAATGAAAAACAACCAACCCGTCACCAATACCGAACAATTCCTTAAGCCCGGCACCCCCATCGTCAGCAAAACCGACCTGAAAGGCATCATTACCTATGCCAATCAGGCGTTTATCGATATCAGCGGTTTTGCGATGGAAGAGTTGCTTGGCAAAAATCACAATCTGGTGCGCCATCCCGACATGCCGCCCGAGGCGTTTGCCGATTTGTGGGAAACCATCCAGCAAAACCAGCCGTGGCGCGGCATCGTCAAAAACCGCTGCAAAAACGGCGATTATTACTGGGTTGAGGCCTACGTCACGCCGATCAAGGAAAACGGGCGCACCGTCGGTTTCATGTCGGTGCGCAATATTCCCAAGCGCGAAGACGTGTCGGGCGCGGAAAATCTTTACCGCGCCGTGCGCGACCGACGCGCCACCCTGTCCAGTACGCTGAAGGGGCGGCGCAGCGCATTGAGTTTCAAGTCGCGCCTGGGATTGGCCCTGATGGTGCAGGCGCTGCTGCTTTCCGCCCTCGGGGTGTTGGGGTTTTCCGCCAGTCCGCTGGGTGCGGGATTGCTGGCCGGCGCGGGAGTGCTGATTGCCCTGGCAACCTATTTCGTGCTGGTGCAACGTATGGATACGGCGTTGACCAACGCCACCGCCACTCTCGAATTACTTTCCGAAGGCAATTACGGCAAACAGGTGGAGTTCTCCGGCGGCGACGAATTCAGCCACTTACTGCAAGCCATCGAGTCGATGCGCATCAACACCCGCGCCATCATCGCCGACGTGATGTATTCCGCCAACGCCATGGAAAACATCTGCAACTGGCTGCGCCAGGAAATGCACGAAGTCCTCAGCCGTTCCGAGGAACAGGCCAATCAGGCCGCCACGTCGAGCAGTTCGGTGCGCGACTTGAGCGAATCGTTGACCCGCGTCGCGGAAAATGCCGGGCAAAGCGTGGAATCGGCGGAACAGACCCGCACTCTGGTCGAAGAGGGCAGCCACCATATGGAAGAAAGCCGGGTGACTTCAACCAAGGTGGCTGACATGGTGAACGAGTCGCGCGGCACCATCCTCAACCTCAACGAATCCATCCAGAAAATCGGCGACATCAGCGTCGCGATCAAGGAAATTGCCGACCAGACCAATCTGCTCGCGCTTAACGCAGCCATCGAAGCGGCGCGCGCCGGGGAACAGGGCAGGGGATTTGCGGTGGTTGCCGACGAAGTCCGCAAACTTGCGGAGCGCACCGGCTCCAGCACCGAAGACATCGCCCGCACCATCCAGGCGATTCAGCAGCACACCCACCGTGCCGTACAAAGCATGGACAGCGTCGCCGACGAAGTCCAGCGCGGCACCGAACTGAGTCAGGCCAATACCCGCAGCCTGGAAAAAATCATGGAGGCGACCCGCCACACCACCGCGATGGCCAGCCAGATCGCCGAAATGGTGCAGCGTCAGGAAAAATCCACCAGCGCCGCTGTCTCGAACATGGAACACATCGCCGAACTGTCGGACGACAATTCGCTGAGCATCAAGGGGTTGGAACAGATCACCGTGAATATCCTGTCGAAAACCGCCAGGGATTTGAAACTGCTGGTGTCGCAGTTTCAGAAGTCGTTGTAATTTAGGGGGGGAGCGCCGGCGTCTCGCCGGCTTGCCGGCAGGATGCCGGCGTTCCAGTTAAAACCGCTCATCCTCGCGCAAATAGCGCCACTGGCCTTCCGGCAGGTCGCCGAGCATGACCTTGCCGATGCGCACCCGTTTCAGTCCCACCACTTTCAGGCCGACCAGGTCGCACATGCGGCGAATCTGGCGTTTTTTGCCTTCCTTGAGAATGAAGCGCAACTGGTCGCGGTTTTGCCAGCTGACTTTGGCGGGTTTGAGCGCCGCGCCGTCGAGTGACAGACCGTGGTTGAGGCGCGCCAGATTGCGTTCGCTCAATACCCCTTCGACGCGCACCAGATATTCCTTTTCGATTTCCGAATCCGCGCCGATCAGGTGTTTGGCGATCCGTCCGTCCTGAGTGAACACCAGCAGGCCTTGCGAATCGATGTCCAGGCGTCCGGCGGGGGCCAGGCCGCGCAGGTGGCCTGGCTCGAACTTTTGCGGGCTGCGGTCGCCGGCAAAACGCGAATTCGGGACGACCAGCACAACCGCCGGTTTGTAGTCTTTTTCCGGCTGGCCGGACACGTAACCGACCGGTTTGTTGAGGAGGATAGTGACCTGGCGGGTCTGGTTTTCGCGCGCGGCCTTGTCGAGCGTGACGGTGCAGGAAGGATCAAATTTTGTCCCCAGCACGTTGACCACGACGCCATCGACCCTTACCCAGCCGCGTTCGATGTAGACATCGGCTTCGCGGCGTGAACACAGGCCGCGTTCGGACATCAGTTTGGAAAGACGGACAGGTTCAGCCATAGGGTGTCGGGAAAGGATGGGGTAGGTTTAACGAAATCAGTTCGAATCCGTTCACCCTGCGACAGGGCGAATGGATTCGACAGTGATGGAACGGGCCGGGCCGGAAAAACCGCCCGGCCCGCATTGTTTCAGAGAATATCCAGCAACTCGACTTCAAACACCAGCGTCGCGTTGGGCGGAATCACCCCGCCCGCGCCGCGCGCGCCATAGCCCAGTTCGGCGGGGATGGTGAGCTTGCGTGTGCCGCCCACTTTCATGCCCTGTACACCTTCGTCCCAGCCACGGATGACGCGTCCGCCGCCGAGCGGGAAGATGAAGGGATCGTTGCGATCCTTGCTCGAATCGAATTTTGTACCGTTGGTCAGCCAGCCGGTGTAATGCACGGATACGCGCTGACCGGCGGCGGCGACCGCGCCGTCGCCTTCCTTGAGATCGTCGTAGATCAAGCCGCTGGGGGTGGTGATTTCAGCCATGGAATTCTCCCGGAAAAAGCCGGCATTGTGCCAGAAAACGGCGCGCCCCGGTCGCTTGTTTGGCCCCCGCGCCGGTCTTCCCCGCTTCGCGACAAGGTGCGCCGAATATGGTATCTTCGCGCTTTCCTGACTGTCCTTGCCGCCCCTTCCCGTGAAAAAGCAACTCGCCTATTTCTTCCTGGTATTTCTCCTGCCGATTATCGCCATCATCTGGTGGTGGGGCGCTTTCAACGAAGTGCAGGTGGATAGCGGCCAGATGCGCGGCCCTTACCATTACGCCTACCTGACCCAGATCAGCGATTTGTCGAAGATGCTGGAAGCCCAGCAGACGGCGCTGCATAAACTCAAGGAACAGAAAATCGAAAGCGGCGCGCCGATTGTGGTGTTGACCACCGATCCGCGCGTCACCAAACGAAAGGAACAGGTCGCTCAGGTCGGCTACCTGATTGATCCCGGCGCACAGGTCGCCGAGCCGCTCAAGGTGGCTGACATCCCGGCGCGCCGGGTGGTGGTGGCGCATGTTCGCGCCCATCCCACCTTCGCCCCCGGCAAGGCTTACACGGCGCTGCTCAAGTTTCTCGATGCGCAGGGCTTGAAACTGGTGTTGCCGACCGTGGAAATTTATCAGGACAACGAATTGTCGGTGGAAATGGCGTTATGAGCCTGTTTACCCTGATCGCCGCCCTGCTTGTCGAGCATTTCCGCCCGATATCCAACCGCAGCCAGGTTTATATCGCTTTCACCCGTTACGCCCATTACCTGGAGCGCCACCTCAACGCCGGCCAACCCCTGCACGGCATCGTCGCCTGGGGGCTGGCGGTCTTGTTGCCGACCCTGTTGACCGGCGCGATATACGGCGCGCTTTACCAGACCGACATGACGCTGGCCTGGGTGTTCGGCTCCGTCGTTCTCTATCTCACCACCGGATTACGTTATTTCAGCGCCCCCGCCGAACAGCTTGCCGCTGCGTTACGCGAGGAAACGCCGGCTGCGGCGCGGCGCAAACTCGCCCAATGGAGCGGCCATAGCACCGAGGAGTGGGATAGCGTCACTCTGTCCCGGGTCGGCATCGAATACACCCTGGCCCTGTCGCACCGCCACCTGTTCGGGGTGATCGTCTGGTTTATCGCGCTTGGCCCCGCCGGCGCGGTGTTTTACCGTCTGGCGCAAGTCATCGGGCAAAAATGGGGCAATCTCGACGAATACGAATTCGGCCAGTTCGGCGCTTTTGCCGCCCAGGTTTTCCAGGTGGTGGACTGGCTGCCGTTGCGCCTCACCGCGCTGTCCTTCGCGGTGGTCGGCGATTTCGAAGACGCCGTGTATTGCTGGCGCACCCAGGCCGAAGCCTGGGGCCGCCAGGGCATGGGTATCATCCTGGCGAGCGGCGCGGGCGCGCTCGGCGTCCGTCTCGGCGAACCCCTGCCGCTCGGCGGCGAAGTGGAATTCCGCCCGGAACTGGGGCTGGGCGACGACGCCGACGCCGATTACCTGCAAAGCGCCGTCAGCCTGATCTGGCGCGCCGCTGTGTTGTGGCTGGCGGTGATCTTCCTGTTTACCTTCGCTACCCTGGTGGGGTAATTCAATCAGCAGACCGGATGAGATGCGTGGCGCTTCCGTCGCGTCATGGCTTCTCTACTCAATCAGTACCTCGTCAATAAATCTTTCCTTCCCGATATTTCGACCCGTATTCCATGAGCAAAACCCTGATCGACTTCATGCGCCACGGCGAACCCGTGGGAGGCCGCCGTTATCGCGGCAAAACCGATGATCCCCTGAGCGCCGCCGGCTGGGCGCAGATGCGCGCGGCAGTGAGCGGGGCGTGTCCGTGGCAGGCGGTAGTGGCGTCGCCGCTGCTACGCTGCGCCGAGTTTGCGGCTGAACTCGGCAATCAGCGGCGCTTGCCGGTGACGTTTGACGAACGTTTCGCGGAACTGGGCTACGGCGAATGGGAGGGCAAAACCTCGGCGGAAATCGAGGCAGCCAGTCCCGGCGCGATTTTGCGTTATCGCCGCGACCCGTTGCGCTGCCGTCCGGCGGGTGCGGAAAATCTCGATGAATTTGTGGCGCGTTTTGGCGCGGCGTGGCGTGACCTGCTCAGCGCCTACGCCGGCAAACACTTGCTGGTGGTGGCCCACGCCGGGGTGATCCGAATGGCGCTGGCCCACGCCCTGGGTATCCCGCTGGGCAGCATGTTCCGCATCGAGGTGGCTTATGCCGGACTGACCCGTTTCAAAATCGAGGGGAGGGGGGATGAACAAGTGGTATCGCTGGTTTTTCACGGCGGCCATCCTTAGTTCGGTCACGCCGTCGTTCGCGGCGGTGACGGTGCGTGACGACCGGGGCGTGACGGTGCAGCTTGCCGCCCCGGCGCGGCGCATTGTCACGCTGGCCCCCAGCCTCGCGGAACTCGCCTACGCCGCCGGGGCCGGCGGTTATCTGGTGGGGGTGAGCGCCTACAGCGATTATCCGGCGGAAGTGAAAAACCTGCCCCAGTTGGGTGGTTTCGGGCGCTTCGATCTGGAGCGCCTGGTGAAACTCAAGCCGGATCTGGCGATTGCCTGGCAAAGCGGCAATTCGGCGGTGGAGGTCACGTTATTGGCGCGTTTGGGGATTCCGCTATACGTTGCCGAAGCGCGCCGCCTGGGCGATATTCCTCGCCATATCGAAGCTATCGGGCGACTGGCGGGCAGCGACGCAGCGGCGCAATCCAGCGCGACGGCGTTTCGCCGGGGAGTCGCCGAATTGGGCGAGCGCCACACTGCGGCGCGGCGGGTGACGATATTCCACGAAATCTGGCATCAACCCCTGATGACCATCAACGATACTCACCTCATCGGCGATGTGATCCGGCTTTGCGGCGGGGTTAATCCGTTTGCCGGAATGGCGGCGCTGACCCCGACTCTGGCGGAAGAAAATGTACTGGCTACCGACCCGGAGTTGATCGTCACCAGCGGGCCAACCACCCAATGGGCGCGTTTCCCGGCGTTGCGCGCGGTGCGTAACGGGCGGGTCAGGGTCATTGACCCGGATTATTTGCATCGCGCCACGCCGCGTATTCTGGAAGGCGCACGGCAGTTGTGCGATTTGCTTGACGAGGCGCGGAACGAAAGATGAAGAAACCAACTTTAGCGGCGGCGGATTCCACCTGCCCGTGCGGCTCGGGACGGGCTTATGCGGCTTGCTGCGGGCCGCTCCACGCCGGGACGCACTCCGCGCCGAGCGCCGAAGCGCTGATGCGTTCGCGGTATTGCGCTTTTGCGCGCGGCGATGGCGATTATCTGCTGCGTTCCTGGCATTCCTCCACACGTCCCGCCGACCTCGACCTGAAGGACGATCCGGCGCGCTGGCTGGGGTTGAAAATCCTGGCGCACAGCGGCGGCGGGGCGGGGGAGAGCGAAGGCCGGGTGGAATTCGTGGCCCGTTACAAAGTCGCCGGCAAAGCCGGGCGACTCCACGAAAACAGCCGTTTCATCCGCGAAGACGGCGAGTGGCGTTATGTGGACGGCGACGTTTGTTGAGCAGGGCAATCGCACTATGTGGTTCCCCCCTTTGGAAAAGGGGGGTTAGGGGGGATTTCGCCCAAGGTGGAATTGCCGACACCGCTGAAATCCCCCTCAATCCCCCTTTTCCAAAGGGGGAGGCGAGTTGGTCGAAGCATGAAATCCGTCTTTCTTCCAGATAGTGCGATTGCCCTGGTTTGTTGATCCGGACAGCCGTTTGCGCCGCTGCTCTGCTGTAGAATGGCGGAGTAATTTCTTCGTCAGACTGACATGTTTTTTCAAAGTCTACATCTTTCCCTGAAATTCAGGGTGTTACTCCGCTTGCTCCCGTGGCTGGTGCTGCTTGCCGGTATGCTCGCGACTTATGGCGCGTATCTGGGCAATCAGGCCGATACCCGGCGCACTCTGGAAGTCGAGTTCGAACATCACACCAACGAAGTCAAACGCAGTGTCGAATCGCGGCTGGGCAGTTACGAGCAGGTTTTGCGCGGCGCCGCCGGCCTGTTTGCCGCTTCGCAGTCGGTGGAGCGCAACGAATTCCGTGACTATGTGGCGGCGCTGGATCTGGAAAAACATTATCCGGGTATTCAGGGCGTGGGTTATGCGCAATACGTCAAGGCGGGCGGCCAGGCGGCGTTGGTTGCAGCGGTGCGCCGCGAAGGTTTTCCCGAATATGTCATCCATCCTCCCGGCGAGCGGGAAATCCACTCGCCGATCATTTACATCGAACCGTTTTCCGGGCGCAACCTGCGCGCCTTCGGCTACGACATGTTTGCCGAACCGGTGCGCCGCGCCGCGCTGGAACGCGCCCGCGACGAAGGGCGCACGGCGATTTCCGGCAAAATAAAACTGCTGCAGGAAGGTGAGCGCGACATCCAGGCCGGTTTCATCATGTATTTGCCGGTCTACCGCAACGGCGCGCCCCGCGCCACGCCGGAACAGCGTCGTGCGGCGCTGGTCGGGTGGGTGTACGCGCCGTTCCGCATGAATGACCTGATGAATGGCGTACTCGGATCAGCATTTGGCGAAAACGTCGCGAGCCTCGACCTGGAAATTTACGACGGCGAAAACATGACTCGGGAAAGCCGGATGTACGACTCGGATTTCCTCGATGACGACCCTGCCGAGGTCGGCGCGGCGCGCTTTCGCAGCCTGCGGCAAATCGCGGTGGGCGGACACGTCTGGTCGGTGCGGGTGCATTCCCTGCCGGCTTTCGAGGCGCGTTTGAGCAGTGAAAGGGGGCGCTTCATCGTCCTCGCGGGGCTGGTCGGCAGCGCCTTGCTGGCGTTGGTGGTGTGGCTGCTGGTCAACGGCAGGATACGCGCCGTGGCGCTGGCCGAAAAAATGAACCACGATCTGCTGGAAAGCGAAGCGCGTTTTCGCGCCATGGCCGATTCCGCGCCGGTGTTGATCTGGGTGGCCGGTATCGATCAGGCTTATACCTGGTTCAACCAGTCCTGGCTGGAATTCACCGGACGCCGTATGGAGCAGGAAATCGGCAACGGCTGGCTGGAAGGCGTCCATCCCGACGATTACCGGCGTTGTCTGGAGATTTACCGGAACGCTTTTGCGCGCCGCGCCACGTTCCGCATGGAATACCGCCTCAAACGTCACGACGGCAAATATTGCTGGCTGCTGGATTCGGGGGTGCCGCGTTTCGCCAGTTCGGGCGAATTCACCGGCTATATCGGCTCGTGTATCGACGTGAGCGAAAACAAGGCGGCCCTCGAAGCGCTTCGCGACAGCGAGCAAATGCTCCACGAAAAAATGGACGAGCAGCGCGCCCTGCTGGAAAACGCGATGATCGGGATTGCCTTGCTGATCAATCGGCATTTCGTGTGGACTAACCACAAAATGGACGAAATGTTCGGTTACGGGCCTTACGAACTGGTGGGGGTTAGTAGTGAAGCGATATATCCCGACCACCAAAACTACCGTGAGCTGGGCGAGGCGGCCTATCCGTTGCTGGCGAAGGGCGAGTGTTACACCACCGAGCGGCAATTCCGCCGCAAGGACGGTTCATTGTTCTGGGTCAGTTTGTCGGGGCGCGCAATTGATCCCGCCGATCCTTCCAAAGGGGCGTTCTGGATTGCCCAGGATGTGACCGCCCGCCGCGAGGCGGAAGCAGCCTTGCGCGACAACGAAAAACGTTTCCGCTCGATGTTCCAGAACCACAGTTCGGTGATGCTCCTGATTGATCCGGCGAGCGGCTGGATCGAAGACGCCAATTTGGCGGCGGCGGATTTCTACGGTTATCCGGTGGAAACCCTGCGGGTCATGAAAATCAGCGAAATCAACACGCTCAGCCCCGAGGAGGTGAGCGCAGAACGGCACAGGGCGCTGAGCCTCCAACGTAATTATTTTGTATTCCCGCATCGCCGCGCCGACGGCAGTGTGCGTATCGTCGAAGTTCATTCCAGCCCGGTCACGGTGGCCGGGCACGAACAGTTGTTCTCGATTATCCACGACATCACCGAACGCAAGCAGGCCGAAGCCGCCCTGCGGGAAAGCGAGGAACGCTGGAATCTGGCGCTGGAAGGCTCGGGCGACGGCGTCTGGGATTGGGATATTCCCACCGGCAAGGTGTTTTATTCCAAGCGCTGGAAGGAGATGCTCGGCTATGCGGAAGATGAAATAGTCGGTCAGGTTGACGAATGGTTAAACCGTATCCATCCCGGTGACCTGGAAAAGGCTCGCCACACTCTAAATGGATATTTGTCCGGCGAGTTGTCCGTCTATGCCTGCGAACATCGAGTCTGTTGCAAGGATGGCTCGTGGATATGGATACTTGATCGCGGCAAGGTGGTGAAATTCGACGCGCAGGGCCAGCCGCTACGCATGGTCGGCACCCATACCGACATCAGCCACATCAAGGAAGTCGAGGAAAAACTGCGTTGTTTCAACGATACCCTGGAACAGCGCGTCACCGCCGAAGTCGCCAAAAACATGGACAGCGAACGCCTGCTGATCCAGCAGTCGCGCCTCGCGGCGATGGGGGAAATGATCGGCAACATTGCCCACCAGTGGCGGCAACCCCTCAATGCGCTGGGGTTGCTCCTCGCCAATATCAAGGACGCCTACGAATTCGATGAGCTTGACGACAGCTATCTCGACGGCTCGGTCGCCAAAGGCAACCAGTTGATCCAGAAAATGTCCACCACCATCGACGACTTCCGCAACTTCTTCCGCCCCAACAAACGGAAGGAGGATTTCAACCTGACCCAATCGGTCAACGAGGCGTTAAGCCTGATCAACCAAAGCCTGAAAAACAACAATATTCACATTTATCTGGAGTCAGCCGGCGATATCCCCGCCCACGGCTTTCCCAATGAGTTTTCCCAGGTGTTGCTCAATGTCCTCAACAACGCCAAGGACGCCTTGCTCGAACAAGCGCCGGAAGACGCCGCAATTACCATTCGGCTGGGCGACGACCCGCAACATGCCTGGGTCGAGATTCACGACAACGCCGGCGGCATTCCCGCCGACATCCTGCCCAAGGTGTTCGACCCCTACTTCACCACCAAGGAAAAAGGCACCGGCATCGGCTTGTACATGTCGCGCATGATCATGGAGCACATGGATGGCGTGATCGAAGTGCGCAATAAAAATGGCGGCGCGTTATTCCGTCTGGTCTTGCCGAAAACAGGGGGAGATGAGAAGTAGCGTGGTTCCCTTGAGGCAGGATGCGGATTATTCCAGCGAACCGATCATCTTCTGGTAGATGAAGTTGCGCACGAACACCCCATCATGTTGGGTGAGATCGTTGAATTGGACGCCGTAATGATTGAGCCGGGGCGTCCCGGCTTCATCCTTGCGGATGCTGCGGATGGTGGCGTTCAGGGAGAGATACACGTCCAGTTCGGTGGCTTTGAGGCGGAACGACAGCTTGAGTTTGTCGGCGAGTTCGCCGAGTTCCAGCGGGGTATCGACTTGCGCGCCGTGAGGGCTGAGGTCGCTGATCATGCCGGCTTTGGCCTTGGTGTTTTCGTCGGCATTTTCCGGCAGTATCGAGACAATCAGATTGGTCTGGATACGTTGCGCCTTGCGCACCGGCACCGCCTGCACCGAAGACGGGTAGGAAATGTGCAGGTAAGGATAAGGCGCGTGGCAGGAACGCAGAATGCCGCCGTTGAAGGAATAGATGTTTTTCCCGGAAAAGGCGCGGAATGTATAGACCTGCCCTTCCTTCATTAGCAGCGCCCCGCCGTCCACCACCGGCGTGGTGACAATGATGCTCTGTTTTTCCAGACAGCCGATGTATTTGACGTAGTAACGCGCGCCGGGATCGCTCAGGGATGACATTTGCAACGACTCACCGCCGCTGAATCCGGTGTTTGCGAAGGTGGTGTTGAGGGTGGTTTCCTTTTTCTCCGGCTCGGGTTCTTCCTTGACGACGGGGGCGACGGAACGTTTGGGCGTCCAGTAAGGGTCACGGAACAGGCCTTCGCTGATCAGGGTATCGACCTGGTTGCGGGTCTGGATGATGAAACCCTCACGCAGCAGCAATTTCCTGTGCTGGTTGTAGACCGGCCACGGCAACGGCTTGCCGATCTCCAGTTCGTCTTTCCTTAGCGGTTTTAAGTCAGAGGCCATAGATACCGAGCCGGACGAGCCGGAACCAAAAAAGTAACGCGTGATGGGTAAAAAGAGGTGGTTTTCATCACCCATTCCTCATTACCCATTACCATCCAAAAATCCATCCTGCCCGGCAAGCGGTCAACTGAGGAATACAGGATATATCTACCCACTCCCAAAGGGGGATTGTAACGCCATCCTCCATTTGCCAACAACACGGAAAAGCTGTGGATTGGCGTTAGTTCGGCATTTGCGGCGGGTTTTTCGCGCGCGTTCAGGTGTCGCAACAAGTGCTAAACTAGCCCCTCCCTAAGAACTTTTGAAACGAGCACGCCATGAATATTTTTCTGCGTTCCTGTGTACTCGCGGCTGCGTTGTTGCTGGGCGGCGCCGCACTTGCCGACGAATCCGCTCCGAGCAAAGGTCAGACTCTATATCTGCCGATTTATTCCCACCTCTGGCACGGCGACCTGAAATCCGACGGAATGCCGTTCAAAAGCCTGGTTTCGGCGCTGGTCAGCGTACGCAACACCGATCTCAAGGTTCCCATCCGCGTCACCTCGGCGCGTTATTACGACACCAACGGCAAACTGCTTCAGGAATTCGTTCCTACCCCGAAAAACATCCCCGCCATGGGCACCCACGAGCTTTACGTGGAAAGGAAAGAATCCGCCGGCGGCTCCGGGGCGAATTTCGTGATCCAGTGGGAATCGGCATCCCCCGCCAATCCACCCGTGGTGGAAGCGTTACACGCCGACATCCAGGGTAACCGCACGATTACCTTTGTGACCTGGGCGCGCCCGATGCGTTCCGACAAATAGGCCGCGCCGGTGGAAAAACCGATCCGCTACGGCGACTATCTGAGATTTGCGCGGCGCAAGATGCGCAAGCTCAGCTATAACGACGTGGTTGCGCATGATACGGTTCATCGCCGCCGTGTTCATTTGCGGCTGATCGATGTGCACCGTTTACTTACTCCTTACGTGACGGTGCGGTTTCTCGACCAGGCGCGGGCGGTGATTCCGCTGGCCTTGTTTCTTGCCGCTTTTCAGTGGTTCGTCTTGTCCTCGCCGGTGGCTGGATACTGGAGCGTGACCGGCGGGATGCTGCTGGTGATGGGCGGGCTGATGTTTTTTATGGAAGGCGTCAAACATGGCCTGATGCCGTTTTCCGAAAACATCGGCTACGCCATGCCGCAGCGTTCGCCGCAGTTCGCCGTGCTGACGGTGGCCTTCGTCCTCGGCGTGATGGCGACTTTCGCGGAGCCGGCCATCGGCGCGCTGAAAGCCGCCGGGGCATTCGTCAAACCCACCGACACCCCGTTGTTGTACGTCCTCCTCCACGAACAATCCGCCGCGCTGGTTGCGACCGTCGGGCTGGGCGTCGGCGCGGCGGTGCTGGTAGGCATTTTGCGTTTCATGCGGGGCTGGAGTCTGAAATCGGTGCTTTTTATTACGCTGATTCCCTGCCTGTCGCTCACCGCCTATTTCGCCGCCCAACCGGAACTGGCCCCGGTGCTGGGGTTGGCCTGGGATTGCGGGGCGATTACCACCGGGCCGGTGACGGTGCCGCTGGTGCTGGCCATCGGCATCGGCGTTTCCGCCGCTACCAGCAAGGAAGACAATCCTCTGTCGGGTTTCGGTATCGTCACCCTGGCTTCGCTGTTTCCCGCGATGGCGGTTATGTTGCTGGCTCTCTTTCAGGGCGGCAGCCTGCCTGCCGCCACCGTGGCGGCGTTTCCCGACAGCCATGTGCCGCAATGGACGGAAGGCGCCTTCGTCGCCGACGCCCTTGCCGCGTTACGTGCGATATTGCCGCTGGTGTTGCTTTTGTGGCTGATCCAGCGCGGCGTGTTGCGCGAAAAACTCGCTCAGCCGCGCATCATCGCCTACGGCATCGTGGTGGCGATATTCGGCATGACCTTATTCGACACCGGCCTGGATTTCGGCCTGGTGGAGCTTGGCACCCAGTCCGGCGGCATCCTCCCCGCCGCTTTCGCCAAGGTCAAAGGCTGGCCGGCCTCGCCGCTTTATCCCTATGAACTCGGCATCGCCCTGGTGCTGCTGTTCGCCGCCCTGATCGGCTTCGGCGCAACCATTGCGGAACCGGCGCTCAACGCCATGGGAATCACGGTGGAAAATCTCACTGACGGCGCTTTCCGGCGCGTCACCCTGATTCGTGCGGTGGCTTTCGGGGTAGGGCTGGGCACTGCATTGGGCGTCGCCAAAATTCTCTTTCACCTGCCGCTGGCCGCCCTGCTGCTGCCTGCTTATTTGCTGGCGCTGGTGATGACGTGGTTTTCCAGTGAGGAATACGTCAATCTGGCCTGGGACAGCGCCGGCGTCACCACCGGCCCGGTCACGGTGCCGCTGGTGCTCGCCATGGGGCTGGGGCTGGGCCAGGCGGTGCAGGCCCCGGAAGGTTTCGGCATATTGGCGATGGCGTCGGTTGGCCCCATTCTCAGCGTCCTGGCGGTGGGCTTGTGGATAAAATTCACCCTGAACCGCAAAATGCACGAAAAAAGGAGGGATATATGAGTCAGGACATGATCGTCCTCACCGATGCGGTATTGATTACCTGCATCGTCCAGCGCGGCATGGCCGACACCGTGGTGAAAGCCGCCCAGCGCGCCGGAGCGCAGGGGGCAACGGTTTTGTTTGCGCGGGGCACCGGGGTGCGCCAGCGTCATCTGGGCGTATTGGGCATCACCGTCAATGCGGAAAAGGAAGTGGTTTACATCGTTGCGGCCACCGACCAGGCTGATCGCATTTTTGAAAAAATCTTTACTGCGGCCAAACTCGATACCCCCGGCATGGGCATGATCTTCACTTCTCCGATCGACAAGATGGCGACTTACATCCCGCATCGGATCGCCGAACGTATCACCGGATAATCACCATGTACGGACAATTCAAAACCATCACCTGCTTCCTGCCCGCCGGACGCGCACACGGCGTACTCGACCGGCTGCGCAAGGAACTCGACATCTCCAGCAGCTACGCCAGCCATGCGCGCGGCACCGGGCTTGCCACCAAACGCGACGGCGCGCGCCCTGAATACGTCGAATGCGAAGTGCTCACCGCCCTGACCCCCGTCGAACGCGCCGATGAAGTTTTCAGCTTTATCTTCTACGCCGCCGGAATCGACCAGCCCCACGCCGGCATGGTGATGATGACCGATTCTCCCTGCGCCGAAATGCTGGTGCTCGCCGCCGACATGCCCGACGAGGCGTAAACTGTTTCCCCCAACCCAGAGAGGCCGCCATGACTATCCCGACATTTGCAAGAAACCTGATCTGCGCCGCACTCGCGCTGTTCGCTTCGGCAGCACTCGCCGAACCCGGCTACATGTGGGAAAACACCATCGAAGTCACCGCGATGGGCATCACCATGGCGCCCCACACCGTCCAGAGTTGCCACCCCAGGGATTGGCGCGAGCCGCCCAGCCAGGACAAGGAGCGTAATAACGAATGCAAGGTGCAGGACTTCAAACACAGCGGCAACAAAATGAGCTGGAAAATGAAATGTGAAGGCAAACACCCCGTCACCGGCAGCGGCGAAATCACCTTCCAGGGCGAAACCCGCTACAGCGGCGTCGTCAAAATGTCCATGGCGGAAGGCGACTCCCTCATGAAAATGAGCGGCAAACGCCTCACCGCCTGCGACTACAACGCCGCCGCGACTCCGCAAGCAAAACTCAGCGCCCCGCAATGCAAACAAGCGCTGGACAAACTGGATGCCGGCGTTTTCCTCCACAGCGATGTCTGCGCCAGCCATAAACAAGCCTTCTGCGACCGCCTCAGCAGCATCGAAGCAGTGGAACAGGCGAGCAAAAGCGCCGCCCTCACCGACCTCGCCGCCACCTGCGGGAAAAGCGCCGCAGGCTGGTGCTCCCAGGCCGCCACCACCGACCGCCTCGACTTCGTCGAACGCAACTGCCCGGCGCAAAAAACCGAATTACTCGCCAAACACTGCGAAGGACGCGACCCCGCAACCCTCGCCGCCGGCAAATACGCCGGCTTTTGCAGCGAATACCTGAGCCGCACCGCACCCGCCGGAACGGTGCAGGAAGTCGCCCCGCTCGAATCCCCCGCTACAGCGTCAGCTCCAGCACCGGCCCCGGCCCCCCTTGACGCCGGCAAGGCGCTCGAAGCCATCGGCGAAGGCGCAAAAATGCTGAAGGGGCTGTTCCGCTTCTGATTTCCCCGGTTATTCAAAGTCGCAAACGGCATTTCCCCGTATTATTTCGGCTTACCGTTGCCGACGCTGTTCCCTTCCTCCAACTTATTCCAGCGCTACGCTGGGGGTTGGCGATACCGCGCAGGGGTTCACCGTAAAGTCATTCGACGCCTCCTGTAGCAGCACGGAAAACCGGCGCACTCCGCAAGGGCTGCGTCGGTTTTTTTTGGGGCCGCAGTAATGAAGAAACGGCCACGACGGGGCCAGGACACGGTCAGGAAACGGTCGCCGAATATACTGTGAGAGTTATTGGCGAGCATCGAGTTCATCGACCAACCCGATGCTCCGAATTGAGACGCCAATCCGTAAGTTAATCCCCAGCCCCTCAAAGGAAAGAGCCATCATGTTTCACCGCAATACTGCGCCGTGCCATCCTGACCTTGCCGACCGGCAAGGGGAATTTTTGTTACGGCGTTGGATTGTTGAAACGCCGCTGCGGGCTTTTGCCCGGCAAGCTGCTGGATTGCTGGCGCTACTGCTGGCTTTGTTGGGCGCAGGCTCAGTGAGCGCCGCCGATTGGGCGAAAAATTTCAGCGCGTTCGCCGGGGCGGACACCTCGACCCAGGCAACGGCGGTGGATGCAACGGGCAATGTCTATATTGCCGGGTATCTCACCGGGGCGAGCGTCACGCTGGGTAGTGTGACCTTGACCCGGATCGGCGCTCAGGATGCCTTCGTCGCCAAGCTGGATGCTTCCGGCACGGTGCTGTGGGCGAAGAACTACGGCGGCAGCGGAGCGATTGCATTTGGCAACGCCATCGCGGTGGATGGTTCCGGCAACGTGTATGTGGGCGGGAGATTTACGAATGCCAACCTGACCACTCCGGCGCTGACCAAAATTGGCTTTGAGGACGCCTTTGCGTTCAAGCTCGATGCCAACGGTGCGACCACCTGGGCGAAGAACTACGGCGGCAGCCAGGCGGTTGCGAATGGCCTCGCCATCGCGGTGGATGGTTCCGGCAATGTGTATCTGGGCGGGACTTTCCAGGTCGCCAACCTGACCACCCCGGCGTTGACCAAAATCGGCACAGTTGATGCCTTCGCGTTCAAGCTTGATAGCGGCGGCGCAACCACCTGGGCGAAGAACTACGGCGGCAGCGGGGCGGCTGCGCAGGCCTACGCCATCGCGGTGGACGGTTCCGGCAACGTGTATCTGGGTGGGTATATCCAGAGCGCCAACCTGACCACCCCGGCGCTGACCAAAATCGGCAACTTCGATGCCTTCGCGTTCAAGCTCGATGCAAGCGGCGCGACTACCTGGGCGAAGAACTATGGCGGCAGCGGGGTGACTGCGCTGGTCACAGCCATCGCGGTGGATGGTTCCGGCAATGTGTATCTGGGCGGGCGTTTCACCAACGCCAACCTGACCACCCCGGCGCTGAGCAAAATCGGCACTTATGACGCCTTCGCGTTCAAGCTCGATGCCGGCGGCGCGACTACCTGGGCGAAGAACTACGGCGGCAGCGGGGCGACTGCGCAGGCCACCGCCATCGCGGTGGATGGTTCCGGCAATGTTTATCTGGGTGGGAATTTCAATGCCAACCTGACCACCCCGGCGCTGAGCAAGATCGGCGTCCAGGACGCCTTTGCGTTCAAACTGGATAGCAGCGGCGCGACCACCTGGTCGAAGAACTACGGCGGCAGCGGGGCGACTGCAAATGGCTCCGCCATCGCGGTGGACAGTTCCGGCAACGTGTATCTGGGCGGAAATTTCACTACGGCCAACCTGACCACTCCGGCGCTGAGCAAAATCGGCGTCACTGACGCCTTTGCCTTCAAGCTCGATGCAAGCGGTGCGACCGCCTGGGCGAGGAGCTACGCCGGGCTGACCCCCGGCCTTGACGCGCGGGTGACCGCCACTGCGGTCGATGCCGCCGGTAATACTTATATCGCCGGCTATTTCACCAACACGTATTTACAACTGGGCAGCGTAACCCTGCGCGGATCGGCGCCCAGGATGTGTTTGCCGCCAAACTCGACACCAGCGGCACGGTGCTGTGGGCCAAGAACTACGGCGGCAGCGGGGCGACTGCGCAGGCCAACGCCATCGCGGTGGACGCTTCCGGCAACGTGTATCTGGGCGGATATTTCAATACTGCCAGCCTGACTACCCCGTCGTTGAGCAAAATCGGCAGCTTCGACGCCTTCGCGTTCAAGCTCGATGCCGCCGGCGCGACCACCTGGGCGAAGAACTACGGTGGCAGCGGGGCGAGTGCTTATGGCAACGCCATCGCGGTGGATGCTTCCGGCAACGTGTATCTGGGCGGATATTTCACTACGGCCAACCTGACCACCCCGGCGCTGAGCAAAATCGGCACCAATGATGCTTTCGCCTTCAAGCTCGATGGCGGCGGTGCGACCACCTGGGCGAAGAACTACGGCGGCAGCGGGGTAACTGCGTATGGCAACGCCATCGCGGTGGATGGTTCCGGCAACGTGTATGTGGGCGGGAGATTTACGAATGCCAACCTGACCACTCCGGCGCTGACCAAAATTGGCGTTGAGGACGCCTTTGCGTTCAAGCTCGATACCGACGGCGCGACCACTTGGGCGAAGAACTACGGCGGTAGCGGGGCGTATGCGCAGAGCAACGGCATCGCGGTGGACAGTTCCGGGAATGTCTATGTGGGCGGGTATTTCAGGAACGCCAACCTGACCACCCCGGCGCTGACAGTAATCGGCGCCCGGGACGCTTTCGCGTTCAAGCTGGATAGCGGCGGCGCGACTACCTGGGCGAAGAACTTCGGCGGCAGCGGGGCGACTACGCAGGGTTTCCCCATCGCGGTGGACAGTTCCGGCAATGTGTTTCTGGGCGGGTATTATTACGGCGCCAACCTGACCACCCCGGCGCTGAGCAAAATCGGCACTTATGACGCCTTCGCCTTCAAGCTCAATGCCGCCGGCGCGACCACCTGGGCGAGAAGCTATGGCGGCAGCGGGGCGAGTGCGTTTGGCTACGCCATCGCAGCGGACAGTTCCGGCAACATGGTGCTGGGCGGGTATTTTCAAAGCGGCAACCTCACCACCCCGGCGCTGACCAGAGGCGGCTCCAAGGATGCGTTGGTTATTCGCGTGTTGCCGGCCACCAGCCCCGATGCGCCTACCGGCATTAGCGTTACGGCGGGCAACGCCCAGGCGACGGTGACTTTCACTGCCCCGGCAAGCAACGGCGGCGCGGCGATCACCAGCTACACCGTTACCTCGTCCGGCGGCCAGACCGCCAGCGGCGCGAGCAGCCCGCTCACCGTTACCGGTCTGACCAATGGCGTCGCCTACACTTTCACCGTCACCGCCACCAACAGCGCCGGAACCGGTTCAGCATCCAGCGCCTCCCCCAGCGTCACGGTGGGCGTCGCCGTCGCCAGCCCAACCATCAACGAGGACGCGGATTCCGGGGCTATCGCCATCACCGGCGCGACCAACAACTACAAGATCACCGCCATCAGCGGCGGGACGCTGTACAGCGACAACAGCTACACCACCGCAATAAACAGCGGCGACTTCATCGCCACGGCGGGGGCAACCACCAATGTCTATTTCCGTCCCACCGCGAACTTCAACGGCGCGGCGGGCTTCTCCGTGCAGGGTTCGAGCAGCGCTTCCGACGCTGGGTTGACCGGCAACACCGCCGTTTCGACCATCACCGTCACAGCGGTCAAAGATGCGCCGACCGGTTTGGGTAATTTGACCTTGGCCGCAGTTGAACAAGGCGTCACCTCGCCAGCGGGGGCGGCAATCAGCGCCTTGACCGGGCTTAACTTCACGTTTGTGGACGCGGGTTCCACGCTGGGCGGCGTTGCCGTCGTCGCCAATCTCGCCAATGCCGCCACCCAGGGCGCTTGGCAATACAGCACCAACGCAGGTGCGAACTGGTACAACATCGGCGTGGTGGGGGATAACGCCACCGCGCTGGCTTTATCCGCTGCCACCAAGGTTCGCTTCTTGCCGGTGGCAAGTTTTAGCGGAACGCCGACTGCGCTAACCGTGCGGGCATTGGATAACACCTACGTCGCCGGCTATAGTGTCGCGGCAGGAACGGAAACCCGCGTTACGCTTAATGCCGCAGTCAATGGCGGGACAACCGCAGTTTCAGGCAACACCAATACGATTAGCACCAGTGTTACTGCGCTGCCGCCGCCGCAGAATACCGCCGTTCCGTCGAACAGCACCACTCTCCCTAGCGGCGGCGGCACGGCTGCTCCCGGCGGCGGCCAAACCGTGATTGTCACCGACAATGGCAGCAACGGCAGCAGCATTACCCTGCCCGCGCCGACCACGACGACCGGTGGCGCAACCACCGTCCACACCATCAAGGTGGAATTGCCCAACAACACCGGCACGGTCAATGTCGCCAGCAATAGCGCAGGCGCCAAGCTGGGTGTGCAAAACACCATTCTGCCCGGCGGCACCACCACGGTCACCACCGTCACGGTCGATCAAGGTTCGGCAAGCTTCACCGCCACCAAAAAGGATCAACCGCTGGCCGGTCTCAAAAACGGCATCATCGTGGTCTCGGGCACCGACAGCAGCAAAGTCACGGTAGACACCACCGGCATCAATGCCAAGATAGGCGTCAACACCAGCGACACCATCGTCGTCCCGACCGGCTCCACCAATGTTGGCGGCACCAAGGTCGATCTGCCGCCCCCGACTGCTTCCGGCGGCAAGGCCGACACGGTGAACCTGAACATCGGCGGACAGGAACTCACTATCCGCTCCACCCAGACCAACACCACCATGACCTTCGAGATGAAGAACATCGGCGGCGTCCAGACCCCCGTCCTGGCCGTGACCGGCAACGCCCAAGTCACCAGCAGTGGCGAGGACAAACCCATCGTCAGTATCGCCGGCAACGTCATCAAAACAGGCAAGAGCAGCGGCGGCGGCAGCCGTCAGGTGTGCAATACCATCGTCCAGGCAAGTTCGGACGCGAGCTCCGATGTGGTGCATGTCGTCACCTGCTACATCGTCCTTGAACCCGGCACCTTCAGCGCCTTGAGCGGCGGCGTCGGCAACAGCTTTGCCGCGATCAAGGACGGCATTGTGTGGGCCGGAGAGACCGCCGAGTTCGATAAAAACGGCGCGGTAATCGGCGCGTATCTGGGCACCAAGGAAGGCACAACCAGCGCCGTCGGGGATGACATCGTTCCGGGCGGTAACAAATTTGCCGTGAATGGCTATACCAATAACGCCTTTATCCCGCGCCTCACCGGCAGCTCGCTGCGTCTTAACGAAGCCACGCTTGATGCGCGCCTGTTCAGCGTCTTCAACACCGCGCTGAACGCCGCCACCCTGCCCGCCACACCCAGCCAAAGCGCGCAGGGCATCCTGAACTTCCAGGTCAACGGCGGTGCGAACTCGCTGCAAAAAGCCCAGTCAACCCTCACCTTCGATCTGCTGGGCGACACCGTCAGCGTCTTCCCTAGTAAACGTATCCGCGTTGACACCGCCCGCGCCGACGGCATCACCGTGAGCAACGAGGGGAATGTCGAAGTCGCGACCGGCGGCCTGGTCACCACTTTCGTCCCGACAGTGGCTGACCCGCAAGGCTTCGCCGCCGACATCGCCACCCTGTTCCCGGGCGCGGTCAGCGAAATGCGCTGGAACGGCAGCTGGAAAGTCACCACCAGCGACGGCAGGATGTTCGTAGGCCGTCCGCAATGGGGCATCCAGAGCAGCGCCAGCGGCAACGGCTTCGCTGCACAAGCAGACGGCACCGTGACTTACAGTATCAATGGCCGCACCCAGGTGTTGTTCCCCGACTTCCACGACTACACCACCTTGTTGGCGACCTTCTCCAAAGAGTTGAACGACCCCAACCTGAAAGTCGCGCCGCGCATGAACGGCAGCGTCCAGGCCACGGTGAACGGCACAACCTATCTGCTTTATCCGCTGTGGACGTTGATCCCGGCAAGCCAAATCACCAACAAACCCTCCTGGTGGCTGGACAACGGCGTGGTGTATATCAAAAACGCCGACGGCACCGCGCAGGGGTTTGCGGTGAAATAGGAGCGACCTCCCGGTCGCGTAAGTCAGAAAAACCAACCGGCGCTTTCCGTAAGGGAGCGCCGGTTGGTTTTTATAGGGGGTGGGAGTTGCACCTTCGGCGTGGCGCAAAAGCTATCCCTGCTAGGTGAGGCAAGGGTGACGCCGCTATTTTCATTGCAAAAAACGAACGAAAGTTCTATACAATAGCGGTTCTGTCCTTCAGAACGGAAACCGTCATGAGCAAAGACCCCGAATATCTCGGCAAACTCCGCGACTATTACGCTACCCACCGCATTCTCCCGTCCTTCGCGGGAATCGGCGCGCTGGTCGGGATGAAATCCAAATCCGCCGTGTCGGCGATGGTGAAACGCCTGATGGAGGCGGGGTTTCTCGATTACGCGCCGGATCGGCGGCTTCAGCCCGGCGGGCGCTTTTTCGAGCGGGAGATTCTCGGGAGTGTGCGCGCCGGCTTGCCCCAACCGGCCAACGACAGTCATGGCGATACTCTGACTATCGACGAATACCTGATTGAAAGCCCGTCGCGCAGCGTGTTGTTGACCGTCAAGGGCGATTCGATGATCGACGCCGGGCTGCTGCCGGGCGACACCGTGGTGGTGAAAAAGGGCGCACCGGCCAAAAACGGCGACATCGTGGTGGCAATCGTGGATAACGAATTCACCGTGAAATATCTCGCCCACGATAAAAACGGTTTCTTTCTCAAGCCGGGAAATCGCGCCTATCCGCCGATTCGGCCCCATGACCACCTGGAAATCTTCGGCCTGGTGGTTGGCTCGTTCCGCAAGTATTGACCCTTTTGGCTTGTAATACGCCAAATTAACCCCAAGTTTGGCTTGTGTTTTTGGGTATAATTCGACGTTTTGCGAATTCAGGAGGTCATCATGCCGATTTACGAATACCGTTGTTCTTCCTGCGGTTCCCAAAAGGAACATATGCAGAAGATGAGCGATCCCTTGCTCACCACTTGCCCGGAATGCGGCAAGGAAACCTATACCAAGATGCTTAGCGCCGCCGGCTTTCAATTGAAGGGCAGCGGCTGGTATCAAAGCGATTTCAAGGGCGGCGCCAAGCCCAAGGAAGAAGCCGCTCCGCCTTGCGCCAGCGGTGGTTGCTGCTGCGCCAACTAAGCTCGTGCAGCGCGGCGGACGCCGCGCTTTCCCCGGATTTTTCGCCATGTTCAAACGTTATTTCATCACCGGTCTGCTGATCTGGGCGCCGCTGGGCATCACCGTGTGGGTGCTCAAGTTCCTGATCGGTGCGATGGATCAAAGCCTGCTTTTGCTGCCCGAGACCTTCCGCCCGGAAAACCAGTTCGGCATGACGTTGCCCGGTTTGGGCGTGTTGCTGACGCTGGGGGTGATTTTTCTGACCGGCCTGCTTACCGCGAACATCGTCGGGCAACGCCTGATCCGCTTCTGGGAAAGCCTGCTGGCGCGTATCCCGGTGGTGAAATCGATTTATTACAGCGTCAAACAGGTTAGCGATACGCTGTTTTCCGGGAGCGGCGAAGCGTTCCGCAAGGTGCTGCTGGTGCGTTATCCGCACCCCCAGGCCTGGTCGCTGGCGTTTCAGACTGCCGGCCCCGGCAGCATTGGCCGCAAGCTGGATGGCGAATACGTGGGGGTGTTTATCCCCACCACCCCCAGCCCGGTGAACGGATTCTATTTTTTCGTCAAAAAAAGCGAAACCATCGAACTCGACATCAGTGTGGACGACGCACTGAAGTGCATTATCTCGATGGGCGTGGTGGCCCCGCCGGAAAAGACCGTGGTGGCCGCTGGCGATTATGCGGGAGACTGATATGAGCGATGTTCTGAAAACCCTGACCCATCACCGCTCCATCCGTAGCTACACCGAACATCCGGTGAGCGAGGCGCAGCTTGACGGGATCATCCGCGCCGCGCAGGCCGCGCCCTCATCGATCAACGGCCAGCAGATGAGCATCGTGTGTGTGCAGGATCAGGCCAACAAGGCGCGTATCGCCGAATTGTCCGGGGGTCAGGCGTGGATTGCCCAGGCCCCGGTGTTTTTGCTGTTTTGCGCGGATTTTCACCGCGCCCACCTGGCGGCCCAAAAACACGGGCGCGAGATGGTCATCGCCGCCAGCGTCGAAGCCTTGATCGTCGGCGCTTGCGATGTTGGTCTGGCGATGGGCAACGCGATTGCCGCCGCCGAAGCGCAAGGATTGGGCATCGTCCCCATTGGCGGGGTGCGCAATCAGCCGCTGGCGCTGGTGGAAATGCTCGAACTGCCGCGTTACGTATTCCCGATTTGCGGGCTGGTGGTCGGCCATCCGGCCAGCTTTGCCGCGATTAAGCCGCGCCTGCCGCGCGCGGCGGTGTTCCACCGCGAAAAATACCAGGCCGACCAACAGAGCCTGATCGACGAATACGATCCGGTTTTGGCGTCTTTCATGGATCGCGTGACCAATGGCCGGATCACCAAAAACTGGTCGCAGTCGGTCGCCGAATTCTACGATCACCTGTATTTCCCGGAAATCCGCACGGCCCTGGAGCACCAAGGCTTCGCCTGCCAATAAACCTTTTTCGACTCAACCTGACTTCAAAGAAATTCACCTATGCGTACTCATTACTGTGGTCAACCGAACCGTAACCAACTCCAACAAACCGTGACCCTGTGCGGCTGGGCGCATCGCCGCCGCGACCACGGCGGCGTCATCTTCATCGACCTGCGCGACCGCGAAGGTCTGGTACAGGTGGTGTGCGACCCGGATCGCGCCGAAACCTTCGCCACCGCCGAGAAAATCCGCAACGAATTCGTGCTGAAAGTCACCGGCATCGTGCGCGACCGCCCGGAAGGCACGGTCAACCCCAATCTCTCCACCGGCGAAATTGAAGTGCTGGCGCATACCATCGAGATTCTCAACCCGTCCGCCACCCCGCCGTTCCAGCTCGACGACGACAACCTCAACGAAAACGTGCGCCTGACGCACCGTTACATCGACCTGCGCCGCCCGCAGATGCAGAACAACATGAAACTGCGCTACCGCGTCGCCAAGACCCTGCGCGATGCGCTGGACGGCCACGGCTTCATGGAAATCGAAACGCCGATGTTGACCCGCTCCACCCCGGAAGGTGCGCGCGATTACCTGGTGCCGTCGCGTGTTCATCCCGGCCACTTCTTCGCGTTGCCGCAATCTCCGCAGCTGTTCAAGCAACTCCTGATGGTGTCCGGCTTCGACCGCTATTTCCAGATCGTCAAATGCTTCCGCGACGAAGACCTGCGCGCCGACCGCCAGCCCGAATTCACCCAGGTCGATATCGAAACCTCGTTCATGGACGAGAAGGCCATCACCGCGCTGGTCGAAGACATGATCCGCAAGCTGTTCCAGAGCGTGATGAATGTCGAATTGCCCAACCCGCTGCCGCGCTTGACCTACAAGGAAGCGATGAACCGCTACGGCTCGGACAAGCCCGACCTGCGCGTGACGCTGGAACTCACCGAACTCACCGACGTGATGAAGGATGTCGATTTCAAGGTGTTCAGCGCCCCCGCCAACTCCGGCAATGGCCGCGTCGCCGCGCTGCGCATCCCCGGCGGCGGCGAAATCACCCGTGGCGAAATCGACGCCTACACCCAGTTCGTCGGCATCTACGGCGCGAAGGGCCTGGCCTACATCAAGGTCAACGATGTCGCCAAGGGCCGCGAAGGATTGCAATCGCCCATCGTCAAAAATCTACACGATGCCTGCCTGAAAGCCATCGTCGAACGCACCGGCGCGACCGACGGCGACCTGATTTTCTTCGGCGCCGACAAAGCCAAGGTGGTCAACGAAGCCTTGGGCGCACTGCGCGTCAAG
>CAYVIN010000010.1:0-70775 GCA_964451375.1 uncultured Sulfuricella sp.
GGCCTGCCGGCAGGATGCCGGCGCTCCAAACGCGGCGCTCGCCGCTATTCAATGCGCTTCCCCAACCGTCAGCGAGCGCCCGCTGTCCTTTGGCCCCAGGCTCAGCAGCCAGGGCGCGGCGGTTTGCGCCCACTGTTCCGCATTGGGGTAGCCCTGCGCCTGACCGCCGAAGCAGGAGCGCAGCATGTCGGTATCGATGATGCCGGGGTTCAGAGGAATCGCCGCCATCCCGCCGGGCAATTCCTGGGCGAGCGCCTTGGATAACCCTTCCATCGCCCATTTGCTGGCGCAATACGGCGCAACTTGCGGGTCAGTCTCGCGGCCCCAGCCCGAGCTGAAATTGACAATCACCCCGCTGCGCCGGGCCACCATGGCCGGAACGAAATGGCGGATGCAATTCGCCACGCCCTTGATATTCACGTCGATCAAAGTGGAAAACTCGGCGGCGGGCACTTCCCACAGCGGCGCGTTGCGGTTGATCAGCGCGGCGCTGTTGAGCAGCAGGTCGGGCGCCCCGGCGAACTCCAGACAATCCCGCGCCCACGCCGCCACCGCAGCATCGTCGCTCACATCCACCACGCTGAAACGGTGGGGCGCGCCGTGGCGCTGGTTTAATTCCGCAATCGCCGCCGCATTGCGCCCACAGCCCAGAACCCGATGCCCAAGACGAATGAATTCCTCGCTCATCGCCCGCCCCAGGCCACGGCTGACGCCGGAAATCACGATGGTTTTGCTGGTCATACGTATCCTCCATGTAGAGCGCGCCGATTGCGCGGTTTGCTTCCCTCTCCCGAAGCACAACCCTATACACACATCCTCTCAACAACGCTTCAACCGCGCCAATTATCCACCACCCGTCCTTCACGACACCATGCCGATTTGTAACTACTCAGGATGACGCAAAGCAACAGCATATCAGCCCCTCGCCCGCTGGCGGAGCCGGGGTGAGGGCGGAGAAACCCTTTTTGGTAGTTACGAAAGTTACAAGGAACGTTGCATGGTGACCAGCGCAGCCCGCGCCAGGAAGCCGGAACGGCTCTCGTGATGGTCGGCGGCGTAACGGTCTATCATGGATAACACCCGCCGGGGCATGGTGATGTTGATGCGCTCGGCGCGCTCGTCAAGGCGGGACAAATCGATATCGACGAGAGCCCAGATTCCGTCGGCAAAATCGGGATTCGCCTGATGCTCTTCAATCGTGCGGTTGGAGGGAATCGGCTCGCCATCGAGAACCATGCCTTCGATATGGCATTCGATAGCTTCGCGCGCCATGTCCAGCGCCTCTTCCAGAGACTCCCCCGCAGAAAAACAGCCGGGCAGATCAGGAACCGTTACGCCATAGGCGCTGTTCGGGTCTTTATGAATAACAACCGGATATCGCATGGGTTTTACCTCCATTTCCAACCGGCTTGCCGGTATATGCTCCGCAACGTTGCAAGCGGCAAATCATGACGAGGGTGGGGCACGGTAACTTTGCCGCCGACTTCTGGATGATGATGACTTCCCCGGACATGGTGAAGACACCATCCCTCCGTGAGTAACCGCTTGATCACTTCGGTACTATCCATAACGGAAAAATGCACACACGGTATGTATGCCGGTCAAACCGAATTTTTTTCTCCGGCAAGCAGTGTTTCACCCAAAAATCACCAACCCCCACACCACCGCCAGATTGATCAGCGCCAGCAGCACCGCAGCGCTGCCGATATCCTTGGCGCGTTTGGCGAGGCGGTGGTTTTCCAGGGAGATGCGATCCACGGTGGCTTCAATCGCCGAGTTGAGTAATTCCACCACCATCACCAGCAGCACACTGGCGACCAGCATGGCCTTGCCGACGCCGCCGACCGGCAGGTACAGGGCCAGCGGGATCAGGAGCAGCGACAGCAGGACTTCCTGACGGAAGGCGTCTTCGTTGCGATAGGCGGCCTTGAAACCGGCCAGCGAATAATGCAGCGCGTTCCACAGGCGTTTCAGCCCGGTTTTCCCTTTATGGGGGGATTCTTCCACTTTCTGGCTCCCGGTGGTGGTTGGGGTGGTTTTTTGGGTCAGTTCGTTTGTCATCATAAAATCATTACCTTGTCACGTCGAATTCACTTAGCGGCGGCATTGTGGCGGCATGAAATCCCGTTCCAATACGCTGCTCTGGCTGGTTCCGCTGTGTTTGTTCAGCGGTGATGCGCTGGCGTGGGGGCTGTCCACACACATCTATTTTTCCCAATTGCTGATCTGGGCGGTGCCGCTTGCCGATCCGCGTTTTCGCGCGGCGGCGCGGCGTTTTCCCAAGCTCGTGATGGCCGGGGCGTGTCTGCCCGATTTGTCGCTGGTGGGCGGCGCGCCGTTCGTGCGCAGCCACTGCTGGCACAACCTCGAAGCCATGCTGGATAACGCCGGCGACGAACCGGAGCGGGCGCTCACCCTGGGCTACGCCAGCCACCTGCTGGCCGACGTGGTGGCCCACAACCATTTTGTTCCCGCCCACGAAGCCATGTGGCTGAATCGTCCGCTGCTCACTCACGTGATGGCGGAATGGGCGATGGATGCACATATCCGCCCGCAGCTTTTCGCCGGCGCTGGGGCGTTGCTGGAAAGCCATCTCACCCAACTCGCGGAATTCGTCGGGGCGCGTTTCGGTTGTTCGCAAGCCCACGCCGAACTGGCGCTCAAACGTCTCGCCAAGGCGGATCGCCTGTTGCGCGGCAGCGGGCTGCCGCAGGGCTTGTACCGGATATTCAAACTGGTCGATACCGATGTGACGGCGCATTTCGATTATTACGCCGGGCAGACTTCGGCGCGTCTGGCGCAAATCAACCAACTGCTGGCGGGAGAAAAACCGACCTGGGCGGCAGACCCGGAATGGAATGGCGAGAACTGGAAGGCGCTGCAAAATCTAAGCCTTACCCATCTGGTCGAACGCCTGCCGTTGCCGCTGAGCTTTTTTCATCACACCCCGAATGAAGCGCTGGCGATGAGTGCGCCGATCAGCGCGCCGGCCAGCACATCGCTCGGGTAGTGCAGGCCGAGAACCAGGCGCGAAGCGGCAACCAGCAGGGTAAAGGGAATCGCGATCCAGCCCAGGGCCGGATAATAAGCGAGCAACACCACGCTAAAACCCACCGCGTGTAAGGTGTGCCCGGAAGGAAAACTGAATTGGTCGAGCGGCGCGACACTGGTGAATATCGCCTGATTAATGGTAGCCGGACGGGGCCGCAGGGTTTTGCCCTTGAGCCATTTGTAGGCCCCCAGACAAACCAGCCCGACCGCCAGCATATGGGCCACTGGGACAATCGCGTGACGCCCGTCCCAGGCCAGCAGGAGCGCCATCAGGGTATACCAGAACACTCCATCGCCAAGGCGGCTGGCCGTGGCGAACAGATTGCGCACCCAGCGCCTCCGGCTGGTCTGATTGAAGCGCAAGCAAACATCGGTGTCCCAGCGGTTAATCCGGCACAAATAATAAGCGGTCTTCTCTTGCATGGCGGCTTCCTTGCTGGACGGCTTTGTAGAGGAAATACTCGAACTGTTCGCTCACCTCATCCCAGCCCAGACTTTCCATGCCGATCCGCGCGGTATTGCCCAGCTTGCGGGCGAGCGCCATATCGCTGCCCAAACGGGCCGCGAGATTGCAGAATTCCGCCTCATCGTCGAAGCGCGCCGTCAAACCGTTGCCCTCGTGGAGGATATATTCGGCAGCGGCGGCATAACGATAGGCGACCACCGCCAGACCGCTGGCGAGCGCTTCGAGGGTAACGTTGCCGAAAGTTTCGGTAAGGCTGGGAAAGAGGAAGATATCGGCGCTGGCATAGTGCTCCGCCAGTTCCTCGCCGGTTTTCATGCCGACGAAAGTGTGTTCCGGGTAAAGCTCCTGCAAACCGGCGCGTTCCGGGCCGTCGCCGACCCACACCATACGCGCGTGAGGCTGATAGATGCGCAACATCTCAAAGCTGCGCGCCACCAGACCCAGATTTTTTTCCGCCGCGAGACGCCCCACATACAGCGCCACCGGCTCGTCGCCGTGACAACCCCAGTGTTTGCGCATGGCCGGATTGCGGCGTTGCGGCGTGAACAACTGGGTGTCGATACCACGCCCGATCACCGCCAGATTGCGGTAACGGAGGATTTCCATCTCCATGCGCAGCCCCTCGCCGGGGACAAAGGTATACGCCGCCTGATTGTGAAAACGCCGCAAATACCAGCCGATGGCCCCTTCCGCCCAACCGATGCCGTAATGCTCGGTGTAGTTGTGGAAATTGGTATGAAAATCGGTCGTCACCGGCAAATCCATCTTCAGCGCGGTTTTCAGCGCCGCCCAACCGAGCGGCCCCTCGGTAGCGATATGCACGAGGTCGGGACGCTCTTCCTCCCAGGCCTTTTTCAGCGCGCCGAAAGACGGCATCCCGAAACGCAACTCGGGATAACGCGGAATCGAAAATCCCGGCAGCAGCAATTCAATCAGGTTATCGCGAGACACCCCGCAATCCAGCGCGTTCTGGCGGGGACGAATCAGTTGCACGGTATGACCGCGTTTAAGCAGCCCCTGCACCATGCGTTCCATAGTCAGCGCGACGCCGTTGATCTCCGGCGGCCAGGTTTCGCAGATCACCGCGATACGCAAAGGGTTACGGGAAACGCCGTTGTTTTTGAGGAGGGAAGGTAGTGTTTTCATGCCGCCACTTTGCAGCGGCAACGCGAAATTTTTGTGACAGTTGATTTAAGAATGGATGACAGGGGGGCAATGACGTTTGCCGGCGTGGGTACTGGAATATCTAAGCCGCTACACGCACCGGGTGGCGATTTCCAACGAGCGCATCCTGGGGATGGATGGGAATATCGTGCGTTTCCGGGTGCGCGATTCGGCCAACGGCAACCGCAAGCGGGTGGTGCGCATGGAAGCCGGCGAGTTCATCGGGCGCTTCTTGCTGCATGTGCTACCCAAGGGTTTCAAGCGCATCCGTCACTACGGGCTGCTGGGGCCTGCGCACAAGGCCGCCAATCTTGCCGCCGCGCGTACCGCGCTGGAGGCGCCAACCCCCGATCCGGTAGTGGTGGAGTCGGTGGAGGCGTTTATGCGGCGGGTGGCGGGCATCGAGTGGCTATGTTGCCCGCATTGCCGCGAAGGGCGGTTCGGGGTGGTGGCGGTGATCTCGCCGACAGGGCGAAGCCCGCCGCTGCGGGGGCCGCCGTGAGGCGTTTTTATCCACCGATTCGCGTCAGTTTGCGGCTGGGTGTTTGCGCCTGCCGGGGACGGGTTCGCCCTTATGCGCTGGGCAGGCCGACAAGGTGTCGATCCAGAGGGCGTTTTTATGCCGGAGGGACATGTCATGCGCCGCCGGTTCAGCTATTTCCTTGTCGCTCAACACCTTCGCCTCGCAATGGCCGGTTGACTTCCCCTTCCGCAACCTTACAATCCCCATAATCAACCGCCTGTCCCCGCAGTTCAGTCCAACGAGGTTTATCCGCCGCCAATAAGTTTGGTGGTTCTTGCTGGCTTGGGCGGGGCGGCGGATAAACGCTATTCGTTAGCCCCTACTGTAATTCCTTGAAATCAAGGATAGCATCAAGCCGCAATTCAGCGTCATCTCCTTTTTCCCGGCGAAACTTCAGCCATTCCACCCCCTCCCGAGTCATTACATCAAGCGGCATTACCCTTTCTTTTACTCTTTCACCCTTTTGAAGATATTCGATATCCAGATAAAACTTCCGCAACACACTGAATTCCAAGCGCTCGTGCTGGACACAGGAAATCGGAAGATATTCACGGTTCATTTAAGACTGATTCCGGTGCCAGATTGGGCCAAAGGATTGGCGGCTCGAGCCATTGCAGCGCCAAAACGCTTGGCAAAACGCTCGGCAATGCCGTCCTGCGGAGTAAAGTCAACAATGTCTTCCGCCTTGAATATTTCCCGCGCAACAAAATCCATGCTGCCCAGCGCATCCGCCATCCCCAGTTCAATGCTTTTTTCGCCAGTCCAGATCAATCCGCTGAACATTTCAGAAGTCTCTTTCAGACGTTTGCCACGCCCATCGCGTACCGCAAGAATAAATTGCTGGTGAATCTCACCGAGCATTTTGGTGGCATGACCTTTTTGCGTGGCGTTCATAGGCGAGAAGGGATCAAGAAACCCCTTGTTTTCACCGGCAGTCAACAAACGCCGCTCAATACCAAGTTTGTCCATCGTTCCGGTAAAGCCAAAACCATCCATCAACACCCCGATAGAACCGACCAGACTGGCCTTGTCCACATAGATTTTGTCTGCCGCCGCTGCCACATAGTAGCCGCCCGAGGCACAAATGTCCTCAACCACTGCATAAAGCGGAATATCCGGGTATTTGGCGCGCAACCGCTTGATTTCGTCGTAGATGTAGCCTGACTGAACCGGGCTTCCGCCAGGACTATTGATGCGCAATACGATGCCTTTGGTATTTTTGTCCTTGAAGGCGTCCTGCAATCCACCAATTACCTTGTCCGCGCTGGTTTCCCCATTGGGCGCAATCACACCGCGCATTTCGACAAGCGCAGTATGCTTTCCGCCAATTGGCCCTTCGCCATGCCCAAACCATCCACTAAACAAAAACAGCAATATGAATAGGTATCCAAAAGTCAGAACCTTGAACAGAATTCCCCATTGGCGCGCGCGCCGTTGCTCCTGCAACGCTGCAAAAGCAAGCTTTTCGATAGCCTGACGCTCCCAATTTTCAGGATCGCTCATCACGCTTCCTTCCCACGAAAATCTTATTATTTACATTAAGCATTTTCCATAATCCATTTATTTATTTCAATAAAACTATCAACACATATCAGCGGTGACAATACCTCCAGATGTTCGCGGGGATGGGCACCATACGCTGCCGCCAGCGCATCGACTCCGGCATTGATGGCCATTTGTAGATCGTGGCTGGTATCGCCAATCATGACCGTTCGACTCGCACTCACCCCGGTTTCATCCATGATCTGTTCAATCATGCAGGGATGCGGCTTGGAAAAACATTCATCGGCGCAACGCGTACTATGGAAATAACGCCCCAACCCGGAATGCTCCAGTGCGCGATCCAAACCACGCCGACTTTTACCGGTCGCTACAGCCAGAAGAAAACCGGCGTCGAGCAAATCAGCAATAGCCTGGGGCACCCCTTCAAAAAGCGGAATCTCCATGTCCTGACCAAGATAATAATGACGGTAACGCTCAACGAGACGCTCGTAATCGTCCTGCTCGTACCCTGGCTGTAATGTGGAAAGGGCCTCCTGCAACCCCAGCCCAATAACGTGACGCGCATCGGCGTCGCACGGAATCGGCATATCAAGGTCACGACAGGCATTCTGAATCGATGAAACGATAGTCCCGGCCGAATCCATCAACGTCCCATCCCAGTCAAACACCAACAAATCAAATTGCTTCGGCACTGCTTGCAACCTCCAGTTTTTTTACAAAGGAATCCAGTTCGCGAGGTAGTGGCGCTTCCAGAAGCAGCGCCTCGCCAGACAGTGGATGCTTGATGGTAATTCTATATGCGTGCAAAAACATGCGCTTCAAGCCACGCTTCTGCAATTCCTTATTAAGAGGGAAATCGCCGTATTTATCATCACCCGCTATGGGAAATCCCAAATGCGCCAGATGGACGCGAATCTGATGGGTGCGACCGGTTTTTAGCTCCGCTTCGAGCAGGCTGAACTCGCCAAGCCGCTTCTTGAGATTAAATATGGTATGCGCCGACTGCCCTTCCGGATTGACAGCAACGCGCCGTTCACCATCAGCAGTCGCATATTTGAGCAAAGGCAACTTGACGCTTTGCCGAGCATTCTGCCATCGCCCCTTGACCAATACGAGATAACGTTTATCCATATCGCTATCGCGCATTGCGCGATGCAACTCAGTCAAGGCAGCCCGCTTTTTGGCAAGCAGCAACAGCCCGGATGTCTCCCTATCCAGCCGATGCACCAACTCGAGAAATCGGGCGTTCGGCATTTCCTGGCGCATCTGCTCAATCACCCCTCTGCTTACGCCGCTACCGCCATGAACCGCCATTCCGGCAGGCTTATCCAGAACAATCAGCGCCTCGTCCTCAAATAGTATCCGTGGAACCAGACGGGATGAAGTAGGGATATTGACTGGGGCGCTTTCGGTATTTTCTTGGCGACGAATGGGGGGAATCCGCAAGACTTCGCCAATTTGCAGACGGTGAGTTGCATCAACCCGTTTGCTGTTAACACGCACTTCGCCGCTACGCAGGATGCGATAAATATGGCTTTTCGGCACCCCCTTCAAATGCCGGGTAAGGAAGTTATCCACGCGCTGCCCCTCACCCGCTTCATCGACCGTAAGCCATGTTACAGATTCTTTGCTTAAATTATTCACTTTGCTTATACTTAACCGCCTGCTGAAAACTGTGTAATGCTACGAGCAATTACCGCCGCATTCACCCAGCTTGATTGAATGCGCGAAACCGCGCAATGGGCAGAGATACAACTGGTTAATTTCGCTCACCAAACAAAGCAGCGATAATAAACGAATTACGCGCTCGAAGCACTGAATGAATTTTCGGCCTTGCCCAGTAGCGAGGCCTTTAAATTAGGCAAATCAATATCTTAATGCACATACAAATTCCGGGTGTTATGACAGGCAAGTAAATTCGAAATCGCCTTTAGACTTGACGCCAGCCATGGTGCAACATGGTTTGCCGCCCCGTGTGTAGAGCGCGGGAGAATAAAATAAAATGAAACGCATGTTGTTTAACGCGACGCAGGCCGAAGAGCTGCGCGTTGCGATTGTCGATGGTCAAAAGCTCGTTGATCTCGACATTGAGTCCGCAGGAAAAGAGCAGCGTAAAAGCAATATTTACAAGGGTATCATCACCCGCATCGAACCCAGTCTGGAAGCGGCTTTCGTCGATTACGGCACGGATCGCCACGGCTTCCTCCCTTTCAAGGAAATCTCCCGCGTCAACTTTAACCCTGCCGAAGGTGTCGATGTTTCACGCGCGCGCATTCAGGATGTTCTCAAGGAAGGCCAAGAGCTCATCGTCCAGGTGGAAAAAGATGAGCGCGGCAACAAGGGTGCAGCTTTAACCACGTTCATCAGCCTGGCCGGGCGTTATCTGGTTCTGATGCCCAACAACCCGCGTGGCGGCGGTGTTTCACGGAGAATCGAGGGTGAGGAGCGCAATGAACTGCGCGACACCATGGCTCAACTCGACGTTCCGGCAGGCATGAGTATCATTGCGCGCACCGCTGGGATCGGACGCACCTATGAAGAACTTCAATGGGATCTCAATTACCTGATGCAATTGTGGCGAGCCATTGAAAGCGCCGCCAAATCGCAGACAGGAGCGTTTCTGATATATCAGGAAGGTAGTTTGGTAATCCGCGCCATACGGGATTATTTCCAACCCGACATCGGTGAAATCCTGATCGATACCGAACTGATTTATGACCAGGCAGTGCAGTTCATGAGCCACGTCATGCCGCAGAACGTCGTCAAGGTAAAGCTGTACAAAGACGATGTGCCGCTGTTTTCAAGGTTCCAGATCGAACACCAGATTGAAACCGCGTTTGCCCGGGAAGTCGCCCTCCCCTCCGGCGGCGCCATCGTTATTGACCACACTGAAGCACTGGTATCGGTTGACGTTAACTCGGCGCGCGCCACCCGTGGCTCCGACATCGAAGAAACCGCGTTTCGCACCAACCTTGAAGCTGCCGACGAAATCGCCCGTCAGTTGCGCCTCCGCGACTTGGGCGGTTTGGTGGTGATCGACTTCATTGATATGGAAAGCACCCGCAACCAGCGCGAAGTCGAAAACCGCCTGCGCGACGCCCTGCGTTATGACCGTGCGCGCGTTCAGACCGGCAAAATTTCACGGTTCGGCCTGCTAGAACTGTCGCGTCAGCGTCTCCAGCCTTCGCTGGGTGAAACCAGCCACATCCCCTGCCCTCGTTGCCACGGAACTGGCCATATTCGCGGCACTGAATCCTCTGCTCTGCATATCCTGCGCATCCTTCAGGAGGAGGCGATGAAGGAAAATAGTGCGGCTATCCGCGCCCAAGTGCCGGTTGACGTCGCCACTTTCCTGCTAAACGAAAAACGCGCTGAAATACACACCATTGAATCACGCTTCAAGGTGGATATCGTTCTTGTTCCGAACATTCATCTTGAAACACCGCACTACAGCATCCAGCGCCTGCGCCATGATGAGGTTGGAGAAGACGACGTATTGCCCAGCTATCAGATGGTCGAGATGCCACCGGAAACCGTCGAGGAAAAGAGCAACGGCGCTGAGATCAAGCCGCAGCGTCAAATTGCTGCGGTGAGGGGAATTACGCCGGAACAGCCGGCCCCCGTTGTTGCCGAAAAATCCCAACCACAAGCCACCTCATGGCTTGGCAAGGTCAAACAGTTTTTCGGCTTTGGCAGCGATGCTAGCAAGGAAGAAGAAAAGCCGGCCAAACCCAAAACTCGCGACCGTGAAAACCAGTCTGAGCGCCGACCACGCCGCGAACGCGATAGTAACCGTCGCGACCGCGACAACACGAAAGGGGAAGAAAAACGCGCCCCGCGAAATGATGAGCGGGAAGCTCCCAAGCCGCGCAATGCACCCACCAAAAAGGAACCGTCACCCGCACTGGAAACCGGGCGTGACAACCTTGCCGCCGCCAATATCGATAAGCAGGAAGGTGAATCGCGCAGCCGACGTGGCCGGCGCGGTGGTCGTCGCGAACGCGGCGACCGTGAAGGTGGCAAGTCCCAAAGCGAAGGGGTATCGGACAACCTGATAAAGTCGCAGGATTTTCCTGTCGCAGCGACCGAACTCGCTCCCCTTACCCCGGTAGCTGCGCCGGCTTTGGAAGTAACAACTAGCGTGGTGGAAGCACAAATACCGCCGCCTGTAATTATTCCCCCTGTTGTTGAAGAAGCACCGGCTGCGGTTGACGCAACGCCTGCGCCTGAACTTCTCGAAGAAAGAGTGGTGGCACTGGAACAACAACACCCAACAGCGGTTGAAATGCCGGTAGCATCTCCTGAACCCGATACCGTCGTCACCCCCCAAGCAATTGAGGAAGCCGTTGTTCAACAAGCTGCCACCGCAACTCAACTCGACAATCAGGCACCTGTGCCTGCCGTAGTTGAAGCACCTCTGGAATTGGGCGATTTGGTAATGATCGAAACCAGCCGAGAAAAAGTTGTTACCATAACTGCTCAGCCTGATCCCGAGCCTGCCCCAAAGCCACGTCGCAATCGTTCGACTCAAACAGTCGGGGAAGAAAGCGGTTCGCTGGTTATGGTGGAAACCCGAAAGGGCGAATAAACAACAAGGGGGCGAATAGTCCCCTTGTTCATTTCCCTCCAGGGAATCAGTCTATTCGGGATTTTTGATATTTTTGAGCAATCCCACAGAAGCATCTTCAACCAGGTCAAGCACATGCTCGAACCCCTGCTCGCCACCATAATACGGATCAGGAACTTCGCGCTCGTTATAACGCTCCCCATGTACCAAAAATAGGGAAAGTTTGTGCTGCTGTGACGGCGGGCATAACTGTTTCAGGATCGACAAATTATCGTCGTCCATCGCCAGAATGTAGTCGAATTTTTCAAAATCATCCTCTCCAACCTGGCGCCCCCGTAATCCCGCCAAATCGTAGCCACGCTTGGCAGCCGCAGTCTGCGCCCGCTGATCCGGGGGTTTGCCAACGTGATAGGCGTGGGTTCCTGCTGAATCAATAAAAACCATATCCGCCAAGCCCGCTGCCTCTATTTGATGGCGAAATACTCCCTCGGCAGTCGGAGAGCGGCAGATATTTCCCATGCAGACAAAAAGCACATTAACTTTTTTCATGACTTTCTGCATCAGAACCCCAAATCATTCAAAAGGTCATCAACTTCAGCCTGACTGCTCACCACATCCTTACGCCCCTCTTTATTGACAACCGGGCCGTTGAGAAGCGGATCGGACTCAGTGCATCGAGCATTTTCGGGTTTGCTGATCAGCAGAATATTTACCAACTGATGTTCGAGATTTTGCGCCATTGCAGTAATTTTCTTGATGACTTGCCCAGTCAGGTCTTGAAAATCCTGTGCCATCATAACTTCATTGAGTTGAGCGGAGGTCGCGCGGGTATGTGTTGGCAGTGTCTCAATGAAAGCCTGCATCCTGTCGGCGGCTTGCTGCCAATCTCCAGAGGCTTTTGCCATCCGGTATTCTTCAGCCAGGCTAAGCGCCTCGCTCTCAATCTTTTCCTGCAACGGCAAGGCAATTTCAACCGCGTTAAGCGAACGTTGTGCGGCCTGTTCCGTCAACTGGGCGACATAGTTCAAGCGATCCTGAGTATCCGGCAGCTCTCCCACCACGTTTTGCATGGCTTGATCGCAGCCTAACTCCCGCATGGTTTCGTGTAATTGGCGCACCAGATGCCCCAACTCCTGATAACTCTCGCCGGAGGGCGCATCGAGTTTTTGATTTTTTTTCGACATAAATATTCCCTGTATTTTTATTTAATTACCCGACCTGCCCCTTTATCCCAAACAACAAATGTTTGATATCTCTCATTTTGTCACGTAATTGGGCGGCACGCTCGAACTCCAAATTTTTTGCGCATTCGAGCATTTCCTTTTCCAGAACCTTGATTTCTTTGGTGAGTTTCTTTTCGTCAAGTTGCTTGTAAGAGGCCAATTCCTGGGCGGCCTTCAGTTCAGTTTGTGCGGTTTCAATATCATATACGCCGTCAATAATATCCTTGATTCGTTTGGATACGCCTCTTGGCGTAATACCGTTGGCAACGTTCCATGCCAGCTGCTTTGTACGCCGCCGTTCAGTTTCGCCGATCGCGCGCTGCATCGAACCTGTCATTCGATCCGCATAGAGAATTGCAGTACCGTTGAGATGGCGGGCCGCCCGACCGATGGTCTGAATCAGGGAACGCTCCGAACGCAGGAACCCCTCCTTGTCGGCGTCAAGAATCGCAACCAGAGACACCTCGGGTATGTCGATTCCTTCCCGCAGCAGATTGATACCAATCAGCACATCAAAAACACCCAACCGTAAATCCCGTATTATTTCAACCCTCTCGACAGTATCGATGTCGGAATGCAAATAACGTACCTTGATCGCGTGATCACCAAGATAATCGGTCAAATCTTCGGCCATTCGCTTGGTTAGCGTCGTCACCAGAACCCGTTCGCCTCGCACCACACGGATATTGATTTCTGACAGCAAGTCATCGACCTGAGTTGTGGCGGGCCGAATATCCAATATCGGATCGACCAACCCGGTTGGGCGCACAACCTGCTCAACAACCTGTCCTTGATGAGTACGTTCATATTCAGCCGGAGTTGCAGATACAAAAACGCACTGGCGCATTACTTTTTCAAATTCATCAAAACGTAGCGGTCGATTGTCCATCGCGGATGGCAAGCGAAATCCATAATCAACCAGATTTTCCTTGCGCGCCCGATCACCTTTGAACATTCCGCCCACTTGGGGAATAGTGACGTGACTTTCGTCAACAATCATCAAAGCGTTCGATGGAAGATAGTCAATCAAGGTCGGCGGAGGGTCTCCAGGTTTACGCCCCGACAAATGCCGGGAATAGTTTTCGATCCCCTTGCAAAATCCCAGCTCATTGAGCATTTCGAGGTCGAAACGGGTACGCTGCTCAATTCGTTGCGCCTCCACCGGCTTATGATGGGTTTGGAAAAACTCGATACGTTCGCGCAGTTCCACTTTGATAGCCTCAATAGCTCTCAAGGTAGTTTCGCGCGGCGTCACGTAATGGCTCGACGGATATACCGTATATCGTGTGACCTTGTGTTGGATATGCCCGGTAAGCGGATCAAACAAGGATAGGCTTTCCACCTCGTCATCAAACAAACTCACACGAATCGCAGTTTCCGCACTTTCCGCCGGAAAGATATCCAGCACATCGCCGCGCACCCGAAAAGTTCCACGCCGAAACTCGATTTCATTACGTTCATACTGCATTTCGGCAAGACGCTTGATGGCCTCGCGTTGGGCCAATTTCTCCCCCTGGCGCAGATGTAGGATCATCCCGTGATAATCCACCGGGTCACCAATACCGTAGATACACGATACCGTCGCAACTATTACGCAGTCCTCGCGCTCGAGCAAGGATTTAGTGGCGGAGAGACGCATTTGCTCGATATGTTCGTTGATGCTGGAGTCTTTCTCAATGAACAAATCGCGGGATGGGACATAGGCTTCCGGCTGATAGTAGTCGTAATATGAAACGAAATATTCAACAGCGTTTTCCGGGAAAAATTCGCGCATTTCCGAATAAAGCTGTGCAGCCAGCGTCTTGTTGGGAGCCATAATAATCGCAGGCCTTCCCAGCCGGGCAATAACATTGGCCATGGTGTAAGTTTTGCCTGACCCGGTCACACCAAGCAACGTCTGGAACGACAAGCCATCATTGATTCCTTCGACAAGCTGGGCGATGGCTGCCGGTTGGTCGCCGGCAGGCTCGAACGGTCGATGTAGCCGATATGGGCTATTGGGGAAAGTGGCGATCACAGGTAAAATTGCGTCTTTTCATTCCACCGATTTTATCATGCGCGGCTCTATCCGCGCCCTTCCCCGAGGATCGAACTTTGGAACTGTCTCGTCGCGTTCAAGCCATCAAGGAATCCCCTACCCTCGCCGTTACCGCACGAGCTGCAAAGCTTAAAGCGGAAGGTAAGGACATCATCGGTCTCGGTGCAGGCGAGCCGGATTTCGACACTCCTCTACACATCAAGGAGGCGGCGAAAAAGGCCATCGATAACGGTTTCACCAAATACACGCCGGTGGCCGGCATACCGGGCCTGAAAAATGCCATCGTGGCAAAATTCAAGCGCGACAACGGATTCGACTACACCAGTAAAGAGGTTATCGTTGGTGTAGGTGGCAAGCAGTGTATTTTCAACTTGGCATTGGCCGTACTGAATCCGGGTGATGAAGTGGTGGTACCCGCGCCCTATTGGGTATCCTATTCGGATATAGCCATGGTGGCAGAGGCCACTCCGGTTATCGTCAACTGCGGGATCGAGCAAGGCTTCAAAATCACTCCGGCGCAATTAGAAAGCGCGATCACGCCAAAAACCAAGCTGTTCATGATCAACAGCCCATCCAACCCAACCGGCGCGGTCTACACCTTTGCAGAGTTGCAGGCGCTTGGCGAAGTCCTGAAAAAACATCCCCATGTTCTTGTCGCCACTGATGACATGTATGAACATGTAAATTTATCCGGGGAAAAATTCGTCAACATACTCAATGCAGCCCCCGAATTGAAAGACCGCTGCGTAGTCTTAAATGGTGTTTCCAAAGCCTATTCGATGACTGGGTGGCGTATCGGCTATGCCGCCGGCCCGGAAAAAATCATCAAGGCGATGGAGATTCTCCAATCACAATCGACCTCGAATCCTACCTCAATTTCCCAAGTGGCCGCCCAGGCCGCGCTGGAAGGAGACCAATCCTGTATTGAGCCGATGCTAAATGCTTTTCGTGACCGCCATGAATTTGTCGTTCGGCGCTTCAACGAAATTCCGGGCTTGAAATGTATCCGCGCCGGAGGAGCTTTCTACGCATTCCCTGACGCACGCGAGGCCATCGCCAAATTACATAAAAATGGGAAAATCAGCCAAGCCAACGATATGGCGCTTTCCGAATACCTGCTCGAAAAAACCGGAGTGGCTGTTGTACCCGGTTCCGCATTTGGCGCCGAAGGGTATTTCCGCATTTCATTCGCCACATCAATGGATAATTTAAGTAAGGCATTAGATAGAATTGCCAGCGCGCTGGAATAATTGTCCTAAATATTGTGACCCGCTTCACAGCATTCCGCACACGTTGCCTCTATCCTTGCTCGTTGCACTGGAATTCAGCCGGAGTAAACGTTTCCGTGCGGGATTCCATGGATGAATAACCAGATCATTATGAAGAGGATATCCAGCAACCAATGAGTACCATGACGCCTGAACTAGGCAAAAAACTCGCCCTCGCCGTAGAAAAAATGCCGGCCTTTCCGAAGAGCGTACAAAAGATTCTTGAACTTACGCGGAATCTGGATGTACAGCCCAAGGATCTGGTGCAGGTGATCGAAAAAGATCCGGTGATCACAGTCAAAATCCTCAAGGTGCTCAACTCGGCTTATTTCAGCCTGCCCAGCAAAATCACTTCGATCAACCATTCCGTCGTTTACCTGGGATTTAACACCATCAAGAATCTTGCCTTGAGCGTGGCGGCAGTCGGCATTCTTCCCAAACAAAATGGAGCGGGATTCGACATTCAGCAATATCTTCTGCATTCATTGACTACCGCCGGAATCGCCAAACAACTGTGCAGCCAATACGCCAAAGGCATCGACCCGACAGACTGCTATATCGCCGGACTATTACATGACTTTGGAAAAGTTGTATTCGCTCAATTTCTTCCCGTCGAGTTTCGTAACGCATTGGAAAAATCACGGATAGACCAGATACCTCTCCACGAAGCCGAGAAAATGATGATAGGCGCGGATCACACGGTAGTTGGTTCGATGCTTGCGGAAAAATGGCAATTCCCCAAGCCGCTAGTAGACTCGATTCGTCATCATCATTCTGCCGAAAACGACGAAATTACTATTTGGTCATGTGTATTCGTGGCGAATCAAATCAGTAAAAAGCTGAATTACGGTTTCAGCGGAAACCCCGCCGTCGAAGAGCTTCCGTCCAGCGTCAGCGATTTTTTTGGCAACGATCTGGATAACATCATCAGTGAATTGGGTGATTTGACCAAAATTTACGAAGAATCAAAACTCTTTTCCCAGATGGAGTCCAACACATGAAAATCCGCTTCTGGGGAGTACGTGGGTCTATCCCTTCACCTGGGCCGAACACCATCAAATATGGCGGCAACACCACTTGTATAGAGATTCGGACTGACGACAACGAATTGATTGTACTTGATGCCGGGACGGGCATTTTTGCGTTGTCCCAAACCCTATTGCGGGAAATGCCGGTTACTGCCAACGTCTTTATTACCCATACCCATTGGGATCACATCCACGGTTTACCTTTTTTCATTCCGATTTTTATTCCGGGTAACAAACTGAAATTGCATGGTGCCTTTGATCCAATTTCCGGACGTGGCATCGAACATATCATGGAAGTTCAATTGCAATACAGCTACTTTCCGGTTCGAGAAGCTGAGATGAAGGCCAAAATCGAATATGAAACATTGATGCCTGAGCAGAGTATTCAAATTGGATCAACGACCATCACCCCCACCCTCCTCAACCATCCGGTAATCAATTTCGGCTACCGCGTAGAATGCAATGGCAAATCAGTTTTCTTCACTGGTGATCATGAACCCCACTACAACATCTATGCCCCCGACGACGAAAGTTATGCCGAGTACCAAAGTCTGATCACAGAAAAGGAAAACTCGATCCTTGAAGCGCTGACTGGCGTAAACGTATTGATTGCGGATTCCTCATACACTTCAGAGGAATACCCAAGCAAGAAAGGCTGGGGGCATGGCACATTCGATTCAAGCATCGAACTGGGCAGAAAAGCCGGGGTTGGCATCGTCTATTGCACTCACCACGAACCAACCCGCAGTGACGAGGCTTTGGAAAGGGAATTTGAGAAAGCCCTGGCTCGCCATCCACGCAACTCCGGCGATCCTGAATACCGCCTTGCGCGGGAAGGTGAAGAAATTACGTTGTAAATTTAGCCCGGATATTTCATAAATTCGCGCGATGATCGCGCCGGATTTTGTTTTATAGGCGAATTTTGCGACGGAGTGGCGTAGTTATTCATACGCCAGACTGAGCGAAATCTGCATATGAAACAAAAGACAAGCGAGGGCGCGCGAAATTTATGAAATATCCGGGTTAGGGGTAGGTGACAATTTAACGCGCATCTTGGCGCGCCAACCATTCCTCGAACATCAAGATGTTCCACAACTTGTATTGCCAGTTTCGTCTGCCCGACAAGTGTTCCCTCCACACCTTACGAATGGGAACAGGATTCAGAAATCCTTCCCGAAGAAGTCGGGATTCATCGAGTAGATCGTCCGCCCAGTTGCTAAGCGGCCCACGCAGCCAAGCCCCAATGGGAACACCAAATCCCATTTTCGGACGATCTATCAGGCTTTCTGGAACGTAGCCATACAGCACTTGACGCAAAAGCCACTTGCTCCCCCCGTCACGAATTTTCATCAGTTTGGGCAACTGCCAAGCAAATTCAGCGACCCGATGATCCAACAAAGGCATACGACCTTCCAAGCCAACCGCCATCGCAGCCCGATCCACCTTCACCAGAATATCGTCCGGCAAGTAACTGACACCATCCAGAAACATCATCCGCGACACATATTCCGGCACCGCAGCCCAACGAGAAGAATCGCTTAACAGCGTAGGCGGCTCATGCCCCCCCAACACGACAGAAGACTGCGGCTCCCAGTGGGAAACCATGTTCCGGTACATCGCATCAGCACTCTTGGCATTGATGAGGCCTGCCAGCTTGTGCATCTTGTCGCCCGGCAATTGATGCCGGACTCCCTGTTTAATAAATCCGAATAGCCAATCCCAAGCCTGGGGCGGCAGTAACGTAATCGCCTGAGCCAACGCGCGCCGGCTGAATGCCGGCAGTTTTCTCGCATGATGCCAAATTCGCTCGGCCCACAAATAGCGGTTGTACCCGCCGAACAACTCGTCTCCACCGTCACCGGACAAGGCGACCGTTACATGCCGCCGCGCCAGACGCGATACCAGAAAAGTCGGGATTTGCGAGGAGTCCGCAAAGGGTTCGTCATAGATAGATGAAAGCTGAGGAATCACCTCTCTGGCTTCATCCGCCCGGACATAAAATTCGGTATGCTCAGTCCCTAAGTGTAGGGCAACCGCTTTGGCATATTCGGCCTCGTTGTATTGAGGCTCATCGAAGCCAATACTAAATGTTTTTACCGGTCGGCGGCTTTGTGCCTGCATCAACGCCACCACCAGTGAGGAATCAACCCCCCCCGAAAGGAATGCACCGAGAGGGACATCTGCAACCATTTGTCCAGCGATTGCGGCACGTAATAAAGTATCCAGCCGGGCCGTCGCTTCCTGATCGCTTCCACGAAAAGGATTCTCCGCGCCGAGCTCAACGACCTTGCTCAAAGACCAGTAACTTTTTGGTACACCATCCCCCCAACTGGTAGGCCCCAGAGACAAATACGTTCCCGGGGGAAGCTTGGATATCCCTTTATAAATCGAATGCGGAGCCGGGACATAAGAGTAGCGCATAAACAGCGCCAACACGCCCCTGTCGATTTCACCCCGCCAGGCGGGGTGTTGTCGTAGCGCCTTGAGTTCGGAACCAAACAAAAAAACATTGCCCATCCGCCCGTAGTACAAAGGCTTTTCGCCAAAACGATCACGGGCTAGATGCAGTGTCCTATCTTGGCGATCCCAAAGTGCAAAAGCGAACATGCCAACGAAATTTTGTAAGGAAGTCTCCAGACCCCAAGCTGAAATTGCCGCCAGAAGAGTTTCGGTATCCGAATGACCACGCCAGGATAGCGCAATACCGGTATTTTCTAGATCACGACGCAACTCAATATGATTGTATATCTCGCCGTTAAATGCGATGACATAACGTCCACAAGCTGAAACCATAGGCTGGCGACCTTCAGGTGACAGGTCGAGAATCGCCAAGCGGCGATGTGACAACGTGACACCTGCTTGTTCATCAAGCCATACGCCATCGTCGTCAGGGCCACGATGGTGTAATGCTGACGCCATGTCCAACGCCGTTTCTCGCGCGTTATAGGTCGAAAGGCCACCATTTAGATTGAGGAATCCGGCAATACCGCACATGGGATTACTTCCTTACAACCCGATACAGGGCGGTGCGTCGTAGGGGGAAAATTTTTCCTGGCAAGGCGATATCCTGAAAATCGAAAATAACATCGTCCAGAATACATTATCAGTCATGTTTCTATATCACTTTGACAACCTGGAAAGCAGGTATTCCAGTATCGATTTGCTGAGGCGAAGGATACACCCCCCTCCTCCCCACAACGGATAGACAGGTTTTTTTTCACTGAGATAAAACCTGGTCACACAGTACGTTCCTTTGAGACGTCCCAGTATACGGTTAGCACTAATACCCAAGGCATGCCTACGATAGGATGTTAGCGGTGCGTCTATGTAAGTTAGTCCATTTGGAAATTGATATGCTATTTTCAACCACAAACCATAGTCTTCCACAGCTTGCATAAAACGGTCTTCATCGAAGCGAGTTTCTGCCAGCGCAGCTTTTTTTAGGAGCACTGAAGAAAGCACAATTTGATTGGAAAGTAAAAGGAATCTCAATCCGAAACGCGCAATCATTTTCCTGAAAAATCGGACAACGCGTGACATTCTGCATCTCAGCACAGAACTATTTGCATCAATAACCTGATTGTCGGTAAAGGAAAGAACCATGCCCGCTGATAGACCTGCAAGTTGTTTCTCGATCTTATCGGTCTCCCACAAATCATCTGCATCGACAAAAGCGATATATTCGCCACGCGAATGGGAAATCCCCATGTTCCTGGGACGTGAAGGCCCTCCGCTATTTGTGTCGGTTTGAAGCAAAGTAATACGTCCATCTTGGATCATTAGTTTCTTAACGATATCGGCACTATGATCCTTTGAACAGTCATCAACCACAATAACATCCAGATTCTTATGGGTTTGGCGGAGCACCGATAAGAGGGTGTCACGAACATAGGTTTCAGCGTTATAGAGAGCCATAACTACCGACACGGTCACTCCATCCTTAGACATTAACGAAACCTCTGAAATACGCTATCGTTTTCAAAAGTCCTTCATCCAAAGAAACTGTCGGTTTCCAACCAAGTTTTTCACTCACCAAGGAAATATCCGGCTTTCGCTGCCTAGGATCATCTGTTGGCAATGGTTTGAAGACGAGTCTAGATTTGCTACCCGTCAGCCTGATAACAGCCTCAGCTAATTGCAGCATAGTAAATTCTCCAGGATTCCCCATATTTACCGGGCCGGTAAACTCGGCATCGCTGCTCATCATCCGCACAAAACCTTCTATCAAATCATCTACGAAACAAAAACTCCGGGTCTGTGTACCGTCGCCATATATTGTAATTTCCTCCCCCTTGATAGCCTGAACAATAAAATTGCTCACCACTCTGCCATCGTTGGGGTGCATACGTGGGCCATAGGTATTGAATATACGTACGACCTTGATTTCAAGTTTATGCTGCCGATAATAGTCAAAAAACAGGGTCTCGGCGCAACGTTTTCCCTCGTCGTAACATGATCTTGGGCCGATGGGATTAACTCGCCCCCAATAGCTCTCGGGCTGGGGATGTATCTCTGGATCGCCATAAACCTCGGATGTCGAAGCTTGAAATATCCGTGCCCCAACCCGCTTTGCCAGTCCAAGCATGTTGATAGCGCCATGCACGCTGGTCTTGGTGGTTTGCACGGGGTCATATTGATAATGCACGGGAGACGCTGGACATGCCAAATTGTAAATCTGATCAACTTCAACATAGAGCGGAAAGGTAATATCATGGCGTAGTAATTCAAAAAAAGGATTGCCAAGTAGATGCCGGATATTGCCTTTACAACCAGTAAAATAATTATCCACGCACAAAACATCATGACCATCTGCTATCAAGCGATCACAAAGGTGAGAACCTAAGAATCCCGCCCCCCCTGTTACCATCACCTTGGACATTGCTTTTCCCCTAGTTTGTTAAATGACAGCCCCATTTTTCCTCGCGAAAAACATCGCATTCCCGCTAGACTGGACAAAGTAATCTAGCTTATACCCCATACTTCGAAACATAAACCGGTAATCCGACAACGTATAGTAGTGATCCCCTAATACTGGGTCAGGCGGGAAAAGCGCATCAAAACCTGTCACTAGTTTTTTTTCCAGAATCAGAGTTCTCAACAATCTTCTGACAAATTGACGAATCCCGATACAATGTTCGCCAATAAGAACTATTGCACCATTTTGCGTCAGGACGCGATCACACTCCTGCAGTAAGCGTAATGGTCGATCTGCGTGGTGAAATGCTTGTGAAAGAAATATTAGATCGATACTTTCCGCCTCAAATCTGAGTTCATAAAAGCTGCCCAGATGACGGTATATCTTTGCCTCATCACCTTTCATCATACGAACGCCATGCTCAAATAGTACGCCAAGACGATGCTGGGATATTTCTACCGCATGAACCTCCGAGATATTAGGGAGCCTAGATAACAATGCCGATGTCCAGCCAATACCAGCTGCAAGATCGGCAATCTTCAAACCACTCCCGCATGCCCCCCTTATAAGTGCTTCCGCCCCACAGAAATCGACGAGAAGTCCAGATTTTTGGAGATAGTTTAAGCATCTCGAATAATCGCCATCGGCTATCCACCATTCCTTCTTTTTTTCTTCCTCAATATCGTTCCAATACTCGGCAGAATATAACGATGCCTGCTGCTCGTCCGTCAACCAGTTTTCAATCTGCCTCACTGCGCCCCCCAACAAAATCGGTTTGCATATATTTTCATGGCAAGGATACGGAAAATTGCCACAATGGTTCCGGAAAATCATACAATCATACCTTACTCCGTTTTAAGTTCACGTAACCCCAACAGCCCTTTCCAGCGGGGCAAGTCACTATCCGGAGAAAAAAAACTTTCGCGCCCCTCCCCCGTGCATCCATGTACCCCTCGCAGCGCATCGGCAAGTTCGTTATGGTTGGCAACATAAGTTACCCCGGTCAAACCTCGCAACGGGCTCATATTGAATGAATCGCCATCCAGCATGGTCACAACAGGAACGCCCGCGCTATAAGCTTCCACTGCCGCAGATGTCATGTTACTGGTGTAAACCACGTCACAATTCCCCAATAGTTCGACCAATGGAGAGTTCGTAATTCGTAGGTATGGGAAAGCAACATTACCTGTCGGTGGCTTGCAAGCCGGATGTGGTTTGTAAACATATTGGAAGCTCGCGGGCAAATCCCGCGCCGCCGCAGTCAACCACGACATCTGAAGTTTCGCAATCGCCGGAAAGTAATCGCCAAGAATCAATACTCGCAACAGCGAATCATCCGACTGCGTATTGGGGATTCTTCCAACGATAAGCAAATCCGCCAGATACAGATAGCGGAGCGCTTCGACCAAGACGATAAATTTATCGGGGAATCCTCCTCCACGATACATGGCAAGAGCTGCCGGCCCATTAAGCGCCACCAAATCAGGTAGCGGTAGGTCATTTTGGCCGGTGTGTTGATAACTGCGCGGGTCAAAAAAATAGCGCATGTCCCAGTACAAGACCGTGGAATGAGGCACCCCAATCAACCGCCCATGACCGGCGGCTTTCCAAGCATGAATAAAAGCCATCTCCCAAGGCTGATTTTCCAGAAGAAAAACCCCGGATTCCTGATGTGGCAAATACCGCAATGTTTCTTCGAATAGGTTGAGAAACAGGCAATTTGAAAATGCCGCAACGCCACGTGCGAAACCACCCCAATCCTGTTGAAAGAACGGCCAGAAATCAACGTTCGAGTTTGCCGGACTAAAATACCGCTTGACCTTCCAGACGGTCACCCCCATCCACGCAACCCGCAGGTAGTCCAGCAGCGTCCGGAGAATCACCCGCCACCCCAATGCACCGTCCAGAGTAGTATGAAACTGTGTACCTTCCCCGTGCAGATTAAAACTGTCTATCGTATCGCGCCCCTTTACAGCGCTGGAAATCGCATCATGGCCGATGTAGTGGTGAATCCAGTTGGTAGACACCGCTTTGTTTTGCAGTAGCTCGATGAGTCTTGTCCAGTAGTGGGAACCATAGCGCCCATCCGCCAAGTCTTTCTGATCAAGATGAATCAGGTAATCAACAAAAGTGATATTCCCTTTGGTATTTTCCAATTGACGGAGGTGCTGAGCCAGTGGCAATCGCTGTATCAGATACCGGAATAACGCTACGGTCGCCTGGATTGGATGTGGCAACAAACTGAATGCTCGCCTGAAAAATACCACCCGGTGATTGCATCTGTGTTCCACGGGCCGCCACTCGAAAAGCAGGCCAGCTCGGCGACACCAGGCGCGGGCAGCGCGAATAAGCGCCGTGTCACCACTCACCAGAATCACTTTCTCTGTGGAAAGCTTTGTCGCGAGTCCCTCCAAGGCCAGCATTCGCACCGCACTGTATATCGGTGTTGTCCCACCGTAGCTGACGGAAGCGGGTAAGGTCATCCACCAGTAGCTGAAACCTGTTCGCAAAGCGAAGCGGTCAATCAAACGTATCCCGCCGATTTTTCTTTCGCCTAAATCATATATCCAGGCCAAATAGCGGGAGCGTAATTCATCGGCGTGTTCTTCGACCAGACGAGGAATGGAATAGGTAGTCACTTTGCCGGAGTCGCCGAATCCGCGCCACAGCACGACGATCCAGTCGCCGGCGGGAGGCGATTCTTTGTCATCCCACAGCAACAACGTTGTAACAGCCACCCGCTCTCCGCAAATTGAGTTTCAGGCCGATGCAGCCATCGGCGCAAACTTGATGTTTTCCGGCAAATCGACTGAGATATTACACGGGCCGCCATTTCCCTTACGCACCGCAACAACGGTAAAGCAAACCCGTTCAAAAGGCGTGACAGCGGTTGAGCTGGGGACACCCCAATAACCGTAGCCAAGAATTTCCGCAGGGTGCAAGGCCAACAGACGCGTCGCCAGCTCAGCGCCATTCAGAACCACATAGGGCGCTTTTTCACCTTCGTGCCGGCCCTCGAAATTGATGAATTGGTAAGAGCGACCGAAATCACTCACCCCCTCTCCATCCGTCAGCCGAAAACTGGCCAGAAAAAAACCGCCAGGCCTCACATATTGGTAAGCCTTTGCCAGCATTCGGTCAAACTCGACATTCCAGTCGATGCAACTCAGCGATACGACCAGATCAAAATTTCCCTCAGGTAGCTCCTGATGAGAAACATCCAGAATATCCGCTGCCAAAAAACGGGCGGCGGGATTCATCTCCATCGCTGCCCGGACAGCCTGATGGTTGATTTCCACACCAGTGTAGTCGGTCAGCCCGAAACGCTCCCGCAGCGCCAGCCCCAAGCCGCCACAACCGCAGCCGATATCCAGAACGCTAACACCGGGGCCGAGCCCCAAACGGGACAAGATGGTTTTCTCGGACTCATAAAACTGCTCCCAGGAAGTTCGGTGGGTTCGGTAAAATTCGCCGATTGCTTCGGTTCCGTAATGGATGTTGCCCGGCGCCATGTTCCGCCCTCAGTTTTTCGGAGTGCGATAAAGCTTGGCCAACTCATCGTCTGGCTGCCCCAGGCGGGCGGATTCCTCCCCCATAGCCACGTCAACCCAGTCACGGCGTTCATTACTCAAATAAACGGCATGCAGAAAACGGATGGTTTTCATTGCGTCCGCAAATTCCACGGCGGGCCTCCCCCCATTCACGATGGTTTCGTAAACTCCGGCATAAATATCATTATGCCCAAGCCCATAAGCATCCTCGAAAGTATCGCTGTAACGCGCTTCGTCTTCAGGATTCGGCGAGAATGTCACCAGCTTGTCGGTAGCCCATCCCCCCAGCATCGCCAGCCCTTTGCTGCCGACAATGGAAATGGACGATTCATAATCCTGTGGACGAGCGGCAGTAGTGATTTCGATCACCCCCAGTGCGCCACTCTCGAATTCCAGCGTAGCGACTGCCGTATCTTCGACTTCAATGTTCGCGCCGCAGGTTTTCATCACCGTGTTCACGCGCTTCACCTCCCCCGCAAAATAACGCAGCATGTCCAGGTGGTGAATCCCTTGGTTGGTGCAGCAGCCGCCATCCAGCGCAAAGGTTCCACGCCAGGGATCACGATCATAGTAGCGCTGGGGACGACACCAGCGCATCCGCACCGTCGCCAGAACGATATTCCCCAATTCGTCGTCGGCAATAGCCCGGCGAATACGCTGAACACAACTGTTGAATCGGTATTGATGCACCGGGAACACGTAAACACCGCGCGCCGCAGCCGCCGCTCCCAATTCCTCCCCATGCGAAATCCGCATCACCACGGGCTTTTCGATGACGACGCTCTTGCCATAATCCCTCACGGCTTCCAGCGCATGTTCATAGTGCATTCCACTGGGAGTGATGACGGCTACCACGTCAATTTCCGGATGAGCACGAAACATTTCGTGGTAATTGGAAAATCGCGGAACATCATTCACACCCGGCAGCGACGCCATCCGATCCTCTTTGAGATCACAAATGGCGGTCAGGTGAAACAAAGGACTGTTGCGAACCACCCGAACATGATGTCCGGCAACCCGTCCACAGCCGATAATGGCAACATTCAAAACTCTAGGCATGTTTATCTCAAAAAAAGTTGGAAGCGGAATGGGTTTTCAGAATTTCCCCACCGTCCGCCCAAAAACGCCGCATCAATTCAAGCGGCCCGATACTCACACGAATACAGTTTTCCAGGGGGGCAAAAGTGAAAGGGCCTTTGAGCAGATAGCCACGCTGCCGCAATTCAGCAAGCGCTATCTGGCCGTGCTCCTGCGACATACAGCGAATCAAGAGGAAATTGGTATGGGATGGATAGGTCGCAATCCCGGCTTTCGTCATTTCCCCGTAGAGATATTCCCTGCCTGCCACAAAATCGGCGATCCGCGCCATCATCCAGTCACGATGATCCATCACGTATTCTGCACATTTCAGCGCCAGACTATTCGCGTCGGTAACGGGCCGCAGCAACATCAGCTCGGCAATCCGCTCTGGCGTGGCGACGCAATAGCCGATGCGCAACCCAGCCAATCCAAAAGCCTTTGAGAAGGTGCGCACCACAATCACGTGCGAATGGCTGCGGACGAAGTCCAGCGCCGTCTTGGGGGTGAACAGGTGGTATGCCTCATCCATTACCAGCAGCGCTCCCGCCCGCCCCGCCTCCGCGACAATTTTTTCCAATTCGCCGTCAGGGATTAACGTCCCGGTAGGTTGATTGGGGTTGGCCAAAACCACCATGCGCAGCCCCCCCCCGCGCAACGCCTCAATAATTTCGCCGCTATCGAATGAGAGGTCAGCACCGTAAGAAATCAGCCGCTGTTCCGCCCGGTAAACCTTGCCGTAAACCTCGTACATTCGCCAGCCGGGTTCTTGCAGGAGAACTCGATCTCCCGGATCAATGTAAGTCTCAAAGATATTCTTGATAGCGGCGTCCGAACCGGCGGTAATGTATAGGCAACCCGGATCAACCTGCAACCACGCCGCCAGTTTTCCCGTCAAGACCGTGGAATCGGCATAAGCTGCTAAATCATGAGGAGAAACGCTTCCTAGAACCCCCCGAAAATGATCTTCATCCCACCCGACGGGGTCTTCGTTGCGGTCAAGCCGCACCAGCCCACTCCTGTCCTGGTAGGGATCAAAAATCCGTCGGACTTGTTCCAGCCGCTTGCTCGCTGCGATCATTCCGCCACCTTTGCCACGCACCAGACACGGTCGCTATAACCAGCCTGCATCATGAACTGGGCGTATTGCCCGTCTACGCCCTTCCAGAAGGTCTCCCAATCGCCCAGCATTTTCTCATCATCAATATCCACGTCAGGAACCAAACGCCGCGCCGCCAAGGTCTCCGCAGGACGCTGACGGTATGCCCAGTTAAGGTGATTGGTTATCGGATACTCCTGCACACCAGTAGGCACCCCCACCAAGCCCGCCTTTTCGAGAACCGCCCCCAAAGTACAGGGCGAGTAATAAAAGAGGTGTTCGATGCAATAATAAAATTCCGCGAAATGCGGAATACGATAAAACGCCAGCAGCGGGTCAAGGACATTAGGCACAACAATAACCAAACGCCCGCCAGGTTTGAGATAGCGTTTCAGATTCACCAGGAAAGCAACCGGGTCGCCAATGTGCTCCAACACAAAAATCAAGCTGATCAAATCAAATGTTCCCGGCTCGAAACGAGCCTCCAAAGGAACATCCGCCACATCCAGATGTAGCACATCCTTGCAGAACGCCACCTCTTTTCGACTTAGTTCATGACCACAAAGCTTACCAGCGCGGTCGCGGATGCCATCCAGCAAATGCCCTGTCGAACAGCCCACATCCAGCACGGATTCACCACCCACTAACATATCCCGCACTCGTTCAATCCAGGGCCGGGCAGCCAGCCGCATCTTCTCGAAGTGCTTGGCTGGATCCAGCATGTCCGGGTCAATATGGGTCAAATAAGTCTGATGGTATTCGGCTTCGTAGAAGTCTGAAGGAAACTGGAAGGAAGTTTGATCCAGGAATACCAGCGAACAGGAAACGCAACGCCGGACATCCGCCACGCGGCCAAAGCGTAGTTGATTGGAAAGCAGTTCGGTATCGGCCCCCTCACAAATTGGGCAGACGATCTTAGTCATGACTTGTCACGATAGAAATCCAGCATGGCGCGTAATCCCTCGCGCAGAGCGGTGCGAGGTTGCCACCCGATATCCTGCTGAAGGGCGCCGATGTTGGCATACAGGCCAAACAAATCACCCGGTGTCCCGCCGGAAAACTCGACCGGATAGTCGGGATTCCCGGCACATTCCGTCATCAACGCCAGCAACTCCGCCACAGTGGTCTTGCGCCCTGCCCCAAGATTGTAGGTTTTGCCAAACGAAGCAGGATTATCTAGCGCCCCCAGCCAGGCATCCACAACATCGTCGATGTAGATGAAATCGCGGAAGCGTTCCTTGGCGCCTTTGACGGTAATGGGCTTGTTTTCCAGGATGAAGGAAAGATAAATGCTCACCATCCCCTGCATCTTGTTCGCCAGATTCTGATTCGGCCCATACACGTTGAACATGCGAAATACCGTCGAATCCACCCCAAGCGTAGAAAACAGACTAAGATAAGCTTCCGCCGCCAGCTTACCTGCGGAATAGTACGCCTTGGGCTGAACCTGGTGTTTTTCATCAACGGGCAAATACTCCGCCGCTCCGTAAACCGACATGGAACTGGCGTATAGAAACCGCCGAATCCCCTTTTTGCGGCAATGCTCCAACAGCAGGAATGTCCCGGTAACATGGCTGTTGAAGTCGTACCACGGGTCTTGAAACGAAGCCTCGCCCGAAGATTGAGCCGCCAGATGCAGCGCCGCATCGAACTTCAAGTCCGGGAGACGTTCATAGTGAGCGGGATTGGATATATCCATTTCGACGAAGCCCGCACCTTTCGGAACGTTTTCACGATATCCGGTAGACAAATTATCGGCGACAACCACCTGATTCCCCAGGAGAACCAGCTTCTGCGTTAAAGCAGCGCCAATAAACCCAGCCCCCCCGGTGACCAAAAAATTTCTTTTCACTGTTTTCCCTTAAGCAGCGATTGAATCACGCCAGGTACAAGCGGGGTCAACAAACTCAAGCCGTGTTCGATTTTCGCCCAACTAAAAACATGAGCAATCTGTTCTTTCACCTGCTTCACATCGAAACCACACAGACGTGAACCAGCCGCATCCAGAATATCATAGGCCCGCCCCGGAAGCCCCGCCGCCACAAACAGAACAACCGCAGCCACGACATGGGCCGCCACGGTTTCATCGTCATAACGAGGCATCCGCTCCTGCACCAGCCCCTGCGAAGGCGCGTAATAACCCTTCCCCCACAACGGTTCACCCTTGTTATAAAAGTGGCTCACATTGACAGGGCGACCATAACCGATCTCGATATCGACCAGTTCATAGCCGCGCCCTCTAAGAAAAACATCAACGTCGCTGAACCAGCCTTGGCCGCGCCAGACGGGCGCCAATTCAAACTCAACCTTGATCAGTTTGATCCAGCCCTGATCCAGCAGACGCTGTCCGCCCTGGAGCACACAGAAATCGTGCCCTTCCACATTGATATCGAGTGCATCAATGTCACTGTATACCGCCTTGAAATAGTCATCCAAAGTGGTTGATTCGACCTGTATGGTTTTCTTGGGAAGTATGGATTCCTGGCCGAATCTCTGTACAAAATCGGGATTCGCTTCATGAAATGATGAAGCGCGCTCGTCATGCGCCACAAAAAAATTCGCCACTCCACAGCGGTCTGAAACACACAGGGGAAGCCCGGAAGTAGTGGCAGCAGTTGGCTCGAAATCGAATTTTCGGACATATTCCGGTGGCAGATTGCACCACGGCGCTTTCAACGCGCCCCCCGACCCAACGTCTGCAAAACCTATAGGCCTGGCAATCCGGGTGAGAATGTTCCCGGCAAACCGCTTCTTTCTTCTATCGGTCAAGCTCAATTTTTGTCCCTGTCCTGGCATGCGTCCGTCACACCATGCTCACGCAGCCAATATTCCACCATCGGAAGCTGCCAAGCATAATCAATGTCGCACCCGCCCCAAGAAGGGATGGGCGCAATATTTTTACCCATCCATTTTTGTGGCAGGAGTCCTTCATCAAGGTGTTCCAGGCAATCGGGACGAACCACGGAGACCCCCATGTCGGCGAACAATACGCTTCCCTGAGAATCCCGATCACAGTTGAGCGTTCGGGGGTCACCAAAAGTTTCAAAAGGAACGAATGGATCCAGACAACCGTCCGGCCCAATCTTGCGCGCCCGCAATGGACTCCACATGTTGTATTCCGAAACGGTTACAGCCGAATCGATATGGGCATCCGCACGAAGGATTTCCACGCCTTTATCGATCAGTTCACTCGTCACCGTTGCTGCATTCGCAAAAAGCAACACCATGAATTCAATATTTTTTCCTTCTGCGGCAAGACGATTCTTGATTTCATAATAGCCGTGGGCAAAAACATCCTCTCCCAGAGCGGTCTTGGTCGCCAATTCTGCCGGACGCTCAATCAATTCCGCGCCATGTTGTTTGCCAATCTGCATTATTTCAGGCGAATCGGTGGAGAGATACAACCTGTCCACATACCGGGATGCTTTCGCGGCAAGCAAAGGATAAGCGGCAAGCGGTCGCCCCAAGACAGGATGAATATTTTTGCCAGGGAAACCCGTACTTCCCGCACGACCAATCATAAGTGCACAAATCATCAAGATTTCCTTCCCGATAATGAAAAGCCCGAAAAATTGCCTATCGAATTTCCGGCATAGTGTTCAAAGACCGGCCCGTTGCTATCGTGGCGACGTAGCAGAAAAGGCGTCTGATTAGCCAGCGCCGCATCATAGTCAGCCCGCGCATCCCCAATCATCAGACACTGCTGCGAATCGAGCCGCCGCGTCTCCAGAATCAACCTGATGGCGTCCTGCTTGCTCGTCGGCGCGCCATATACCTCCGTGAAACAATTGCGCAGGTTCAAAACCGCCAATATCTCTTCAATCTCTCCTTGCGGGGTAGCCGTCACCAATACGAATTCCTGTCCATAAGGGTTCCCCAGCAGGAATTCTTCGGCGCCCGGCACCCAAGGGGCATCAATCACCCCCTGACGAACCAGATTGGCAAAACGTCGGCAATATTCATCCACTAATTCAGGGGTTGCCACCACCTTCGCCCACCCCAAATAGAGAGGGATTTTCTCAAATCTCGACATGCCACCGTTGGCTTGGTGATGTTCGCGTACCTGTTCGGCAACATCCACGCCGTGAGGGAGAAATAGCTGCACGAAAGCACGGGTTTTTACCGCAATCGAGTCCTTGATGACACCATCGAAGTCCCAGAATATCAATCTGGCCGCAGCAATCGGATTATCCCGCAACGCTTCCCCGGTAGCGCTCAAAAATTCTCCAATCCCAGTTTCGTCGAAGTAACGTGCTGCACTTCACCAATCAATTGCAACAACCCTTGCCCCAAATCCACGTGGATAGGCGGAACATACTTCCTCCCCAGTTTGGGCTGATAGGCATAAGGAGTGCGAATGTAATGTCCGGTATATTCGGTTTCCACAAATTCAACAGCTTGTGGCATACCCAGAATTTCCGCGAGCATCTTGAGCATATCCATAACGCGCATCGGTTCCTGGCCGGTCAGTACCACGTGCTGGTTGCGAAAGTCATCCCCCAGCGCCGCCACACTGGCACGAGCCGCGTCTTCAACGTGAATGTATTCGCGCATGGCTTCCGGGCTACCTTCGTAACTGACTTTGCCGGTTTCCAAAGCACGTTTGACAATACGCCACAGCCCATTATGTTGGTCAGAGCGAGGGCCGTACAGGGAACCGTAACGCAGCACCGTATAATCCAGCCCGTAGGTGCGCTGGTATTCATCCACGTAATCCTCTGCAGCCTGCTTGCTACAGCGATAGAACCCGCCGTCCCGGCTGTAGACATATACTGTGCTGGCATAGACAAAACGCCTTACCTGATGGCGTCGGCAAGCTTCCAACACCTGAACGTTACCGAGAATATTGACTCTCACCGTATCAACCGGCTTGCTTAACGCCTCGTCCAAATCGGCAATTGCGGCAAAATTGTAAACCGCATCGCAGCCGCCGATGGCGGCATCCAAGGCAGCTTCATCAAGTAAATCGCCGATAATCATGGTCTGATCTGCGCGCAGCCAAGGCGACACAACACGATCCAATATATTCACGGCATATCCAGCTTCGCTCAGTTGATCGCTGACGTGGGAACCGAGAAAACCTGCACCGCCGATCACACACGCTTTTTTCATGAATCACAGGCCCTGTCGCTGGACATCGTATTCATCGGACGGCACCAATCCCTGCAAAGGCCTTCCCGTCAGGAAACGCACCGCTTCCTCAGTCGCCTCGATCTCCATGCGGGTTCGACAATCCACCGACATCGACCCCATGTGGGCGGTCAACAAACACCGGTCGATTTTTGCCAGTTCCCCGCCATATGGCTCATGCTCGAAAACATCTATTGCTGCGCCGCCAAAATGCCCTGCGCGCATTACCTCTGCAAGGTCTTGCTCATTGATAACGCCGCCGCGAGAAGTATTGATCAGCAGTGCATCCGGTTTCATTTTGAGGAGATGCTCGCGCCGGATCATATTTTTGGTGTGCGCCGTCAGCGGAACATGCAGGCTGATCAAGTCGGCCTGCCGGTATATTTCGTCCTTGCCTACCCATTCGAGTTTGAGTTCAGGAGCGGCCAGCGGGTCTGGCCGGATATCATTGACCAGCACCCGTGGCGTACCGAACGCCGGAATACGCCGCAGCACCCGGCTTCCGATTCGTCCTACCCCAATGACGCCAACCGTTATTTCCGCGAGACGACGCCCGAAGTGCCGCTGCCATTGCCCATTGTGCATCTGCAAATTCGCCAGTTGCACGGAACGCAGCAAGGAAAGCATCAGCCCCAGAGTAAGTTCGGCAACTGCCGGGGCCGGCGCATCCGGCGTGTAGGAAACCTTGATGCCGCGTTTTTCGGCAGCCATCAAATCAACGCTATCCAGTCCAATTCCCACGCGGGAGATCAATTTCAAGCGGCTCGCCCGGCTCATTACCAAATCGGTAATCGGCTCGGTGCCGGCGATGATGACATCGAAATCAGCGACCATTTCGGCCAATTCCTCTTCCTTCAGCTTGCGTCCCAACGGATTGATCAGGTATTCAATTCCGGCGGATTCGAGCAATTCGATGGGAAGGCGATTCTTGTCTGCAAAAGGAACCGTAGTAATGAGTGCTTTGGTCATTTCGATCTCAGTAATGTGAACTTTGCTGAATGTCAATCAGGGATAGCGCGTTTTTACCTTGGCGCCAATCTCAGCGAAATGCCGCCGCTCAAGCCCAAACACACCGGGAAACGCATACCCGGCAGCCGCAACAAATATAGTATACGCAATGCCGGACAACAGGAAATCCCAGAGCAGTGGCAGCCCGAACCAGCCAATCCCCCAAGTACTGATCCAGGCAATCACACCGAAAGCCCCCGCCACGATAATCTGGTGTCGGAAAAACCAGCCAAAATCCAGCCCAAGCAACCGCGAGTTAAACCATAAGGCGACATTTACCCCGACAAATTGAAGTACAACAGTCTTGAGTGCCAAGCCAAACGCCCCCAGCATCATGCCGCCGGAAGCCACGGGAGCAATCATCACATAAAGGATAGGCAAGCCGGTCGCCATGAAACCTATCCCAATATTCCGATACAACCGGGTTTGACCACTCGCAAAAAAAACCGCCCCACTCAATTGCCCATAAGTCTGGTGCATAGGGTAAAGCGCCATAATCGAAAGCGCCAAAGCCCCCGCCGCATATTCGCGCCCGCCAAAAAGCAGGGCAACCGCTTCGCTGCGGACAACCACGAACATCGAGAAATAAGCCGCAACTGCGTAAAAAAGCGGAATGTAACGCCTGAACAACCTACCCATCTCGACAAGATTCTGCTCCCCCCAGGCACGGGAAAACTCGCGGGTAAGCAACTGCGTCATGGCGCTGGTAAAAAGAAAACACACCGCCCCCACCCGAAACGCCAAGCCGAAATAGCCCTGCTCAACCGATCCCGCATAGCGCTGCAACAACCATCGGTCAGCGATACCTGCCACTACGCCCACCAACGCGTATACCATCAACGGGTGAGAGTAATCATAAAACTCGCGGAAATACTCACGTAGCGAGTTGGCGTATTTTCCCGGCAAGCGCGTATTTGCAATACCCGTCTGACGAATCAGCCGCCACCAGGCAAACAGTAATCCAGCTTGAATGCACACGAAGTAGTAGAAGTAGTTTTCGAGAACCAACTGGCCCGCCGCAAACATCCCTAGCAACAATATGATGGCAACCAGTCGCTGCAATAGAAGGATACGTTCGCTACGTATCGTCATCCCATGCGCATCCAGTGACTGCTGCGCAATCTGCGTCGCCCAGGTCAGGAATGCAACCAGCGTAGCAATCACGATAAGCAACCACGACTGCCCCGGCCAAATCCATTCCCGCGCCGGGGAAAACGCCAGCCCTAGCGTTACCGCTAATACCAGCCCCCCCGCCAAGGCCACAAAAAGAAAATAAAGGCGCGCCAGTCCTGCATCGTCGTGCCGCTGCGAAGCTTTGGTATAGAAGCAGGTCGAGGTACCCATATCGAGAAACCCCATCACCTGCTGAAAAAATGCCGTCAGGAATTCAAAGGAACCATAAGCTGCCGGGCCGAGGGCACGGGGAACCAGGGTAATGGTAGCGAGCCCAAGCCCCAGACTGGCGAAGTTGCTTGAAAGTTTGGCAAAGAAACTGGATTTTAGGTGGTCCATAACGCTTGGGTGAGAAACCTCCGCCACATCACTTTCGGTATCCCCCACAAATTTTACCGGCAGTTCATCGCTGCGCCGAGAAGGAGGATTGTTTGTCGGTCTTCTGCAACATATCCCTTACCAACTGGAGGAAGTTCTCTTTTGCTCCTGGACGCGAAACATAATGACGGCAAAAGCGGTCATCCCGGCGCGATGGAAGCTCGCCTCTAAGAAAAGCATCAATGGATCGCATCATTGGATCAACACCACTAAAACAATGCACTCTTTTTTCAAGTTCATCCAAAGCAACAGACTCGATTTTCAGCACTGAATCCAAGTGAAGAAAAATTTCGACGTCCAGCGAGAGAGATTCATAAAGTGGTTTTGAAGGAAACTCAATAATCACGCCCTGAAAGCGGTATCTCTTTATAAACGAGACCAATGGAATATTCCAAAACACTTTCACGTTTCGCAACTTCACTAATCTGTCAAAAACACCGCAATTCCACTTATTTGCCCCTGGAAAAGGTTTAACCGCAATTCGTACACCGGATAGTCCTTCCAAATAATCCAACAACCTGATCTGTCTTTCAAAGAGAGACTCCGCTTTCTCTCTAATCATCCCACCTTCAAACATATGCATGGTATTGGTAATTGGAAACAGCAAATCAAAATCCATCTCACGCTTTGGTGTTTGGTAAACAGTATTCATCCAGCCGAATGGATGAATGCGGCAGGGCAAATGTTCCCGAGGAGAAATCCGTGCAAGATCTTCTTCGGAGCCCCCCCAAGAAACAAAATCCGTACATCTCATAAGTTCAGGCATCAATCCGGCATGATATTGACACTCGTTTGGCCCACCATGTTGATAACCAATCACTGGCACTCCATGGCTCATCAAGAACTCGAAAAGAATACTGCCAAAACCCGATACGGGCGAGATGCTCCAAATCCCAAAGACAACTGGTCGACGCTCCACTTCGCAACGTAGACCAATCAATTTGGCAAGGAAGTTTTTCTCCCACAAGCAAAAACTCATTTCACGCAAAATATCATCCGCTAACAAACTGCGCACAATATGCTCACGGGAAATGGTTTCCTCAGCGCCAAAGCGGTTACGAATATTATCAGCAACCGAATCGAACTCCCTTTGGCCTTTTGTTAATCTTTTGGAACTAAAACTCTCCTCCGAACATAGAAGCAATTCATTATTTCTGAATCCACGAATTCCAATATCGTGCAAAATCAAGTAAGGGTGGAACATCAATATCCTCCCCCCCTTACCGTCAAAGCCAACTTTCAACGCGGTGAAAAAGCGTATTGCAATGATATGAAAAGCGTCCACAAGCCGATTCCACGCTCTCCATGGATTATTTTTGGCTAAGTGTATTTTTTGGATTATCCGCTGAAGAAATGAGGGTAAATGGGAAATTGACGTTGGGGATGCTGTGGGCGCAACTGACCGAATTTCTATTGCACACCAATCCGGGAGCAATTTCTTGACTATTTCAGGAAAACGAAAATGTGAGTGGATACAATTATCCAGAACCACATCTGGACACTCCACCGCTGCCCCAATTAAATCCCCAGAACAATATTCTAATGCCTGTGCCAAGTTTAAATAAATAGTTGTCTGAATACGTGCTTTGTAAAACGCAAGCGCCAGCGCGAAACGCATTTTCTCCGTTTCCGCTGAGCGATTCAAAACCGGTGAAATTTCATCGTCAATTTGCTGACAAACTTCGAGCGCTAGCTGCGAACCTCTATCAATATTGCTGGCCACATCAACACTGGATATTTGTTCTCCCAGATAGATCGGTGTATCAGAATCAATTCTACGGATAGGCGGATAAAACAAATATTTAGGGATCTTATCAAACATCAATATGATCTCTGTAAACGCAATTCGCCGTTAGCAATTCCTTGGAAAGTCACAGTCTTCGCGTCACCCAAATTGGTATCAAAACATAGTGGCATGGCGTTAACCTTCTTTGTGTAACTCCTCGTTCTTGCCGACCTTATAGGCTCCCGTTTTGAGTAGTTTGCCCGCATCCAGTCCGATATTTAATTCCGAACTGCAGCGTGCCAATTCACGTTGGGTAATATTCTCCAACGCATCATCCGACAGACTGGTCATATTGAGCCGCAAATCCTGACGATCCCCCATGGCAAGGAGATAGGCTTCCTGATCCTTGATATATCCCTGTTCGACCGCGAAGTCGTACATACCCGTCCCCGGCTGGGGCAACAGATAACCGGCACTTGGATAGATATTATTGGCAATGCAACAGTCAATGGTGTCCTTAATGGTCTGCTCAGTTTCATTAGGATAGCCAATAACAATACTAGTCAACGTAGGCAGCCCTGCTTTATTGCAAATGTCAACCTGTCGGGAAAACATCTCCGGCTGCACATTTTTGTTCATCCATTTCAGGATATCCGGGTTGGCCGACTCAAGTGAGTAGGAAAGTGCAACGAGCCCTGCCTTCTTGAGCTTACGAGCAACTTCAACATGTTCTTCTTTGCTAAAAATACCAGTACGGCAGTCCGCGTCCCAATAGACTTTCATTTCACTAGCTAGCAGCGCATCAGCAAAAGATTCAGCCTGCTTGGCGGAAAAAAATGTCAACTCATCGGCAAAAGCAAAATAATTGACTCCGTACTTCTGTTGCAACCATTTCATTTCGGTGATAATCGATTGTGGGGAGCGCCAACGATATTTATCTTCACGGAATACTTGGAAGCAGAATGTACAACGGTAAGGACAACCGCGTGCCGTATTCATAGGCATAGCGCGAATTTCGTCAGCCGGCATCGGCAGGGGCTCGTTCATCACCCCACGTAAATTCTCGATATATACTTCCACATCAAAAATATCCCAATCAGGAATCGGGATTGTATCGATATCCTTGATGGCCGGTCGTAGTGGGTTGCGGATAATGCTACCATCCTTCAGGAAATGAATGCCGGGAACAGTTTCCAAGTTGCGGTCTGCGTTTAGCGCATCAAGAAGATCTACAATGGTTTCATCCCCCTCCCCCATGATGGCGATGTCAGCCCCCGTTTTCGTCAGCAGAATTTCGGAAATTGATGAGGCCACTGAATTGCCCACAATGATGCGTGTATCAGGATGAGCTTGCCTGATCATCTGGCTGATCCATTTGATCTTGTTGTAACCGGTGACGATACAACCCATGGCTACAACATCATAACGGTTAGCCCATAGAAACTGTTCTACTTCATCCGGTGCCTGCGGATGCGCATCAAGATCAAGAAGATCAAACTGGTATCCCGCCCGCCTCATCGCTGACGTAACGTATGCTAGTCCGATTGGCAACCATTTGCGGGCGGGCGGGGGGCGTAGCGCGATATTAATAACGAGAATCTTCATTAACACAAACTTTCTTTTGTTGCCTGATACACATACTTAAGCTGACTTCTTGATAATGATTAGATAAATATCAGTCAGCATCCCCGTTCCATTTAGAATAATACGTCCCCTTTCTAGGGTTTTCAGGGTATAGCTCCTGATTGGCTTTTCTGCTGAAGTAGTTAAGTCAATAGACAGATTAAAGGGAATCACTCGAATATCTTGGGTAAACTGGCATAAATACTCATGTACCCTCTTTAATGAAAAATTATTCAGCCCTGATTCCCAATCAATTTTCCCGGCAGCATTATTCCTATATCGCATAATCACATCTACATCAAAGCTGTTGAACATGCCAAATACCACGCCAACGCCTCCGGGCATAACATGTCTCATCATGGTTTGCAATGGTTTCTCATATTGATCAAAGATGGAAAGCACCCCCTGCATTAACACGACATCAAATTGTTGATTAAGATCGAAATCTCGCGCGTCTCCCTCAACAACATTAACTCCGGCTAGAGATTCCTCTTTGCGAGCAAGATCAATTAACTCTCTTGAATACTCTAGGCCTGTATACAGGACATCTGGAGCAACTTCTTTCATGAAAGAGATAAACTCACCTTTTGCGCAGCCGATATCAAGCACCGCAGTAGCCTGATCTAAATATGGCCGAATGTAATTACGAACAAAGGAAAATCTTTCATATCCCTTATATTGCTCAAATGTCTGCAACAAATAGGGCTCTTGCGACTCATTTTTCTCACCCATATTTGGGAATGGCAACACGCTATCCTCTTTTTCATTCATTATGCTACCTACCTCCATATTCTTTTCAATGACATCTTACAATAATTTTTTAAATCAATATGTTGCAATCATCGACGTCGTCCAACGAAGGTGTAGTGGAAGTCACTGCCTTCGTCTTCCCGATAATGTGCATCGTAATAACCAATATGAAGTGGCTCAAACATGGGAAATCGGCTCCTGAGGTGTTCCTCGTCACGCGTGAAATTTACGAAATAATCCTTGATCTTGAAACGTGGAGTATCAATCTCCACACAGCGCATACCGTCTTGTGCTGGAGTTGAGTTGGCAAAATACCAGTTCCGCTCGCCCATCATAGTCACATAAAACAGGGCTCTGGGCTTCATCTGGCTGTGAATAGATTCCAGACAGACTTGCATATCCACATCAGCAAGGTAATACATGCTCTGAATCGAGGTCACCAGTTCGAAATCCCTGTCAAAGTACCGCTGGCCTGACCTAGGGGTCGGCGCGACAACTCGGAAATTTTCAGCTGAGTCTGGCACACGCTCCTGAGAGCGATGGATATTAGTCTCACTGATATCAACCCCGTAAACGTCAAGCCCTTGGGAACGAAAGTATGCGCAAGTCGCACCCGCACCACATCCGAAATCCAACATAGCAGGTTGCACTTTAGACTTTGGAAGTTGATCACGTAATATCCGCTGGTAAACACGGAAAACGAAACTTTCGATGTTCGGGGCATCATAACCCTTGCGAAAATAATTCAGATTGGCATTTAGATATTCAAACATATAATTTCCTAGTAATTTGACGGTGGTTGTTGTCTTAGTGACAGCAAATTTTGATCACATCATCCAACATATTGATCATCAAGATGATCGGGAATGAACCAATTACCTAGGACATCCTTACCCCAGATTTGTCGGTTCCGGTAATGCTCCACCACTCCCCGGTATCGCTCATGAGTGATACCGACAAGTTCGACAAAGTCATCCACAAAATAGGCCGAAGGCTCCACCAGATCATGCTTTCTGACTAAGGCCTTAGCGGCTTCACGCGTCAACCGGCCATTGCGTATATCCTCACAGGCATGGTCGGTAGCGCGCCCGTAACCGAATTTGAGCACTTTGAAATATTGGTGAATTCGATTGATCTTTTCGTCAATGCCGACATAGTTCCGATAAGTGCCTTCACCTGGCTGCGGCAGGGACTCAAAGCCGTATTGCTGCGCAATCCGCAAATTTTCCTCGGAATCCCAATGGAAATAGTGGCTGCAAAAAACGGCTTGTGTGTCTGATTCGGCGAACTCATCAGGATAATCGTAAGGAAGCAGTTCCTCGTAGGATATGCCATACTTTTTCGCCACCACCTTCGGTGTGTTGCCCGCGTTGGCGGCATAATTTTCAAACCAAGCGCGCGTCATCTTGTGGCTTGCCGCCTCACCTGCTTCACCGCTGTATTCAAAAGCCGAATTCTCCCCCAACAGCACCAGAGGGATATCAAAACGCGCAGCCACTCTCAGCGGAAAGGCATGTAGCATGGTATGGCTGAGCAAATCCGGATCGCCGAAATCCTCAAACCCCAGGCGCACCAGATTTCTGTGCAGCGGCTGATTGGGCGTATAGATGAACAGACTTGCGCCCATTCGGGGAATACAGGCAAGGTTCCTGTGGCCGATTTCAGTCTTGATTCCGTAGTCCACATTCACCGCCAATATCCGCAAATCTTGTCCAAGTAGCCGGTGTACTTGAGTAATACTGTCCTTACCGCCGCTGACAGGCACCAAAGCGTCGTATAGCGGGGCTTTGCGTGATTTAATTTCCGCAATCAGACCTTCAAACTCCCTCCCTCTGGCGGCCCAGTCGATGCCATTTTCAGCCTGATTTTTGCGTTCATGGGCAACACAAGCCGAACAAACCCCTTCGTCATTAAACTTGATATAGGGTTTTGTATCAGGCAGCAGACATTTTGCGCAATACTTCATGACTCACTTCCTTTCCGCAATTTTTCGCGCGGGAATTCCCACGTAGATACCAAATTCCTCTGTGTCTTTGGTTACCACCGAATGCGCGCCGATGATGGTTCCTTTGGCAAGGCGAACGCCTTTATTGATTACCACGTTTGCTCCGGTCCAACAGCCTTCTTCTATAAAGACCGGGGCATGCATGAATCCCTGCTCGCGGATAAATTTGTCTCTTGCAAACAGGTGGTCATTCGCATTGATGCTTGCACGTGGGCCAATGACACTCATGCGTCCGATGCGGATATCCGCGCCACCGTTGATTATGGCGAAGGCTGTAACAATCGCGCCCTCCTCAACCTCAATGGTTCCATCGCGAGCCGACACAAAGCGACAATCCCGCTCAATGGTGACATTGTTGCCAAAAACAATTCTGCCATTCTCCCGATTACGCAAATCGATATTGCCTAGGATGGATACATTGGCGCCAATTACGATATTGCCGGCTTTGCCGCGAATTTTGAGTTTTGGTACGCCTTCAATATAGAAATTTCTGCCGATTCTGAGGCCATAGATACCCAGAATCAATTTGATCAGACGACTATGTAATGTCCAGTAACGGGGCCCGAAAATAAGGGCAAGGAAGTCAAACATCACAATACCAAACTGTGTTTGTCAAAGCAGTCATTGTTCCGCCACCGAATCCAGAAACACGCGCGCACTCAACAAATAGAACACAAACAAATTCGTATGATGATCCATATCTGCCTGCCCAAGTAACGACTCCATCACACTACGGCTCATCAAATCGTAAAAAGGACTCTCATCCAGCAAATACGCCCGCACCTGCGGATCCGCCAAATCCAGCAAATCAAGGAGGGGGGCATTGAAACCCATCTTGCTGCGGTTGTCCAGAATCGCATCCGGCACAATCCCGCGTAACGCTTCCCGTAACACCGCCTTCGCCGCACCGTTCCTGATCAGATGTCGGGTGGGGATACTGTTGCAATATTCAAATAACCGCCGGTCGAGATAGGGAGAACGATTTTCAAGCGAAAAATACATGGCGTTGAGGTCTTCCTCGTGCAGCGGCGGTGGAATGGTCTCCACGAACAACTCATTCAGCATCCGGTTCCTCAGCAATCCGACGCTGTAATCCCTTTCCACAAATGGTTCAGACCACTTTTCCCTCAAATAACCGGCATTAACATCGGCGTTCATGTAAAGGTGGCGCCTGTCGTCCGGCCACGTTTCAAAATGGAACGGGTCTTTTAGCAATGGATTCTGGGTAATCGGTTCGATGTACCGCCGCCAGTCGCCGAGAGACTGCTGGAACTCGGCGTCGGGGACATTGCCATAGATTTCCGCCAGATAAAACAACTGGTGATCATAATATCCCGAGAATAATTCATCCGCCCCGGTGCCACTGATGACGACCTTGTAGCCCTGCTCGGCAATGGCTTCCATCATCAGCCAATGGGTATAGGCGGAAACAGTATAAACGGGGGCGTCGTGATATTCGGTCAGGCGTTTCAACTTGGTTAGAAAATGATTGGTATCGAGATGAATCGCGCGATGCTGCAACCCTTGTTCCCGTACCGCCAAATCCACCATATCCTGCTCTGCATAACGGCCATGGCGATTGACGATGGTAAAACCATGCACTTCATGACCAAAATGGTTATGTGCAATACTAATCAGTCCGTTTGAATCCACCCCGCCACTCATACAAAAAGCCAACGGGACATCGGCACGCAAACGTATTTTTACAGCGTCCAACAGGGTGGCTCTTGCACCTTCGACAGCTTCCGCAAAAGTCATAGTTGGATTGATTGTGATTTCCGGCCGCCAATAGCGGCAAGGAACACCCACTTTTTGGGATGTGATCTCCATCACGGCACCAGCGGGAAGCTCCCTTACTCCCTGGAAAAAGGTTTCCCCGGTTTTATACAGCGATCGGTAACCGTTCACCATGTAGCGGAGAATCTGGTTCCGATTAACTTGCAGACGTTCGCCAAGCAGGGCCGCGATGAATTTGACCTCAGACGCAAAATAGACACCGTCGGGAGTCTCGAACAAATACAGCGGCTTCTCTCCGAATCGGTCGCGGCAGAGCTTTAGAACCCCGCTTTCCTCGTCGAAATAGGCAAAGGCCCACATGCCCTCACACAAATCCAAAGCATCGGCACCCAAACCAACCAGCAGATAAAGCAACGTTTCAGTGTCGCCGGCTGTGGTCAATACACCAAACTTCTCGGCTGTCGATTTCAGTTCAAGAAAGTTGTACAACTCGCCGTTCAACGCGATGACCTTGCCCGCCCGCTGGAGAGGCTGATTAGAGCGCGGGTCGAGATCAATAATGCTCAGACGGCTATGCAGTAAACAAAGTGATTTTCCCGATGCAACTTGTTTACGGTACACCCCGTTAGCATTCGGCCCACGCCGGCGCATCAAGGAAAGACAATGCGCAACCTGCTGGTCATCAGGCGCAGAAAACCCATAAAAACCGGCAATCCCACACATTGAGCGTTATCGTTTCTCTTTAAAGTTGTCCAGGTTGTTTTCAATCGCCGTCAGAGTGGCGTCGTCCAGCCAAAGGACAACGTACATTCCGGCACACTTCAGATATTCCTCAAACGCTTTTTCGCCCCCGTCTTCCACCAAGTGAATGTAGTAACGTTTCTGCGAGCTGCTCACCAGTGCTGGGCGCAAGCCTTTTGCCGGTAGCCGACCATTCAGGGAGGGCGTCGCGTAATATCCCCACGCCTTTCGAGCGACATCAAATTCACTGCCTGATGGTGCGTAAAAGGTTATTTGTTCATCAGGCTGAAGCTCAATCCGAGCGCAATCGGAGATCATGAAACGCCCGCTGCCATCTGCGTCAAAGCGGCGCGGCGGATTAAGGGGAAAAAATTTCATCTTATCCGCCGAACACTTCCAGAAACAGCTTGGCATTCAGGAAGTTGAACAGAAACTTACTCTCGCTGTTGGGCAAATCCCTTTTTCCCAACAAAGCTTCGATCTTGTCGCGCCGCACCCACTCGAATATCGGACTATCGTTGAGCAAACTCCGCCGCACATCGGGAATCGAAACATCGAGAAATGAGTGAATCGGCGCATTAAAGCCCACCTTGCGACGGTTTTCCATCAGCATGTCCGGCGCAATACCGCGCATCGCATCACGCAGCACCGCCTTGGCGCGGCCATCCCGAATCAGGTGACGGGTAGGGATGGTATTGCAGAATTCGAACAGGTTACGATCCAGAAACGGGGAACGGTTCTCGATGGAAAAACACATGGCATTCAGGTCGTCTTCGTGCAGGATGACGGGAATCACTTCGTGAAACATCTCGTTAAGCATCCGATTGCGCATCAGGCTATCGGTAAAGCAGGTTTCGGTAAATGCTTCGCGCCAGGGCTTGTGAAGGTAAGCACAAGAATCATCCGCCCCATCGAAGATATGCTTGCGAAAAGCCGGTTGATCAACGAAAAGCGAAGGATTTTGCAGATGCCGGTTACGCACGATAGGCTGGATATGCTCTTGCCAGGCGCGCAACGCTTGCGCGTAAAGCCCGGCATCGCCGGATACTTCGGCAAGGTAAGCCAGATGGTGGTCATAGTAGCCGCTGAACATTTCATCGGCGGCAGTGCCGCTCACCGATATCCGATAACCGTGCGCCGCAACGCTCTCCATCAATAACCAGTGGGCATAATAGGTGATGGTGTAGACCGGTGCGTCGTGATAACGAATCAATTCGCGCAAGCGAGGCAGGAATTGTTCAGTGGTCACCGGAATTTCAGTATGGCGCAGGCCCAGTTCCTGCACGGCATGAGCCACCATTTCCGACTCTTCATAACGCGCGTCGCTATTAACGATGGTAAATCCATGTACGTCATAGTCGAAGACCCGCTTGGCGATACTGATCAGCGCAATGGAATCCACCCCGCCGCTCATGCAAAACGCCAGCGGCACATCGGCGCGCAAACGTAATTCGACGGAACGGATCAAGCGTTCGCGAGCGCCGTGGACGGCTTCCGCGAACCCCATCGCCTCGCGAGACGCAAATCGCGGTGTCCAGTAGCGCTGTAGTGTTTCCCTGCCCTGAGCATCGATCTGAAGAAGCGCTCCGGACGCCAGTTCCGTAACGCCATTAAAGAAGGTATTGGTTCCTTTGTAGAGGCCCTTATAACCATTCACCAAATAACGCAGCAGATGTTCCGTATTTACTTCCATTGCCTGCCCAAGCAGTGCTGCAATAAACTTGATTTCAGAGCCGAAGTACAGCCCGCCCGCGCCATCGCGATACAGATATAGCGGCTTCTCGCCGAACCGATCGCGGCACAACGTTAGGGAACCGTCCGTCTGGTTGTAGACGGCAAATGCCCACATGCCTTCGTAGCGATCAAGCACACTCCAGCCAAAATGTTCGATTCCCGCCAGCATCACCTCGGTATCGGATCGAGTAGTCAGGGTAATTCCGGCCTGGGCGAGTTCTTCACGGCGTTCCAGGTAGTTGTAGAGTTCCCCGTTCTGGACGATCCACTGGTCGCCGAACTGCATGGGCTGGTTGGCGCGGGGGTCGAGGTCGATGATGCTAAGGCGGCTATGCAGCAGGTATAGATTGCGCCCGCCAAGCGTATTCCAATGACGGGCAGCCTGATGGTCTGGGCCACGCCTGGACATCAAAGCCAGGCAGGAAGTTACCCTACCGGAAGGAAGTGTTTCAGCACCAAAATATCCGGCGATTCCGCACATAGCCGACTATTCCAGATGCTCTTCGAGTAACAGGTCATGACAGGCCAGCGGCACACGTAAACGACGGCCTGCCAGTTGTCCGAGCATGGGGGGAGGCAATCCACCTGCCGGTCGCACACAGTCGATATCTTCCGGTTGGAGAACCTTTCCCGCCGGCAGGTCATGCGCCGCCACAATACTCCGCCGCGCCACTTTTGCGGTTTCCGCATCCGCCGCAACCGTTTCGCGGTCACCGGATCCAACGATTGCCGGAAATTTTTGAACAATCTCGGCCAATCGGCTTAGCTCGGCGACATCCGAAGACAAGGCATGATCACGAAAACTTGAGTAAGCTTTATCCAGCGTGAAGTGTTTCTCGATAATTTCCGCACCGAGACCCAACGCAATGATTGCGGCTTCGATGCCCAACGTATGATCTGAATACCCTGCCGTAAGGCCGAATTCATTCCTGAGTGTCGCCATTGCGGCAATATTTGCCTGCTCCAGGGGAGTTGGGTAAAGACTGACACAATGGAGCAACGCCAACGAGTCTTTGAGACTTTTCGCTTGCGGGAGATTCTTTTCAATCACCGCGACGGCGCAATGAATTTCATCCAGAGTCGCCATTCCGGTGGACAAAATCAAGGGCTTTCCGGTTTGAGCGGCGCGCGCCAGGAGCAAGTGAAAGTTCAAGTCACCCGACGCGATTTTGATCCCATCAAGACATCCTTCGACTTTCGCCAGCGTATCGACATCGAAAACCGATGCCAAGAACACTGCACCGGCAACTCGGCAGCGCCGCGACATTTCTTCGAATACATCTAGCGGCAAGCGGAAACGTTCAAGCATCTCGATACGTGCAGTTTGGCTATGATTAACCAAACGCACGGGATCAATAATCTGAACCTTCACGGCATGAGCGCCTGCATCCAGCGCTGCGTCCAATAGCCGCATAGCGAGTTCAGCATTTCCCTCGTGATTATTGCCAACCTCTGCGATCAGCAGTGGTTGTTGTTGTGTATCAAAATCGCCGATCTTCATACCGCAGAAACCTCACTGAGCTCATTCGCCTATGTTGCACTGAAAGAAACCCCAAAAAGCATCAGAACAACTTTCTAATTCGAAATTGGGTATCTATTAATCTTTAACTGAAATACGACTCCCCGGTGCTCAAACCAAAGAGGATATTGTTCGTTATCCGCAACTCTCATTTTATCGAACTGTTCTGCAATCGTTTTGTTTGGATCTAACCGCTGGTTCTCACGATTTCTTTTTGGGAAATAGAATGGTTCTCCGACTTGAGGTGATGAAAGCATGGGCCATTCCGAAAGAAATTCATCGATCATAGCAATTTCAGCACCGATTATTTTTTGACGTATTTCCGGTAATAACTCATATCCCTCAAAACTGATTGTCGACCTCAAATATACGGGCCCATCATCAACCCCCGCACACATTTCAAAAAGAGTTAGCACAATTTCATCGGCACCTTGTTCAATTTGCCAATGAATTGGCGACCTGCCTCTACCGTCAGGCAAATTGGCCCCATGGATCACAACGTTATTCTTGTGTAAAGGAAAAAGATGTAGGGGAATCAAAGCCGGGTAGTGGAGTGCAAAAAGAACATCACCCTGGTTACATGGCTCCGGCGTGAGCGTAATATCGTTTGAGGAGGCATATTTTTCGAGCACAGGCAAGAATCGCGCAGCATCTTCAGCAGTGATCCAGCTCTTCGGGTGAACCAAGAAAGTAATCTTCAAGTTTTTCACAAAGTAGTACCATGCTAATTTTGAAAATAATCGGGATGACGCTTCGCCAAGTCTTTGTACCACTCAATATATTTAACAAAGCCTTTATCCAGCGGGAATTGGGGAGCATATCCGAGCAGGCGACGCGCCTTTTCCACGGAGAGCGTTCCACGCTCCGGCATGAGTGCATCGCGGGGTTGGTAATTCACTACCATTCCGGGGAAATTTGCTTTTACCACCTCGATCATTTGATTCAAGGTACGGGCGCCACCAAAAGTCAGATTGAAAACTTGATTTTGTGCTTCCGGCTTCACCATGGCGAGCAGCATCCCCTGCACAAAATCCCCAATATAGGTAAAGTCCAGACCGTCGTTGCCGTCCCCATTCACACTTAGCGGCATACCACGCAAGGCATTCTCGATGAACGCCTGACCTACGCGCCTACTGACGCAACGCTCACCATAAAGCGCGGAAGGACGAATGATGGTGTATGGCATACCAAAAACCTGGTTGTAAGCGATAACCAGTTTTTCCGCACCGTACTTGAGTGCGCCATAAATTCCCAACGGTTCACAATGACGATCTTCCGTAACCGCTTCGCCATCGAAATTCCCGTATACCAAAGACGAAGACAGATAGATGAAATGGGTGCCCTCGCAACCGCGCGCATTGTCGAGCGCATTTTCCAGGGTACGGAAGCTGTGGTCGAACGTGCTGAATGGGTCTTTGTTGGAACGATTGGCGTGAGACACCGCCGCCAGTTGCACCACAACATTCGGCTTGATGTCCGCCAAGCAACGCGACAACTGTTGATAGTCCCGCGCATCCACCACATGCAAAGGGACATTGGCTTCGCGCAAGGCAAAAAGCCGCTCATAGATCAACTGCACGTAGAGCGACTTATTCGGGTTGTCGGCTTCATTAGCGTAAGCGCCCAGATTATTAACCTGGAGACTATCAATCACATGAGGCTCGGCCCCGTGTCGTCGCAATTCCAGTGCCAGGTTATGCCCGATAAAACCCGCCCCGCCGATCAGTGCGACACGTTTTCCTTTTAATTTGTCCATCATGTTTTTTGCTCCATAACAATCCGTGAAAACTGCTGTGCGATATAAGTCATGTCTTCGGAAGACAAATGCGGCCCTACCGGCAGCGCCACCGAATGGTCACTGATGTGTGCTGCGTTGGGATATTTCCCGGCATCATATCCGTACTTCTGTTGGTAATAGGCCAAACGCGGAACCGGATGCGGGTAATACACACTGGTGCCGATTCCCGCTTCGTTGAGCGCCTTAACAATTTCATTGCGACGCTCGGCAAGCGCGTCCTCCAGCACAACACTCAGGCAATAGTGGCTATTGCCAACATCTGCGCTACCCGCATCCAGAATCGACAATCCGGCTATCCCCGACAAGTCCTTTTTGAGCGTCTCAAAATTTACCCTGCGCCGCTCCAAAATAACCTGAATACGCTCAAGTTGCTTGCGCCCGATGGATGAATTGATATCACTCAAACGATAGTTGATTCCCAGCGTCGGTACATCGTACATCCCGGGAATGGCGCGTTCGGCAAAGCTGCGATCCACCCCAAAGGCGCGCGCCTTTCCTACCTTTGCGGCCAAATCTTGATGACGGGAAACAAACATGCCGCCGTCGCCGGTGGTAATGTGTTTAACAGGATAAAAGGAAAAGCAGGCGGCATCACCGAACAAGCCGACATGTTTGTCTTTGTAGCGCGCCCCTACCGCCAGGGCGCAATCCTCGATCACTTTGAGGTTATGTTTCCCGGCAATTGCCAAAATGGCATCCATATCGCAAGGGATACCCAGAAAATGAACCAGCCCAATCGCCTTGGTGCGTGGCGTGATCAAACTCTCGACAATGGCTGGGTCGATATTTCCATCCCCCGGCAAACAATCAGCAAACACCGGACGAGCACCTACCGCCTCAATAGCGTGTGCGGTCGCGACATGAGTTTGCGCCGCAACGATGACTTCATCACCCGTGCCGATGCCCAGTTGCCAATAAGCCAAATGTAAGGCCGCCATGCCGGAACTGAGGGAAACCGCGTAAGCCCCGTCCCCCATAAAAGCGCTAAACTCCTGTTCAAAAGCGTGGCTTTGCGGCCCATGCGTCAACACGTCACCGGCCATTACGTCCAAAACCGCTTGCCGTTCCGCCTCGGTAATCCAGGGTTTGCCAAAAGGAATTTTGCGAACTTGATTCATAAATACTCCACCTGCTCACGTTTGCCGCTAAACATGGCGCGATCTGCGGCGATGCTCACGCAAATACCATCAAAAAAGCTTTGGGTTTCTTTCCGGTCATCGGTATCGGCGAGTATCGCTGCGACAAAATCCGGGATCAGACTCCCCTTGCCAGGAGGCAGGGGATGAGCGTTGATAGGGGCCGCAAGGCGTTGTGGATCACGCGATTGATGGAGTCTCGGCCCGGCGTCATCATACAGAAAAGTCGCTTGAGTTCCAAAAACACGCATAACGTGATGGTGACGATGTACACAGCCGTAATTGGCCGTAATCCGCCCTACCAATCCACTTGAAAACTCCAGCGTCGCCGCTGCGAAGTCGTTGTATTTGAAGGCTGTCCGCGCAGTTGAAATGCGATTACCCAAAGTGAATACGCTCTCTGGCCGTTGACCGGTCAACCACAGGAGCAAATCGATCAAATGGATGCCGCCCCCCTGCATCACCGAGTAATCCTGAACGCTGCCGCGCCAGCCTTCGGTCACTTTGTGCAACCGGCCATACAAATAATCGCCATCAAACGCATAAACATCTCCCAACTCACCACTATCGATGAGCCCCCGCAGCCAGCGATAAAGCTCGGCTGAACGCAGCACCAGATTACTTCGCAGCTTTAATTTTCCGCCAGACGCTGCCCATAAATCGCGGATATGCGCCAATTCATCCATAGTGCGGCACAGCGGCTTTTCGACAAACAAATGTTTACCGGCCTTCAAGGCCTGCACCACCTGTTCATAATGGGCATCATCAAAAGAGGCGATGGAAATGATGTCAATATCCGGTCTATTCAGAAGCTCCCCATAAGCGGAAGCAACAACGCTACCCGGGAAAAGTTGCGACAGGCGTTGCGCCCGTTCCATATCCAGGTCATATAAACAGCGAACCTGACAGGAGGAATGCGCCGCGAAGGTGCGGGCATGTTGCTCACCGACGCCAAGGCCAACTACCGCCACACCCAGTGTTCGCATTCCGCTCATGCCGTGTCTTTCTCCAAATAATCGGCGTAGCCGTTCACTTGATCAGGTTTTTCCCTGAGAATTTCCTCAATATGCAGCAAATCCGCCAAGGTATCCACCACCAGCCGATAATCCTTGATATCCGGGTTATTCGATACAAACCCCTGTATTCGAAATGCCTCGGGATGACGATAATAGTGAAGCGTCACATGCTCCTTCTCGTCAGTCTCCAGCCTACCCGGATTCAAAGCCAGAAATCGGTGCGCCCGGACGACTTCAACACTTTGCCCAGGAGGAAAGGTTCGGCGCTGAACATTGGTCACCAAATCCGCCCTCCCCTCGTTTTCGGCATACGCCAGCAAGGATGCCAGCAACAACGGATCCAATACCGGACTATCTCCGCAAATTCGCACAAACCATTCGCACGGAAACTGCCTCAGACACGCCTGAAAACGCCCCACCACGTTGTCCAGCTCCCCTCTGAACACTGCTATACCCAAGGCCTCTTGAACATACAACGCCAATGGATCGTCGCTGGCTTCAGCGCTGGTCACAACAACTATCCTCTCCTTAGGTAGCGCCATACTGACCCGTGTTATCACATGAGAGATAACCGGGAGTCCCCTCAGCGGGGCCAGCATTTTCCCTGGAAAGCGCGCCGAACTCATCCGCGCTTGAATCAGGATACGCGATGAACAGGATGAATTCACGGCGCCTTCACCTCGCTGATTTCCTGGGGTGTCGTTCTCTTCAACACTCTGATTCGCTGTTCGACAAACGCCGTCAATTCCGGATTTAATTCATTCGATGCCTTGGCCGCCTGGAAAGCCTTGAGCGCCTCGACCGACCGATTTTCGGCCTGAAGAGAAATCCCCAGGCCAATCTGCCAGGACGGTGTATTCATCAGCCGTAGCGCCGCCTGGTAATGGTCGATAGCTTTTTTATGTTGCTCGGTGCGCTGCAACAAAGCGGCGAGGAAGGCCTGAAATCCGGCGTTGTCTTGAGCAAAAGGCAAGCTCCTGTTAAGCGTTTCAAGCGCCGCTTTGGCGTCACCCCGTTCCACCTGCAAACGCCCCAGCGCCATCGCAAAGCCATATTGTTCAGGATTCAAGTCAACACCTTCCCGCAAAACAGTTTCGGCCAACTGAAGTTGTTTCTGCTCAACCAACAAGCTGGCAAGAGCCTGCCGCGCGGACAACAAAAAGGGATCCTGTTTCAAAGCATCCTCAAGTCCGGAGCGGGCTTCGGAAACCCGTCCCTGGGAAAGCAAGGCAAGCGACTTCTGGTAAACATGCAGCGCCTGCTGTTCCGGCGTCACGGACTTCATTGCCGCTTCAGTTCCCCGGATTTTTCCGCTACTCTCGCGAGAAACCTTTTTGGAAATCATCGGTGCGGACTCCTGAACGCCGCCAAGCTCGACATCCGCACTCGCGCCCCTCGGCGTTTCATGTCCGGCGACGGTTTTTCTGGCGGCGCTGGAAGAATCCGCTTTTCTCCCCGACTTATCCGCTTTGCCGCTCTTTTCCGCCTGCCGCGTGGATTCCTCCATCAATTGCTTGGCGATTTCCGCCAGTTGCCTGTCTTCGTCAACAGTTTCTTTAGGGGCCGGCGGGGCGACCTTGGGCTGCGCAGCAGCCGAGGGCACCTTGCCGGCGCTGACTGCTTTTTTATCAACCGGATGCTGGTGCTGTTGCCATTTGAGCCAGGCAAACGCACCACCCGCCCCCGCCAATATCAGGATCAGCAATCCGAGAATCACCGGTTTTCTGCCCCCTGCCGGCGAGGCAACCGCCCGAACTCCCTCCGGTAGCGACGCATCACGCCCCCCCCGGCGTTGATCGAGTTTTTGCAGCATCTGGTTGATGATGCTCATATCAGGTCAGCTTCCATTTCCAAAACGACTTTTTCTTTATCGCGGGAGTGTCCACCATGGCGGCTTTGACATGTTGATCGGCAACCTCGCCTTTTCCTTCGCCATACGCCAACATCATGGCTTTATGCGCGAGAATGTTGACCAGCCGGGGAAAACCGCTGCTCGCCTTATACAAACGCGACATGGCGGCCTTGTTGAACAGTCTTCCACCACGATAGCCAGCCACCGTCAAACGGTGCGCCACGTAGGATTCGAGTTCTTCTTCGGCTAGCGGCCCGAGGTGATACTGAAAGGTAATCCGCTGTTTCAACTGGCGGATGGATTCCAGTTCCAGCTTTTGATTGAGTTCCGGCTGCCCGACCAGAACAACCTGCAGCAGTTTGATCTTCTCGGTTTCCAGGTTGGTCAGCAAACGCAATGCTTCCAGCGTATCCAAAGGCATCGCCTGGGCCTCGTCAATACATACCAGAGCATGTTTGTTTTTGCGCGCCACATTGAGCAACGCCAGGGTCAAAGACTTGAGGAGACGGTGCTGGTTGACGTTTTTATCGAGCGTCACACCAAATTCATCGGCCAGCGCCATCAGCAAGGTGCGGGGTTCCAGGAAGGGATTGCTGATATAAGCGGTCACGTAATCCTTGCCCAAACTGGCAAGAAATTTACGGCACAACAGGGTTTTTCCACTACCCACCTCGCCGGTAAGTTTGATAAACCCTTCGCCGTTCTTGGCGGCGACCAGCAGCGTATTCAACGCCTCCTGATAACGCGACGAGGCGTAAAAGAAGCTGGTATCGGGAGTTATCCCGAACGGTGCTTCGCGCAGGCCGAAATGTTCGTTATACATCTCGCACCAGCAACTTTATTCCCTGCTGCCCATGGACTGGACGCGCTGCGACACATCCAGAATGTCGCGAGCCCAGTCGCTTTCGTCCTGAACCACCGTTGGTCTGAGGAGAATCACCAACTCGGTTTTTTTGCTGGAGCGCTTATTTTGCCGGAAGGCGTCCCCCAAGGCAGGCAAATCCTTCAACCCCGGCATTCCCGAAAATTCGCCCTGGCTGGTCTGTTTCATCAAGCCGCCAATTGCCACAATCTGACCATCACGAGCCCGCACGATACTATCCGTTTCACTTACAACAGTGGACGCAACCGGCAAGGTCAGGGTGCCGGCGCTACCACCCATATTGATGACTTTGTTGGCTTCGCTAACCCGAGTTACGGAGGGATGAATATGGAGGATGATGTTGCCGCGCTCATCAATCTGCGGCGTCACATCCAACACAATCCCGGAAAAGAACTGCTGAAGGTTAACCGATGGCGTCGTCGTCGTCGCAGTGCCGGTAGTCGTAGTGGTGGAAGCACTGGTCACGTAATAGTCTTCGCTCCCCACCTTGAGAATGGCTTTTTGGTTATTCAGCGTTGCTATACGCGGGCTGGATAAAACCTGAACATTTCCCTGGGTTTCCAGAAAAGACAACATGGAAGCAAAACTGCTCGTCTGAAACGCCAATCCAAAAAGCCCCCCGGAACCTTTCAAAGTAGCGCCGGGCGTTGCGGAAAGCAGCGCTGAAGCCAAATCGCCACTGGAGCCAAGGGCGCTATCGCCGGGAACACCAATCGACAAACGGCTATTGGAACCACTCTTGAAAGCCGCCCAATTGACGCCGGTCTGGTAGCCGTCACTCAACTCAATTTCGAGAATTTTGGCTTCAAGGATGACCTGGCGTTCCACGGAAACCTGTGAAGCATTCAGAAACGCTGCAACATTTCTCAATTCCAGTGGTGTCGCCTTGACTACCACCACTCCGGATTGGGGACTGACAACCACGCTTCGTCCTTCAGCGGTTCCGACTATCGCCATAAGAGAGGTGGTCAATTCTTTCCAAAAATCGCTTTTTGAAGTCGTCGCGACATTGGCCATTCCGCCACCGCTGCTTGATCCCGACGCGCCGCCGGTCGCCCCGCCCGTCGCCCCTGTCGCCCCTGCCGCACCGGTTGTCCCGGTGGTGCCGGTAGTTCCCGAGGACGACCCGGCGCGAACCGAAACATTCGTCGAGCCGGTTCGTGCGCTGACCAGATAATTCACCTTGAAAACGCGAGTCTGAAGCGATTGCGGCTGAATATAAATACGCGAGCCGTCCACCTTGTACTCAAAGCCGTTGATTTCGCGAATCGCGTCAAGCGCCTCGAAAACCGTGACATCTTTCAGATTCACCGAAATATTCCCGGTCAGGTCGGGCGGCATCAACATGCTGTAGCGGGTTCCCGACACGATGCCCATGAAAACCTGAGCGGCCGGTGCGTTGTTTACCACCAGATCAAAACGCGGCTCCAGCGATTTGCTGCTGGACTTCGGCATTTCGATGCGTAATGGGGGTAACAGCGCTGCATTAACCGCTTCGGATTGTTCCGGTTTCGCGGCATGGGCAGCTTGTTGCAATTCATCACTGATACGCTTGTACGTGCCGCCATAATCCCCCTTGGAAGGCGGATTGGCACACCCGGATAGCGAGATTGCCATTGCAGCGGCCAACACCAGCCACAGTTTATCCAAAGGCGAATTTCGTCGTTGCATCATGATTTAACCTAATAACCTCAGTTGCACAGTTGGGAGTATGCGACCTTTCAGGAACAGGGCAAGACGCGTCGACAAAGAATGGCCGATCCATTCAAAGGCTACGCAACACAACCATAAACCCGAAAAACCGAACAATCCAGCCTGTAACACTCTCACCATTCGGGTGATCTCGATAATCCGGACAAAATTTTGCACCAACATCGCATGCTTCATCACCAGCGTTCAACCGGGACTTTCGGGCTTTACTTTTTTGGGGGCAGCAGCGCCGGTTTTTTTCTTCACCTTAACGACTTCATCAGGTGACGGCGCGACCCTCACCTTTTTTTCCACGTCAGGAAAGAACTTCAGCACCTGTACACCATCCTCGCCCTTCAACACTGCTTCATCAGGCGTCAACTTGACCAACCTGAGATCACCAAACTTCCCGCCCAGCAAAACCGTCTGACCGCTGATCAAAGCAGCCTTGCGGTTTGCAGACAGCATAACGGACTGCAAAACCGGTAAAGGCGGCGGTGCCTTCAGTATCTCCTCGCCGCTAGGCTGCCCAGCCGGAGCCAATGCAGATGGCGGCCTGGTGGGGTCAGGCAGATTTTCGGCGGCGAACCCTTGCCCCGCCGTGAACAGCGCCAGCACAACCATCAAGGCCCGCCCATGTGAGGAGATCAACGTCAACATCATGTGATTATGACAGAAAAATCCGCCCTCCCCTGTCAAACACTCAACCAAACCTTCTCAAGACTCAGGGTGTAAAGCGTCACAGTCAAAACGACCTTGGGATATTCCACTACCCGAAAATCCGCTTCCCCCCATACCACCCGCCAGGGCAGCTTCTCCAGCAGGGCCAGATATTGCAGCAAATCATGGTAGCCACCCTCGATGGTCATTTGTACGCCATGGCGGTACACCAGCGACGCTTCCTGCCCCGGCGCACCGGGCTTTTTTGCGCCTTCCAGAGGACGATTTTCCAACGCCGAACTTGCCGGGATCGTTCTGAGTGAAATCAGCTTGAGACGCGGATTTTGCATCAGCAGGTCTTCGAGCAATGCCGCCTTCTTTTCCGGAGAAACCAGGGTCTGCTGAACACTTTCCAACGGCGCTTCAGATTCCTGAAGCTTGCGTTTCAGTTCCTGGATTTTATTGCGCAAATCCACATTTGGATCAATCTGGTTGGTAATCGCCATCCCTTCCAACTGCTTTTGCAGCGTATCGAGTTTGGCGTAGCGTTCGCTGAGCTGGGTCGAAAGTTTCTTTTGTTTTACCCGCAAAGGATCAATCAGCAGCACGTTGACCGGGGTAAGAATAACCACCGCCATCATCAGAAATATCAGGGCTCTTTCGCGTAACGCCAAGGCGTCTATACGCTCCGACATCTTGCGCCATTTTTCCTTCATTTCTTACCTGACCTTTCCCGTTTCATCCTTCGGGTGATCACCATCCGCCGAGTTCAGTTTGAACTCAAAATAACCGTCGTGCGCCTTGTTGATGGAAACCCGTTGGGCAAACTGCATATCCAGCGAAGAAAACGACTGCCCCTGCATGACCCTTTCCTTGCCCAAACGTTTCAGATAATCCGGCACCAGGTCGGGCCTGAGAGTTCTCCCCCCCAGCGTCAGCCTGCTCCCGCCATCCCGGATGCTGAAGCTGGTCAGCCACAATCCATTTACGCTTTGGCGCGCGAACGCTTTCAAATATTCGGAAAAGCCCCGCGAGCCTTCCCCCAGCGAAGAAGTCTGGATACCCAGAATTTCCTGACGGTCACGAAATTGGCGATCCAACTCCTTGAACTGTTGTTCAAGCTCCTTGCTGATTTTGCGAGGCCCCAGATCACCACTAAGGGATGCCAGACGCTTCTGTTCCTGATCCAGCCGACGTCCTGTTTCCTCTACATCCTTTGCCAGACGGTTGGTCTGATAAAAGGCATAGGCATAAAAGCTGAGGGCTCCCACCAGCAGCAAAGCCAGCGCCTGCATAATCGTCGCCGTAGAGAAATATTTTTTCTGCCGCAGGAAAATCGGGTTGAATAGATTGATCTGTTGGGTCACAGGGCTTTCTCCTCAAACCGCAAGGCACCACCCAGCGTAAAAAAGCAACGCGACAACTGATCCTGCTGCAGCCCCGCCGCAGCCTTGGAAAAATCAAAAAGCAGATGGAGATCGACGGTTTCGACCTCCAGTTGCAGGTTTCTCGCCAGATAACTCTCCAGCCCCATGGCCAGCGGCAACGGCGCCATCAACAGCCGGGTCAGTTCAATCTCATGAAACTGCCGGTCAAAGTAGTCGAAGGATCGCTGCAACTCCATGACGATGCGGTCGAGATAACGCTGGCGCTGTTCGGTATCCTCCTGAATAAGCTGCGACAACGGCGCTTCAATGTGTCGCGACAGGTACAACTCGGTATCGCAGGTTATCGTCAGCAACCCGCCTTCCTCGTCAAAAGACAACAAGGCCAAGCCTTTCCCCGGCTGCTCAAGCATTACTGCAATATTGCGCTGCGCCATTTCGGGAATATCAATAACCGACAAGGGAATGCCGGCTTCCTCGAAAAGCGTCACATAGCGCTGGATCACCTCGTTACGAGTGGCGATGGCGTACATCCCGTGATTCGGCGCAACCCCCTTGTCGGTCGGAATCCGCAAGACATCAATTGCTGCGTCGTCGATGTGATAATCCAGCAAGTCCTTGATCTTCCATCGCACGGCTGTTTTCAATTCATCCTGGGGAACATTCAGGACCTCCACCGGAAGCACCTGGTATTCGTTCAACCCCAGCAAGGTCAGACATTGATACTGGCCGAGCCGCATATCATGCGCCAGCTGGGCCAGAGCATCGGGATCGGACGCTGCGCTAATCGGTTCGACGGCGCACATCAACACTTCCGGGCGAGCGCCCCCGGCGCGCCGCATATGTACGATGCAAAGCTCGCCGGGCAAAAAACTGAATGCCAGCCAGCCGTCCTTATGTTCGGATTTACCGAATAGCCGTTTTAGGAATTGCAAACCCTTCATCGCTCAGAACTCGAAAACCATTTGCGCACCGCCTTCCTTGCTTACCAGGCGCAACTTCTCCATTGCCAGCGCGGTCAGCCGTATGTTGCGCCGCTCGCCCGGCAATCTCAGCACATAATTCTTTTTCCCCAGGGCCACCAGATGCAAAGCCGCCGCATTTTGTGAAATACCAAAATGATCGGCGATTTCCCGCTGGGTCGGATAATCACGGTTGGCCTGAAAATAGCTATCCAGAAACGTCAGAATTTCCGTCTGACGCTTCGTCAACGTAGGCAAAACGCGCAATCCAGCGATTTCCGAGGCTTCTTCCAATTGATCCGCCATGAGCAATATCTACACAATTCCCTTATCCTATTCAATTTATTCCAGATAAAAACACTTGTCAAATAACTTTTTGAAACAGTTTTTCAATTGGTTTTTCGTTCCCGAAAAATTCCGGTATAGTGATAGAAAATCCTTGGATGTCAGATAAATGAATCGCATCGTCTCGGTCGTCGGACTGGGTTACGTCGGGTTGCCGGTCGCTGTTGCATTCGGCAAATCGGCGCGAACCGTTGGTTTCGACATCAATCCCACGCGCATTTCCGAACTCAAGAGCGGCTACGACCGCACCGGCGAGGTTGCCGACGACGAACTGAAAACAGCGGATATCCTCTATACCCACGAAATCGCCGATCTGAAACTGGCCGATTTCCATATCGTGGCGGTGCCCACCCCGGTGGACGACGCTCACCAACCTGATCTCAGCCCGGTGATCCGTGCTTCTGAAACTGTCGGCAAGGCGCTCAAAAAGGGCGACATCGTGGTTTACGAATCCACCGTTTATCCCGGCGCCACCGAAGAAGACTGTGTTCCCGTGCTGGAGCGATTTTCCGGCTTGAAATGCGGCGTTGATTTCACGGTCGGCTACAGCCCGGAGCGCATCAATCCGGGTGACAAGGAACACACCTTCACCAAGATCAGGAAAGTGGTTTCCGGGCAGGACGAAGCCACCCTGAAAATCGTTGCGGAAGTCTACGGTTCGGTCGTCACCGCAGGCGTTTATCCGGCCAGTTCGATCAAGGTAGCGGAAGCCGCCAAAGTTATCGAAAACACCCAGCGCGACCTGAATATTGCCCTGATGAATGAATTGGCGATGATTTTCGACATCATGGGCATCGACACCCGCGAGGTATTGGAAGCCGCCGGCACCAAGTGGAACTTCCTCAAATTCCAGCCAGGTTTGGTCGGTGGACACTGCATCGGCGTTGACCCCTACTATCTCACTCACAAGGCCGAGAAACTCGGCTACATCCCCCAGGTCATCCTCGCCGGGCGGCGCATCAACGACGGCATGGGCAAGTTCGTCGCCCAACGCACCGTCAAGGAAATGATCCGCGCCGGTCACAGCGTACTGGGCAGCACCGTCACCATACTCGGACTGACTTTCAAGGAAGATTGCCCTGACCTACGCAATTCGCGGGTGATCGACATCATTCGTGAACTGGAGGATTACGGCGTCCGGGTGCAGGTCCATGACGCGTTGGCTGATGCCGCTGAAGCGCGCCACGAATACGGCGTCGAATTGGTCAAAATGGCCGATCTGCGCCCCGCCACTGCTGTAGTCGCCGCTGTTGCACATCACACTTACCGGGACATGCCGCTCGCCGAATTGGCGGGACTAATGGGCGCAAACCCGGTATTGATCGACGTTAAGGGATTGTTCGAGTCCGCCGCCGTAAAAGCAGCTGGAATGCACCTGTGGCGCTTGTAAACAAAAACGCTACGCGCCTGCGAGAAAATTTGGCGGCGCATCCCGAAACCTGGCTGGTTACCGGCGTTGCCGGCTTTATCGGCAGCAGCCTGCTGGAAGCTCTGCTCAAGCTCGATCAAACAGTAGTCGGCCTGGACAATTTCGCCACCGGCTACCGCGCCAATCTCGACGAAATCGCCACCGAGGTCACCCCAGCCCAATGGGCGAACTTCCGCTTCATCGAGGGCGATATTCGCGACCTCGACACCTGCCGCGCCGCCTGTACGGGGGTCGAATACGTTCTGCATCAGGCCGCGCTGGGTTCGGTGCCGCGCTCCCTGGACAATCCGCGCGACACCAACGACACCAACATCACCGGCTTCCTCAACATGCTCATCGCCGCCCGCGAAGCCTCCGTAAAACGCCTTGTTTACGCCGCCTCAAGTTCCACCTACGGCGACCACCCCGACCTGCCGCGCGTGGAAAACCGCATCGGTAACCCGCTTTCGCCGTATTCGGTCACCAAGCTGGTCAATGAGCTGTATGCCGGGGTATTCGCCCGCTGTTACGGGTTCAAGACCATCGGCCTGCGTTATTTCAACATCTTCGGCAAACGCCAGAATCCCAAAGGCGCATACGCAGCGGTCATTCCCAAGTGGTTCACCAGCCTGAAGCAGGGCGAACCGGTGCACATCAATGGCGACGGCTTGACCAGCCGGGATTTCTGTTACATCGACAACGCCATCCAGGCCAACCTGCTCGCCGCCACCACGGAAAACCCCGCAGCGCTCGACCAGGTCTACAACGTCGCGGTCGGTGACCGCACCACGCTGAACGATCTGTTTGCACTGGTGCGCGAACAAGTGGCGCGCGTTCATCCCGAGGTTGCCGATATTCAACCGGTTTATCGGGATTTCCGCGCCGCCGACGTACCCCACTCGCTCGCCGACATTTCCAAGATCCACTCCCTGCTCGGATACCAGCCCACCCACACCTTGCGTGAAGGGCTGGACATCGCCGCCCGGTGGTATTTGCAAAGGGGCTGACGGGTGTCCGCCGCGCAGCCCAAGCTGCTGTTTCTGGTCACCGAAGATTGGTATTTCTGTTCACATCGCCTGCCGCTCGCCTGCGCGGCCCGCGACGCCGGCTTTGACGTAGCCGTCGCCTGCCGGGTGCGCGACCATGGCGAACAAATCCGCGCAGCCGGCCTACGTCTCTTGCCGCTCACCCTCAAGCGCAACAGCCGCAATCCCTGGCGGGAAATTCGCGCCATCGCCGAGATCACCGCGCTCTACCGCGCCGAACGGCCCGCCATCGTCCACCACGTCGCCTTGAAGCCGGTGTTGTATGGCTCGCTCGCCGCGCGCCTCGCCAGCGTCCCCGCAGTGGTCAACGCCCTGGCGGGGATGGGTTACGTATTCACCTCCGACAAGCTCCCGGTGCAACTTTTACGTCCGCTCATCACCCTGGCTTTCCGCCTTCTCCTCAAACGGGGCCGCATCATCCTGCAAAACCCCGACGACCGCGCCGCCCTGCTCGATACCGGCGTTGCGAATGCCGCCCAAATCACCCTGATACGCGGCTCCGGCGTGGACACTACGCAGTTCGCCTGCACCCCCGAGCCGGAAAACCCCATCCCGCTGGTGGTATTGCCGGCACGGATGTTGTGGGACAAAGGCGTCGGTGAATTCGTCGCAGCGGCGCAAATCCTCAAAGAGCAAGGCATTGCAGCACGTTTCCTGCTCGCCGGCGAAAGCGACCCGGACAACCCCGCCGCAATTCCCGCCGCCCAGCTTGAAGCGTGGCGCGATTTAGGCTTCGTCGAATGGCCGGGCCGTCAGGAAAACATGGCCCGGCTGCTGACCCAGGCCAACCTGGTCTGTCTGCCTTCCTACCGCGAAGGTCTACCCAAGGCCCTGCTGGAAGCCGCCGCCTGCGGACGCGCCATCGTCGCCACCGACGTACCGGGCTGCCGCGAAATCGTCCGCCCCGGCCAGAATGGCCTGCTGGTTCCGGCTCGCGATGCCACAGCACTTGCCCGCGCCCTGCGGGAATTGCTGGAAGCCCCCGCGCAACGCCGTCAATTCGGCTTGCAGGGCCGCCAAATGGTCGAGCGCGAATTTTCGGTGGAGCACATCACCGCGCAAACACTCGCGTTATACCGGGAGATGCTGGCATGAAAACCGTTCTGGTTACCGGCGCAAACGGCTTCGTCGGGCAGGCGCTGTGTCCGCTATTGGAGAGCGCAGGCTGGACAGTGCGCAAAACCGCGCGGTCGCCCCAACCCGGCTGCGTTGTCGTTGGCGAGATCGGCCCGGATACCGATTGGCGCGCGGCGCTGGAAGGCGTCGCGGCAGTCATCCATCTCGCCGCGCGCGTCCATGTCTTGCACGACGCCGCCGGCGACCCGCTGACTCTCTACCGCACCGTCAATCGCGACGGCACAGCCCATCTGGCGCATCAGGCCGCACGGGCCGGGGTGAAACGTCTGGTTTATCTAAGTTCCATCAAGGTCAACGGCGAAGCGACTTCCAACCAGCCGTTCCGCCCCCCCGATCCCGCCAACCCACAAGACCCCTATGGCGTTTCCAAATGGGAAGCGGAACAGGAACTCCACCGAATCGCCGCCGACACCGGCATGGAAGTGGTTATCCTGCGCCCGCCGCTGGTGTACGGCCCCGGCGTCAAAGCCAACTTCCTGCGCCTTTTGACGCTGGTCGAGCGCGGCATTCCGCTACCGCTGGGCGCGGTGAGCAACCGGCGCAGCCTGCTTTACCTGGGCAATCTCGCCGATGTCATCCGCTGCTGCCTGGAACACCCGGCCGCGCCCGACAGAACCTTTTTGCCCAGCGATAGCACGCCACTCTCCAGCCCGGCGCTGGTGCGCGCCATCGCGACGAGCCTGGACAAATCCGCGCGCCTGCTGCCGATCCCGCCCGTGCTACTCAAGCTGGTCGGCTGGCTCACCGGCAAAAACGCCGAAGTGACACGGCTGCTGGATTCACTGGAAATTGACGACCCCGGTTTGCGTAACGACCTCGGCTGGCTACCGCCCTACACCCTGGAACAGGGCCTGGCCGCTACCGCCGCCTGGTATCGCGGGAGGATACCGGCATGATCCTCACCAACCTCACCCCGCTCCTGGCCCTCGCCGTCACCTGGGCAGGCATCGCCTGGCTGCTGCACAGCGGTCTCGCCAAAGTAGCGATGGACGACCCCAACCAGCGTTCCCTGCACACCCGCGCCATTCCCCGCACCGGCGGATTAGCGATTCTCGCCGGGGTGCTGGTAAGCTGGCTGACGCTGCATCCCGCTTGGCTGTGGTTGCCGCTGGGATTAGGGTTGACGCTGGCCATCGTGTCGTTTCTCGACGACCTATCCGGGCTGGCGGTGCGCTGGCGGCTGCTCGCCCATCTCGCCGCCGCAGCCCTGCTGGCCTACGCCGGTCTCGGCCATTTCCCGCTGTGGGTAATCGTCGCGGCAACCCTCGCCATCGTATGGATGAGCAACCTCTACAACTTCATGGACGGTTCGGATGGCTTGGCGGGCGGCATGGCGCTGTTTGGTTTCGGCTTTATGGGAATTGCCGCATTGGTGGCGGGAGACCGGGAATTCGCCGGGGCGGCTTTCGCCGTCTCGGCAGCGGCGCTGGGATTTCTGCTATTCAATTTCCACCCGGCGCGGATTTTCATGGGCGACGCCGGTTCCATCCCCCTGGGATTTTTCGCCGCCGCGCTGGGCCTGCTTGGCTGGCAGCGTGGCTTATGGCCGTGGTGGTTCGCTCCGCTGGTTTTTTCGCCATTCGTCGTGGACGCCAGCATCACCCTGGCAAAACGCGGCTTGCGTGGCGAAAAGGTCTGGCAGGCGCATCGCGAACATTATTACCAGCGCCTCGTGCAACTGGGACTGGGACACCGCACCACCGCCCTGTGCGAATATGCGCTGATGGCGGCGACCGGGTATTCCGCCCTGTGGGGACGCACCCAGAGCGCGGCGCTTCAATATACCTTGCTCGCGGCCTGGGCCATCGCTTATGGCGCGGCAATGTGGCGGATTGATATAGAATGGCAACGGCATAATCCACACAGACAAAAATGACCGCCAAGCCCAATCCCCGCACCCTGCTCGCTTTCACCCACGATATCGTGGCGGCGGCGTTCGCCTGGTTCATCGCCTACTGGCTGCGCTTCAACCTCGACATCCCGCCGGCCTATTGGGATCACCTGTGGCAATCGCTGGTCTGGGTAGTACCCGCACAAGCCCTGATTTTCCGGGGTTTCGGCCTGTATCGCGGGATCTGGCGCTACGCCAGCCTGCCCGACCTGAAACGTATCCTGTTTGCCATCGCCGCCGCGACTGTGGTCACACCGCTGATCCTCTACATGCTGCGCCTGGACGGCACCCCCCGCTCGGTATTGCTGCTCGACCCGCTGCTGCTGGCTTCCATGATGGGCGGCAGCCGCATGACTTACCGCGCCTGGAAGGAACACCGCCTCTACGGACTCCTGCAGCAGCGCGGCGAACCGGTACTGGTGCTGGGTGCGGGCGACACTGCCGCCAACCTGCTGCGCGAGCTATCCCACAGCAAAACCTGGCATGTCGTCGGCCTGCTCGATGACGACCCGGAAAAACAAGGCCGCCTGCTGCACGGCGTCAAGGTACACGGCCCCCTTGATGATCTGGCGTTATGGGCAAAAAACACCGGCGCAAGCCACGCCATCATCGCCATGCCCGGCGTCCATCCCAACGTGCGCCGCCGCGCCGCCGAACTGTGCAACGGCGCGCATATCGACGTACTCACCGTCCCGGCCTTTGAAGACCTGGTCAGCGGGCGCGTCACCGTCTCGCAAATCCGCAAGGTCGAGGTGGACGACCTGCTCGGGCGCGACAAGGTGATTCTCGACAACCACGGGTTGCTGGATCTGATCGGCGGCAGGACAGTGCTGGTCAGCGGCGCGGGCGGCTCCATCGGCGCTGAACTGTGCCGCCAGATCGCCCGTTTCGAACCGCGCCTGATGGTGCTTTTTGAACTCAACGAACTCGCGCTATACCGCATCGAGCAGGAATTCCGCGAACGTTTCCCGGATATCCCCATCGTGTGCGCCATCGGCGACGTAAAAAACGCCTCGCGCGTCGAAGAACTGCTGCGCCGCCACTCTCCTGCCGTGGTTTTCCACGCCGCCGCCTACAAACACGTGCCGCTGATGGAAAACGAAAACGCCTGGGAAGCAGTGCGCAACAACATCTTCGGCACCCACACCCTGGCGCGCGCCGCGCAGAATCATGGCGTCGAAAAATTCGTGATGATCTCCACCGACAAGGCGGTCAACCCCACCAACGTCATGGGCGCCAGCAAACGGCTTGCCGAAATGGTCTGCCAGGGACTCCAGCACGACAGCGGCACAGCATTCATCATCGTTCGTTTCGGCAACGTGCTGGGCAGCACCGGCAGCGTCATCCCCAAATTCCACGAACAAATCAGCAAGGGCGGCCCGGTCACCGTCACCCACCCCGACATCATCCGTTACTTCATGTCCATCCCCGAAGCCACCCAACTCGTCCTGCAGGCCTGCCTGATGGGCCACGGCGGCGAAATCTTCGTCCTCGACATGGGCAAACCGGTGAAAATCGCCGACCTCGCCCGCGACATGATCCGCCTCTCCGGCTTTAGCGAAGAAGACATCCGCATCGTCTACACCGGCCTGCGCCCCGGCGAAAAACTCTTTGAAGAACTGCTCGCCGACGGCGAAAACACCCTCCCCACCCCCCATCCCAAACTACGCATCGCCAAAGCCCGCAGCGTCGATCCCCAATGGCTGGGACGCTTCCTCAACTGGCTGAAACAGGAGCCGCCCCCCGACGAAATCGACCTGAAACAGGACTTGAGCGAATGGTTGCCGGAATACAAATGGCAAAGACAGCCGGGGATTATTCCGAGGCGGCGGGGGACGTAGGAAGCGCCTGTCATAACGGTGGCGCTAGCGGCTGGACGCCCTGCAAAAAGCCTCATCACCGCGACAATCACTGCGGTTTTCTCCGACAACCAACACGCCACGTTAGTAACCAGTAACCCCGCAACGCCCAAGGGACGGCGACATGCCTTGAGAACAAGCAATGACGCGGCTTTCCGGGCAGGCCGGATTGGCCGTCACTCGTGCAGCAGCGTCAGTTCCCCATCGGCATGTCTCAGGCGTTGCGCGAGAGTGCGGGCGATGGCGCTGATCAGGGTGAAGGCCAGCCGTTTGTGTTCTTCGGCGAGCAGGTTGAATTGTTCCAGCGAGAGGACGTACAACTCGGTATCGATGCGGGCGGTGGCGTTGTTACCGCGCGGGCGTCCGTCGAGCAGGGCGAGGCCGCCGAAGAAGTCGCCGCGTCCGAAGGTGGCGATGTGGTGGAGGCGGCGGCTGCCGCTGATTGGCGACATGATCTTGATTTCCCCCCGGCGGATCAGGTATAGCTCATTGCCAGGGTCGCCGATACTGTAAATGGCTTCGCCGGCCTTGTAGATGCGCTGTTCCATCCGCGCTTCGAGGTCGGCCAGGGTAGCGTCCTTACGGCCCTGGAACATCTCCATTTCGTGGATGGTCAGGGGAATTTGTTCATCGGTCGGCGGCAGCGCATCGCCGACAATCTGGTCTTCCACCCATTCGATGGCCGATTCGATGATGGGGAATACCTTGACGTATTCGCTGGCGCGGGTCAGCCCGGTCTGCTCGAAAAATTCCCGCAGGTTGCGCCCGTTGGGCAACAGTTCGCGGACATTGCTGAGGATCAACGGTACGCCGCGCTCGACCAACATATCGCGCACCTGGTTGAGCATATGGGCCGCCGTGATGTCCACCGATTGCACCCGGCGCATATCGAGGATGACGTAGTCGCGCATCTTGATTTCCGGTTCCAGCGCCGAATACAACTCATAAGTTGTTCCGAAAAACAGGCTGCCCTGCAATTCAAAAATTACCGCCTTATCGCCTTTCTGCTCGATGATGCGCATTTCCGCTTCGGGGCGATACCAAGTGGAAGAACGCTGATTCACAAAGGTTTTGCGCCGCACCACCGAGCCCCCCAACTGCTCGCGCACGAACAACACGATGGACATCGCCACGCCGGCGGCGGATGCGGCAATCAGACCGACCGTCAAAGCCACCGCGATAACCGTGCCGACCACCGCGAAATCAAATACTGTAGCGCGCGATTCAAGGAAATGCAGGGGTTCGGTATCGATCATGCGCAGCCCGATGACGATCAGGATGCCCGCCAGGGTAGCAATCGGTATCCAGGCGATGAAGGAACCCAGCAACAATGCGGCCAGCAGCGCCAGTGCGCCCTCGGCAATGCCCGAAACGCGGGTTTGCGCGCCGCTGTTGAGGTTCACCAGCGAAGCGCCCATGGTGCCCGCGCCGGGTATCCCACCAATCGCCGCCGAAGTGATGTTGGCGATGCCTTGCGCCACCAGTTCGCGATTCGGCTCATGGCGGCTGCGCGTCAACTGGTCGATCACCACGCAGGTTTTCAGGGTATCGATGGAAAGCAGCGCGGCGAGGGTGAGCGCACTGCCGAATAAGCCGCCGACCTGCGCCAGGGTGAGCTGACCGATTTCCTGCCAGCGGCTGCTGATGGTGCTGATATACCCTTCCCCGGTCGCCCCGAGCGGGCCGAGCACCAGCTTGTTGTCGGTCAGGGAAAGCATGGCCGGGTCGTGATTGGCGAGGGCGAAATAGGTGATTATCCCCGCGAATATGCCCAGAATCGTAGCGGGCACCGCCTTGGTCAGACGTGGCGCGAGCAGCGCCACTATCACCGTCGCCGCACCCACTGCAATGCCGCGCATATCCCATAAATGCGGCGAAAGCATCGCCTCCCACCAGGGGGTTCCGTTGGGTGCGCCGACGAATTTCTGTATCTGACTGCCGATGATGATCAGCCCGACGCCGGTCAGGTAACCACTGACCACGGTATAGGGAATGTACTTGATGAGTTTGCCGACGCCCAGAAAGCCAATGAGCATCTGGATCAGGCCGGTCAGGATGCCCAGCACGGTCAGCAACAGAACGATGCTGGCCGGGGCCACGCCCTGTTTCACCAACTCGATGGCGAAGGCCGCCAACACGGCGGCAGCCGGCGCACAAGGGGCACTGATGAGGCGGTCTGCCCCGCCCAAGGTGGGGGCAATCAAACCCAGCGCCGCCGCCCCGAGAATTCCGGCCAAAGCGCCGAAAACCGCATATTCCGGCCCGATGGCGGAATACACCGTGACCCCGAACGCCACCGCAGCCGGCAACGCCACCAGCATGGCGGCAAGTCCGCCCCAGAAATCGCCGGGGATACGGAAATTGTTCGAAAAAACTTGCATCGTCGGCGACCTTGTCACATGAATGACACAAATGTATCACACAAGCCGCGCCGAGGCCGCCGGATTGCCCTATTCAACGGGATTGCGAGCCCCTCCCAGCGCCCGGCGGGGTAAAATGCGCGGCACCCCGAATATTTGATCCGATTGTATGAATCCCTCACCCGACCCCCTCGCGAGAATTTTCCTGCTCAGCCACATGCGCGCCCTGACCAGCCTGGCCGGGCATATTCTCGGCTCACATCCGCAGATCAACGGCTACTACGAAATGCACTTGAGCTACGAGAACGCCGCCGCACTGGACAGACAGCTTGAGGTATTTCTGGAAGGCGATGAGATCAAGGCAAACAGCCGCTACCTATTCGACAAACTGCTGCACAACGACTATGTGTTGAAACCCGAGCGGCTGGGCGCGACCAACACGAAGATTCTGATTTCCCTACAGGAGCCGCAACACACCATCCAAAGCATCGTCCACCTGTTTGCCCAAAAGGAAGTCGATGATCTCTATGCCTCCCCCGTCGAGGCGGCGAACTACTACATTGCGCGCCTCCAGGCTCTCGCCGAATTCAGCCGTGCAACCCATCATCCCTACTACTATTTCGATGCAGAGCTGCTGCAACGCGCCCCGGAAAAACTGCTGCCCCGGTTAACCAAGTGGCTCGCGCTGGATAGCCCGTTAAGTGAGGAATATCAAATCTTCGGCCACACCGGCAAGCCCCGGAAAGGCGACTCGTCCGAACGGATTCATAGCGGGAAAATCAACCGGACACCCACCGATTACGCCCATGTCGCCATTCCCGATGATGTGTTGGGCAAGGCGCGCGAGGTTTACCGGGAATGCCGCCGGGAGATTATCGGGAAGACGGCGGATTCGGTCAGCATTTAGCCAACAACGATGGTTATAGGCGGAAAGCCGCCCAGAAACTTCCCGGCGCGCTCGCCTGCCCGCAACCCGCAATAAATGGCTTTCCTGCCTTCGAACACCGGTACAGGCCCAGAAGCAGGCACGTTCGAACGCACTATCGCGCACATTGCCAAATCCTATTAGATTATTCCGGTCGGAAGGCATACATTGAACTATGCGTTCAATCAACCGGAGGAAAAAACCATGTCCGACAGCAAATGTCCGTTTGTACACAAAGCCGGGAGCGGTACGTCGAACCACGATTGGTGGCCGAACCAGCTGCATCTCGAAATTCTGCACCAGCACACCCCCGAGTCCAGCCCGATGGGCGAGGACTTCAACTACGCCGAGGAATTCAAGACCCTCGATTTCGCGGCCTTGAAGAATGACCTCACCGCCCTGATGACCGACTCGCAGGAATGGTGGCCTGCGGATTACGGGCATTACGGCCCCTTCTTCATCCGCATGGCCTGGCACAGCGCAGGCACCTACCGCACCGGCGATGGGCGCGGCGGCGCGGGCAACGGCAACCAGCGCTTCGCCCCCCTCAACAGCTGGCCCGATAACGTCAACCTCGACAAGGCCCGCCGGCTACTGTGGCCGATCAAGCAGAAATACGGCAAGAAAATTTCCTGGGCCGACCTCATCATTCTCGCGGGCAACGTCGCCATGGAATCGATGGGCTTCAAGACCTTCGGGTTCGGCGGCGGGCGCGCGGACATCTGGGCGCCGGAGATCGATGTCTACTGGGGCAATGAAGAAAAGTGGCTGGACGACAAGACGCGCTATTCCGGCGAACACCAGCTCGAAAACCCGCTCGCCGCCGTGCAGATGGGCCTCATCTACGTCAACCCGGAAGGCCCCGGCGGCAACCCGGATCAGCTCGGCTCCGCCCGCGACGTGCGCGAGACCTTCGCGCGCATGGCGATGAACGACGAAGAGACGGTGGCTCTCACCTGCGGCGGTCACACCTTCGGCAAATGCCACGGCGCCGCTCCGGCCACGCACGTGGGGCCGGAGCCCGAAGCCGCGCCCATCGAGCAGATGGGCCTGGGCTGGAAGAACAGCTTCGCCAGCGGCAAGGGCGGCGACCAGATCGGCAGCGGCCTGGAAGGCTCGTGGACGCCGACCCCGACCCAATGGGACATGAGCTATCTCAACATGCTGTTCGACAACGATTGGGTGCTGACCAAGAGCCCGGCGGGCGCTTGGCAGTGGACGCCGAAACAGGCGACCGACAGCAATATGGCGCCAGCCGCGCACGACGCCGCGAAGAAAGTGCCGATCATCATGACCACCGCCGACATGGCGATGCGCATGGACCCGGCCTATGAAAAAATCGCACTGCGCTTCCGCGACAACCCCGACGAGTTCGCCGACGCCTTCGCCCGCGCCTGGTTCAAGCTGACCCACCGCGACATGGGGC
>CAYVIN010000011.1:0-2520 GCA_964451375.1 uncultured Sulfuricella sp.
AAGTCTTCGTTGACCGCGTTGTTCTGGATGATGTAGTTGCAGATATAGTTGAGAATCGCCAGATCGGTCTGCTGCTTGAAAATCAACTCGTTGTCCGCCAGTTCGCAGGAACGGTGGGTGAAGGTGGACAACACGTGGACTTTCACATCCTTGCCGGTCAGGCGGCGGTCGGTAATGCGCGACCACAGGATGGGGTGCATTTCCGCCATGTTGGAACCCCACAAGGCGAATACGTCGGCGTGTTCGGCGTCGTCATAACAGCCCATCGGCTCGTCGATACCGAAGGTGCGCATAAAGCCGACCACGGCGGAAGCCATGCAATGGCGGGCATTGGGATCGAGGTTGTTGGAACGGAAACCGGCCTTGAACAGCTTGGCGGCGGCGTAACCTTCCCAGATCGTCCACTGGCCGGAACCGAACATTCCGATACCCTTGGGGCCTTTGGCCTTGAGGGTGGCCTTACACTTCTCTTCCATGATATCGAAGGCTTTGTCCCAGGAAATCGGCGCGAACTCGCCGTTTTTGTCGAACTTGCCGTCTTTCATGCGCAACATCGGGGTGGACAGGCGATCCTTGCCGTACATGATTTTCGACAGGAAATACCCCTTGATACAGTTCAATCCCTTATTGACCGGCGCATCCGGGTCGCCCTGAGTCGCCACCACGCGCCCGTCCTTGGTTCCAACCAGCACTCCGCAGCCGGTGCCGCAGAAACGGCACACCCCCTTGTCCCATTTCACCCCGGCATCCACCGCCGCCAGGGCCTGATTGGTCACCGGCAGCGCTACACCCGCCGCCGTAGCGGCAGCCGCTGCGGCGCTGCTCTTGATAAACTCACGTCTTGTCACGCTCATTGCTCGTCTCCTCAAAATTTTTACGGACACAAAAAATTATTCTTCCACCAGTTGAATCGCCTGCTTCGGACAAGGCGCAAAACACGCCCCACATCCCGTACACATCCCCGCATTCACCAGCGGCTTCGCCACTCCGCCCACTACCGGCGGAAAACGAATCGCCCCCACCGGGCAAAACTCTCCGCAGGTACGGCACACCACTTGGGCAAAAGCCAGACACTCCGGCAAAACAAGCGCCTTGAGAAACCACGGCGGATCATCGCCACTGCTGGTCAACGCCCCACTTTTACAGGCCTTGAGACATTCGCCGCAAAACGTGCATTCACCCCGCGCAAATTCAATATGGGGAAAACCGCCCCGCCCTTTCTCAAGGATTTTTTCCGGGCAGGCCGAGATACACGCGCCGCCCCGACTGCAAATTTCGACAAACTGCGCTTCCGCGAGCGCCCACGGGGGCCTGCGCGGTGAGTGCCGCCCCTTGAAATCGCCGCGCAGGAATTGCGCTCTGTCCAGCGGGGTCGCCATTTTTCAATTCAAGAGAAGCCCATCCACAATTGGGGTGAAGATTGCGCGGCTTTACAGGCAATCGCCTTGATCTATGTCAAATATTTATTCACACCACATCTTAATGCTAGAATCATCGACCTTGGCATTCCCTAAATCTGGAGACACCTTGAGCGTCAGCAAAATCAACACCATTCTCGCCAACCTTCCGTTATTCAAGGAAATGAGCAGCGAAGAAATCGAGCGGATCGCCCAGGGATGCCGGGAAATCCATGTTTCACGCGGGGAAATCCTGTTTCAACGGGGCGATCCGCCGCATGGCTTTTACGTGGTTGTGCATGGGCAAATCAAACTGGCCTTTTCGTCACCGCAAGGTATCGAGAAAGTCGTCAATCTGGTGGGGGCGGGAAAAACCTTCGGCGAAGCAGTGATGTTCATGAATACCCCATACCCCGTATATTCACAGGCGCTGGTGGATTCACTCCTGCTCCATATATCGCGGAGTGTGGTGGTGGACGGCATTGATCGGCATCCGGGCTTTGCCCGCAAAATGCTGGCGGGACTTTCCACCCGCCTGCACAGCCTGATTGCCGATGTCGAAGCCTACAGCCTGCGCTCCTGCACCCAGCGGGTGATCGGTTATCTGCTCCAGCACGAAGCAGTCGGCTCCAACCAGGAAGTCACGGTGGCGCTGCCGGCCAGCAAAACCGTAATCGCCTCACGCCTGAACATCTCCCCGGAAACCTTTTCCCGGGTTCTCCACGATCTGGCTGCGGCGGGTCTGATCAGCGTCAAAGGCAAGGATGTGGAAATTCACAACATCGAGAAATTGGCGCAATTCGGCCAGCAATAAGTCGCGCCTTTGTTTTTCGCGATGAGCATCACACGTACACAGGCGTCCGCCATTAGTGACTCTTGGGTAACGTAATTGTTGATGGAATGCCGCTTGAATAATTGACTCCGCCCGCGCCCCGGAAATACGCTCGCATAGTATTTTGTCCAAAAAAAAGCCAAGTCCTTTTGGACTTGGCTTTTTGTTTTTCAACTATGCAGGTTTAGCAGATGGCTGGTGCCACACAGCTACCCGGAGCCGGACCCGTCGGAGCTGGACCCGTCGGAGCCGGACCCGTCGGAGCTGGACCCGTCGGAGCCGGACCCGTCG
>CAYVIN010000011.1:2620-70299 GCA_964451375.1 uncultured Sulfuricella sp.
GTCGGAGCTGGACCCGTCGGAGCCGGACCCGTCGGAGCTGGACCCGTCGGAGCCGAACCCGTCGGAGCCGGACCCGTCGGAGCAGAGCCAGTTGGAGGTTGTGTGCCGCCCGGAGGCTGCATACCCGGCGGAGGTGTGAACGTCGAACCCGTCGGCGCCGTTCCCGGCGGCGGCGGCGGCGGCGCATTAAACGTACACGTCCCATTGGTGCATTGAGCACCGGGCGGGGGAGTTGCTCCGGGCGGCAACTGGACGGTCATTTGCCCGTTCGCGCCTACAGTTGGCGGTTTGAAGCCGGTCGGAGCCGGCATCGTGTAAGTGCCGTCGGGATTCTTGGTCGCTCCTGCCGGAGGCTGCATTCCCGGCGGCAATTGCATATTGGTAATTTTGCCATCGCTACCCATTTTGGTCGGATCAAATGCGCCGTTTATCGCCGTTCCCTGCTGAATCTGCGGCTTGAAACCGGTCGGAATCTGCGCGCCAACCCCGGATGGAGCCTGTACCTTGCCATCGCTACCCACTTGCCCGATGAAGGCCGGGGCGGGCAGCGTAATAGTGCCATCAGTATTGATTGTCGCGCCTGGTGGTATCGAAATGCCAGCGGGCGGGGCGGGCATCACCACGGTGCCATCGGAGTTGACCTTCAGCGGTTTCGGCGGCGGCTGGAAACCGCCGGTCGGGGGCGGGGGCACATAATAGCTACCGTCGGTTGACTTTGTTACCCCACTGGGTGGCGTCCAAGTGGTGGGCGGCGTGACGCCGGAAGGGATAGATGTGCCGGGGATGACCACCGAGCCGTTAGGCAATATCTGGGTTCCTTTGGGCAAGTTGGCGCCGGTTCCTACATTCGTGCCTGCCGGCAACATGATCCCCGGCGGCACCACGACATCCGATGCGGATTTTACGCCCGTGGGTATCTGCGCCCCCGGCGGCAGGGTGGTTCCCGGCGGGATCATGTACTGATAGTCGCTGGGAATCGTCACGCCAGCCGGCAAGGTCATGCCGGAAGGCAGCGGCATATTCGACGGAATGCTGAACTGCGGTGGCAAGCCGGCCTCTTTGGGCAGGGAAACACCTGTTCCCGGTTTAAAGCCCGTGGGCAGAGTCATGTCACCGGGGTTCGTGCCTGCAACCAGCGGCGCGAATTGTGATCCGTCCGGGAAGGTAATCACGCCGGTTTTAGGATCAATTTCCAGTTTGGGTTTGTTGCCGCTCTTGGGATCAAATTTCCCTTGGCTGCCCGCCGGCGGCACAAACGGTAGATAAGAGGAGCCGCCTTTCACGCTGACGGTTCCATCGGTGTTGAACGTCACCAAGCCCGGCGGAATGGCTCCGGAGTTTTCCATGTCCTTCACCATACTGACTGGCGGCTTGTCCGGCACGGTCACGCCACTCGGCAGTGGAACCGTATCTTTCGGCACGAAACCGGCGGGCGGCTGGAAGTTCGACGGCAACGTATTGCCGCTAAGCGGGGTCATAAAGGTATCCGGCAACTTGGGCAATTCGCCGGGAGTGGATACTATCGGGACGAATTGCAGTTTTCCGTCGGAATACGAACCATCGGGAAGTTGTTTCAAATCCCCCAGTTTCGTGTTCTGCTTCGCGGGATCGTAGCCGGGGGGCAGCAACGGCACGAAACTGAGATTGTCCACCTTAACCTGTCCATCCGTGCCAAAGGTCGCTCCAGGAAACGTAGCTTGCACGTCTGTTTTCAGCGTTGCAGGCAGGTTGGTGGTCGTTGTCGGCGCTGGGGTTGTTGGCGGCGTGGTAGTCGGGGCGTCAGCGGCAAACACCGATGCGGTGCCAAACAACACGCTGATCGACGATGCGATGATAGTTAACCTAAAGTTTGTATTCACAATAACCTCCATAACTATTTGGTTGATTCCGAAAAATGCAGGGCCGGCGTTGCGATACCACCACCCAGTCCTTGGGTTGAGAGCCTCCGTGGGAGACCTCAACCGAACCCGGCTAAATTATTGCCTTGCGGGCGTTCAGGACATTTGCATTGTAAGGGAAACGTAAAATAATGTAACAGTCTGTTAGGGCGAAACTCGAAGGAGATGTGATTTTTTTAACATTTTTTCGTGTTACGTGAACAATATTCCATTAAATCAACATGATAAACACACCATTCAGAAAACACCGAAATTACAACAATTGTTTAATATCAATAATTTAATATCCACATTGATAGACAATTTAATTCAACAAATGACATGCGCATAAGGCGGGTGGTGGCTTTTGTGACTAATTTCACGCTTTCATAGCGAGCCATTCAGCCCAATCCCTACCTGCAAGGGCCATTTGGAAAACCGCCGACCGAAGCGTCCGACACACCGAACAACATCCCACCGCCCCGCAACCAAACAACAATGACCAACGGTTTACAATCAGCGGAATTTTTGCCGACTTCACCAACCTGTCCGATCAGAAGAGCCTACCTATGACCTCCCTTATTTCACGCCACTCATCCGCCTTTGCGGGATACCTGCCGGGAAAGCGCCACTCATGAGCGCCGTCACCCTGATGATCCAGGGCGCAACGTCGGATGCCGGCAAAAGCACCCTGGCTGCCGCTCTGTGTCGTTGTCTGGCGCGGCGCGGCATCGCGGTCGCCCCTTTCAAGCCACAGAATCTGGCGTTGAACAGCGCCGTCAGCGTGGACGGCGGCGAAATCGGGCGCGCTCAAGCCGTGCAGGCGCAGGCCTGCCGCATTCCGGCGCACAGCGACATGAACCCGGTGTTGCTTAAACCGAATGGCGACAGCGGTGCGCAAATCATTATTCAGGGACGCGCCATCGGCAATTTCAACACCGGCAACTCTCAGGACTTCAAAGCGGCGGCGCGGCGCGCGGTGCTGGAATCCCACGCCCGGCTGGCGGCGCAATATCAGGTAATTATTGCGGAAGGGGCCGGGTCGCCCGCCGAAATCAATTTACGCGCGGGTGACATCGCCAATATGGGTTTCGCCGAGGCAGTGGATTGCCCGGTAGTGCTGATTGCCGATATCGACCGGGGTGGGGTGTTTGCCCATCTTTTCGGCACCCTCCAGCTGCTTTCGGAAAGTGAGCAGGCGCGAGTGGCCGGTTTTGTCATCAACCGCTTCCGGGGCAATGTCGCCCTGTTGCAGACCGGGCTGGACTGGCTGGAGCAAAAGACCGGCAAACCGGTGCTGGGTGTACTGCCTTTTTTGCAAGGCCTGCACCTCGAAGCCGAAGACAACCTAACTCAGGAATCCACCCCAGCCAAGGGAAAAACCGCTCTCTCGGTCATCGTTCCGGCTCTGCCGCAGATCAGCAACCACACCGATTTCGACCCGCTGCGCCTGCATCCGCAGGTGGATTTCCGCTTCATCGCCCCCGACGAAGCGCCGCCCTCTGCCGACCTGGTAATCCTGCCCGGCTCCAAAAACAGCCGCGCCGACCTCGCCTGGCTGCGCGCTCAGGGCTGGGAGGAATACCTCAAGCGCCACCTGCGTTACGGGGGCAAACTCATCGGCATTTGCGGGGGCTTCCAGATGCTCGGCAAACTCCTCGTTGATCCCAGCGGGGTCGAAGGTATTCCCGGCGCTTCAGCGGGGCTGGGTTATTTCGACATGACCACCGTTCTCGAAACGGAAAAACAATTGCGTAATGTCAGCGGTACGCTGGCCCTGGAAAACGCGGCGCTGGTCGGCTATGAAATCCACGCGGGCGTCAGCGCCGGCCCGGCGCTGGAACGCCCCGCCGCATTTTTTGACGAGCGTAGCGATGGCGCGCTATCGGAAGACGGCCTGATCCTCGGTCTCTATATACATGGCTTGTTCGAATCCACCCCGGCTTGCGACGCGCTGCTGCGCTGGGCAGGCCTGGGCGCGCCACTCACCCTGGACTACCACAGTCTGCGCGAACGCGACCTGGAGCGCCTCGCCGACAGCGTCGAAGAACACCTCGACATGGAGCGGATTCTGGTTTTGCTGGGGCAGGTGTAAGACCCCGCAAAAAGCCCCAAACGCCGCGCCCGGCAACGAAAAGCGGCGTTAAATTTTATGCTACAAAAAACCCTTCGCTAGGTGATTCCCCTATCCAGATGCGAGGGAAATTGGTATATATTGCAAGCCTGATATTGTTTAAGCGCACCGCTCTCGGCAGGGTTTGCAACTGGCGGATAACAAAGGGGAAAAGTCAATGAGTCAGCCATCCGGGGGGAGCATCAAAACCCGCCTGTTATTCATCATGATCGCCGCGTTTGCCGGCATGGCGTTGATCGCCGGTTTTGCATTGCAGGCCGAAAAATCCACCCTGATGGATGACCGCAAAGTTAAAACCCGCCATCTGGTCGAAGCCGCGCACGGCATCCTGGTGTTTTATCACAACCGCTTCAAGTCCGGTGCGATGCCCGAGGAAGAAGCCAAGAAGGCCGCGCTGGATAGCATCAACGCGATGCGCTACGAAAAAAGCGAATACTTCTGGGTCAACGACATGCAGGCCAAAATGATCATGCACCCCAAGGGGGAGTTGATCGGCAAGGATATGGCGGGCAACAAGGATCCCAACGGCAAGCTGTTCATGATGGAATTCGTCAACACCGTGAACAAGTCGGGCGAAGGTTTCGTCGACTACATGTGGCCCAAGCCAGGCGCAGACAAACCCCTGCCCAAAATTTCCTACGTCAAGGGTTTTTCGCCGTGGGGCTGGCTGATCGGTTCGGGCATCTACGTGGATGATGTGGATGCGATTTTCTGGAGTCAGGCGGCGTGGACCATCGGGATCATCCTGGTGATTGCCGTATTGATCGGGATTTACATGGTGGTTGTCACGCGCGGCATCGTCAATCCGCTCAAGGAGCTTGAAGCGGCGATGTCCACCATCCAGAGCACCAACGATCTGGCGATGCGCGTCAAAGTGTCATCGTCGGACGAAGTGGGGAGGATGGGGACTTCATTCAACAACATGATCGCCAGTTTTCAGGACATCATCCGCCAGGTGATCGACAACACGCGCGGCGTAACCGGCGCCTCCACCCGTCTCACCGCCTCCTCGCAACGGGTTGCCACCAGCTCGCAAAACCAGAGCGAGGCAACCACCTCAATGGCCGCCGCCGTGGAGGAAATGACCGTCACCATCGATCACATTGCAGAAAGCTCGCAACATACCCACAGCACCGCGCGTCAGGCGGGTGACCTCTCCTCGCAGGGCAGCGGCGTGGTGCGCAGCGCAGCGGAAGAAATGGGCAAAATCGCCGACTCGGTAACCCAGTCTTCGCAGTTCATCGCCGAACTGGGCAAACATTCCGAACAGATTTCCGCGATCGTCAACGTCATCAAGGAAATCGCCGACCAGACCAACCTGCTGGCGCTCAACGCCGCCATTGAAGCGGCGCGCGCCGGCGAACAGGGGCGCGGTTTCGCGGTGGTCGCCGATGAGGTGCGCAAACTGGCCGAACGCACCAGCCAGTCCACCCAGGAAATCACGGCGATGATAGACAGCATCCAGAGCGGCACCCAGAATGCCGTCTCCAGCATGAAGCAAGGCAGCGACCGGGTCAGCGAAGGGGTCGCCATGGCAAACCGCGCCGGCCAGTCGATGGAGCAGATCCGCAACGGCGCGAATCAGGTTATCGCCGCCGTCAGCGACATTTCCTCGGCATTGCGCGAGCAAAGCACCGCCAGCAGCCAGGTTGCCCAGAACGTCGAACGTATCGCCCACATGACCGAAGAAAACAGCGTCGCCGCAATGGAAATCGCCACCCAGGCGGAACAGCTCGAAAACCTGGCCGGCGCACTGGAAAGCGCCGTCAGCCGCTTCAAGGTTTAACCTATATTCCTCAGTTGAACGGGTTGGAGTGTGCGGTTTTCAGGGCGCAGGGCATACCCAAAGGGCACAAGAGGCGCGACGACGAGTAATGGCTATTCCATTGCGAGGAGGAGAAACGCAGCCATGCGCCCTGAAAACCGTGCAATCCGGCCCGTAGCGCTCTCACCATACGGGTGAATCGTAAATTTGAAACAAAGTCTCTTAGAACCAACAGCCTATCCTCCCCGGCAAGCGGTCAACTGAAGAATATAGGTTTAACCCAACCTGCCGGGAGCGCGCTCCGCGCTCCCCTTCCCCTTTGTTACAGGGGTATTTTTCCTGAAACACCCGATTCAAGCCCTTATGCTTCGTATAAAATCAAGTCGCCTGCTTCGGACTGCGGCGTAAGTTGTCGGAATACCGGGGAGTAACGCCCCTCTGTTCCGCCAGTCGTCACAATAAAAACAACGACACGAAGTCAATAATGAATTCTGGAGAGGCTTTTCGGATCAATTCCTGACAAGGGGGAATCATGGTATCGACAAAAAAAACCGGCAAACCGGTCTTCAAGCGGCGCAACCATCGGCTTGTACTGGCCGTCCTCGCGGCGCTTCCGACTCTCGCCGGCGCCGCTCCATCGGGCGATTCGCTCGCCGATCTGCCGCTGGGCAGTTTCGTTGACGCCATCAGTCTGGAGCAACTCTCCAACATGGTTGTCACCGATACCAAAATCGCCCAGTCGCTGGACACCGTCACCCAGAAAATCCAGGTGCTGCACAGCCAGGACCTGGAGCGCCAGCCCGACAACAACCGCAATCTCGCCGACTTGCTGAACTACACCTCCGGGCAATTCGTCAACGTCCTGTCGCGCAACGACGCCAACTGGGGTTCCTACGCCGGACTCGGGCCAAAATACAACAGTTATCTCCTCGATGGCCTGCCCATCGACTCCTTCGTCGATGCGATGAGCCTCGACACGATGGCCATCGAGCGCGTCGAAGTGCATAAGGGGCCGGCCTCGGTGCTGTACGCCAATTACCTGACCATGGACTTCGCGGGTAACGAAGCGCCGCTGGCGGGCACCACCAACTTCGTACTCAAAAGCCGCATCGACAAGCCGCTGGCGCGTTTCTCGGTGGGCGCGGGATCGTGGGGCACTTACGCCGCGCGGGCCTACACTCAGGGCCGCAGCGGCAATCTGAGTTACGTCGTCGGGTTGTCCGGCGAAGGTTCCGACTACACCCAATATGGCGCGCCGAATTCCTGGCTGCAAACCGTTAAATCGCCGGATTACGACAAGACCAAGCTGTTCACCAACCTGACCTACGAAATGGGGCGCTCCGACCATACCCTCTCGCTGTTTGCCCACCAATCCCGACAGGACGGCGACATGGGCAGACCCAACCGGGATTTCCGGCACCAGTACGACACCCTCAATTTCACCTACAACAATCGCATCTCCGAGGCCTGGCACCTTCAGTTCAAGGCCGGCGAACGGCGCTACGACCGGCTGTTCGGCAATGACAACTGGCCGACCAACCTGTCCCTGACCAGCCACGACAATACCCGCCAGACTATCCGCCCCCTCGACCTGACGCTGAGTTACCTGCACGGCGGAAATTCCCTGCTGACGGTTGGCATGGACACCCAATCGGTGCATTACCAGACCGATAGCCGCAGCGTAAGCGGCGTCACGACCCGCGAAAATGACGCCCAGGCGCGCTCCACCGGTTATTTCCTCCAGGAAAAAGTGCAGTGGCGCGACTGGGTGTTCCGCGCCGGGGTGCGCCACAACACCATCCATCACGACTACGCGCTGCTCGGCGGCGCCATCCCGTCCACCGGCAACATTTCCTGGAGCCGCAATTTGTGGAGCTTGGGGCTGCGCTACAACGCCGCCGCCGACTTCGCCTTATACGCCAACGCCGGTTCCAGCTTCATGGCCCCGACCGCCAAACAAATCGGCGGCACGATATCCGCCCCCACCGCCGGCGGGCATTTGCCCAATCCCGCGCTCCGACCGGAAAACGGGATAGGCCGCGACATTGGTTTCGACTGGAAGATCACCCGCACTTTCGATGCCGGAATGCGGGTTTTCCTCAACACCCTGTCCGACGCCATCGTCGATAATGCGGTGGGCGCGACCCAGGCGATTTCCCAGAACGCCGGGGGCACCCGTTCCAGCGGCGTGGAAATCGACCTGCGCTACACCCCCTCGGCAGACCTGAGCGGTTTCGCCAACCTGACCCACACCCGCACCCGCGTGGAAAATGCCAACAATCCGGGGCAGGACGGCACGGAAATTCCCTTCGTGCCCGATCTGGTCGCCAATCTCGGCGTTACCGCGCGGCTTCCCGGCAAAATCACCCTGTCGCCGTATTTCCACTGGGTTGGTCAGTATTACGACAGCGCCTCGCGCAGTGGCCGCCAGGCCTTCGGCAACTACGGCGAAGTCAACCTCCGGCTGCGCCATAACTGGCGTCCCGGACTGGACGTGGTGGTTGACCTCAACAATATCGGAAACCGCCGTTATGACATGCCGTGGGGCTTTCTCGCGCCGGGCATCAACGGTTTCGTCGGGGTGAACTTTACGTTATGAGCGACTTTCCGGCCCAGCCGGCTGACCAACGCCTATGGCGGCGTGGCGTAGCGGGGTGTCTGGCGGCGCTGCTGTTTGCCGCCGGCTTTTGGGTCGCGCCCGCCGCCGCCAACGACCTGGAAGCCAAGGTCAAGGCAGCCTATCTGTATCACCTGACCAAATTCGTCGAATGGCCCAGCCTGCCTCCCAACGAATTCCGCATCTGCGTGGTCGGATCGGAATCCGTCGGCAGCCTGGTCGGCGAGCTGTCCAACCGGCCCACCCTGGAGCGGCGCATCAAAATCGAGGTGGACGCCCTGACTGACCCGGCCCAATGCCAGATACTCTTCATTGGCCGCGACGAGAGGCGTCTCCCCGAGTTCATCAAGCGGGTGCGCAGCTTCGCCGTATTAACGGTTGGCGACCAAGACGACTTCACCCGCAAGGGCGGCATCGTCGGGTTTTACCTGGACGGCGGCAAAGTTAAACTGGAAATCAATCCTGACGCGGCGCGCGCCGCGAATTTGCGCGTCAGCGCCAAATTACTGGAGATGGCGCGAATCGCTCCGTAATCCCATGAACCTCAGACAGCGCATCAAACGCCTGCCGATCAAGACCAAGATCGTCCTGATCATTCTCCTCACCAGCGTCGTCGCGCTGCTGCTGGAAGGCATCGGATTCGTAGTCTACGAACGGATGCGGGTGCGCGAGGAACTGAGCCGCGACCTCGCCTCGCTGGCGCGCATCGTTGCCGACCGCAATACGGCGGCGCTGACCTTCAATGACAACCGCGTTGCCCAGGAAACCCTGGCGGCGCTCAAACTCAAGAAAGCCGTGACCGCCGCTTGCGTCTACGACGGTTCAGGCAAGGTCTTCGCCGATTACAACAGCGGCGAGGAAAAGCCCTACGCCTTCCCGCAGATCGCCGCAATCAGCAGCGGCGCACGTTTCGCGGACGGTTATCTGTATGTCAGCGAAGCGATCATCATGGAAGGATTGACCATCGGCGGCGTGGTGCTGCGCGCCAGCCTGCGCGAAGTGGATATGTTGTGGCGAAACTTCCTGCTGTTCGCCGGGCTGATCATCTTCCTCACCACGCTGATCACCTTATGGCTGGCGGCGCGTTTGCAGCGTGTCGTCTCGCAGCCGCTGGAAATCCTCACCGGCACCGTGCAGGCCATCGCCGCACACAAGGATTACGGGGTGCGCGCAGTGCGCACCAGCGACGACGAAATCGGCTCGCTGGTGCAATCCTTCAACGACATGCTCGACACCATCGAGAGCGGCAATCGCGAACTGTTGAAATCCAACCGCCTGCTGGCCGACCGCGAGGCGCAGTTGCAACTGGCCAACGAAGACCTGGAAAACCGTGTTGCAGAACGCACCCTCAATCTGGCGGAAAGCAACCGCCTGCTGAAAGGCCTCGCTGCCGAAGCCGCCGAAGCGCGTGAAACCGCCGAAGCCGCCAACCGCATGAAAAGCGACTTCCTGGCCAACATGAGCCATGAAATCCGCACCCCGATGAACGCCATCATCGGGCTGATCCATCTGTGCCTGCATACCGACCTGACCCCCAAACAGCAGGACTATCTGCTCAAATCCAGCCAGGCCGCCCAATCCCTGTTGGGCATCCTCAACGATATTCTCGACCTGTCCAAGATCGATGCCGGCAAGCTGGAAATGGAAAGCGTACCTTTTGAACTGGAAGATGTGATCGGCAATCTCGCCACCATCATGGCGCTGCGGGTCGAGGAAAAAGGCCTCGAATTCATCATCGAAACTGCGCTGGACGTGCCTCCCCACCTGATCGGCGATCCCTTGCGGCTGGGTCAGGTGCTGATCAACCTCACCGGCAATGCGGTGAAGTTCACCGAACACGGCGAAATCCTGGTGCAAACCGAACTGGTGGAAGAAACCGCTAGCGAGGCCGTGCTGCGTTTCACCGTGCAGGACAGCGGCATCGGCATGACGCCGGAGCAGGTGGGGCGACTATTCCAGGCTTTCAACCAGGCGGATTCGTCGATCACCCGCAAATACGGGGGCACCGGCCTGGGGCTGGCCATCAGCAAACAACTGGCGGAATTGATGGGAGGGCGGATCGAGGTCGAAAGCATCAGCGGCAGCGGCAGCGGCTCGAAATTCATCGTCTATGCGCGTTTCCGCAAGCCCGACGGGCACGTGGAACAAGCCTTTCAGGTCGCCCCCGACCTGCGCGGCCTGCGGGTTCTGGCGGTTGACGACAATCCCCGCGCACGGCGTATTTTGCGCGCCTACCTCGAATCGTTCTCCTTCATCGTGGATGAGGCCGACAACGGCGCGGACGCGGTGTCCATGGTGGAACAAGCCGCGCCCGGCTACGACCTGGCGATCCTCGACTGGAAAATGCCGCAACTCAACGGCATCGACACGGCGCGCCGCATCCGCGAACTTAGCGGCATGGAACGCCGGCCCCGCCTGCTGCTGATCTCCGCCTTCGCTCAGGGCGAAGTGCGAAAACACCTCGATGCAGGCCTGATCGACGGCTTCACGCCCAAGCCGTTCCGCCAGAGCGGGCTATTCAACGCAATTATGGACATCTTCGGCGCCGGCCCGAAAACCGGCCTCAAACCAGTGCAACTTATTCCCGATCAAACCCTGGCCGCGCAAGTCTGCGGCGCCCATCTGCTGGTGGTGGAAGACAACGAAATCAACCAGCAGGTGGCGCGCGAATTACTCGCCTTGCTGGGTATCAGCGTGACGGTGGCGGAAAACGGCGTGGCCGCGCTGGCCTGTCTGGAAAACGAAACCTTCGACGGCGTCCTGATGGACATGCAGATGCCGGTGATGGATGGTGTCACCGCCACCCGCGAAATCCGCAAGCTGGCGCGTTTCGTTGACCTGCCGATCATCGCCATGACCGCCAATGCGATGGGCAGCGACCAGGAAAAATGCCTGGCGGCGGGCATGAACGACCACATCGCCAAACCCATCGACCCGGACAAGATGCTCGCCACGTTATCCCGCTGGATCGTCCCGGCGCATCCGGCCAGCCTGCCCGCCGCCGCGCCGTCCGCGCCGCAGGGGCCGCAAGCCTTGCCCGAGTTGGCGGGCGTGAACGTTGCCGAAGGAGTGCGCCGGATGGGTGGCAACCTGGCTGCCTACTTCACCGTCCTGGAAAAATTCCGGCGCAATCAGGAGCGCGTCGTGGAGAACATCCGCAGCGCGCTGAACGACGGCGCGCAGGAACTCGCTGAACGGCTCGCCCACACCCTCAAGGGCGTCTCCGGCACTCTCGGCGCACAAGCGCTCCAGGCGCAGGCCGCCGAACTGGAAGCCGCGCTCCGCGCAGGTGACGCGACCAGCGCCGTCGAAGACCTCCTGCCCCCCATCGAGACGGCTCTGAACCACCTCTTCGCGACCATCGACGCCGCCCTCGAAAGCCGTCGCAAAGCGGCGCAAAACGCCCCCCCGGCGGCTCTCGGCCACTTCGACGCAGCAGCGCTCAAGCCGTTGTTTGCCGAAGCGCAGCGGCAACTGGAGGAATTCGACTCCGGGGTGGAAGGAACCGTGGCGAAAATGCGCGCCGCCGCCGGCGATAACGCCGCCGCCCAGGCTGCGCTGGATAAAATCACCCAGTACCTGAGCAATTACGATTACGAACAGGGGTTGGCCGAGCTGACGGCCTGGTCACGCGAAATCCGGGGCGACATTGCCGACTCATGAACATTCTGCGCGTAGACCCTACCGTGATTTACCGGAAAATCTTTATCCGGTCGTGTATGCCCATGTTCGCGGCCTTGAAGAACTGGCCGCATTGGCTGAAACCTTCAGCGCTTTCCAGGAGGAAGCAGACAAATGAGCGATAGAGAGAAAGATTCTGTTCTGGTGGTGGATGACGCCCAGGAAAACATCGACATCCTGAAGAGTTTGCTGAGCGACCGTTACATCGTGAAAGTCGCAACCAACGGGCGGCTGGCGCTGAAGGTCGCGTTCTCCCCGAAACCGCCGGACTTGATCCTGCTCGACGTGATGATGCCGGAAATGGACGGCTACGAGGTGTGTCGGCTGCTCAAAGCCGACCCGCGCACCCGCAGCATCCCGGTGATCTTCGTCACAGCCAGATCCGACGTGGCCGACGAGGAATACGGCTTCTCGCTGGGCGCGGCGGACTACATCGCAAAACCCATCAGCCCTTCCATCGTGCTGGCGCGGGTCAAGACCCATCTGGAGTTGTATGACCACAGCCGCCTTCTGGAAGCGCTGGTGGCGGAACAGACCGGCTATCTGGTCGCCAAGGCCCACGAACTGGAGGAAACCCGCCTGGAAATCATTCGCCGCCTGGGACGCGCGGCGGAATACCGGGACAATGAAACCGGGATGCACGTGATCCGCCTCAGCCATTTCACCAAACTGCTCGCCAAAAAGATCGGTCTGACCGACTCGGAAGCCGACCAGATCATGTATGCCTCGCTGATGCACGATGTCGGCAAAATCGGCATTCCCGACCACATCCTCCTCAAGCCCGGCAAACTGACCGAAGAAGAATTCGCCATCATCAGAACCCATCCGGGGATAGGCGCGGCGATCATCGGCGAACATCAGTCGGAATTACTCAAGCTATCGCGGCTGGTTACCCTCACCCACCATGAAAAATGGAATGGAAGCGGCTATCCCAATGGTTTGAAAGGCGAAGAAATTCCCCTTGCGGGACGGATTACCGCGATAGCCGACGTATTTGACGCGCTCACCTCGGAACGCCCCTACAAAAAAGCATGGAGCGTAGACGACGCGCTGGCGCTGATCGAGGGCGAAGCGGGGACATCCTTCGACCCGGCGCTGGTGCCGCACTTCCTGGCGCTACGCCCGGAAATGGAAAAGATCATGTTGACCTTCCACGACAGCCTCACCGCCTGAGGACGCATTCCCTCCCATGGACACCCCCTTGGCAGGAAAAAACCGGCGATTCTGGTGGTGGACGACACCCCGGAAAACATCGACGTTCTGAGTGAGTTGTTGGTGCGCCAGGAAGCGTTCCGGGGCAACGGCGATTTTGCCGACGACATCACGTTTGTGGAAATCGCGCGCTGACTAAGGCGGGGTGGCGACGCACTCACCACAACTCATAAATTCTCACAAAGCGGCGGAATCCACTGATTTTGCCCTACAATCTCAAGAATCCGAGGGAGTTGGTCAAGTTGCACCGGCGCGAGAGGTCTACTCGACCGCCCTGCATCCCGGTTAAAATCCGGGGCGCACAGCACCAGCCCATAAAAAAATATAACTCTCGGATGCGGTCGAAATCGCCCATTGCCAGCCCTTTCGGCGGGCTGGAACAGCGGCGTCATCCGAACGGTTAAATAAACCGCTTTTAACTCAATTTTGAAACTCGGGGTCGGAAATATGCTTCGTAATCTTCGTTTATGGGCCAAGGCCATGTTGGCCATGGGACTTTCGATAGTGGTGGTGGGGGGATTGTTGACGATTTCCAATCTGCGCACCATGGAAGACCTGATATACAAAGCCGAACGCAAGGAACTGGCCGCTCATCTGAAGGCGATCACCAACAGCATTGCGGCGGAAAGCCGGATGGCCGAGGCGATGAGCGCGCTGGTCGGGAATATCCCGCTGGTGCAGGAAAAATTCGAGGGTGGCGACCGCAACGCCCTCGGCAACCTGTTTCTGCCGGGTTTCAAGGTGCTGGTCAAGGATTACGGCGTCGAGCAGTTCCAGTTCCACACGCCGCCCGCCACCTCGTTCCTGCGGGTGCACAAGCCGGAGAAATTCGGCGACGACCTTTCCTCCTTCCGCAAAACCGTGGTGGACACCAACAATACCAAAAAACCCACACGCGGCCTGGAGGGCGGTGTCGCAGGCCTCGGCGCACGGGGTCTGGTTCCGGTGTTCCACGGCGGTAAACACGTCGGTTCGGTGGAATTCGGGATGAGTTTCGGGCAAGCCTTCTTCGACAATTTCAAGGCGCAGAACAAGGTGGACGCCGGTCTTGCGCTGCTCAACGGCGACGGTTTCAAATCCATGGCCTCCACCATGGGTAAGGAGCCGGTTCTCTCCAGCGAAGTCCTGCGCAAGGCCCTGGGCGGCGAAACCCAACTCGAACACCGCACCCTCAACGGTGTCCCCCAGGCCATTTACGCGGCGCCAATCAGCGATTTTTCCGGCAAGGCCATCGGGGTGGTGGAAATCGCCATGGATAACAGCGCCTACTTGGCTTCGTTGGCGAGCGCCCGCAATTCGGCGTTCCTGGTCGGTTTTGTGTCGCTGGCGCTGGGCTTTGTGCTGGCGATGTTGTCGGCCCGTCATCTGGTGGGACGGATCAGCGTCGTGGTCGCCGGCGTCAACCGGGTCGCGCAGGGCGATCTGACGGCGGACATCCGCGACGACCATGGTGATGAAATCGCCGAACTGGCCCAGGCCGCCAATGAAATGCGGCGTCAATTACATGTGCTGGCGTCCCAGGTCGGGACTCATGCAGAGCGGGTCAACGCCGCCTCGCTGGACATCTCCGGCGCGGTGGAAAACCAGGCGGCCACTTCCTCGCAAATGTCTTCGTCGGTCGCCGAAATTACCTCGACGATGGAAGAATTGTCGGCGTCTTCCACCCAGATTGCCGACCATTCCAAATCGGTGGTGGATATCGCCACCCAGACCTGGGAAAGCAGTAAACGCGGCTCCGAAGCCATGCAATTGGTGCAGGGGCGGATGGAAGGCATCCGCGCCGACAATCTGAACAGCCTGGAAGAAATCGTGGCGCTCGGCGCGAAATCCAAGGAAATCAGCAAGGTCATGGAAATCATCAATTCCATCGCCGACCAGACCAAACTCATCGCCTTTAACGCCGCGCTGGAAGCCTCCAGCGCCGGGGAGGCGGGTAAACGCTTCTCGGTGGTGGCCCAGGAAATCCGCCGCCTCGCCGACAGCGTGACCGATTCCACCGGCGAAATCGAGGACAAGGTTCAGGAAATCCAGGACTCCATCAGCCGTCTGGTGATCACTTCGGAACAGGGCGCAGACGCCATCAACGCAGGGATGGAGGCAAGTTCGAGCACCGCCTTGCGCCTCGGCGAACTGGTCAACGCCGCCAGCCATACCACCAGCGCAGCGCAACAGATTTCGCTGTCCACCCAGCAACAGAAAACCGCCAGCACCCAGGTGGTGGTGGCCTTGCGCGAGATCGTCACGGCCAGCTCGCATACCGCCCAATCCATAGGGCGGATCAACCAGGTCAGCCGGGAAATGACCTATATGTCGAACGAGCTTAGCGAACTGGTGCAACGCTTCAAGCTGGCCGAAGCTGGCTGCTAGAGGAAAACCCGCCTGCCGAACAGGGTAAAATACGCAATTCGCAAAAGTGTCGTAAGGGAATGACAAGATGTCGATCAATGCCAAGCTGCTGCTGACCATCGCCGCGATCCTGCTGGGACTGATCTCGGTGGCCGGGTTCACGCTGCTGGAGGAAAAGTCCGCGCTGCTCGAAGACCGCAAGGTCAGCACCCGCCATGTCGTGGAAACTGCCCACGGGGTGCTGGAACATTACTACGCGCGGCAGAAAAGCGGCGAACTCAGCGAGGCGCAAGCCCAGCTAGGCGCGCGCAACCAACTCAAGGCTATGCGTTACGGCGACAACGAATATTTCTGGATCAACGACATGCGCCATCGCATGGTAATGCACCCGGTCAAGCCGGAAATGGAAGGCCAGGATTACACGGGCTTCAAGGACGCCAAGGGAAAACTGATGTTCGGCGAGTTCGTCCAGACCGTGCGCGACGCGGGGGCCGGCTACGTCGAGTATTACTGGCCCAAGCCCGGTTTCGCGGAGCCGGTTGCAAAAATTTCCTACGTGAAGGGCTTCGAGCCGTGGGGCTGGGTACTCGGTTCGGGCATCTACCTGGACGACGTGGACGCGCTCTTCCGCAAAAACGCCACTCGTCTGTTCACCAGCATCGCCGCCATCGTGCTGGTCATCGGCGCGGTTCTGGTGTGGGGCGGACGGCGCCTGGTGGCGCGCATCGGCGCCGTGGTGACCGGCGTGAACCGGGTTGCCCAGGGCGACCTCACCGTTGACATCGCGGATGGCGGCAGCGATGAAATCGGCCAGCTTGCCGAAGCCGCCAACGCCATGCGTCGCCAGCTCCGCGACCTGTCGGCCCAGATCGACAGCCATGCCGGGGAGGTCAACCAGGCCTCGCTGCAAATCGCTGCGGCGGTGGAAAGCCAGGCGGCCACCTCGGCGCAAATGTCTTCATCGGTTGCAGAAATCACTTCGACCATGGAAGAACTCTCGGCCTCCTCCACGCAGATCGCCGACCATTCCAAGGCGGTGGTGGACATCGCCACCCAGACCTGGGAAAGCAGCAAACGCGGCGCCGAAGCCATGCAGTTGGTGCAGGGGCGCATGGAAGGCATCCGCGCCGACAACCAGAACAACCTCGAAGAAATCGTCGCGCTGGGGACCAAATCCAAGCAGATCAGCAAGGTAATGGAAATCATCAACGCCATCGCCGACCAGACCAAGCTGATCGCCTTCAATGCCGCGCTGGAAGCCTCCAGCGCGGGGGAGGCGGGCAAGCGCTTCTCGGTGGTGGCCCAGGAAATCAGGCGTCTTGCCGACAGCGTGACCGATTCCACCGGGGAAATCGAGGCCAAGGTTCAGGAAATTCAGGACTCGATCAGCCGCCTGGTAATCACCTCGGAAAACGGCGCCACGGCCATTGGGGCCGGCATGGAGGCCGCCGCCGCGAGCGCGCAGCGCTTGAGCGATCTGGTTGGTGCCGCCAGCCACACCACCAGCGCGGCCCAGCAGATTTCGCTCTCCACCCAGCAGCAAAAATCCGCCAGCAACCAGGTGGTGGTGGCGCTGCGCGAAATCGTTACGGCCAGTTCGCAGACCGCCCAATCCATCGGGCGGATCAACCAGGTCAGTCACGAAATGACCGGCATCTCGGCGGAACTGGGCGACTTGTTGAAACGGTTCAAATTCAAAAATGTTTAGTTTTTAATGCTTATTGGCGGTGCGCCTGCGGCGCGTATTTCATTAAACATTCAACATTAAGCATTAAAAATTGCTTTATATAGAGGGGTAGGAATGAACCAGTTGCGCAATCTCAGCCTGTTTCAGCGATTTGCCATCCTGATCGGCGTTTTCGCCGTCGGCTTCAGCCTGTATGGCGTGTGGTCGTTCAAGACGCTCGACGATCTGAAAGTCAACGGCCCCCTGTATCAGCGCATCGTGCAGGGCAAGGATCTGATTGCCGACATCCTTCCGCCGCCCGAATACATCATCGAATCCTATCTGGTTTGCCTGCAACTGGCGGAAGCCGACAAGTCCGAACAGGGCCGTCTGATAGAGCGGTTCAAGGCGCTCAAGGGAGAATATGACACGCGCCACGCATTCTGGAGCAAGGAACCACTGGAAAACGAACTCGCCGACATTTTCCTCAAACAGGCCCATCAGCCGGCGCTGGCGTTTTACGAACTGGCTTTCAAGGATTACCTCCCGGCCCTCCAGAAAGGCGACCACGCTGCCGCCGCTGCCGCGATGGCGCGCCTCAAGCCGCTTTATGAAACCCACCGCAAGGCCATTGATCAGGTGGTGGAAATAACCACCAAACGCAATGAGGCCGACGAAACCAAAGCCAAGGAGCAGATCCACGCCTCCAGCGTTTTGTTGCTGACCATCCTGGTAGTGTCGCTGGCTATTGCCATAGCGGTCGCCGTGGCGATTATCCGCAGCCTGCTGGCGAGCCTCGGCGGCGAACCGGAATACGCCGTTCGTATCGCCCATGCCATCGCTTCCTGTGATTTGACCCTCGACATCAAAACTGCGCCGGGCGACCAGAGCAGCCTGCTGGCGGCGATGAAATCCATGCAGTTCAGTCTCGCCCGGATGATCGGCAAGGTTGACGACAGCGTCGCCAAACTCGCGATGTCCGCCACCCGCCTCGCCGAAACCGCCGGGATGGTGCACAACAACACCTATCATCAACAGGCGCTGGGCAACTCGATTGCCGCCGCCGTCGAGGAAATGTCCTCCACCGTCACCGAAATCACTTCGACCATGGAAGAACTGTCCGCCTCGTCGTCACAAATCGCCGACCATTCCAAATCGGTGGTGGACATCGCCACCCAAACCTGGGAAACCAGCAAACTCGGTTCGGAAGCGATGCAAACCGTGCAGGGACGAATGGCCAACATCCAATCCGACAATCTGGACAGTCTTCGCGAAATTGTCGCTCTTGGAAGCAAATCCAAGGAAATCAGCAAGGTCATGGAAATGATCAACACGATTGCCGACCAGACCAAGCTGATCGCCTTCAACGCCGCGCTGGAGGCCTCCAGCGCCGGGGAAGCAGGCAAGCGTTTTTCGGTGGTGGCCCAGGAAATCCGCCGCCTCGCCGACAGCGTGACCGATTCCACCGGCGAAATCGAAGCCAAGATTCAGGAAATTCAGGACTCCATCAACCGCCTGGTGATCACTTCCGAAAAAGGCGCGTCGGTCATCGAGGCCGGCATGGAGGAAAGCGCCCTTACCGCCCAGCGGCTCAGCGAACTGGTCGGCGCAGCCAGTCATACCACCAGCGCCGCCCAGCAGATTTCCCTGTCCACCCAGCAGCAGAAAACCGCCAGCGGACAGGTGGTGATGGCGCTGCGGGAAATCGTGACCGCGAGCACCAACACCAGCCGCTCGATAGTCAACATTACCGAAATCGGCCAGGAAATGAACACCCTGTCCACCAATCTGGAAGCACTGGTCAAGCAATTCAAGCTGGCCGGGCATCCCCACCAGGTGGCGGCTTGAAAAACCGCATCAACCAGTTCTTTGCAAGGGCTTAATACAGCATGACAAAAATCCGGGTATTGCTTACCGACGACAGCAGCGTGGCGCGTAGTCTGCTGCGCAATTTTCTGGAAAGCGACGCAGATATCGAAGTCGTCGGGGAGGCCCACAACGGCCAGGAAGCCGTCCGCCTCGCCCGTGAATTGCGCCCCAACCTGATCACCATGGATCTGGAAATGCCGGTGATGAACGGGATGCAGGCCATTGAGGAAATCATGTCAAGCAAGGCCGTGCCCATCCTGGTGGTCAGCAGCGTGGCGGACGCACAAAACGCTTACGCGGCGGTGGCGCGCGGCGCGCTGGAAGTCATCGCCAAACCGGAGTTCGATCCGACCGTCGCGGCGGAATTCGTCGCCAAGGTAAAAATGCTCGCCGGCGTCCCGGTGATCACCCATCTGCGCGCCAAACCGTTGGCTTCCGCACATCCGTCGCCCGCTCCGATTATGTCGCCACCCCGCCCTGAAAAGGCGGCGCAGCCATCCGGGGGCTATACCCGGCTGTTCGCCATCGCCTCATCAACCGGCGGCCCGCAGGCGCTGGCGCTGATATTACGCAGCCTGCCGGCGAACTTTCCCTGCCCGATTCTGATTGCCCAGCACATTTCCGACGGCTTTGCCGGCGGCATGGCCGACTGGCTGGCCGGGTTGTGCCGTCTACCCGTGCGACTGGCGCGGGAGGGGGAATTGATCATGCCCGGCACGGTGTACATCTCGCCGTCCGAGGCCAATCTGGCCATCACCCCGACCCGCCGGGTCACCCTGCTGACCCGCCTGCCCAATGAAATCTACCGGCCCACCTGCAACATCCTGCTCAATTCGGCGGCGAATATTTTCGGACGTAACGCGATCGGCATCATTCTCACCGGGATGGGCAGCGACGGCGCGCGAGGGATTGAGGCAATCCGCCACGCCGGTGGTTTTACCCTCGGCCAGGATGAAGCCAGTTCGGTGATTTACGGCATGAACAAGGTCGCCATCGATGCCGGCAACGTGCAGAACATTCTCCCGGCGGAACGTTTCGCCGCTGAAATGTGCCGTATCGCCGGCGTCGCCTGCCCCGAGCCGACAGGAGCCGCCACATGAGCGATCTCGACATTACGCCGTTCAAGGAACTGGTCAGGCAACGCTGCGGACTGGTTCTCGAAGGCAACAACGAGGACAAGCTCGCTACCGTGCTGCAGCAGCGGATCAGCTTGGGCAAGGTCAACCCCGACGATTATTATGCGCGGCTCTACGGCGACCATCAGGAGTTTCAGGAACTGGTGAATCTGCTCACCATCAATGAAACCTATTTCTTCCGCGAGTCCGAACAAATCCAATTGCTCACCGACACCATTGCCCCCCGCCTGCTGGCGCAGCGCGGCGCCAGCCTGCCGTTGCGTATCCTCAGCGCCGGCTGCTCTTCCGGCGAGGAGCCGTATTCCATCCTGATGGCGTTGCAGGAAAAATTCGGCGACAGCAGTTCCGCGCTGTTTTCCATGGCGGGCGGCGATATCGATACCCAGGTGCTCGCCAAGGCGCGCGCCGGGTGTTACGGTGATTTCTCTTTCCGGGGCGTGTCCGACGCCATCAAGTCCCGCTATTTCGAGCGCGATCCGTATGCCTGGCGGCTCCGCGACGATTTGCGCAAACGCGTCGAGTTTCATCGCCTCAACCTGCTGGCGGAGAGTTTCCCGGCGGAATTACACGGCTTCGACGTTATATTTTTCCGTAACGTGTCGATTTATTTCGATACCCCGACACGCCGCCTGATCCAGCGTCATCTCGCCTCGCTGCTCAAGGAGGACGGCTACCTCATCATCGGCACCGCCGAAACGCTCGCCAACAATCTGGGCGAACTGGCGTTGGTCGAGGAAGGCGGGCTGTTCTATTTCGTCAAACACAGCGCCGCGCATACCCATCGTTTTCCCGGTGAGGCGCTGGGCTGGAGTTTGCCTACAGCATCAGCACCGACGCCGACGCCGCCTCCGACGCCGACGCCGCCGGTGGCAGCCCCCTCCGCCGTTACGCCACCTGCGCCGACCAAGGTTTTTTCGTTGCCCCCCGCTGCCGCCCCGTCTGCTTCCCCTGCAAGTCTGAGCGAAGCGCAGAAACTGATCGGTGAAAAACGTTACGACGAAGCGTTGAGTCTCCTCGACAAGCTGTTGGTTCAACAACCCGGCGACGCCCAGGCGTTATTGTTGAAAGCCCACGTCCAACTCAATCGCAAGGCCTTTGGCGAGGCGGAGCGCACCGCCCAGCAGGTGCTCGACGCCGACCCCTGGTCGGTAGACGCCCTGATGGTGCTGGGTCTGGCCGCCAAGTGGCGCGAGCAGAGCGGCGACGCGGTACGCTGGTTCAAGCAGGCGGTGTATGCCCGTCATGAATGCTGGCCGGCCCGTTATTACCTGGCGGAGCTATACCGCAACAACGGCGAAACCGAAAAAGCTTGCCGTGAATACCGGGGCGTTCAGCAATCCCTGAGCCGCCCTCAGGACACCGGGCTGAAAGTCGTCCCGTTGGCCTTGCCGGCGGCGGAAGTGCGCTTCCTCTGCGAACACCAGCTTGCCCGCATGGACGGGCGGCGCGAAGCTACCGGGAGATAAACCGCGATGGCTCTGGATATCGGCAAATTTGTCATCCGCTTCATCGAAGAGGCCCGCGACCATGTCGGGAAACTCTACGACGGTCTGTCCATGCTGGGCAGCGGCGGGGCTGACAAGGAAAGCGTTAACGCGATCTTCCGCTCCGCCCATACCATCAAGGGCTCCTCGCGGATGCTCAAACTCACCACCATCACGGAGACCGCGCACAAGCTGGAAGATGTGCTGGGCGGGCTGCGCGACGGTTCACTGGCCTTTACGCCGGCGCTCGGTGAGGTGATGTATCGGGGTATCGACGCCATCGCCGCGCTGATTGAAAAACTCGCGGAATCCAACAACCCGGCGAGCCTGCCGCCCCCCGATGAGGCTTTGTGCGCCGCGCTGTCCGCCGCAGCCGGCGGGCAGGCAGCGCCTGACAGCGCCTCCCCGGCGGCGGAAACGCCGCCGCAAGCTGCAAACGCTCAAGCGGCTGAAGACGCGCCCGCCGCGCCTCCGGCTGCGTTGGAAACACCCGCCGCGCTGGTCGCGGCGCAGCCCACGCCTCTTGCGCCTGCTCCGCCCGCCGCCCCGGACAAACTCAAAGCGCCCGACACGGTGCGAGTGCGCCTGACCAAACTCGACGAACTCATCAAGCTGATGGGCGAAGTGGTGTCCAGCCACGCGCTGCTGCGCCAACGCCTCGCCGATATCCGCACCATCCAGCGGGAAGCCTCGCCCGACGCTTGGGAAGTCCATCGCGCCAACCTGCACCATTTCGCCCGGCAGCTTATCGACGACGTGCAGGCTCAGGAAATGCTGATGGCCGAACTTCACGACAAAGCGCTGATCATGCGTATGTTGCCGCTGGCGATTGTGTTCGACCCGGCGGGGCGGATCGTTCGCGACCTCGCCCGCTCTGTGGGCAAACAAGTGGAGTGTGTGGTAAGCGGCTCGGAAATCGAACTGGATCGCCAGATGATCGACAAACTTTCCGATCCCATCATTCATCTTTTGCGCAACGCCACCGACCACGGCGTCGAAACCCCGGACAAGCGCCTCGCTGCGGGCAAACCCGCGCAAGGGCGGGTCAGCCTGTCGGCGCGTCAGGACGGCGGCTGGGTCGTCATCGAAATCAGCGATGATGGGGGCGGCATCCCGCTTGCCAGTGTGCGCGACAAAGCCACGCGCAAAGGCTTCATCAGCGCTGAAAAAGCCGCTACGATGGGCGATCAGGAAGTGGTGGACTTGATCTTTCTGCCGGGTTTCTCGACCAGCGCCATCATCACCGACATCTCCGGGCGCGGGGTGGGCATGGATGTGGTCAAGCAGACCATCGTCGATGACCTGCAAGGCGTGGTGAGCGTCGAAACCCGCCCCGGCCAGGGGACTACCTTTGCGTTGCGCCTGCCGTTGTCGCTGGCGGTGATGCGGGTCTTGCTGGTGGACGTGAAAGGCCTGCCGTTTGGCTTCACCGCGCAGTACGTGGCGGAACTGATCCGGGTGCCGCATACGGAGATGTTGACGGTGGCGGAGCGTAACGCGGTGATCATCCGTAACGAATTCGTCCCGGTCGCGCCGCTTGCCGAATTGCTCGGCATTCCTTCCGCCTTGCAGCGCAGTGCGCCGCGCCCCGCTCTCGGCGGCGATCTCGGCGCATTGCTGGTGGTGGTGCGGGTGCGCAACGAAAAACTGGCGCTGTCCGTCGATGAATTGCTCGATGAACGCGATATGGTCATCAAGCCGCTGCCGGAACACATGCGCCGCTTGCAGATGGTTTCCGGCGTGGTGGCGACCGGGCGCAATGAACTGGTCAGCGTATTACACGCGCCGGCGCTGCTGGAGCTGGCGCGCAAGGCGCGCGGCCACGCGGTGCAAGCCGAAACCGCCGCCCACGGCGGGGCCAGCGCCTACCATATTCTGGTGGTTGACGATTCGCTGAACACCAGGGAAATCGAAAAAGACGTGCTGGAAGCCTACGGCTACCGGGTCACCCTTGCAGAGGATGGCCTGGACGGTCTGAAAAAGGCGCGCGAGGGACGTTTCGACGCGGTGTTGACCGACGTGGAAATGCCCAATATGGACGGCTTCACCCTCACCGGCAAATTGCGTGAGGAAGAGAATTACCGCGACACCCCCATCGTTATCATTACCTCCCGCGAAAAAGAGGAGGACAAGCGGCGCGGCATCCAGGTCGGCGCGGACGCCTACATCGTCAAGGGGGATTTCGACCAGAGCAATCTGGTGGATACGTTGCGCAGCCTGCTTGGCTGAACTTGAATTGCTGATTTGAACCGAAAAATCGACAGGCCGCTGGATGACTGCGCGGCGCGACTAAATAACAAGTTAGAGGTGAACCAACATGAAAATACTGGTAGTTGACGATGACGCTCTGGCCGGCGAGATGACCGCCGCCGTGCTGGAAGGACTGGGACATGAATACGTACTCGCCGAAAACGGTGTGGAAGCAATGGACAGGCTTAGCGCCGACGGCCCCTTCGACCTGATCATCAGCGACATGAACATGCCGTTGGTGAGCGGCATCGATTTGTTCCGCGAAGTGCGCGGTCAGGGGGTGGAAATGCCCTTCATCCTGCTCACCGGCGACGACCCCGAGGGGCCGCGCGCCGAAGAGCCGAATCTCGACGCCTGCCTGCTCAAGGATTTCAGCCTGGAAGAAAGTCTGCCCCAGGTGATGGAAGAAGTGATGGCGCGGCATTGGGTGCAGGATAAGTGAATTTTTCCAAAAATTTCCGAGCGAGCCACAAATCATGAGCCAACCCACCCAGTCGGTGCGTAGCAAGATTGCCCAGTTGCGCGCCAAATTCATCGAGCAGCTTCCCGGACGGGTCGAGCAAGCCCTGGGTATGTTTGCCTCCCTGCGCGCCAACCCCAACAACAAGGAAACCGCCGCCAATTTGCACCGTTTCCTGCACAGCATAAAAGGCACCGGCAATTCTTTCGGTTTCAAGGATTTGGGCGCCATTGCAGGACGCGGCGAACACTTGGCCGGCAAGCTGCTCGACAATCCCGGCGAAGCGACGCCGGCATTTTGGGACGAACTTGGCGAAGTGCTCGCCAACATCAACATGGGGGCGGAAGTCATCGCCGAACTGGGCAGCGATCTTACCCAGGAAAAAGCCGTTCCGCAGTTTGAATTGCCCAAAGTCGATAATGAAGTGGATCCCGGTGGGAGACTGATCTATGTTTGCGACGATGAACCTCTGCAACTTCAGCAGATTGCTACGCAACTGCGGTGTTTTGGCTACATCACCGTTACTTTTGACGACCCGGCGGAGTTGGCGACGGCGGTCAAGGCCAAACGCCCGTCGGCCATCATCCTGGATATCCGTTTCCCCAATGGCGTGAGCGGCACCGACGCTCTGATTGCACTAAATCAGGAAATCGACCATCCGGTGCCAACCATTTTTCTGTCGGGGCGTGAGGATTTCCAGGCTCGCCTGGCTGCAGTGCAGGCTGGCGGCAACGCCTATTTCATCAAGCCGGCGCTTCCTCTTGAGCTGGTCGCGATGCTCGACGACCTGACGGTGCAGAAAAAACCCGAGCCTTACCGGGTGCTGGTGGTGGACGATGAACCCGAAATTGCTTCCTACCACAGCCTGATTCTTCAGGAAGCGCGAATGATCACCTACCAGGTTCACCAACCGGAGCGGGTTCTCGAAGTATTGCAGGAGTTCCGCCCCGATCTGGTTCTGATGGATATGTACATGCCGGCTTGCACCGGACGTGATCTTGCGCAGTTGATACGTCAGGTTCCCGATTACGTTGGCTTGCCGATCGTCTACCTGTCCAGCGAAACCGACCGCACCAAGCAGTTTTCCGCGATGAAAGTCGGCGCCGAGGGATTTCTCACCAAACCCATCCAGCCCGAAGACCTGGTAACGGCGGTGGCGATTCGCGCCGAGCGGATGCGCACCCTGCGCACCTTGATGGCGCGCGACAGCCTTACCGGCCTGTATAACCATACCACCACCACCCAGTTGCTCGACAGCGCCCTATGCACGGCGACACGCCAGGAAACTCCGCTGTGCTTCGTGATGATCGATGTGGATCGTTTCAAATCGGTCAACGATACCTACGGCCACCCCGTCGGCGATCAGGTGTTGCTGGCGCTGGCGCGGGTTTTACAGCAGCGCTTGCGCAATTCCGATATCGTGGGGCGCTACGGCGGCGAGGAATTTGCAGTGATCCTTAACGAAATTGAGATGGGGCGCGCGTTCCAGATCATCGACCAGCTTCGCGAAGATTTCTCCAAAGTCCGCTTCCATGCCAACAACATCGAGTTTTCCTGTACCTTCAGCGCCGGCATCGCCGCATTCCCGCAATACAAACGTCTGGAAATCCTCCGCGAAGCCGCCGACCGCGCGCTTTACCACGCCAAGGAACAGGGGCGGAACCGGGTGGTGACAAATATTGGTTAATGTGTAGCGTATGGGTCTTGCGCCGTGAGGCGCTCATCAATTAAACATTAAAAATTAAGCACTAAAAATTAGCAACGGAGTTGTCATGAGCGAACTTACTCTCGACCAGGTATTGACCCAGCGTCGCGAAGCCAACCGCGAGATCGTCAACGTCGATGAACCTACTACCAAACTGGTCATATTCGATCTGGCCGGGGAATGGTTTGCTTTCCACGGTGAACGGATCCGGGAAATCCTGTCCCAGGTAGAGGTCTATTTCGTGCCGGGTTGCCCGGCATCGCTGGAAGGTGTCATCAACGTGCGCGGCGATATTGAGTCGGTCATTCTGCTCAATGACATCCTGCATTTGCCGGGCGGCGAGACCGGACGCAGTTCCTCGATATTGCTGGGGCGCGGCAGTGGCATGAGCAGCGGGATACGGGTGGATGAAGTCATTGATGTCGTGGATGTAGTGCAGAGCAATATTCATCCACCGCCCGGCACCATCCCTGAACATTTGCGCAGCATAGTGCTGGGCATTCTGCGCTTCAAGGACAAGCCCGTCGCGGTGCTCGACCTTGATCAGATTTTCAGCGATTACAGCCGCGTACTGGGATGAACGCTGCGTCACCCCCCCAACTTTCCGGCCATACTCTGGATGTCGTGACCTTTCGCGCCGGCGGGCAACGGTGCGCCGTCGAAGCCCGGATGGTGCGCGCGTCCCGGCCTCTCGCGGCGGATGTCGCACCCGACCTCGCCCACCGTATCGGTTTGCAGGAAGAAACGGACGGCCCCCGCCAACTGCTGCTTTTCAAACACCCGCAAGCCGATATTCCATTTGCAGTCACGCCGCCAGTGCAACTCCAGGCAGTCCCTGTTGAATACATCCACCCGCTGCCGCCATTACTCGCCGCCACCACGCAAATTTGCGGTTTACGCGCCCTGATTCTCGATGCAGACGGCATCATCCTGCTGGTCGATTTGGCGGAATAGCGATTCGGGGCTTCTTCGCTTGGCGAACATCACTTGTTCAGTCATCACCCGGGAAAATCAGCCGTGCAAAAACAAAAACGCCTGTCACGCTAGCCGCGCAACAGGCGTTTTTTCCTTTGTAAAGGGTCTTACAACTGTATCGGTTCGACCGGGCAGGATGTCGGCGACCCTTCAACCGTCATAACGTTGCTGCCATCCGATTTGAAGTAGATCGTGATATTCGGATTTGTCGAAGTAACCGGCGGCCCAGGCAACACACAATCGCCACTGGCCTTACTCATCGACCACACCTGACCGTTCGCCAGTTTGAAGATAGTGCCTTGCTGGGAATACAAGTCCTGCATATTGGGAATGGTCGAAACAATCGGATCGCGATTCTTGACATTGGTAATCGTCACCTTCTTGGTGGCAGATGCGACGACGCCGTTAAAGGAATCATAAACCGTCAGCAGAATGTCGGTGTTGTCCAGAACCTGCTTGGCAGTGACCGTCGTTCCTTCAATCACAGCCGAAGCCGACCCGGATAAGCCGATTTTCAGGTCGCTGTCGCCCTTGGTGACGATATGCTGAATCTTCGTATCGGCAATGGAATACCAATACCACTTGCTTTGGGCATAGTAGGTTGCCGACGTTCCTTCGGGTATGGTATCCGGCCCCGAAATGGTGATGGAAATCAGCTGGGGTTGGCTATCCGTACACGTCACGGGAGTTGTCATCATACAATCCGGCACCCCCGGCAATACATGCCAGCCGTTGCCGAAAGCATCCGGGTTGAGTAGCACATTGACGTTCAGATGCGTCACGCCGCCGACGTTAACGCTGGGTATGGAGAGGATGTTGGTTTGTGTATTGTAGGTTGCATCAGCAGCGGTTGAGGTGGCGGAATACGCCATCCCCAACGCCAGCCAAGCGAATATCGAAAGTTTCTTGAACATTTTGCACCTCACTATCTGGATACGGACAAATCAGTGAATACTCAGGCTTTCATTGAGGATTTTCGGGGTGACGAAAATCAGCAACTCGGTTTTATTATCGCTTCGTGTGGTGTTTTTAAAGAAGTTCCCAAGCAAAGGAATATCTCCGAGCAGCGGCACTTTGCTGACCATTTCGTCTTCTTCCTGTAAATATATCCCCCCGATCACCGCTGTGCCGCCATTTTCGACCAGCACCTGGGTGGATATCTGTTTGGTCTGAATCCGGTAACAACCGGTGCCTACCGGGGCATCCTTGGTCACCAGCAGATCCAGAATGATATTGTCGTCCGGAGTGATGCGCGGCTTCACGATCAATTGCAGGGAAGCCTTCTTCCACTCGGTTTTGGTGCCCTGGTTGGACACCGTTTGACACGCGATTTCCGCACCTTGTTCAATGGTGGCCTTGGAGTTGTTGGGGGCAACCACACGCGGATTGGAAATGATCTTGCCTTTGCCATCGGCTTGCAGGGCCGACAACTCCAGGTTGAGGAAACGCGAGGCGCCCGACTTGAACAGGATCATCGACAAAATGCCCGGTGCATTACCGCCCAGCCCCACGCTGGGTAGATTCACGTTGAGCATGTCGTTGCTGTAACCCTTGGTATCGCTCAGGGTGGAACCGGAACTGCTGTTGCCGGTAGTGGCGTTGGAACTGGTCGTCGCGGAACTAATGGTGGCCGCACCGCTGGAAAACGCCACATTTTTGGAATTTTGCAGATCATTGTTTTGTGAAGTGCTGCCGCCGGACTGGCTGGACAATACCGAGGTATTAACACCGGTGGTGCCCAAACCGCCGCCAAGCGAAACCCGGTTGTCCCCCCCTAACGACAGCCCGTTGCTGCCGCGATCCTGGAAACCCAGGCGCGCACCCAGGGTTTTGGCGAAATTGTCGCTGGCTTCGACGATGCGCGCCTCAATCAATACCTGGCGCACCGGCACGTCAATGGCAGTAATGAAGGCGCGGACTTCTTCCAGGACGCGCGGATTGTCTTTTACGTAAACCGTATTGGTGCGGTCATCGGCATTGATGTTGCCTTTTTCCGACAGCATGGTGTTGGTTTTGCCGATGGCTTTGGTTGCCGTTTTGTCCTGTTTCTTGTCCTCCAGGTTTCCGTCGCCTTCCTTGACCACGCTAAAGCCCTGGATTTGCGCGGCAACATGGGACGCCGAGGCGTAGCGCAATTTGAAAAGCTCGGTAACCAAAGGCTCCAGGTTGGTAATGTCGTTCTTCAGTTCGAGTTCCTGCTTCTCCTTGAGCGCCAGTTCGTCACGCGGCGCAACCCATACCACGTTGCCGTTTTTGCGTTTGTCCAGCCCCCGCGCATTGAGAATGATGTCGAGCGCCTGATCCCAGGGTACATCCTTGAGACGCAGGGTCAATGTACCGGTCACCGAGTCGCTGACCACAATGTTCATCCCGGTAAACTCGGTGAACACTTGGAGAATCGCCCGCACATCCTGATTCTGGAACGCCAGCGAAAGTTTTTCTCCCGAGTAACCGGGCTTGGCGGAAGGCACCAGTTTGTTGGGGTCGCCCTGGACTTTTTTGATGTCGATGATGAACTGACGATCCGCCTGATAGGCGGAGTATTCCCAAAGCCCCTTGGACTCGATGCTCATCCGCACATTACTGCCCTGCACATAAGTTTCGACGGTTTGCACCGGGGTGCCGAAATCAATTACGTCAAGTCGGCGTTCCTGGCTGCGGGGAAGAGTGGCGTTGAAAAAATCCACCACCATGTTTTTGCCGAGGTTGCGAATGTCGATCCCTGAATTGGCGTCGGACAGGTCAACGATGATGCGACCTTCGCCGTTCGAGCCGCGCCGGAAATCGACGTTGCGCAGCGCCTGTTTGGTGGGTTCACCCAGTTTCGGTTCGGCAAAACGTTGCGGAGCGCCGGGGCTGACCTTTACAGCTTCAGGATGGTTGACGGTAAAAATCAGCGAGTTGCCATCGATCCGGGTTTCGTATTCGGTCAAACGGGTCAGGTTTACCACTAGACGGGTTCGATTGCCGGATTGGACGATATTCATGTTGCGCAGATCGTTGTCGCCAACCTCGTAAGTGCTTTTGCCGGTGCCATTGGCGGTATCCGGAAAATCCAGAACAATGCGCGGCGGATTGTTGATGGTAAAACCCACCGGCTGTTTTTGCAGGGGTTGGCGCAAACCGACCTTGAAAACGATTTTGCCGCTTTCCAATTTGGTGTGAGTGAGGCTCTCAATTCCGTTGCGCGCCGCAGGGGTCGGCGCGTCCGCAGCCAGGGCCGGGGCGATGAACAGCAACGCCATCAGCCAAATCAGGTGATGGGTAAATTTCTTGAACGGGTGGTTTGTCTTCATGGCGACCTCTACTTCTTCTGTGCGGGTGGGGCCTGCTTGTCTGCTTCGTCCCCGATCAGCCTAATGCTGGTTGGTTTCTCGATCCAGATGCCGGAATCGTCCTGGTAAAGTTCGGTCAGTTTGATTTCCGCATCCCCGACATCGCGGATAACCACGTCGGTGACCATGCCGTAGTTCTGGCCCAGGTAGTTACCGACCTTGACTTGATGCAATTCCCTCTCGGGGGTTACAACCAGCGCGTAATTGAGTTTTTCCTTTTGCAGGAACCCCACCATTTTCAGGCTTTCCAGTGGATAACCTTCCAGCGGCTCCTTGCGGCGATTGGTGTCCGGCTGCAATCCGCCGCTCTGCACCGGCTTGGGCGCATCCAGCTTGCGCGGACGGAAGGGATCAGGCAAGTCAAAAGCGTTATAAGTAAACGCCTCATAGGGTTTCACTTCAGGCAGCGGTTCCGCCTTGCCGCGCAATCCCTGGCCGGAAGCATCGACGAATTGCTGAATGTCCTCCATGCCACTTTCGCTACACCCGAACAACATCAGACTCAGCAACGCGATCAGCCAAGTTCTCATTTTTTGGCCTCCTTGGGTTGCGCGGCCTTGGCCTTGTCGGCTTTTTCCTTGGCTGCCTTGCGTTGGCTGGCAACCTCGTCTTCATCCAGATAACGATAGGTTTTGGCGATCGCGTCCAGCGCCAAAACGCCTTCCTTTCCGACGGAAATCGCGATGTCGTTGAGCGTCACGATACGCGGCAATTGCGAGATATCGCTGGCAAAAGCCCCCAGGTCGTGATATTTGCCGGTTATCCGGACGGTAATCGGCAATTCGGCGTAATACTCGGTAAAGTTTTCCTTGGCTTCCGGCTTGAACAACTCGAATTCCAGCCCGCGCCCCAGGCCCGCCTGGTTAATGTCGGTCAACAACGCATCCATTTCCGATTTGTTGGGCAATTGCTTGAGTAATGCGCCGAACGCCTGCTCCAGGTCTTTCAATTGCTGACGATAGGTCTCCAGGTTGATAGCCTGGAGCTTTTTGTCCATAAACGTGGTTTTGAGGGTGGCTTCCTTGGCTTTAGCGGCGTCCAGTTGAGCGACCTGGTCACTCCAGTCGAGCGCATAGCCGCCCCCCAAAAGCACCAGAAACAGCAGAATCAGCACCAGCGCCTTGGGCGCGGTTGGCCAGTTACCGATGTTCTTCGGGTCGAGATGTTTCCACTCTTCCAGAATTGCGTTGAAATCGATGTTTAGATTAGGCGCTTTCACGGCTTCTTGTCCTTGGCATCGCCTTTTTTCTTCTTGTCGTCGTCAGGCTGGATGATAGGCGTCAGTTTGACGTTCAGCGAAAACTCGTTGAGGCGGGCTTTGTCCACCATAACCGCCTTGGTTTCGATCAACTCCGGGGATTCCAGCCAGGGCGAGCCTTCGAGATTGCGGATGTAGGTCGCGACGCGGGCGTTGGACTGAGCGTATCCGATGATGTTGACCATCCCGCCGGTTTGTTTGATGGCTTTCAAATAGACCCCATCGGGCAACAAGCGCACCATCTGGTCAAGCAGATACACCGACTGGGCGCGATTGCCTTGCAGGGTTTCCACGACCTTCTTGCGCGACAGCATGGCCTGGGTCTGTTCCTTGAGCTTCTTGATCTCGTCAATCTGCTTGTCGAGCTTGGTGATTTCACCTTCCAGATAGGTGTTGCGGGTGTTCTGATGATTGACCTTGGCGCCGATGATGCCGTGCACCAGGAACACGATCAGCAGCGCGAGAATCGAAATCGACACCGCCAAAAAGACGAACTGGCGCTGCCGTGCGGCGCGTTTGAGTTCGCGGTGGGGAAGGAGGTTGATGCGGATCATGACGGGTCAAACCTGCGCATCGCCAAACCACAGGCAATCAACAACGACGGGGCATCGGATTCGAGTTGACGGTTTTTCATCTTCGCGCCGACTGTCATCCCCTGAAACGGGTTGGCCAGCCGGGTGTCAATCTGGGTGCGTCCGCCCACCACGGCTTCCAGGCCGGGAATAGCGGCGCAGCCACCCGCCAGCAGGATATGGTCAACCCGATTGTATTGCGTCGAGGAAAAGAAAAATTGCATGGCGCGCGCCACTTCCAGCCCCAGAGTTTCCAGGAAGGGCTGCAAAACGTCCTCAGCATAGTTTTCGGGGAGATCGCCATTGCGCTTGGCAATTTCCGCTTCCTCTGCGGAAAGGCTGTAACGGCGTTGGATTTCCATGGTGAGCTGGTTGCCGCCGAAGGTTTGCTCGCGCATGTAAACCGATTGTTCGTTGAGCAGCACGTTGATGTGCATCATGGTGGAGCCGATGTCAACAATGGCGACGGTGCGATCCCGCCCACCGTTAGGCAATTGGCGGATGATCAGGTCGGCGGCGGTCTGGGTGGCGTAGGTCTCCACGTCCATCACGACGGCTTTCATTCCGGCGGCTTCCACCGCAGCGACGCGGTCTTCGACTTTTTCCTTGCGTGAAGCGGCGATCAGCAATTCCACTTCACTGCCGTCGCCGGGGGCCGTGCCGAGTATCTGGAAGTCGAGATTAACCTCGTCGAGCGAAAAGGGAATGTACTGATTGGCCTCGGTTTCCACCTGCATTTCCAGCTCTTCTTCACGCAAACCGGCGGGTACTACGATCTTTTTGGTGATTACGGCAGCTGCCGGTAGCGCAACGGCGGCGTTCTTGACGCGCGAACCGGTATGTTTCCAGGCGCGCCGCACCGAGTCACTGACTGCTTCTAGATTGGCAATGTTTCCGTCGGACACGGCATCGCGCGGCAACGGCTCGATGGCGTAATGCTCCAGACGGTACTGGCCTTTGCCGGCGTCGGCCAACTCCACCATCTTGACGGAAGACGAACTGATGTCCACCCCGATCAACGGCGGCGCTTTCGCTTGCAGAAAGTCCAGTTGAAAATCGAATTGCAAAAGAAAACCCCTTTATTTTTCGCGCAAATCACACGCAATACAGACAATCTACATTAAATGCTAGCAACAAGTATCTACGCTGTAAAGCAATTTCTGTGTCGTTTCGCATTGTTTTTGCAAGCGCATATAATGCGTACCTTTATTACCACATGCGGCTTTCGACAAATGCGACGTAAATGGTGGCTCTACCCTCTCCTGGCGTTCCTGGTAGCTGGCGGACTGGGCGCGGCCTTGCTGGCTTTCGCTGTGTTAATTGCCATTCCCAAGCTGCCGTCACTGGAAGTGCTCACCGACTACCGCCCCAAAATCCCGTTGCGCGTGTATACCGCTGATGGCGCGCTGATCGGCGAATTCGGGGAGGAGCGCCGCGCACTGGTCAAGATCGACTCGGTTCCCAAGCTGATGCGCCAAGCCATTCTGGCTGCCGAGGATGACCGCTTTTATTCGCATGGCGGCGTCGATTATCTGGGCGTCGCTCGGGCGGCGTTCGCCAACCTGTCATCGGGCGGGGCGCGCGAAGGTGCGAGCACCATCACCATGCAAGTCGCGCGCAACTTTTTCCTCTCCAGCGAAAAAACCCTGACCCGCAAATTCTCCGAGGTGTTGCTGTCATTCAAGATCGAGCATTACCTCAGCAAGGATCAGATTCTCGAACTCTATATCAACCAGATATATCTTGGTCAACGCGCCTACGGCTTTGCAGCGGCTGCTCAGGCATATTTCGGCAAACCGCTGGAAAAACTGAATATCGCGGAAATCGCCATGTTGGCCGGCTTGCCCAAAGCGCCTTCACGATACAACCCGGTAGCCAACCCGAAGCGCGCCAAACAACGCCAGCAATACGTGTTGCGGCGGATGCACGATCTACGCTACATCGGCGACGCCGACTACCAGGCGGCACAAAAATTTCAACTGACGGTGAATCACGACACTCAGGCGTTTGAGGTGAAGGCCGATCATGTCGCGGAAATGGTTCGCCAGACACTGTTCGAGCAATACAAGGAAGCCATCTACAGCAGTGGCATGAAGGTTTACACCACGCTCCGCCGCGCCGACCAGGAAGCCGCCAATCTTGCCCTGCGCCAGGGTGTCATCGATTACGACCGGCGTCACGGCTATCGCGGGCCGGAGGGCTACATCGACATTCCCGGCATTCCTTCCAACCTCGAAGAAATGCTGGAAGACGCACTTTCCGAAAGCGACGAAAGTAACGAACTGCTGCCCGCCGTGGCGCTCGACATTTCCCCCAAGGAACTCCGGGCCTACGTGAAAGGCGGCGAAACCATCACGATTCCCGCCGACGGCTTGAAATTCGCCGCCAAATCCCTTTCCGACAAGGCCGAAGGGAAAAGCCGTCTGCGCCGTGGTTCGCTGATCCGGGTAAAAAAGGATGACAAAGGACTCTGGCAAATCGCTCAAATGCCCCAGGTGGAGTCTGCTCTGGTGTCAATGGATCCCACCAACGGCGCGATCCGGGCGCTGGTTGGCGGTTTCGACTTTAACCGCAACAAATTCAATCACGCCGTGCAGGCTTGGCGTCAGCCGGGTTCGAGCTTCAAGCCGTTTGTTTATTCGGCGTCGCTGGAAAAGGGGTTTACCCCCGCCACCGTGATCAATGACGCGCCCATCGTGCTTGATCCTTTCGATACCGGCGGACAGGTATGGGAACCCAAAAATTTCGACGGTGAATTCGCCGGCCCGCTGAGAATGCGCACCGCGCTCACCAAATCCAAAAACCTGGTGTCGATCCGCATACTTCAGGCCATCACGCCGCAATATGCTCAGGATTACGTAACCCGCTTCGGATTTGCCCCGGAACGTCATCCGCCCTACCTCACCATGGCGCTGGGCGCCGGCTCGGTAACGCCGATACAAATGGCTACCGGTTATTCGGTGTTCGCCAGCGGCGGTTATCGCCCCAAACACTATTTCATCGACCGGGTGGTGGACGCTCGCGGCGCGGTGTTGATGCAGACCAAACCGCAACTCGCCGGAGAAGACGGCAGCGAGCGGGTCATCGACCCGCGCAACGCCTGGATCATGACCAGCATGATGCTGGATGTGGTGCGTTTCGGCACCGCCGCCCGCGCCATGCAGCTCAAGCGCGCCGACCTGGCCGGCAAAACCGGCACCACCAATGACCAGGTTGACGCCTGGTTCGCCGGTTTCAACGCCGGACTGGTCGCGGTGGCGTGGATAGGATTCGATCAGCCGCGCTCTCTGGGCGGGCAGGAAACCGGCGGTCACGCCGCCTTGCCGATCTGGATGAGTTACATGGGAAAAGTACTGAAAGACGTGCCGGAATCGCTCCTGCCCATGCCGGAAGGCATCGCCGTGGTCAAGGTTGACGCCGCCACCGGGGCGCGTTCATCAAGCGGCATTTCCGAATTCTTTTATCAGGAAAATCTACCGAACGACTACGACAGTAGCGGCAAAATCCATGACGACGCCAAGGATCAGTTGTTTTGAGTCCCTTCGAACATAACGGCAAGCGCAATCAGATGCGCCAGGCGCTGGCGCATCTGGCCGCCCGCCTGATGGCCGAAGACGGCACCCTGGATTACGCTTCCGCCAAGCGCAAGGCAGCCCGCCAACTGGGCGCGCCGGACACCCACAACCTGCCGGCCAACAGCGAGGTCGAGCGTGAATTGCGGGCATACCAGGCGCTCTACCAGAAAGACGAACAAAGTGAACGACTGCGTTTGTTGCGCCAGGACGCACTGGGCGCGATGGGCATGTTTGAACGTTTCGACCCTCATCTTACCGGTTCGGTGCTGGAAGGCACTGCGTCGCGGCATTCCAACATCAATCTGCACCTGTTTTGCGACAGCCTGAAAGATATCGAAATGTTCCTGCTGAATCGCAACATCCCCTACGAAAGTGCAGAAAAGCGGTTTCGGTTCGGCGATGAAAATCGCGCCGTTCCCACCTTCCTGCTCGATGGCGACCATGCCGAAATCGAACTCGCCGTATTCGCCCCCGACGACCTGCGTCAGGCTCCGCGCGGCCCGATCAACGGCAAGGCGATGGAACGCGCCCGCCTCAAGCAAGTCCAAGCATTGATAGCCCTGGATTAAACACATATACTTAGCAACCGTTAATTCACTTGTCATAACCTGCGCCGCAGAACTGTCGCGCCGATAAACTTCAAACACTCCTCAATGCCTCATCCCCACTCCCCAATGGACATCAATTCCAATGACGCCAGCAAATTCCTGGTGGAGTCGGATAAGGAAGTTGCCTACATCCTGCGCGCCATCATGCAAAAAGGCGAGCGCGTCACCGCGCATTTCAATCAGGGTGGCGACATGATCCTTACCTCGCTGGTGGAGGTTGACGGCAACGAAGTAATCCTCGACTACGGCGCAAACGAAGCCCTGAATCGCAAGATCACCGAAGCTCACAAAGTGATTTTCATTACCTCGCAAGACAAGGTTCGGGTGCAGTTTGTCGCGAATCGCGTGGAAAAAATCAATTACGAGGGAAAACCGGCGTTCAGGATCGACCTGCCGGAAACATTGATCAAATTACAGCGCCGCGAATATTTCCGGCTGGCCACACCAATCACCAAACCCCTGATGTGCACCTTGCCTCTGGAAGGCGGGAAAAAGCTTAATCTCCCTATCGCCGACATCAGCATCGGCGGTATCGGCCTCGTCAATCCGCCGGCACATTTCAAGTTTGAACTGGGAGCTAGTTATCAGGGCTGCCACTTCACCCTGCCGGATATCGGCACCATCGTCACCACCTTGCAAATCCGCAACGCTTTTGAAGTGACGTTAAAAAGCGGCCTGCATACCTGGCGCGCCGGGTGTATGTTCATCAACCTGCCGGGCACCATGCAGTCGATGATTCAGCGTTACATCATCAAGCTGGAGCGCGAACGCCGCGCGCTCCAGATCGACAGCGATTAACCTTCTTTCAACCAACGCGCCGCATCCAGCGCGAAGTAAGTCAGAATGCCGTCCGCGCCGGCGCGTTTAAACGACAACAACGCTTCCAGAACACAGGCTTTTTCATTGAGCCAGCCGTTGGCCGCAGCTGCCTTGAGCATGGCGTATTCACCACTCACCTGATACACGTAGGTCGGGGTCTTGTACTCATCCTTCACCCGCCGGACGATGTCGAGATAGGGCATGCCCGGCTTGACCATCACCATGTCTGCGCCTTCCTGCAAATCCAGGCCGACCTCCCAGAGCGCCTCGTCACTGTTGGCGGGATCCATCTGATAAGTGTATTTGTTGCCTGCCCCGAGATTACCCGCCGAACCCACCGCATCGCGGAACGGCCCGTAGAAACTCGAAGCATATTTGGCGGAATAAGCCAGGATGCGTGTGTGAATATAACCGGCCTCATCAAGCGCCGTGCGCACCGCGCCGATGCGCCCATCCATCATGTCCGAAGGGGCGACCACATCCACGCCGGCGGCGGCGTGGGATAACGCCTGCTTAACCAACACCGCCACGGTTTCATCGTTAAGCACGTAGCCGCTTTCGTCAATCAAACCGTCCTGGCCGTGGCTGGTATAGGGATCGAGGGCGATATCGGTAATCACCCCAAGTTGCGGAAAACGCTCCTTCAAGGCGCGCACAACGCGCGGCGCCAAGCCGTCGGGATTGTAGGCTTCTGCGGCGTCGAGACTCTTCAGCGAAGCATCCACCACCGGGAACAAGGCCAGCGCCGGAATACCCAGGGCAACACATTGTTCCGCCTGAATCAGCAACCTATCCAGAGACAGACGCGCCACACCGGGCATGGAACTGACCGGTTCTTCGCGATTAACCCCGTCAAGCACAAACACCGGATAAATCAGATCGTCAGCGCTCAGCGCCGATTCGCGCATCAGGCGACGGGAAAAATCATCACGGCGCATCCGGCGCATCCGCTTGGCGGAAAATTGCCCCAATGGAATCATGGCCAACCCTTTCTATCTATTAGTGAAAATCGGCGGGGATTATACGGCATCAAGAACCTGCTGAAATAGACGCCAAGGTACTCAAAAAAATTTTTGAACTTTTCCAAAATACGGAACTCTGAACCAACAGACGATACCCTTTCGTCTCCCGCTTCTCCTCCCTGAGCGGGTGCCTTAATCCTTCTTTGTTAAGGCTTTTTCGCCCCCGGTTCCCCCTTTACCGGGGGCTTTTTATTTTTCTTCTTCGAGAACGCCGGCAAGCAGTTTTGCTATCGCCGCTTCAGCCTCTTCCAAACCCTGCCTTTTCAGACTCGAAAACAACTGCACCGTGCACTGCGGGAAACCCTCGCGCAACGCGCCGCGTACCTCCCGGAGGGTATTGGTGGCTTGCTGGCGGCTCAATTTATCGGCCTTGGTAAGCAGGATATGCACCCCTTTGCCGGTCGTGGCGAACCACTCCAGCATCTGCCAGTCAAGACGGGTCAGCGGATGGCGCGCATCCATGATGAGCACCAACCCGCTGAGCGCCGCGCGCGACATCAGATAGGTGCTGAGGATATGCTGCCAGTGCAGGCGGATTTTTTCCGGCACGTCGGCGTAGCCATAACCGGGCAGATCGACAAGGAAGCGCTCGTCACCCAATTCAAAGAAATTGATGAGTTGGGTGCGGCCCGGCGTTTTACTCACAAACGCCAGCCGATTGCGGTTCGCGAGGGTATTGATGGCGCTTGATTTTCCGGCGTTGGAGCGACCGGCGAAAGCGATTTCGATGCCGCCGTGAGGGGGCAGACCACTCATCGAATTCGCGGAGGTAAGAAACTTGGCGTGTTGAAACAATGACATAATAAATCCCAATAGAATCTAGCATCATAAGACAATTTTGATATAGAATGCCACGTTATTTTTGGTTTGTGACCGGTTTACTGAATTTCTGGCAAGGAGCTAAACAATGAAAAAAGCCATCGTGATGGCATCTGCGGCAGGTTTGTTCGCCGCCATGGGAGTGCAAGCAAACGAAGCCGCCGCTCCGGCGGCGAAGGCCGATCCGGCTAAAGCGCAAACGATCGTCAACACCATCTGCGTGGGTTGCCACGGCGCTGACGGCAATAGCCCGTTGCCCGCCAATCCCAAGCTGTCCGGTCAACACGCGGGTTATATCACCAAGCAGCTCCTGAATTTCAAATCCGGTGAACGTGCGAACCCGATCATGATGGGCATGTCCGCCGGCCTGTCGCCCGAAGACATGAAAAACCTGGGCGCCTACTTCAGTGAGCAGAAACCCACCGGTGGCGAAGTCAAGGACAAGGTGCTGGCCGCCAAGGGCGAAAAGCTTTATCGCGGTGGTGATCTGGTGCGCAACGTGGCAGCCTGCGCGGCTTGCCACGGCCAAAACGCCAACGGCATTCCGGCTCAATATCCCCGTCTGGCCGGTCAACACGCCGACTATATCGAAGCCCAGTTGAAAACCTTCCGCACCAGCGAACGCGCCAACGATCCCGGCAAAATGATGCAAGGCGTCGCCGCCAAGCTGTCCGACGCCGATATCAAGGCGCTGGCCGAATATATCTCCGGCCTGAAATAACCGGCGGTTTTCCGCTGCAACAATCGAAAAGGGTGGCGAAAGTCACCCTTTTTTTACCCTGATGGACTCTCCCGTTACTTCTCGTTCCGCCGGACGCCTGCGTCTCGCCCACCACACGCTGTTCGAACTGCTCAGTTCGATGCGTTTTGCCATCAGCCTGCTCACCGTACTTGCCATCGCTTCGGCCATCGGCACGGTATTGCAGCAGAACCAGGCCTATTCCAGTTACGTCATCGAATTCGGGCCGTTCTGGTTTGATGTCTTTCGCCTGCTGGGGCTGTTCGACGTTTACCATTCCTGGTGGTTTTTGCTGATTCTGGTGTTTCTGGTGATTTCCACCGGATTTTGCCTGTACCGCCAGGTTCCGTCGATGCTGCGCGAAATCAAGTCGTTTCGCGAACACGCCAACGAATCCTCGCTGCGCAGCTTCGCCCATCGCGCCCAATTGCCCGCCCCAGGCGATGCGGTCGCCAACATTTCCCGTTATCTGAGCGGACAAGGTTATCGCTTCAAGGTCGCCAACCACGACTCCGGCGACACGCTGATTGCCGCCAAAGCCGGCAGCTACAACCGTCTGGGCTATATTTTCACCCATGCCGCGATCGTCATCATCTGTATCGGCGGGCTGATCGACGGCAACGTACCGCTCAAAATCCAGGAAACCCTGGGCTGGAAAAAAATCGAGAAGCGCGACCTTCCGCAGAGCGAAGTTCCCGCCATCAGCCGCCTTTCCACCGCCAACCTGTCGTTTCGCGGCAGCATCACGATTCCCGAAAACGGCAACGCCGATGTGGTGTTTCTCAACGTCGCCGACGGTTATCTGGTGCAGGAACTGCCGTTTCTGATCAGCCTCAAGAAATTTCGCATCGAACATTACCCCACCGGACAGCCCAAAACTTTTGAGAGTGACCTGGTCATCACCGACCCGGACACCAAAAAGTCTTTTGAAACCACCATCGCGGTCAATCACCCCCTGATTTACAAGGGCATCGCGATATATCAGGCGAGTTTCGGCGATGGTGGATCGAAACTGAATTTCCAGGGCTGGAACCTGTATTCGCCGTCTCCCGCGTCGTTTCCCTTTGCCGGCGTAGTCAACCAGACGGCGCGGATGTCCAATGGCGCGTTGGCGTACAGCGTGGAATTCGGCGACTTCCGCAAATTCAATATCCAGGACTTTTCCGAAGCCGATCCCGACAAGGAAAAACGCGGATTTTTGCAGGGCATGGGCAAGGTGATGGAAGACGGCGCAGCCGGCTCCACCAGGAAAAACCTGCGCAACGTCGGCCCCAGTTACCAGTACAAATTGCGCGATGCACAGGGACAGGCCCACGAATACCACAATTACATGCAGGCCATCGCCATTGACGGGCGCAGCTACTGGATCACCGGGATGCGCGCCAGCCCCGCCGAACCGTTCCGTTATTTGCGTTTCCCCGCCGATGAAAACGGCTCGCTGGATAGCTACATGCGCCTGCGCGCCACGCTGTTCGACAAGAGTTTGCATTCCGAGATTGCGCGGCGCTTCACCGCAGGCGCGTTACCCGACCAGTCCAAGCCGGAATTGCGCGCCAAACTCCACGACAGCGCGATGAAAATTCTCGAACTCTTTACCCGGCGCGGCTTTGACGCATTGGGCAAATTCATCGAGGAAACCCTCCCTGAAGCGGAACGCGAAAAAGCCGCCGAAACCTACATCAAGGTGCTGGAGCGCGCCCTCTTCGAGACTTACCAATTGTCGCGCAGCCGCGCCGGGGTCAAAACGGTTGAGGTCAGCGGCGACTCACTCCAGTTCGTGCGCGACAGTCTCAACGCCATCAACGACAGTTTTTTCTACGGCGCGCCGATTTATCTGCAACTCACCGACTTCACGGAAGTCACCGCCACCGGCCTGCAAATCGCCCGCTCGCCCGGCAAAAACATTGTTTATACCGGCTCGTTCCTGCTCACGCTGGGCATATTTTTCATGTTCTACATCCGCGAACGGCGCATCTGGTTGCTGGTCAAACCCAACGCCGGCGAGACTTTGCTCGCCATGTCGTGCAACCGCAAAACCATCGATTTCGACCGTGAATTCGAGCGGCACAAGCGCCAATTGGCGGAACTGCTAGCAAAAGGATAAAGATGGAAGCCCCAGCCACCCCAAACTATTACGAACGTCCGCCCTTCCTGAAAACCCTGGGCTGGTTCGACTGGCTGTTCGCCGTTGTACTGGCCAGCGGCAGCGTCTATGCACTGAGCCTTTACGGCGATTTTATGGATGGTTACGAAAAAGGCATTCTGGTGCTGATGGCGGCGACTTTCGCCGGACTCGGCTGGTTCTGGAAGCCCCTGCGACCTTTCCTCCTCGCGGTCGGCCTGCTGGCGCTGTTCGGGGTGTCGCAATATCACGCCGATCTGGCGCGCGCCAATCAGGCGTTTTTCCTCAAATACCTTTTCTCCAGCCAATCGGCCATCATGTGGATGAGCGCTTTGTTCGTGATGGCGACCGCCGGTTACTGGTTCGGCCTGGCGACGCGCTCGGATTTTGCCAACCGGGTTTCCGCCGCCATCACCTGGTGCGCCGCCGCGATGGGGGTAATCGGCCTGCTGGTGCGCTGGTACGAGTCCTACCTGATCAGCGCCGATGTCGGCCACATCCCGCTCAGCAACCTCTATGAAGTGTTTATCCTGTTCTCCATCCTTACCGCGCTGATGTATCTGTATTACGAAGGCCGCTACCACAACCGCCAGATGGGCGCGTTTGTGCTGCCGGTGATCAGCGCGGCGGTGGGGTTCATCCTGTGGTACACCTTCGACCGCGAAGCCCACCACATCCAGCCGCTGGTGCCGGCGCTGCAATCCTACTGGATGAAGCTCCATGTCCCGACCAACTTCGTCGGTTACGGCGCGTTCGCCTTGGCCGCGATGGTCGGCGTCGCCTATCTGCTGGCGAACAAGGGTTATCTGGCGGGCCGCCTGCCGGATCGGGAAATCCTCGACGACGTGATGTACAAGGCCATTGCCATCGGTTTCGCGTTTTTCACCATCGCCACCATCCTCGGCGCAATGTGGGCCGCCGAAGCGTGGGGCGGTTACTGGTCGTGGGATCCCAAGGAAACCTGGGCCTTGATCGTCTGGCTGAATTACGCCGCCTGGCTGCACATCCGCCTGGTCAAAGGCTTGCGTGGCCCGCTGCTGGCCTGGTGGGCGGTCATCGGCCTGGTCGTCACCGCATTCGCCTTCGTCGGCGTCAACATGTTCCTCACTGGCCTGCACTCCTACGGCAACCTGTAGCAACCCGCGCCAGCGTACGGCAATTCACCCCACACGAAGATGTTTGTTGATAAAAATCAACAAACATCTTCCTCAATAAATGTAAAATTGATACTTCATATCGGCAACATTTTATTTTTTAAGGGGTAGTGAGTGAATCGACTGAGCATCGCGGCATTGTTCGCCGCCATCGCGTTATCCGGGAGCGCCTGGGCGGCTCCGCCCAAAGGCGACGCCGAGAAGGGCAAACAGATCGCCGCGCAGATTTGTATCGCCTGCCACGGACTCGACGGCAACGGCACCGAACCGACCAACCCGGAATTTCCCCGTCTGGCCGCCGTGCAAGGTGAATACCTCCTCAAACAGCTCAAGGATTTCAAGAACGGCAAACGTAAAAGCGACATCATGAGCGGCATCGTGGCAAGCTTGAGCGACGCCGACATGACCAATCTGGCAGTGCATTACGCGGCCCAGAAACACAAGCCCAATACCGTCAGGAACCCCGAACTGGTCGAACCGGGCAAGAAGTACTACAACGACGGCAGCCCCGACAACGGCGTCCCGGCCTGCGCCGGCTGCCATCTTCAGGACGCCAGCGGCACCGACAAATACCCGCATCTTGCCGCCCAACACGCCGCCTACACCCTTCAGCAACTCAAGCGATTCGCCTCCAGCGAGCGCGAAAACGACCGCGGACTGGTGATGCAGTCGCTGACATTGCGCATGACGGAAGCCGAAATGAAGGCCGTCGCCGAATACATCATGAGCATGAAATGAGGAACCTCACCATGACCAAACTCCTGTCCTGCCTGTTGCTGAGTCTGTTCAGCGCCGCCGTTTTCGCCGCCCCGCCCCCACAACCCAAAGCGGAAGGCATCGAATCGCCGAACTACGTATGGAACGCCGACGGCGGCGAAAAGAAGGAAATTCTCAAGCTGAAAGGCAACGCCGAACGCGGCAAGGAAGCCTATCAAGGCTGCCAGGGCTGCCATAAAGCAAATGGCGCAGGTATTCCCGACGGGACTTATCCGCAGCTTGCCGGGCAACACGCCAGCGTATTGATCAAGCAAATGGCCGATACCCGCGAAGGTCGCCGCGACAACCCCAAGATGTTCCCCTTCGCCGGCAAACATGTCGTCACCCCACAGGAAATCGCCGACATCGCGGTCTACCTGCAAAACATGAAAATCCCCCGCGACAACGGCAAAGGCCCCGCTACCGCACTGGCGCGCGGCAAGGACTTGTACCTCAAGGATTGCCAGACCTGCCACGGCGACAACGGCGAAGGCAACGCGGCCCGGTTCTACCCGGTGCTGGCCGGCCAGCATTACAAATACATGGCCCGCGAAATTCGCGACGTCCGCGACGGCAAACGCCGCAACGCCAACCCCAAGATGGTCAAGGTGGTAAAAGACTACAGCGACGCCGACGGCGACGCGGTGGCCGATTACATGTCGCGCCTGCTGATGCCGGAACGGGCTGCGGAGAAATAGGAGTGGGAGTTATCAACCAAGGGGAGCCGAGCGCTCCCCTTTTTTACGGGGATTCGCGGCGGAAGGGTCTGCTACCGCCATTTACGAAACAATATAGATCGCCATTCCACGGGCGTAAGCGGGTATGCAACCACTAATATACCCCGAATGACTGAATGTCCGGGCGACACCTACGAATCCCCCCGCAACACCCCCACCTGCGCCAGCAACGGCTCCAGCACCGGCGCCAGCTTCTTGCGCATCAGCGTTCCCTCGGCGGTAGTGCGCGCCAAAGTGGGCCGTACAATCTCCGCATCCATTTGCGCCAGCGTCAGCACAGCGAGCAGCGCGGCGCGGGTTTCCGGGGCAATCGCCAGAATGGCGCGGAGCGGCGGGCTATCATCGAGCAATCGCCGGGCGTGTTCCAGGGGATCACTGGCGCGCGGTTGCGGCGGGCGAATTTCGCCGAAATAACCGGCCAGCGCATTCAGCGCGGCAATCACCACATCCTTGTTGGCGGGACGGCTCAACACTTCGGCAGCCGCGAACAGCAAGGTCTGGCCGCTCGCCGAATACACCCGCAACAACAACCCGGCATAGGGACGGGCATCCTCCGGCGCTGCGCCAAGACAGGCGTACAAAGCGTCGCGACACGGATGCGCGGGACGTACATGCGGCAAATCATCCGGGCAACGCTCCAAAAACGGCACGTAACAGGCATTGTCGCGACTCGCCTTGTTCCACAAGCGCCGCCGCGTTTCCGCGTCGATCAGGCCGGGGTGCAGAACAATCCGCACCGTATCCATCACCACATGGGGGCTGGTTTCAAACGGCAGATGTTCGATCAGAAACGCCGCCAACGCCTTGCCGATCTCGGCATCCGCCACGCACGGGCGCTCCAGCATCCGCCGCGCATTATCGGCGACCGGCATCGCCCACCACGCCAGCCGCGCCAGTTCGGCGGTGATTTTGGGTGAATAGGCGACCGACACCACCGCCTCCGGCTCCCCAAGCAACAGCAGTTTGTCGAGGTTGTCGCCCATCGGCTGGCCGGAGCGCGTCCAGTTGCGCAAATAAATCGGGAAACCGCCGGGCGAACCCAACGCAAAGCCGGAGAGCAGTTCGCGCACCAGGCGCAGGTAAGACTCCTTGCGCCCCTCGGGATGCAGGGGAATACTCGCCTCACCGCGCGGCGTCAGGCCGTGCAGCAGCAAATTCTGTTCGTCGATGCGGATCGCCTGTACGCCGCTGGCGAGCAGGACGTTGATACGCAGGCTGTCTTCGGGGGTGAGTTCCATGATTTACTCAGCGATGCCGGGAGCCGCGTAGGATACGCGATGACGAAAGGAAGCGCATCGCTCGCGTAGCCCACGGTGCTTTCTCGAACGAAGCGCCTCGATCCTCGGCACATCCGACGACACTATTGCCCCGGCAAGCATTCCGGTTAGAATTCAGCCCATTGCCACCGACCAGAATACCGCCATGCGAAACTTCCTGAACCTGCTTGTCGTCTGTGTACTTATTATCGTCCCCCTTACCGCTCAGGCCGCCGAAAAGCGTGTCGCTCTGGTGATCGGCAACAGCGCCTATCCCACCTCGCGGCTCGACAACCCCAAGAACGACGCCACCGCGATGGCCGCCACCTTTCGCCGCTTGGGATTTGATGTCGATCTGGTGATCGACGCCACCAAGGCTGATTTCGACGCGGCCCTGAAGCGCTACGCCGCCAAAGCCGACAAAGCTGAGGCCGCCGTATTGTTCTATGCCGGGCACGGAATGCAGGCCAACAACCACAACTACCTGGTTCCCATCGACGCCCGACCGCAAAGCGAGCGCGACCTGAAACGCGAAATGATCCGCCTCGACGACGTGATCGACGACATGGGCTCTGCCCGCGTCAAGCTGGTATTTTTCGACGCCTGCCGCGACAACCCGCTGGCGCGGTCTTTCAGCCGGGGCGGGGCGCGCGGCATGGCCGCCCCGGCGGAAGCCAGCGGCACCCTGATCTCGTTTGCCACCAAACACGGCAACACCGCCGCCGATGGCGAAACCCGGCACAGCCCCTACACCGAAGCCCTGCTCGCCGCGCTGGAAAACCCCACCGACGAAGTCCACGCGCTGCTGCGCAAAAAGGTGACGGAATCCGTCAAGAAAAAGACCGGCGGCCTGCAGGAGCCATGGGCGTATGGCAGCCTCAACGGGGACTTCTACCTCATCCAGGGGCCGGTCAATGTCACCGTCAACCCCACTGTTAGCGAGTCTTCAGCCGTCGAACTCGGCTACTGGAACGGCGCACTCCAGGCCAACAGCGAAGAAGCTTATTTAAGCTACCTCGCCAAATATCCCAAGGGCCAGTTTGCCGACCTCGCCCGCGCCAGCCTCGCGAAGCTCAAAAAGGCCGCCGAAGCCAAACCGGAACCACCCAAAACCGCCGCCCCCGACCCCGCCCAAGTGGAGTTGGCGTTTTGGGACAGCATCAAGGCGAGCACCGATAAGGCGGATTTCGAGGAATACCTGCGCCTGTGGCCCAGCGGGCGCTTTGCCGGCATTGCCCGCAACCGGGTGAAGTCGTTCAGCGCCGAGGCCGAGCGCCGCGACCAGGCGCAACGCGACGAAGCGGACGCCCGGCGGCGACAGGAAGCGCAACGCGAAGAAGCGCGCCTGACGGATGAAAGGCGACGGCGCGAAGAAACCGCCCAACAAGCGATGTCGCCCGGCAAGGTGTTCCGGGACTGCCCGGACTGCCCGGAAATGGTGGTGATCCCTGCCGGGCGCTTCACGATGGGGTCGCCCGCCAACGAAATTGGGCGGATGGGTGACGAAGGGCCGCAACATGGCGTTTCCATTGCCCAACCTTTAGCGGTGGGAAAATTTGAAGTCACGCGCGGGCAATTTGCCCGCTTTGTTGAGGCAACCGGTTACAACCCGCGAGGGTGCAATATTTATGACCATGACAAGAAAGCTTGGCGGCTCGTCCCGGAAGATAATAGTTGGCGTAACCCTGGGTTTGAGCAGAAAGATGACCATCCTGTCGCTTGCGTCAGTTGGAACGATGCCAAGGAATATGTGAAATGGTTATCCGGCAAAACCGGCAAAACCTACCGCTTGTTAAGCGAAGCGGAATGGGAATATGCGGCGCGAGGTGGAACCGATACGGCGCGGTATTGGGGTAATGACGCCAAAGAGGCTTGCCGCTATGCCAATGTCGGGGATCAAACGGTGGAAGCGCGGTATCCCGGCTGGAAGTGGGTATCGCACGACTGCAACGACGGTGTTGCCAATACGGCGTCAGTAGGGCGCTACCAGCCCAACCGTTTCGGCTTGTATGACATGATTGGGAATGTCTGGGAATGGACGGAGGACTGCTGGAACGAAAACTATAACGGTGCGCCGGGTGATGGCAGCGCCTGGACGACGGGGAGTTGTGAAAAGCGGGTGCTGCGTGGCGGTTCGTGGAACTTCGAACCTGACATCGCGCGCTCGGCCAAACGCTACGGGGGCGTTACAGCGGGACGTTACGGCATCACTGGGTTCCGTCTCGCCAGGATGCTCCCGTAGCTTTGCGGAGGGAGCTTGCCCTTTGCCTTTTTACCCTTTTACCCTTGGCAAGAGGTTGAACGAGGGCAGGAGCGGGGGTGCAGGGGGCAGCGCCCCCTGCGGTTTTTAACTTGCGGCGTAGCCGCCCGCGATATTTTTTGGGGATTTGTGAGATGACCGCCGCTTCGCGCCAAACCGCGCCGGTGCTGGAAAAGATTGATCGTTCCCACGTTCCAGCGTGGGATGCAGCCCCGACGCTCCAGCGTCGCGTATCGTTCGGCTTCGACGGTCGGTTATTGCGGTTGGATATGCCTTGGCGGGGCGCTTCGTCCTGGCCTGATTTCTGGAAATTCGGGACGCTGGAGCGTCCCGGCCTGCATTCCCACGCAGGAGCGTGGGAACGATCAGAAACACCGTGCATTGCCCGGAGAATGGCTCTGGTGGCCGATCTCCGTGAAATGGATGAGGCGGGTGGTGGCTTCGCTCGCCATTAATCGCGACCGGGAGGTCGCTCCCACGGGTTGTTGATCGTTCCCACGCGCAAGCCATGGGAACGATCAGAAACCACGTTTTTATGGATTTTAATTATGCCCACCATCAGCCAGTTTTTCGGAATACTTATTCACATGTACATCCGTGGCGAGCACAATCCGCCGCATTTTCACGCCCTCTACGCCGAGTATGAAGCGCAGATCGACATCCGGACACTGGAGGTCATTGAGGGAACGCTACCACGCCGGGCGCTGGTCATGGTGCTGGAATGGGCCAACGAGCACAGGGCCGAATTAATGGAGGACTGGAACCTATGTCAAGCGAAGCAATTGCCGAAACCCATCAAGCCACTGGAATAATCCCCGCCGCGCCATGGCGCTTGAGCGCTCTCAGCGTGCTACCGGAATGGCGTCTGGCGGTCACGTTCAACGACGGGTCGGGCGGCATCGTTGATGTTTCCGCGCTGGTTCATGGGCCGGATGCGGGTGTCTTCGAGGCGTTGCGCGATCCTGCATTCTTTGCGACAGCTTATCTCGATTGCGGAGCGGTCGCGTGGCCCAATGGGGCCGACCTCGCTCCAGACACGATGCACAAGGAAATTCGTCGCTGTGGCATGTGGCGTATTTTGGATTAACGCGTTCGTGTATTGACAGGGGCGTTCGCGATTGATGCGCCTCGTTCCTCGGCACATCCGATGCAGGAGAACTGGTATGAAAACTGAAGCCGAAATTCGCATGAAGGGGATGCAGGCATTGATCGGGGCGCTTGGGCTGGTGGAGGCCGAGCGCTTTCTGGCAGCCGTGTCTCGGGACAAATTTGATTACACCGAATGGCGCAGAACCGGTTTGCCTGCAATGACCATAGAGGAAATATCCGCAGCCGCGAACCAGCTTGCCGAGAAGCTGGATAAGCAAACGTAGCTTGCGCAGAGGCATGAAGCACGTCGTTCCAGCAAAGTTAAAACTCCGGGAGCCAAGCTGATTTCATGACCAAGTGCCTTCCGAAAAATCCCCATGCCTGATGCCATCCCCGCCCTGGATTTGCTGCAACAACTCGACAATCGGGCATTGGCGGCCTATCTCGATGGGCGGTTGACCTACCTTCGGCATAAACCGGCGAATTTTCATGTCGCCAGGGCGCTGCTGTGGTCGCCCCGCGCCTTGCAGGACAAGGTGTTGAACGCGCTTAATCCGATCCGCCGCCAGCGCGTGGAGGCGTACCTGAAAAGTTTCCTTTCCGGCGGCAACCCCGTTTCATTGGAAGAGATGCAGCAGGCCCGGAAAACCCTGACGGCTCCGCTTTATGAATTGCTGGAAGCCGGGCTGCTGGTCAGCGTACCCGAACCCGCGCCGTTCATCGTCGCCGATGAGGGCAAATTGTTTTCTCTGAATGGTACGCCAATCAGTTTTCCCGGCCTGGATTTGGAACGCGATTCCCCGCTGGAACTGTTTGCCCATTGGGTGGCTGTGGCGCGGCATTACCGCGCTAGTGAGGATGAAACGCTGGAAGGCTATTACCGCGCTACCCAACATCCCTTGCTACGCCGAATACTGGAACTGGCGCTGGAGGCAGAACCGATCCCGGATTTCCTCCGCGCCGTGCGCCGCGAGCAGGCGGCTTTTCTCAAGGAGCGCGCCGCCTATCTGGAAGTGGCGCGGGTGGGGTTGATTGCCTTGAACCGCTTTCGCGAGTCGCCGGAACGGACTGCTCAGAAACTTGCCGCCCTCGTCGGGCAGGAAAGCATTACCGCTGAATCGCTCCTGCTGGCTGCGGAGAACGCGCCCACCGCTTCGCTACGGATGCCTCCGGCGGAACTGGCGGCGGCGTTGCTGCGCTATAAACTCCGCGCCAAACGGGAGGGAATAATTTCCCTCGACCCGGAATTGGAGAAGGTGGAAGAAGGCTACCTGCGCCTGGGGTTGGATGTCGCCATCGCCTGCTGGGCGGATAATTTCATCGTGCCTATTCTCACTCGCCGCAAGCAAGCTATCCTCGCGGAACTGAAAACCAAAATCCAGATGTTTACTGAGTTGTGCGTGGGGTTGCATAACGGGGAAAGCCCGACGATGACGGAGAAGCGCATGTCGGCCTTCTTGGCGGAGGAGCCTGATCCGTTATAGCGATGCAGGCGTCTATTCGGATGATTCCGGCTGCATAACCTGCGCGGGCAGGTCATTTTGTAAATGCAACTCGTCGAGGTGCCAACGCAAGCTGGCGCATTGCTCGCGCATCCCCCGGTATTTTTGCTTGCAAAAGCTCGTCACACCAGCCACGCAATGCCGACGAAAAACAGGTAGAGGAATAGGTCTTTCATGGGTATAGCCGTGGCAAGGGGCCGTAGACAGACAAGCCTATTTATTGCCTTTCGACAATTGCTCCGGCCATTGTCGCGAGGTGTGAATGACCGCAAGGATATGCACTTCACCACGCTGTTCCCGGTAAGCCACGATATAAGGGTATTGGCTAATGACCAGTTCGCGTGTATCAGCCACCCGCCCAACCCTGCCGATAGCAGGCTGGTCTGACAGAATTTCGGTCTCTCTGCGAATGCCGGCAATAACCCGCCGCGCGGCATCGGGGTTCTCTTCGGCGATATAAGCTCTGATGTCGCGCAGATCAGCAAGCGCCGCAGAAAGCCAGCGTAGCGCCATTATTCAGCGCGCTCGGAAAAAAATGCCTCAACCTCGCTTTCGCTGGCAAATTCGCCACGATCAGCTGCTGCAATTCGTTGCCGAAGCACTTCGGCATAGTGGCGGTCTGCGGCGAGGTATCCGGCAAGGGCTTCATGGATTATTTCAGATTCTGTCCTGTGGGTTTCTTCCGCCAATCGATGAAACTGCCGCTGCATTCCTTGCTCGATAATCAGGGATTCGATCACGATTTACTCTCCTTGCTTAAAGCGCTGTTACCCCTTTGATTCTATCCTATCCACAACCGGCTATGGCAAAGGTAGCATTTGGACTCATTCCCACGCGTTGCGTGGGAACAGGCATCCTTGGGTTATCCTGACGGCCCGCCAAACGAACAATAGGAGATGAACCATGGCAAAACCACGCAAACCCAGCCTGATGGAACGTTTGCGCTTGAAGAAACTTCACCGGCAGCAGGGTATCGCGGTCGGGGTGTGTTGGTATGACGAAGTGGAATGGGCGAAGATCAAGGCGACGGCGGTTGACCCGGAACGCTTCGAGAACAGTTTTCCCGAATGGGTGAGCATGGTCGAGGAGGTATTGCGGGATTTCATGAACAACGGTTTGCTACCCGTCCGGGTATCGCTCGCGGCTGAGGACTTGGCCGCCTGGTGCAGCTTGCATGACAAGCCCAATAACGCGGCGTCACGGGCCGAATATGTGTCGGAATTGATGAGCGCTGGCGGGACGGGCGCACCGCAGCGTTAATCCTAAAAACCTCAGTTCAGAACCGCAAAGGCGCTAAGGCGCAAAGAAATCAAAAACATGCAGAATGTTCCGCCCTCGCCCGGTGGGTGAACGATCCGACACGGGTAACCTTCTGTTTTTCCTCTGCGTCTTTGCGCCTTTGCGGTTCAAACTGCCTTTTCCAGGTTAATTCAACTGTATGCGTTGTCCCCACGGCGTTTCGGCCTTGCCCTTGACCAGCCACAGCACGGGATAATCGGGCTGGATGGCGGGGAATTGACCTTCCGCGTCGGTGAAATAGATCAGCAAGTCGGGGCTGCCGGGTTGCCGCGCCAGCCACTCGAATACCGGTTTGAAGCTGGTGCCGCCGCCGCCGCTGAATTGGCGCGGGGTTTGCAGGGATTCCCAAGGCTCGAAACGCCACGGGCCGTCGGCAGTGAGCGCGGTGTCGCAGGCGAGCAGCGTGACGCGGGCGCGTATCTGGCTTTTTAGCGCATCCACTTCGGCGAGGAATTCCCCGATGTCGGCGTCGGAAATCGAACCGCTGATATCCAGCGCCACCGCGACTTCGACCTGAGCGCTGCGCAGGCTGGGGAAAATCATGGTTCCTTCGCGCCGCGAGGGGCGCTGCCAGGTGTAGTCATCGCGCGCGCTGAGGGTCATGTAGCGCGCCAGCAGGGTGCGCCAGGGCAATTTGGGCTGGAGCAGGTGATCGACGAGGCGCGCCATCGAGCCGGATAACTTGCCTGCCGCCTGCGCCGATTGGGCCGCCGAGGCGAGGTATTGCTGCCAGCGGGTGGCGAGTTCCTCGCGTTCCTGCTGGGTGAGCGGCGGGGGGCTGGCGGACTGGCTTTCCTCGTCGGCCTGGGAACCTGCGTCCGTGCCGCTTTCGCTACGTTCCGGCTGCTGCCCGGAACTGCCGGCGGATTGTTCGAGGTCGGTGTTGCTGCCGCTGCCCCCGCCGCTGCCGCCGTCGCCGTCGTAGAGGTGTTTGTCGAGGGTCTGGTCGGATTCGTTGTCGTGCAGCGAGGGGTAGATTTCCTCGGCGCTCAAACCATCGTAGAGGTCGAGGATCAGCGCGCCGGGCGGCGGTTTCAGCCCGTCGCGCACCAGCAGCGGGTTGATTGCGAAGTCGCAGGCCAAATCCCAGCGATGCTGGACGCGGTGCTGACGCCGCGCAAAATGCGACAAGGCACAATGCAGCGCCTCGTGGGCGAGCATGAACTGGGTCTGCTCCAGGCTCAGACGGTCGATGTACTCGGGGTTGTAATAAAAGTGCCGGGCATCAGTCGCGACCGTCGGACACCAGTCGGGCTTAGCCTCGCGCATCGGCAGGCGCATCACCAGCGCCCCGAGGAAGGGTTTATCGAGGATCAGGCGGGTGCGCGCGGCAGCGAGCTTGGTTTCGAGGTCGGCCATGGGTCAGGGGGTGGGCAGCAGACCGGAACGGCGGCGCACCCGCCACAATCCGAAAGCCGCCAGGCCATAAGCAACCAGATAAGGCGGCGCGAACACCCGCGCGCCGAGAATCAGCCGGTCTACCCAGGCAACTTCCGGGGCCGGAGGAAACACCAGGAACACCAGCACGATGCTCGCTGCAACGACGATGCTGTCGATCACGACATGCCGCAATTTGCCGGCGGTTGCCGAAAATCCGCCGAGAATCAGGGCGATGAAGGAAACCAGCAAGGCCACCGGATCGGCCAGGCAAAGCACCAGCGCGCAGCAGGCCAGAAAGACCGAAAAGCGCCCCAGCCCGGCGAGGAGTTGGCCTTCGACGCCGGGGTTAGAGGTCATACAACATCAAATCCGCCACCGCGTTGGCCCATACCCCGAACTGCGGCACACTGAACAATTCCTGACCGATGGCGCGGTGCATGTCGGAAACCAGCATGATGCCCATTTCGCGCAGCGGCAGCTTAGCGGCGTAGTCGAGGATGTTGCCGTAGACACGTTTGGCGTCGGCGCTGCCTTTGGCGCGCACGGCGCGGCCGACCAGCGCCGATGCAACGGCGTATTGCAGATCGATCTCGGTGGGTGCGGCAACCTCTTCGCCGCGCACGATGGCGTCGAGATCGGGCATCCGCTCCAGGTTGGCGACGAAAGCGTGTAACTCGATGCCCGCCGCTGCGCCGACACAGGCTTTGAGCGTATCGAGCAACAATGACCCTTCCTCGCCGAATTTTTGCAGGGCGCGGTGAGCGAACTCCCAGGAACGCGGGCTGGGGAAGGCAATCGGGTTGGTGGCTGGGTCGAAATCGAACAGCAATTCGGGACGGAAACGCAGGAACGCGATCAGGCGTTCGTCGATGCCGGATTGATAAGCCCACGCCACCCAATCGTCGAGATGGGTTTCCACCTCGAAATGGGAAAAGCGGTTGGCCAGCGGCGCGGGCATCGTATAGGTCACGCCCCGGTCGCCCTGGCGGTTGCCGGCGGCGAAAATCGCCCAGCCGGCGGGCACCCGGTAGTCGCCCAGACGCCGATCCAGGATCAACTGGTAGGCGGCGGCGGAGACGCTGGGCGGCGCGGCATTGATTTCATCGAGAAACAGGATGCCGCGCGGCGGATCACCGGCATGTGGCAACATCGACGGCGGCGCCCATTCGACGCGGCTTTCGACGCGATAGGGAATGCCGCGCAAGTCCGAGGGTTCCATCTGCGACAGACGAATATCCACCACCGGCACACCGTGTTTGGCCCCAACCTGGGCGACCATCTGCGACTTGCCGACGCCGGGCGCGCCCCACAACATGACCGGGGTATGGTGGCCGGCGGCGACACTCTGGAATTCGCGGTCGAGGATGGTGATCAGGTGAGCTGGGCGCATGATTTATCCGTGTGAAAGGCAACCCGTCCTTTATAGCCCGAACCCCGGCAACATATCAATTACCGTTTGGGGGGATACGGCTGCGCTGGATGCCAGCCGCGCCGCCAGTTTTTCCCGCGCGGCGAGGATGGCGGAACGGCGTGTTTCCTCGGCGGCGCGAACCTGGCGGGCCTTGGCTTCCGGCAATTTGCGTTTCAGGGTCAACTCGATTTTTGCGATCAAGCTGCCGTCCAGGCGTGCCATTTGCAGGATTTGCCCCGGCGGAAGGCCGCTGAGACCCGTCACCTCGGTGACCAGTTTGGCATCCAACTCGCGCAGCAAGTCGTCGTGGGTTTTGATGGCCTTGGCGATGTGATAACGCTGGTCGAGCGACAGGAACTTCCCGGACTTGGCTTCGAGTTGGTCAAAGAGCTGGGTGTTCGCAGAAGCCCCCGCGCAAGCAAACAGCAAAAACAGCGTTACAAGATATTTCGTCATTACACCCTCATCAATCATCCCGACGCGCCCAGCGCGGCGACATTTACTAAACACTAACAACTCAACACTCAACATTGCCTTTAAAATGCCCGCTCTTATGAGACTTTTCCTCGCCCCCATGGAAGGCCTGGTCGATGGCATTATGCGCGATATTCTGACGCGCATCGGCGGCATCGACCTGTGCGTTGCGGAATTCCTGCGCGCCGACGGCAACCTGTTACCGCCACGCATCTTCCTTGCCACCGTTCCCGAATTGGCAAACGGCGGGCGCACGACCAGCGGCGTACCGGTGCGGGTGCAATTACTCGGCCACGATCCGGCGGTTCTCGCCGAAAACGCCGCCCGCGCGGCGGAACTCGGCGCGCCGGGCATCGACCTGAATTTCGGCTGCCCGGCGCCCAGCGTCAACCGCCACGGCGCCGGAGCCTCGCTGCTCGCCGACCCGCAACGCCTGCATACCATCGTCGCTACGGTGCGCCGCGCCGTGCCCCGCGGTGTACCGCTCACTGCCAAGATGCGCCTGGGCATCAGCGATACGTCGCTGGCGCTCGACTGCGCGCGCGCCCTGCAAGCCGGCGGGGCCGATGAACTCACAGTCCACGCCCGCACCCGCGCGGAAGCCTTCCGCCCCCCGGCGCGCTGGGAATGGCTGGCCTTCATCCGCGCGGAACTGACGATCCCGGTGATCGCCAACGGCGACGTGTGGAATGTCGCGGACTGGAAAAACATCCGCGCCGTCAGCGGCTGCGCCGACGTGATGCTGGGACGCGGCCTGGTGGTTCGTCCCGACCTGGCGCGGCGAATCCGCGATGGGACAAACGCGATGTCGTGGGAAGAGTTTCAGCCCTGGCTGCGCGAATATTTCGAGCGGATGTACGCCGCCGCGCCGAAATACGCCCACGGCTTCCTCAAGCAGTGGTTGAACATGTTGCGCGGCGGGTTTCCCGAGGCGGAGGAGTTGTATCGGAAGGTGCGCACCGAGAACGATCCGCAGCGGCTTGAAGCGTTGCTGAGCGAAGGGTAACCGGCGAATTCGCTTACAGGTATTCGCGACGCTTGTGCCGGCAGCGGATAATCCGGCAAACTTTGCCATCGTCGGCATGAGCCTTCAGGACGCGCTCGATGCGTTCCATCGCTTGATCGTGTGGAATGCCGGCCTGGGCGGCGTCACCCAGCCGGCTATTGATGAGATGAATTTCCCGCTCGGTCTGTTCGAATCCGTCGTCCAAAACGAACTCCAGAATCTCCTGCGGAGTGCGCCCTGCTTCATCGGCAAGGCGCTGAAGGCGGGCCTGATCTGTCTCGGAAATGACGGCGAGGTGCGACATGATTTCCCCGTTTATAGTGACAATGTCTGACTGAATTCCAGCCCGCCATCCTTGGCGCTACAACGTCTTGAACACCCGCGCCGCCGCCGCGATAGTCGCCTTGATGTCCTCGTCGCTATGCGCCGCCGAGACGAAACCGGCTTCGAAGGCCGACGGGGCAAGGTAAAAACCTTCTTCCAGCATGGCGTGGAAGAAGCGGTTGAATTTCTCCTTGTCGCATTCCATCACTTCGGCGTAACTGGCCGGCGGCGTGGCGCGGAAATACAGACCGAACATGCCGCCCACGCTTTGCGCGGAGAATACCTGGCCAGCTTCCTTGGCGGCGGCGACCAGGCCGTCGCACAGTTGTTTGGTGCGCGCGCCGAGATGTTCGTAGAAATTGGGGCCTTGCACCAGGCGCAGCGTCGCCAGGCCGGCGGCGACCGCCACCGGGTTGCCCGACAGCGTGCCGGCTTGATAAACCGGCCCCAGCGGGGCGAGTTTTTCCATGATGTCGCGGCGGCCGCCGAATGCGCCGACCGGCATCCCGCCGCCGATCACCTTGCCCAGCGTGGTCAAGTCCGGGGTGATGCCGAACAGGCCCTGCGCCGAACCCAGAGCGACGCGAAAACCGGTCATCACTTCGTCAAAAATCAGCACACTGCCGTGTTTCGTACACAGGTCGCGCAGGGCCTGGAGGAATTCCGGCTTGGGCGCGACCAGGTTCATGTTGCCGGCCACCGGCTCGACGATCACGGCGGCGATTTCCTTGCCGATTTCATCAAACGCCTTGGTCAGGCCGTTCACGTCGTTGTAGTCCAGCACGATGGTTTGCGCAGCGACTTCTTCGGGCACCCCGGCGGAACTCGGGTTACCGAAGGTCAGCGCCCCGGAACCGGCTTTCACCAGCAGGAAATCGGCGTGGCCGTGGTAGCAGCCTTCAAATTTGATGATTTTGGCGCGACCGGTGAAACCGCGCGCCAGGCGGATCGCGCTCATGGTCGCTTCGGTGCCGGAACTGACCAGGCGCACCTGCTCCATGCTCGGCACCAGCTTGCATAACAATTCAGCCATTTCCAGCTCGCGGGCAGTCGGCGCGCCAAAGGAGAGGCCCCGCGCGGCGGCCTCCTGAACGGCTTTGACCACCTTGGGGAAGGCGTGGCCGAGGATCGCCGGGCCCCACGAGCCGACGTAGTCGATATACGATTTGCCGTCTTCGTCCCACAGCGTGGAACCCTTGCCGCGCTTGAAGAACACCGGGGTGCCGCCCACCGAACGGAAGGCGCGCACCGGGGAATTGACACCGCCGGGGATAAGATTTTGGGATTGCTCGAAAAGTTGCTCGTTGCGTGTGGTCATGGTTGGCTCAATGTAGGGTGGGTTTGTTGAACAGAAGATCGAATTTCAGCGCTGCCGCGCGGATGTCCGGCGCGTCGAACACCGCGCTGATTACCGCCAGGGCATCCGCCCCCGCGTCGATCAGCGTTGCGCCGTTGGCATCGGTTATCCCGCCGATGGCGACCAGCGGGAGGGTCAACTCACGCTTGGCGTCGCGGAGCAGGTCAAGCGGCGCGGGAACCGCATGGGGCTTGGTCGGCGAGGCGAAAAAGCTGCCGAAAGCCGCGTAACTCGCGCCGCCGTCCTGCGCGGCGCGCGCCAGATTCAGGTCGTTGTAACACGACACGCCGATGATGCTGCGCGCCCCGAGAATTACCCGCGCCTCGCGCAGGCTGCCGTCGTCCCGGCCGATGTGCAGGCCATCCGCGCCGGTCAGATCGGCCAGACGCAGGTCGTCGTTGATGATCAGCGGTACGCCGAATTCGCGGCATAACGCCAGCAATTCGCTGGCCTGCTCGAAGCGCAGCGCCACGTCGTCGCTTTTATCGCGGTATTGCACCAGCCTGGCCCCGCCTTGCAGCGCCAGGCGCACCTTGGTCAGCAGCGCGGCGGTATCGGCGGTTTGCGGCGTGATGATGTAGAGGCCGTTAATCCTTGGCGGCATCCGCTTCCTCCGCTTGCTCTGCTGCTTCGCGCGCCCAGAACATGCGATCCGGGATGAATTGCCCCATACCAGCGCGGAATCCTGCGCTGAGGGTTTGCCAGGTGAATTCCTGGGCTTCCTTGACCGCCTCGTCGATGTCCAGGCCATGCGCAATGGTCGCCGCGATGGCCGAGGCCAGCGTACAGCCGGAACCGTGGTAGCTGCCCGGCAGGCGTTCCCAGGTGTCTTTGCGCACTTCGCCATCCTTGTCGTAGAGGGTGTTGATCACTTTCGGGGTATTTTCGTGGGTGCCGGTAATCAGCGCGTATTCGCAGCCCAGCCCGATCAGGTATTCGGCGCATTCCTTGAGACTCGGGGTCTCGTCGTCCTCCCGGTCGTGCATCGCCAGGCGCAGCGCTTCCACGCTGTTGGGGGTGATCAGGGTGGTCTGGGGTATCAGCATTTCCAGGAGCGCTGAGAGCATATCGTCGTTGACCAGATCGTCACCGCGCCCCGACGCCAGCACCGGGTCGAGAATCAGCGGAATATCGGGATAATCCGCCACCACCTCGGCAATCGCCGCGATGCCTTCCACGCTGCCGACCAGGCCAACCTTGAACATCGCCACCGGCATGTCTTCCAGTACACAACGAGCCTGATCGACGATCCAGTCGGCATCCATGGGCAGGATGTCCTCGACGCCCAGCGTATCCTGCACGGTAATCGCCGTGACCACCGTCACCGGATGGCAGCCCATGCTCGACAGGGTGAGGATGTCGGCCTGCATACCGGCCCCGCCGGTGGGATCGGACGCGGAAAAAGTAAGAACGATGGGAGGTACATTGGGCATGGTGGGTTACCAGAAATAAAACAGAACAATCGCGCCGAAAATAACGCGATACCAGGCAAAAGCATTGAAATTGTGATGGGCGACGTAACGCAGCAGCCCCTTCACCGCCCAGAAGGCGCTGATGAACGACACCACGAAACCCACTGCAAACATGTCCAGATCGGCCAGCGACAACAATTCACGGTTTTTGTAGACATCGTAAAAAGTCGCGGCAAACATGGTGGGAATCGCCAGGAAAAAGGAAAACTCGGTGGCCGTCTGGCGGCTCAAGCCGAACAACATCCCACCGATGATCGTCGCCCCCGAACGCGAAGTGCCGGGGATCATCGCCAGCGCCTGGGCAAAACCCACTTTCAGCGCGTCTTTCCAGTCCATCTGGTCGATATCGGTGATGCGCGGCTGGTGATTCAAACGTTCCACCCAGAAAATGATCAACCCGCCGACAATCAGCGCGATGGCGACGGTAATCGGATTAAACAAAAGGGTTTTGATGAGTTTGTGGAAAGCCAGCCCAAGCACCGCCGCCGGAAGAAACGCGACAAACAGGTTGATCACAAAACGATTGGCGACGGCGTCGCGCCCCACGCCCCGCGCCACCTTGAAGAGGCGCTCGCGAAACTCCCAGCACACCGCCAGGATCGCGCCCAACTGGATAACGATCTCGAAAACCTTGCCCTTGGCGTCGTTAAAGTCCAGCAAATCGCCCGCCACGATCAAATGGCCGGTGCTGGAAACCGGGAGAAATTCGGTAAGACCCTCAACGATGCCGAGAATCAGGGCTTTGAAAAGGAGGGCGAAATCCAAGGGACGACTTTCAGGAAAAGCGGCATTTTAGCATCATCTCCGCATTTCACTGCTGCCGGACGAATTGTTGCTACGCGGGTAGAAAGGCCGTTCTCGGGGTCGATTCAGTGGTAACGCCGGGGCGCTTGTTTACTTCCAGCAACACATGCCGAGCGGCGGCAACTCCCTTCTCCCCTCGCGGGAGAAGGGCCGGGGATGAGGGGGAAGGCTAAAACAAACCTTCCGTTGTCACCCTACGATTACCCTATCGAAGTAAGCAGTAACGACATCAGGGCAGTCCGCCCCTAAACCTTCATCCGCACCTTCACCGGCTCTCCCGGCAAGGGCGCGAGCAGCGCGGCGATGTCGGATTCGCCGAATTTCGCCAGGCCGTTGGCATCCTCGCTGAGAATCCCGGCGGCGAGGGCGGCTTTCTTTTCCTGGAGGGCGAGGATTTTTTCCTCGATGCTGCCGGCCACCACCAGCTTGTAGACGAATACGTTTTTCTCCTGGCCGAGACGATGCGCGCGGTCGGTGGCCTGGTTTTCCACCGCCGGGTTCCACCACGGATCATAGTGGATCACGGTATCCGCAGCGGTGAGGTTCAGCCCCACCCCGCCGGCCTTCAGGCTGATCAGGAATACCGGCACTTCGCCGTCCTGAAAGCGCTGCACCACACTTTCGCGATCCTGGGTGTCGCCGGTGAGCATCACGTATTCAAGTTTGGCGCGTTTCAGTTCATCTTCGACCAAGGCGAGCATCGAGGTGAACTGGGAAAACACCAGGATGCGCCGTCCTTCTTCCACCAGTTCGGGCAACATTTCCATCAGCAAATCGAGCTTGGCGCGTTCCTTCACCCGTTGCGCGGCAGGGGCTTTCAGCAGGCGCGGGTCGCAGCACACTTGGCGTAGCTTGAGCAGCGCGTCGAGGATCACGATCTGGCTGCGGGCGAAGCCGTGCATCGCGATTTCGTCGCGCACCCGCTTGTCCATGGCGCTACGCACCGTTTCATAGAGATCGCGCTGCCCGCCTTCGAGTTCCACCGTGCGCACGATGATGGTTTTGGGCGGCAATTCCTTGGCTACGTCTTCCTTGCGGCGGCGCAGGATGAAGGGTTTGACGCGGCGCGCCAGAATGTCGCGGCGCACCGCATCGCCATTTTTTTCGATGGGATTGCGCCACATTTTGGTGAACCCCTTGGCTTCGCCGAGAAAGCCGGGCAGCAGGAAATCGAATTGCGCCCATAATTCGCCAAGATGGTTTTCCAGCGGCGTACCGGTGAGGCACAAACGATGCCGCGTGGCGATCCGGCGCACCACCTGGGCGGCCTTGCTGGCGGCGTTTTTGACGGTTTGCGCTTCGTCGAGTATCAGCAAATGGTAGGGTTCGGCGGTCAACGCATCGGCGTCGCGCCACAGCAAGGGATAAGTCGTCAGCACCACGTCGTGCTGGGAAATCTGCTCGAAACGTTCAGCGCGTTCCTTGCCGTGCAGCGAGAGAATTTTCAGGCCCGGCGCGAACCGTTCCGCCTCGCGCTTCCAGTTGAAAATCAACGAAGTCGGTAACACCACCAGGGCCGGACGATCAAGGCGTCCCGATTCCTTTTCGAGGAGCAGGTGAGCCAGGGTCTGGGCGGTTTTGCCCAGCCCCATGTCGTCGGCGAGGATGCCCGCCAATTGTTGTTCGCGGAGGAATTGCAGCCACGCCAGGCCTTCCAGTTGATAGGGGCGCAACTGCATACCCAATCCCGCCGGGGGCGCGGTGGGGCGAATCCCGTCGCTGTGGCGCAGCCGTTCGCTCATGCTGCGCACCGCTTCGCCGCCGCGCACACTCCACGCCGGCGAAATGGCGAGTTCTTCGAGGCGCGGCGCATCCAGCCGCGACAGGCGCAGCGGCCCGGTCAAATGCCCGTCGAACAGGTCGATCAGGGTGCGCGCGATGGGTTTGAGACGTTCCGCCTTGACCCGCACCCGGGTGCCGTCGGGCAGGGTGAGAATCACCGGGGCGGCATCGTCGAGGCGCGCCAGGCTGGCGGCGTCGAGCCACCGTGCGTCGCTGCGGAACAAGTCATGGAGCAGCGGCGCGAGCGGCATCCGCCGACCTTCCACAACGATCCCCATATCCAGACTGAACCAGCCGTTTTCGTTTTCCTCGATGTCGGCTTCCCAGGCGGACACTTCCACATGGCGATGGCGAAAATCCTCGGGAATCGAAATTTCCCAGCCGGCGGCGCGCAAAGCGGGCAACCCTTCGGCCATAAACGCCGCCCAGGCGTGTTCGCTTTCCAGTCCGTACAACGGCTGCGGCACGGCGCGCCGCACGTACAGCGCGTTGGGCGGCGTCCGGAGCAGGCCGTAGTTTTCCAGCGACAGGAGCAAATCACGCTCGTCGGCTTCGCGGCGTTTGATACGCACCGTCTCACCGTCGGGCAGGGTGAAAAATTCGGTTTTGTCGTCCACCGCCACCATCAGGTCGTCATACAGGAAAAACGGCTGCGCGCAATCGTAAGCCTTGGCGTAATAGTCGTAATGGCGGAACGGGCTGATCCCGCTCACCGGCAGAGTCATGATTTCCAGCACCGGCGTGGGCGCTTCGTCGATCACCCGCAACTCGCCGACCGCAGCGGGCAGGGGCAAATCCGGGGCGAGTTCGTGTAACGCCTCGGCCACCACCGGCACATCCGCCGCCTTGAGCGGCGGCAACGCCATCAAATGGCGCACCAGCGCCGCCGAATACGGCGTCGATAAACGCCCCAGCAGACCGTTGCCATCCACGTACCACAACTCATCGAGCACCAGCACGACCTCCGCCTCGGGCTGGGCGGCCAGATGGGGACGCACCCCGCCGAACTCGTTTTCCCGCCACGCCAGGGTGGCTTCGCGCGGTTCACCGGCGTGGAGGGGTAACACCCCATTGGGATAATCGCGCCAGGCAGCCGTCGGCCCCTGGTAAAAGAAGCGCCCGCTGGCGAGCAGGCGCTCCAGCGCTTCCGCGCTTTTTTCGAGCGGCAGCGGAAACGCTTCGTCGTAATTGTGATGTTTCTTCGACCACAGCAGACGCAAAATCCCCAGGTCTTCCTCCACCACAAACTTGGGCGGCGCGACCAGGGTGCGCTCCACGTTGTTCCACAAATCGCGGTGCGTCGGCAGACCGTCCGGCCCGGCGCGGCCCTTGAGGATGAAAATCCGGTAGGCATCCTGCAAGGAACGGCGGCCCAGCAGGTAAAACAAGCCTTCCGGGGCTTTCCCCCCGGTTGCGGTCTTTTTGCCGGGGGGCGGCTTGGTCACGTTACGGAATAGTTCCAGCCAGTTCAATATGGCGGGATTCACCTGCTCCGGCGTCTCGCGTTCGGACAATACGTCCAGCAGCACCGCCGCGACGTGTTTGCAATTGCGCCGCACCGGGCAGGTGCAGGAACTGTCGATCCGGTATTTCCCGGCGCCGGCGCGCAGAAAACGGATGTCCACCGTATAGGGCAACGGCGCGCTGCCCTGTACGTCGGCCTCGATCCACTCCGGGCCGACCAGGCGGGAAACAACATTGCCGACGATGGCTTCGCCCTTGAGCACTTCGCGTTGGCCCAGCCAGTCGATCACATCGGCGCGGGTATAGGTTTGGGTGGGGGTCATAAGGGAATTTTCAGGATAAAGCGGGGTATTGCAGCATCGTATCGGGGCCCGGAAAGGAGCAAACCCGAAAGTATGCCTGAAGTCGCGCTAAAAGACCGGCGTTTTTCCAGTCAGGCGCGCAAGTTGTTCCCGCACACCCCGTCCCGCAGCGTCTTTTTCGACCGCCATCAGGAACAGATGACCGCTGGTTTTGGCCCAGAATTCGCCGATCAGACGTTTTTCGGCGGAATCATCATTGGATTTGTAGGCCTCGCCCTTGTATTCCACCACCAGCAACCGCCCGTCGTGTAATTCCGCAACGAAGTCGGGATAGAAATTATCGCTGGCGGTCGGCAACCAGAAAGAAAACTCGGGAAAACGCGGCAGATTGCGCACCCACTGTTTCACCTCGGGCAATTCTTCGATGGCGATGGCGCAGTCGTATTCCTCACCCACGCTTTTGAGGTCGCCGATGATGCCGTAATAATGCTTCCGAAACTTGTAACGCCCCTGATAATAGGGAGGACGAGCCGGATATCTGCCCGCGCCGAAGCGGAACGTATAGTCATCGCTGATGCAGCCGCGCGGCTCCGGCCCCAGCAGGGTGAGCTGCAAACCCCGGTTCCGGGCGTTGCCGCGCAAGGTTTTGAGGCGTTCGCCGATGGCGTCCGCCAACTGGTTGCGATGCCGCACCAGCGTAGTCAGCGGATATTTTTTCTCCTGTTGCAACCATTTCACCACCCGGTTCAGCCACGCCAGCAGTTCGGTTTGGTTCGTATATGGGCCGCGCAGACGCCCGTCCAGCCAGCGCACCAGGTCGGTTTGGGTGACTTCGGTGGGAATCAGGTCGAGGTTCACCCCATACACCGGCAACTCCTGCTCGACGCGAATATGACCCGCCTCGATATCCACCAGATAGGGTTTGCGGTCAGCCAGCGGGGTAAAACCCTCCAGATCGGCGGGCGCATCGGCCAGCGAAAAACCGCCCAAATCCAGCAGGGTAAGCGGGTCGGCCAACTCCAGTTCGCCCTGCCCGTCACGCAGGCACAACAGGGGCAAGGCTCGGAACGGCACACCACGCAGCGACGGGGCAAGCTGCGCCTCGCTGCGCAACTCGAAACGGCTGATGTCCTTTTCCATTTGTTCGCGCTGGGATTTGCCGGATGCCGACGCCAGCAGCGCGGCGCGCAATTCCGGCGACGGCGTGGCGGAAAGCGTCACCGTCACGCCGCCTTCAGCCCGTGGAGAAATCTGCAACTCCGCCGGAGAAACCGCCACCAGACTGAGATCCGGCGCGCTCCCCAGGATCAACTCCAGCGGCGGCGGGGTCGCTGGCGCGCCCTCCTCGAACAGCGGCGCGGTGCTGGGAAACACCGCCTGCACCGCCTCCAGTTCCTCGAAACCCATTGCCACCAGCCGATCCGCCAACTGGTTGGCCACCTGGATGGTGCGCGGACTGGCGACATGGGCATAGGCGCGGTTGAGCAGCGGGCTGATGCGGCTGCGGGCATAAGGCATCCGCAACACCCGCCCGAGAAGTTGCTCCATGTCCTTGCTGGAACCGATGTTCTGCAAGGTGCAGAACACATAGGCGAAGGAGCAATCCCAGCCTTCCTTCAAGGCTTCCACGGTAATCACGATCTCAATCGGGCAGCGCGGATCGAAGAGATCGATCCCTTCCAGCTCGCGTTGTTTGCCGGTCGCCACCGCGATTCGCGCGGCGTCCACATGTTCGTGTTCGATCAGGTGGTCGCGCAGTTTCTCGACAGTCGCCTCGCCGGCTTTATCCTCCGCCTGGAACAGCAGGATGGGGCGGATATAGTCGTTTTCCCCGAGCGCCTCGGCGGCCAGCCGCTTGCGTGTCAACAGCGCGTCCTGCACCGCTTCCTGCCAGTTGGGATGGGTGTGCAGCACGATGGGCAGCTTGATCATCTGCTCGGTTTTCAGTTCTTCGGCGGAGACGTGGTACAGCACGTTGCTGCGGTGTTTGCCCTGGCGCAGCGGCGTCGCGGTCATCTCCACCAGCACCGCCGGATTGAGGCGCGCGAAGGTGTCGTAAGTCAGCGGCGTACGGGCGTTGTGGGCCTCATCGACGATCACCACCGGACGATGCCAGCACAGCAGGTTGGCGAAACTGCGCTTGACCTTGCCCAGATCGGCGCGGGTCAGGAAAGGCTGGGCCGCCAGGTCGCGCTCGGTCACCCGGTCGAACCCCGCCAGATTCGGGGCGCGCTCGAAATGCGCCTCGAAAGCCTCCTTGTAGGCATACACATCGCGCCCCGAGGTGTCATCGACCCGCAGGGTTTGCAGGGTGCCCACCACCACGATGGTCTTCTGCTCGAAATCCTGGGGGCGCAACAGTTCACACTCGGTAATATCCAGCACCCGCAGGCCGTCGATCCCGAAATGTTCCTCCAGCGCCGCGCGGTAAGGATGGCCGGGCTGGCGCAAGGCGTTCAGGGTCTGGCTGCGGATGGTGTTGGACGGGCACAGCCACAGCGCCAACGGACATTCCTCGCCGGTGTAATGGCGCGCAGCGGTGGCTATCGCATGAGCGCCCAGCAGGGTCTTGCCGCCCCCGGTCGGGATGCGGATACAGGAATAAGGCACAGCGCCGAAACCTTGCGACTCGTAAGGCGGGATTTCCGCCGGGGCCGCGCCCATCTCCTCCAGCGTCCGGCGAAATGCCGCGTCCAGCCCCGCCGTATCCGCCGCGCCGCGCGCCAGATCGAAGAAGCGGGCCAGCGTATCGAGCGCTTCCCGTTGATAACGTTTCAGTTCCAGCATGGTATTTTTAATCTTCCCCTCATCCCCGGCCCTTCTCCTTTACGCCCTTCAGGGTGCGCGAGGGGAGAAGGGAGTGGTGGCAGCTCAACCGTCTCACTTCGATTTACGTTCACTCATTCCGTTTCGACACTCCCCTCTCCCCTCGCGGGAGAGGGGCCGGGGGTGAGGGGGCGCATTCCCGCACAATCACCTCCAACACCCCGGCCAAATTCTCCAGCACCTCGTTATTCCAGAAGCGCAGCACCTTGAATCCCTGGCCGTTCAGCCAGGCCGTGCGTTGCGCGTCGGAATCCGCCTGCTCCGCGTGTTGTCCGCCATCCAGTTCCACGATTACCCGCTGCTCCAGGCAAATGAAATCGGCCACATAAGGCCCGATAGGCATTTGCCGGCGAAACTTCAGATTCTCCAGACGCCGGTCGCGCAGCCGGAACCACAGCCGTTTCTCGACATCCGTCATCTCCTTGCGCAACTTCTTCGCGAAACCCAAGGTGGTCATGATTGCATCCCCCTCATCCCCGGCCCTTCTCCTTTATGCCCTTCAGGGTGCGCGAGGGGAGAAGGGAGTGGTGGCAGCTCAGGCGCAGCACTTCGATTGACGTTCACCTGTTCCGCCTCGACACGCCCCCGCCAACTTCCCCAAGCTCCAGCCCCCCTAAACTGCTCCCCTCTCCCCTCGCGGGAGAGGGGCCGGGGGTGAGGGGGCTACAACCTCACCGCGCCCGGATATCGTAAGGTATCTGCTTGAACCTGATTGCATTCGCCGCGAGACGGGGGGCCGACAAACGGCACGACTCGCCGTAGATCACCTTCGGCCCGTCAAAAGGCGGCAGCCCGGCCAGCACGGCGGAAGTCAGCACATTGCCGCCTTGCGGGCGGCGGTCGCCAAGGATGCCGTTGTAGAGCAGGTAATAAGCGGTTCCTTCGTGGATGCCCAGCAGCGGGCCTATGCCCGCCCCCCTCATCCCCAATGTTGTTGACTTAAGGCGAAGCAGGCTGCTTTGCCCGGTTTTGTTGCCA
>CAYVIN010000012.1:0-67421 GCA_964451375.1 uncultured Sulfuricella sp.
CATTTAGAACCAACACCGTAGGCTGCATGGCAAGCGGTCAACTGAGGTTTTTAGGTTTAATCATTCTGTTAGAAGCTATATCCAGCGAAGCTGGAGGAGTGGCGCAACGGTTTGTGTGGAGGTTCTATCGCACCACCATACAGCAATTGATGTTGGTGGGGTTATATATTGAACAAAAGCCGCCGTCCTGCCAGGAGCTTGCCCGCTCTCGATTCGATACGCTGATGCAGCGTATCGCCAATGACGCTCGCGAGTGATGCGCTTCCTGTCGTCAGCGCATCCACGATTTTCGCTATTCCTGCGTTTCGACATGGCGGTCTGCTAGCGATGCGGGACGATCACCACGGTGTCGCCAGTGACGCCGCCTTTTGCGCCGGTGTTGCCTTTTGCACCCTTGTTGCCGGTCGCTCCGGTATCGCCGGTAGCGCCGGTGTCACCCGTCGCTCCTGGTGCGCCGGGCGCGCCGATACTTCCCGTTGCACCGGTAGTCCCCGTCGCGCCCGTACTTCCAGCGGCCCGGTGTTGTCGGTTGCGCCTTGCGGGCCGACGTCGGCCCCAGGCCGAGCATCGTTGGTTATTTCTTGATTTCGTGGCCGATGACGCCGCCGACGGCTGCGCCGCCAACTGTACCGACTGCACTGCCGCCGGTCAGAATCGCGCCGCCCACCGCACCGACGCCGGCGCCGATGGCGGTGCTTTTGTCTTGCGACGACATGCCGGCGCAACCACCCAGACCGAGCAGGAATACAACGGTCACGGTGCTGAATGCGAATTTCGATAGTGTTTTCATGGGATGTCCTTTTTGCGTGAAATTACAGGATGCGGGATGGTCTAGTTGACGAAGTTGGTTTTTGCCTGATTCATGCAATGTTCTTTGGCGCCTTCCATCAAAACACTGCATTTTTCCTTCGCCACTTCATACTGGGCGTCGCGTTTGTCTGAGGCGGCGTCCTTGCGGGCGTCGGCAGCTTTGACCCGGGCTTCGCTACGCGCCTCGGCAGACTTTTCGTTGGCAACGTCATTGGCGTCCGAGGTTTTTAATTGCGCCTTGGCGTCGGCTTTGGCGATGATTTTTTCCGCTTTCGCTTCTTTCACGCAGATATCTACATCGTTGGCAATCGCCATTTCTCGGCAATGTTGTTTGGCGAGTGCATAAACGGCCTCCGCTTTGGCAAGGCGCGCTTCGTAAAAGGCTTTGCGGGTGGGTTTGAAAGCCGCATCGAGTTCGGCGCTGGCGACTTTTTCCTTGCCCCGCGCTTCGATGACGCAAATGTCGTTCGGTGTGCCGGAGAGTACCGAGCAGGCAGACCGTGCGGATTTGTATTCGGCAGCGATCTTGTTTTTGCCGGCTTGATAGTCCTGTTTTGACATGTTTTCCGCCATTGCGCCGTTGCTCGACAGCACCGTGATGGCCAGCGCGATTGCGCCGAGAGTGATTTTTTTCATGGAATGATCCTTTATGTGGTGAGCCTGGGGGCGCTGCATCGGCAAACGCGGCTCTTCGCCAGATTCGCGATGCAGGTGTTGCACTGCGCTTGACTCCGATGGTTTGAGGTTAAGGATGTCCCGCGCCGCCGTCTGTCTGGTGCCGTACATATCCCTTGCCTTGTTTCCCGCGAGACACGAGTTAGGCGAGGCAAGGAATATCTGGTGTGTGTGTCTGGATGAGATGACGTGTTTGGTGATCCCGCCCGGAAAATATTGCCGCTATCTCGGTGAGCGGCAGCCATTTGAGGTGTTGCTTTTGCCGCCGCGCGGCGGATACGGGTGGTTTCAATGAAACGATTTGGTAGTCGCAATGGTTTGCGGGGCGCTACCCCTGATTTTGCGGAGTGCCGGTCTCGTCTATAGGGGGATGTATTGCCTGGCAGAACTTTTGCTTTGGAACAGCAAGCCTTTGCGTTGGTGTGGTACGCGGTAGCGTATTATCCCGCCCTGGGGTTGCGCCGATTTGGCGCGCCATTTTTTTTGATGTTGGGGTTTAACCATCCAGTGCTAAAAGATTTTCTGCAAAAAATCACTTTTCCTCGCATCAGTCTGTGGCTGGTCGGGTTGATGTTCGTTTTGCCCTTTCTCGGCAAACATCACTTTTTGCCTATCGCCAGCTTTTACAACGAATGGATTGCAGCGGCTCTGGGGTTGGCGGCGTTGATGTTGTTTCTACGCAATCGTTACTGGCAGGACATGAAGTTGCCGGCGATAGCCCTGGTTCCATTGGGGCTGATTGTGGTGCTGTTGATCCAGATGCCGACGATCAGGATCATTTTCCCGGAACATAATGTTTTGGGGGCTTCGTATCTGCTCTGGGCGGTGTTGCTGATGTTGCTGTCCAGTACGCTGGTGCGTGAGTTGGGAATGTCTGAAGTGGTGGAAACGCTGGCCTGGTTTTTGGTGTGCGGCGGGGTGTTGAATGCCGGTATCGCGGTGTTTCAGGTGTTTGGCGTGGATACGGTTTTTGATCCGTATATCGTGAAAAAGGCGCGGGTGCCGTTCGCGAATATTGGGCAGCCGAATCATTTTTCCAATGTGGTTGCACTTGGGTTGGGGTCGCTGTTGTATCTGATGTCGCGACGCCGGCTGCATTGGGGGACGGTGGCGGCGTGTGGGATGTTGCTGGTGTATGTGTTGTCGTTTTCCGGGTCGCGTAGTTCCTGGCTTTACGTGACGGCGATGTTTGTATTGGCGCTGGGATTTTTTGTGGTGGGACGGCAGCCGGAAACGCGCCGTTTGGCTATCGTAACCCTGTTGTTGATTCCGGGGTTCGCGCTGGCGCAGCACCTTGTGCCGGGCGGGATTGCGACGCCCACCGAGAATCTGTTCAATCTCGCCGGATCAAAAAGTGATCGCCTCGCTATCTGGTATGAAACCTGGCAGATTTTCCTGCAATCTCCACTATTGGGGATCGGGTTTGGCGAATTTGTCTGGCAGCATTTTTTGTTGTCCGTTGATGCGCCGCCGGTGATCCGGGGCGCGCTTTACAATCATTGTCACAATATCGTGTTGCAGGTGCTTGCCGAAATGGGGCTGCCGGCGGCCTTGCTATTGGTGGTGGGAAGCGGGCTGTGGTTTTGGCGGATTGTCCGGCTTGGCGAGTTTACGCCGGAGCGCTGGTGGGTGTTGGTGCTGGTGGCGATATTGGCTATCCACAGTATGCTCGAATACCCGTTGTGGTATACCTATTTCCTGGGGATCGCCGCGATTCTGCTGGGGGTTGGCGAAGTGCGGTTTTTTCGTCTCAGTCTGGAGCGGGTTGGTCGGGCGCTGTTTGTGCTGGTGTTTTTGCTGGGGTGTATGAGCCTGTTTAATTTGGGAAAAAACTACTCCGGGTTTGAAGACGCGTTTTATGGCGTCAGCAAATCCCTTTCCAAAAAGAGTGGCATTGAGTTGAGCGAAGAAAAAGCCGATACCTTCGTGAGGGAGGTACTGAACATCCATCAGGAGTCGCTGCTGGGGGCCTATGCGGAAGTTGCGGTGAGTCATGGCATCAGGCTTGATGAAGAAAACCTGAAGGAAAAGCTGGCGGTAAACAGCCGGGCGATGCACGCTGCGCCGATCAAGGAAATCGCTTATCGGCAAGCCATCTTGTTGGGGTTGAACAAGGAGCATCAGGCGGCGGCGTTTTATTTCGATCTGGCGGCGGCGGCTTATCCGCGTGAGGTGGATCGGATTATTCCGTTCTTGAAGGCCAAGGCGAACCGCAATCGCGAAGGTTTCCAACCTCTGGTGGATCATGCGGTGGCGTGGCGAAAAGCGCATCCTGATCCATCCGAGGGCGGCGGGACGCCGCCGTCCGGGGTGGAAGGACGATAGGGGGGGGTATGGCTGTAGAAAAAATGCGTCTGGGTGATTTGCTGGTCCAGCAAAAAATTATTTCCCAGGAACAACTGAGAGTCGCTGTCGAAGAGCAGAAACGCACCGGGCTGAAACTCGGGCGGGTGTTGGTGCATAACGGTTTCGCCACGGAAGAGGCAATTGCGCCGGTGTTGGCGAAGCAACTGAACATTCCCTACATCAATCTCAAGCAATTCATTGTTGATGTCGCGGTGGCGCGCAAACTCCCGGAAAATCTGGCGCGGCGTTTCCGCGCGCTGGTGCTGGAAGAGCGACCCAACAAATTCCTGGTGGGGATGGAAGACCCCACGGATTTGTTTGCGTTTGATGAAATTACCCGGGTATTGCGCAAGGATATTGATCTTGCGGTCGTTACCAAAACCCAGTTGTTGCAGGAAATCGACCGGTTTTACCGCAAGACCGAGGAAATCAGCGGCTTTGCACGGGAGTTGGAGCAGGAAATCGGCAGTGCTTCCGTCGATTTCGGCGCGCTGGGGATGGATACCGGCATCGAGGATGCCCCGGTCGTCAAATTGTTGCAGTCGGTGTTTGAGGATGCCGTCCAGGTGCGCGCTTCCGATATTCACATCGAACCCCAGGAAAACAACCTGCAAATTCGCTTCCGGATTGATGGGATGCTGCATCTGCAAACCCAGGCGGATTCCAAGATCGCTTCGGCGCTGGTGTTGCGTCTGAAATTGATGGCGAAAATGGATATTTCCGAACGCCGTTTGCCGCAGGACGGACGTTTTAACCTGCAAGTTCGCCAGCAGCCTCTGGATATCCGGATTTCCTCCATGCCGACCCAGTTCGGGGAATCGGTCGTCATGCGTCTGTTGAGCCAGAGCGAGGGGGTGCTGGCGCTGGATAAACTCGGGATGCCGGCGGACATGATGCTGCGTTTTCGTAAAACCATGGAGCGTAACAGCAGTATGGTTCTGGTGACCGGGCCGACCGGTTCCGGCAAAACCACGACCTTGTATGCCGCACTCGCGGAAATGAACCGCCAGGAAAAAAAGGTGATTACCGTTGAAGACCCGGTGGAATATCGGCTTCCGGGGATTAACCAGGTGCAGGTGAATGAAAAAATCGAGTTGACGTTTTCGCGCGTGTTGCGTTCCGCGTTGCGTCAGGATCCGGATGTGATTCTGGTCGGTGAAATTCGTGACGAGGAAACCGCGATGATCGGCCTGCGCGCCGCCATGACCGGTCACATGGTGTTGTCCACCCTGCATACCAACGACGCCGCCGGGACGCCAACCCGTTTGATGGATATGGGAGCGCCGAGTTACCTGGTGGCAACCTCGTTGCAACTGGTGGTTGCACAACGTTTGTTGCGCAAGATTTGCGAGAGCTGTATCGAGCCCTATCAGCCTGAACCCCAGGAACGCGAATGGTTGAGGTTTGAATTGGGCGACAAGGTCGGCCAATTCCAGTACATGCATGGGCGCGGCTGCTCGCATTGCAACAACACCGGTTATCAGGGGCGTTTTGGCGTTTTTGAAATGCTCGAAATGACCGCTCCGCTGGTGGCTGCCGCCAATTCCCGTGATCCGGCTGAATTCAATCGCCTCGCCAAAGCCCAAATGGCGGGGCGAACGCTGCAAAGCCATGCAGTGGGTCATGTGATCAATGGACGCACCACCGTATCCGAAGCTATTCGCATCTCCGCGCAGTTCGAGGACTGATTTTCTTCCGGTTTTTCCCTTCCATAAAATGATTGCCGCTGCTTTTTGGTAAGCCGGCGGCAATTATTGCCATTTTCCTTTTGTTTCCTCTCTACTGCCTTCCGTCTATTGCCGGAATGTTGTCCCGTATTCTCAAAAACTCCATTGTTTTGATAATTAACATATTGTTATCATTGTAATTATTGTTGTGGCACGAAACCTGCTAAAAAGCAATCGAGCGATTGAAATCGGCAGAGAAAACAAATGAACAATTTTGCGGTAAAGGTTGGTTGCGCTGGTTCGGGAGGGGGCGATGCCTTTTTATTCCTATAAGGGGCGCAACTCCTATGGCGAAATGGTGCGCGGCGTACTCGAAGGGGCCAGCAGCGGCGCGATAGCCGACCAATTGTTCAATACGGGTGTGATCCCCATCGAAATTCTGGCGACCCGCAAACCCATCGTGGCGGGTGGCGGAAGTGTCTGGCAGATAAATATCACTGAGGGCAAGGTCAGTGATATCGACGTGATGATGTTCAGCCGCCAGATGTACACCCTGCTCAAGGCGGGGGTGCCGATTTTGCGGGCGTTGGCGGGGTTGCGCGAGTCGGCGCATAACCTGGCGCTCAAACGGGTGCTTATCGATGTCCGGGAAAGCCTGGATACAGGGCGCGAATTGTCGGTGGCGCTAAGACGCCATCCCAAAGTGTTTTCCTCGTTTTACGTGAGTATGGTGCGGGTGGGGGAATCCACCGGGATGCTGGAAGACGTGTTTTTGCGTCTGTTTTATTACCTGGAATTCGAGAAAAAAACCCGCGACCAAATCAAGGCGGCATTGCGTTATCCGACTTTTGTGGTGATTGCCATCGTTATCGCGCTGGTGGTGATCAATCTGTTCGTGATACCGGCATTTGCCAAAGTGTACGCCAACATCAAGGTTGCCTTGCCTTTGATGACGCGGGTGTTGTTGGCGGTTTCCGAGTTTATGGTGCATTACTGGCCGGCCATGTTGGTGGCGGCTATCGGAACCTATGTCGGCATTCGGCTGTATGTGCATTCGCCGAGGGGCAAATATCGCTGGGATAAGTGGAAACTGCGCCTTCCGCTAGCTGGCGGCATTATTTTAAAGGCCACCCTGGCGCGGTTTGCGCGCAGTTTTTCGCTGGCCTACAAAAGCGGTATTCCCATTGTGCAAGGTTTGAGCGTGGTGGCATTGGTGGTTGATAACGACCACATCGGCAGCCGCATCGAACAAATGCGCAACAGTGTCGAACGCGGCGAAAGTATCCTGCGCACCGCCATCGCCGCCGGCGTTTTTTCTCCCATCGTTTTGCAGATGATCGCCGTCGGTGAGGAAACCGGCGAACTCGACAGCCTCATGCAGGAAGTCGCGGAGTTATACGAGCGGGAAGTGGAATACGAAGTGAAAAACCTTAGCGACAAGATCGAGCCGATCCTGATTGTCGGACTGGCGGTGATCGTGCTTGTGCTTGCGTTGGGTGTGTTCCTCCCGATATGGGAACTCGGCAACGCCATGATGCACCGGCGGTAATGATGCGACATCCACGGTTGGCGCGCTACCAGTGCGGTGGATCAAAGCTCTTCGAATTTGTTTTTGTCGTGCTGCTGGTGGGGTTGCTGTCGATGATCGTGGAGTTTTTTATGCTCCATTACATCGAAGTCGCTGAAAAAAGTGCGATGGAAGCGACGGTGGTGAACCTGAAAAGCTCGCTGCGTTTGCGCCTTTCGGAAATTCTGATACACGGCGACGCTCAGGAAGCAGCCCGGGTGGCAATGGATAATCCCATGAATTGGCTGCATGAAGCGCCGCCGAATTATGCCGGAGAATTCGATGATCCTGCGCCGGGTTCAATAGCGCGAGGGAAGTGGTATTTCGATAAAAGAAGCCGCGAACTGGTTTATCTGGTCGATCAGGGCGACAAGTTTTTGGCTGATGAAAACGGTATGAAGCGGGTGCGTTATCAGGTTTATGCACCTTTCATAAAAAAAGCCATTAAAGAAAACCGGCAGATAACCGTTAACGAAGTTGTCAGGGAAATATCCCTTGTTCCTGTAGAGCGTTACGTGTGGGAATTCAAGTAGAACCTGACAGAATGAAAATAGATTTCTGATTCGACGGAAACACCGACGAATCCCGATTTGTGGTGGTGGTGGACCAATAGTAGTACCTTTTAAAGGAGTAATTGAAATGAAACCTCAATCTGGTTTTACCCTGATTGAAATGGTGGCGGTGATTATCATCCTCGCTATCATGGCGGCCACAGCGTTGCCCAGGTTTACCAATCTGAGCGCCGAGGCCCGTTATTCAAGCCTCAGCGGTCTGGTTGGCGGCCTGCGTGCAGCGGCGACGCTGGGTAAATCGAAGTGGTTGGCGGCGCAAAGTACGGCTATCGATACCGTTGATTTCAATGGCGTTGGCGTCAGCGTAATCACCTTGGCTACAACGGGTTCAACCGTTAATAGTCTGGGTTATCCTGCAGCCACAGCAACCGGTATCAACCTGGCGATGGACTCCTGGGCCACCTACACCAGTGGTACTGAAGCTGACGGTTCCTGGGTGTTCTGGCCGGAAGGTGTTGCCCAGTCAAACCTTTGTTTCGCCAGATACCTGTCGGGTACAGTGACTATTACACCGGCCACTGCTGGTCTGGCAGCAGGCACGGGCGGTACTGGCGGTTGTACCTAATCTCGTTTGACCGGTGATTTTTGCCGGACTGGAGCCAAATGGGGTAATACGTTACCATCCCGTTTGGCTCCATTTGGATTCTGAAGCTCAAATTTTATAAGTGAGCGCGCGATGAAAACAGATCAACAATCCGGTTTTACCTTGATCGAAATGATTGCGGTGATCATCATCCTGGCGATTATGGCGGCGACGGCGTTACCCCGTTTCGTTAATTTGAGTGGTGATGCACGGCTTTCTTCGATTCAGGGCTTGGCGGGCGGCTTGCGTTCTGCTTCAGCCTTGGCGAAGTCGCAATGGCTGGCTGCCCAAAGCAGCGTGAAACCGTCGATTTCGATGGGGGCGGCGACGGTTACTGTTTATAATGCTACGTCCCCCAACTCTTCAGCGGCAATTTTGGGTTATCCAACTGCCGATGTTTTTGGAATCATTGTGGCGCTTGACGACACGACCGGATATGAAAGCGGTGTTGCCCCGACCGGTTATGGCTGGCGTTTTTATCCGACCGGCGCGACTTCATCGGTCTGTTATGCGGACTATATGTCGGGTATGGTTTTTGTTTCGGCAACGGCGTTGAATTGCACGTTATAACTTAAGGCAGGAATTAAATGGCGCTGATAAATTGCCAGGAATGCAGCAACAAGGTAAGCGAACTGGCGGATCGTTGTCCCCATTGCGGTGCGCCGGTTGCCATGAGAAATTTGATCGGCAGTACGCCGGCTCAAACCGTCATCAACATCATTACGATAATCGTGCTCATGCTTTTGGTAGCGATACTTTTGTACATCGGCATCTACTTGCCGCTGCATCAAAAGGGCAGCATTTGAGCCGAAATAAGCAAATCAATGCCGATTGATCCCAAATATCTCCCCTATTTCGAGAACCTGATCGTCAAGGGGGATCGTCAGGGTGAAAAAACCCTGACGTTGTGTTTTCATTGCGTCTCTTCCCGGCTGTTTACCTGGATGCACCCGAGCGGTTTCGGTGAGAAGGATTATCGTCCTATCGACGTGATAGACCTGGAAGTCAAGGAAGAAAGCCGCAAGAACCAAACCAATCAGCGTATTGCGCGGATTTTTTGTCTGCACCTCAAGTCTTTTATCCCTCAGGCCGAATATCTGGAAGAGTGCCGCTTTTTCATGACGCCTTCGCAGTACGACTACAAAAAATCGGAGAAGCTGCGGGTGGCAAATAGCGAAAAAGACCAGAATCATTCCTGACCTATTGCGGAGCGCCAATTTCTGGCGCTTCCGTTGAAATATCTCCCGTTATATTCCTATACCGCAACCGGCGCCTTGATCGCCGGGTGGGGATCGTAGCCTTCCAGTTGGAAATCCTCGTAACTAAAATCGAATATTCCGCGAATCGCCGGATTGATGGTCATTTTCGGGAGTTGGCGTGGCTCACGCGAGAGTTGTTCACGGGTTTGATCGAGGTGGTTTAGGTACAGGTGGGCGTCGCCCAGCGTATGGACGAAATCGCCGGGCTGTAAGTTGCAGACTTGCGCGACCATCAAGGTGAGCAGCGCATAGGACGCAATATTGAACGGCACTCCCAGAAAAATGTCGGCGCTACGCTGGTAAAGCTGGCAGGAGAGTTTTCCATCTGCGACGTAGAACTGAAAAAATGCGTGACAAGGCGGGAGCTTCATTTTGTCCACGTCGGCGACATTCCACGCAGACACGATCAGGCGGCGGGAATCGGGATTGTGTTTGATCTGTTCGATTACCTGACTGATCTGATCGATATGTTTGCCATCAGGCGTCGGCCAGGAGCGCCACTGGTAGCCATATACCGGGCCAAGATTGCCGGCGGCGTCTGCCCACTCGTCCCAGATCGAAACGCCGTTTTCCTTGAGGTAGCGAATGTTGGTGTCACCTTTCAGGAACCAGAGAAGTTCGTGAATGATCGATTTCAAATGGCATTTCTTGGTGGTGACCAGCGGAAATCCGGCGGCGAGGTCGTAACGCATCTGGTAGCCGAACACGCTCAGGGTGCCGGTGCCGGTGCGGTCATCCTTACGGTGGCCGTGGTCGAGAACGTGCTGCATCAAGTCGAGGTAGGGGCGCATGGTATGTATTCGTGTGGTTGGTCAATTGTCAGCCCGGCAAGGTTTTCCAGCTCTCGCCGATTAACCCCTGGAGCGGTCGGAAGTTGATCTTATAGGCCATTTTCGGGCTGTCGGCAATCCAGTAGCCGAGGTACAGATAGGGTAGCCCCAGGCTTTGGCATAAGGCGATTTGCCAGAGAATATTGAAGGTGCCGAAGCTCGCCTGCGGCATATCGGGATCATAGAAGGTGTATACCGAAGACAATCCATCGCTGAGGATGTCGATTACGCTGACCATACGCAAGGCGTCGCCGTCGCGGAATTCGACAAGCTGGGTGGCGATATTGCTGGAGAGCAAAAAGCGCTGATATTGTTCCTCATCGTCGAGATCCATACCCCCGCCGCTGTGACGGGCGGCTTGATAACGGCGGTAGAGGGTATAGTGCTCGGCGGAAAACAGTAGGTCGCGGGGAAGTGCGGTGAGTCCGCCATTCCGCTTCCAGGTGCGTTGCTGAGTGCGGCTGGGCCGAAATGCCGCGCAATCGAGGCGCACCGGAATACATGCGTTACACGCCAGGCACTGGGGGCGATAGGTGTAGAGGCCACTACGGCGAAATCCCAGGCGCACCAGTTGCGAGTAGGTTTCTTCATCGACCAGTTCGTTGGGGGTGGCCATCAGCGAACGCGCCGTTTCGTCGGGCAGGTAGCTGCACGGATACGGCGCAGTTAAATAGAACTGTAGCGTATGCCGGGAAAGTTCATTCAACCTATATTCCCCAGTTGGACGGGTTGGAGTGTGCGGTTTTTTGGGCGCAGGGTAAGGCGCGACGACGAGTAATGGCTATTCCATTGCGAGGAGGAGCAACGCAGCCATGCGCCCAAAAAACCGTGCAATCCGGCCCGTAGCGCTCTCACCAAAAGGGTGAGCGTCAAACCTGTGACAAAGTCATATATAACCAATATCGTATACGTCATGGCGAGCGGTCAACTGGGGAATATAGGTTGAACAAGGTCATCTTCGAAAATCCATTTTCCCGGCAGGCCCGGTTGGGTGACCAATTCCCCCAGCCGGGCCGCAAAATCGCTGCGAGGAATTTCATGCGCGCCGAGGGAAGCCAGATGAGCGGTTTTCATCTGACAATCGATCAAACCGAAGTTCCAGCGTTGCAACTGCTTTACCAGGTAAACAAAAGCCAGCTTCGAGGCGTCCGTGCGGCGGCTGAACATTGATTCACCGTAAAACATCCGCCCCAGCGCCACGCCATATAATCCCCCGACCAATTCCCCGTCCATCCAGGTTTCCACCGAGTGGGCCAGCCCGGCCTGGTGCAGGCGGCAATAACCTTCGATCACTTCTGCGCTGATCCAGGTGCCGTCCTGGTCGGGGCGGGGCGCGGCGCAGGCCTGCATGACATCGCGAAACGCAGTGTCGGTACGAATTTGGTAATGCCCTTTGCGCAGGGTTTTGCCTAGCGAACGGGAAACCTTGAGTCGCCCGGGAATCAGCACCATGCGGGGATCGGGGCTCCACCACAACACCGGATCGCCAGCGCTGTACCAGGGGAAAATTCCCTGTGTATAGGCATCGATCAGGCGTTTCAGGGACAAATCGCCGCCCACCGCGAGCAGGCCGTTGGGTTCCCGCAACGCGGTCTGCAATGGGGGAAAGGGCGAATCCTGGGTGAGCAGCTGAATCACGCCGCGAGGCTGTCCTTGACCCGTTGCAGGCGCGCCATGACTTCCTGGGCCAGTTCTTCCACGCCTTCCTTCTTCACCAACTGGCTGAACATGACCACCGGGTCGATAAAAGCGACGGTGATTTTGCCGTCGGCCTCCTCGCGCACCACTACGTTGCAGGGTAACAGCAGGCCGATGTCGGGATCGGCTTCCAGCGCGCGGTGGGCCAGCGGCGGGTTACACGCCCCGAGGATCCGGTAGGGGCGGCCATCCACGTTGAGTTTGGCTTTCAGGGTGGCCTGCACGTCAATGTCGGTGAGGACGCCGAAACCCTCTTTTTTCAGGGCTTCGATGGTTTTTTCGACGGCGGCGGCAAAAGGGAGGGCGAGTTGGGTGCTGAATCCGTACATAGTGGTTTCCTTGAGGTTGGTGGATAGGTCAGGCGTTGGCGTCCAATTCGTGATGACCTTCGGTTTTCACATCATCGTAGGGCGTGTGGTGCGGCTCAAATAGCGAAAGCTGCTCCAGAGCCGCTGCTTCCGGTTCGGGTGTTTCCTCCGGCGGTGGCGCTGGCGGGGGGAGCAGAAAATGGCGGATATCCGCACCGCGAATTTCACCGTGCGGCAAATGCCCGAAAAGGTGCTCGGCGGCTTCCTGAGTGAGTTGTTGTTCTTCCCCGGCCTCGATATAAAACACTGCGCAATCATAACGTCCGCCATGTAATTCGAGAATCTGGCGACGGTCGTGCAGGGTCAGCAGGGCGTTGTGCAAGCCGAGTTTGGTGGCGGGGTGTATGGAGTAATCGACCCAGTGCGGTTCACCGTCTGCCTTGTGGTGATCCGGCAGCAGGGTTGACCAGTAGCGGACGGTGAATTGCACGGAGTCTCGGGAAAGTTATTTGTTTTGCTGCATCAAACGCTGATGTTCCAACATATTTTCCATCATCGTCTGCATCATGTCCATGCGCTGCTCCATTGCGCCGGACATGCCGCTACCATTTGCCGGGCTTGGGGACGAGGTTCCCTGGGCTGCGGCGCGGGCGCAATTGCCGCCCATCGGCATGGTTTTGCCGCTTTTTGCCTGCGGGCAGTGTTGCCGACAGGAACACCCTCCCATTGCTCCGCTGCTGCTACGCATGTTTTGCATGGCTTCCTGCATCGACTGGAAATGTTCCTGCATGAGTTTTTGACGTTCGGCGGGGTCGCTGGTCTGGCGGATGGCGGCCATTTGCTCCATCATTTTCTGCTTGAAATCGCTGGGCATACCTGCGCCCATGCCACCCATCATACCCATCCCCATGCCACCCATACCCATTCCGCCGCCCATCCCCATTTTGGGACAGTTTGCGGTGTTGTCCGGGGCGAGTTTTTCGGCTTTCGCGGCAGGTGCTTTTTCACTGGCGGTGTGCTCGTGAGTCGTGGCTGCATTAACAAAGCCGCTACTACACAGCAACAGGGCTGCGGTAAACGAAATCAGTTTATTCATGTTTGAGTCTCCTGGATGGATTAGTGTTTATGAACCGCAGCGGCTTTTTGCTGCGGGGTGAAGCGGGCCTGCTCGGGGGACTTGCCCGGCATGGTAATCGATACTACGACTTTCATGTCCGGGGCGAGTTCAAACTGTCCCGTGCCTTGCAGGACATTGTCGGCAGTCGGGGCCAGTTTGACGGTGGCCTTGGTTTTACCGGAAAGCACGGTGGCAGTGCCGCTGGCGCCTTTGGAGGGAACATTCGCGCCGCCGTGGTCGGACAGGTAAACCGTGAGTTCGTTGGCCTTGGCGACCAGCTCGAAATGATACGCGCCGGCCATACGCATCTGGCCGCCGTGCGGGGTGGGCTGGGTGTCCAGGTATTCGTCGCTGTGCCCGTAGGCGAGCGGCGCGGCGAGCAGGGACAGGATCAGGGGAAGTGCTTTGAGGGATTTCATTTATTGCTCCTTTGGTTGAAAGATAGTGTTGAGTGTTAAGTGTTTAGTGTTGAGTTAATGTCGCCGCGCGGAGCGCGTCGGATGATATCCATGCGCGAAGCGCATTCCACAACTAAACACTGAACACTCAAAACTGCAATTAAAAAGTTTCCTGTTGGCTGGCGGCGAGTATCGCCTTGAGCGGCTTCTCGCCCCACAGCCAGAACATCACCGGGGTGAGCAGGGTGTCGAGCAGGGTCGAGCTGACCAGCCCGCCGAAAATCACCACTGCCACCGGGTGCAGGATTTCCTTGCCCGGTTCGCCTGCCGAGAGCAACAACGGGGTCAGGGCGAACGCCGCTACCAGCGCGGTCATCAGCACCGGGGTGAGACGTTCCAGGCTGCCGCGCACGATCAGCGCCTTGCCGAAGGACTCATTTTCGTGCAGGGCCAGGTTGAGGTAATGACTAATCTTGAGAATCCCGTTGCGGGCGCTGATGCCGGCGAGGGTGACGAAGCCGATCAGGGTGGCGACCGACAGCGCGCCGCCCGACAGTTTCAGCGCCACCACGCTGCCGACCAGGGCCAGCGGGATGTTGCCCATGATGATCAGCACCAGTGTCCAGGAGCGGTAGCGGCTGAACAGCACCAGGAAGATCAGCGCTGCCGAAACCAGCGACAGCCAGCCGATCAACGCGGTGGCTTCCTCCTGGGCCTGGAATTGCCCTTCCATGCCTATCGAGTAGCCTTGCGGCAAGGGAAACCGTGCGGTTTCGGCACGGATAGACGCGACGATTTTTGCTAGATCGCGTCCGTCCGAATTGGCAGATACGACTATCCGCCGCCGTCCGTTGTCGCGGCTGATCTGGTTGGGGCCGTCGGAATCCTCGACGCTGGCGACCTGGCGCAGCGGGATATACCCAACCGGGGTTTCGATGGGCAGGTCGGCCAGGCCGCGATCGTTGCGGTCGCGGTCATTGAGGCGCAGCACCACGTCGAAACGCCGGTTGTCCTGTACCACTTGCGCCACGGTTTTGCCGCCCACCAGTGCTTCCAGCGCGCCGTTGACCTGCGCCGGGGTGACGCCGTGTGCAGCGGCGGCGCGGTAATCGAGGCGCACCTGACTCTGCGGGATGCGCACCTGCTTTTCGATTTGCAGATCGACCAAACCGGGAATCCCGGCAAGCTGGGTGCGCAAGCCCTCGGCCAGACCACGCAAGGTGTCGAGGTCGTCGCCGTAGATTTTCAGGGCGATCTGGGCGCGCACCCCGGAGAGCAGGTGATCGAGGCGGTGGGAAATCGGCTGGCCGATGCTCACTGCCGCCGGGAGTACCAGCAACTGGCTGCGCACATCGTTGAGGATAGCGGTGCGACCGCGGGATGAGGGCGAAAGGTCAACGTCGATCTCGGTGTAATGCACCCCTTCGGCGTGTTCGTCGAGTTCCGCCCGTCCAGTGCGACGCCCGGTCTTGGTGACCTCGGGAACCTTGGCGAGCAGGTTCTCCGCCAGGGTGCCGATGCGGTTGGATTCGGACAGTGAGGTGCCGGGATTCATCAGCACGTTGACGGTCAGCGTACCCTCGTTGAAGGCCGGCAGGAAAGCGCGCGGAAAAAACGCCAGGGACGCCGCCGCGAGGGTTACTGCGACCAGCGCGGTGGCCAACAACCACCCGGCGTGGTCGAACGACCAGCCTAGCAGGCGCGCGTCCCACGCCTTCAAACGCCGCACCAAGGGGCTGTCTTCGCGGTGCGCCAGGGTTTTCGCGCCGCCCAGCAGGGTGTGGCAAAGCACCGGGGTCACCGTCATCGACACCAGCAGGCTGGCGAGGATCGAGACGATATAGGCCACCCCGAGCGGCGCGAATAAACGTCCCTCGATGCCCGACAGGGCGAACAGCGGGACAAACACCAGCACCACGATCAGGGTGGCGTAAACGATGGAGGAGCGCACCTCAACCGACGCGGCGAGGATCACCTCGACCACCGGTTTGGGGTGTTCCATTTCACGGTTGAGGCGCAGCCGCCGGTAGATGTTTTCCACGTCCACCACCGCGTCGTCCACCAGTTCGCCGATGGCGATAGCCAATCCCCCCAGCGTCATGGTGTTGATCGATAGCCCGAAGGCCTTGAACACCAGCGCGGTGATGAGCAGGGAAATCGGGATGGCGGTCAGCGAAATCAGGGTGGTGCGGGTGTTGAGCAGGAACAGGAACAACACCACCGCCACCATGATTGCGCCGTCGCGCAGCGCTTCCTCGACGTTGGCGATGGACTTGCCGATGAAATCCGCCTGACGGAAAAGGATTTGCGGCGGGGCCACCCCGGTCGGCAAGGTCTTGCTCATTTCAGCGAGGGCGATTTCGATGTCGCGGGTCAGTTTCACGGTATCCGCTGCGGGTTGTTTTTGCACAGACAGGATTACCGCCGGCTTGCCGCCGAAACTTGCGTCACCGCGTTTGACGCGGGCCGCGAAGCCAACCTCGGCGACCTGCTTGAGGAGGATGCTGGTGTTGTTGCGGCGGCCCACCACCAGGTTCTGCAAATCCTCGATGCGGGTGGTGCGCCCGATGTTGCGGATCAGGTATTCGCGCGACTGTTTTTCGAGGAAGCCGCCGCTGGTATTCAGCGAAAAATTGCGAATGGCGTTTTCCAGTTGCTCCAGGGTCACGCCGAGGTCGCCCATCATCACCGGGTTGGGGGTAACCTGGTACTGCCGCACCTCGCCGCCGATGGGGATGACCTGCGACACGCCGGGAATGGTCAGCAGGCGCGGGCGCAGCACCCAGTCGGCAGTTTCGCGCAGAAGCATCGGGCTGGCCTCGCCGGACAACGCGATCAGCATGATTTCCCCCATGATCGAGGAAATCGGCCCCATCTGCGGGACAATGCCGACGGGCAACTGTTCGCGCACCAGCGAAAGGCGCTCGGCCACTTGCTGGCGGTTGCGCTGGATGTCGCTGCCCCAGGCGAATTCGACCGTCACCACCGACAGGCCGATGCCCGAAGTCGAACGCACCCGCGTGACCTGTGGCAGGCCGTTCATCGCGGCTTCGATGGGGAAGGTGACGAACTGCTCGACTTCTTCCGGGGCCATGCCGCTGGCCTCGGTCATCAGCGTCACGCTGGGGCGGTTGAGATCGGGAAATACGTCCACCGGCAACTGGCGCAAAGCGAACGAACCATAAACAATCAATAGGGACGCCAGCGCCAGCGTAAGTAGGCGCTGACGCAGGCTGGTGCGGATGATGAATTGGAACATGATCAACGCACCTGATTAAGCAGCGCCGCGCCCTGCGTCACAATCCGCTCTCCGGCTTGCAAGCCTTCGGGAATCGCGAGGCGGGCGGCGTCCAGCGTCTGGGTGCGGATGCGGCGCGGCACGAAGCGCTCAGCCGAGACGTGCAGCCATACGAAAGTGTCGCTGCCGGTGTTGCGCACCACGGCGTCGCGCGGCGCCGCCACGGCGTTCACCCGGCGATTGGTGGCGACTGCCACCCGCACCGGCTGGGCGACGTTGAGCGCCGGTAGCGGCGGGACGATGCGAAATTGCAAAGGCAGGGCGTGTTCGCGCAGTTGTGCGCCACTGCCCAGGTAAACCAGGCGGAACGCCGCGCCATCCGCACCGGCGGCGCTGGCGGAGGCGATCTGGGCGGGCAGGGCGGGATCGTAGGCGATGGCTTCGACCCACAGTTTGTCGGGGTTGACGATCTCGAAGAGGGTTTCGCGGGCCTCGACCACTTGGCCGACGCTCACGTTGACCGTGCTGATCACCCCGCTTACCGGGGCGCGCAGGGCTTCACGGGCATTCAGCGCGCCGCTCAGGGCGGCCTTGCGTTCGTCCAGGCTGCGCAGTTCGGAACGGGCGGTGTCCAGTTCGCGTTGCGGGGTGACGCCTTCCAGTTGGGTCAGGCGCGCCACGCGCTTTTCGGCAAGGTCGCGCTGGGCGGCGATGTCGGCGAGTTGGGACTGGCTGCCGCCACGCTCCAGGCTGCTCGCAACCGGTGCGAGCCAGGCGAGAACCTCGCCTTTTGCAACTTTTTTGCCCAGATGCGGCAAACCTTGCGCCCCGGTTTCGATGCGCCCGGATTGGGAGGATTGCACCCGCCCGCTGAAACTCGGGTCGGCGATCACATGGCCGTTGAGTTCGACGCTGTAGGGATGCTCGCCGAGCGTGGCGATTTCGGTGCGGATGCCCCAGGTGCGCTGGGCGTTTTTGGGGACGTAGACGCTGCCGTCGGCGAGCCGGGTGGGCTGGCCGGTGGCGGGGGGATGGGGCGCATCGCCGTGATCCTCGCCGCCGTGGCCGTATGCCTCGGGCAAGTCAACCAATGTGGCGGGTAGCGCCAGAATCAGTAACGGTAGCAACAGCAAGCCAGTCTTCCTGCGGCGTGCCGCCAAGTGCGCGACTGCGGCGGCAATCAGCAAAGCCAGCAGGCCTGCCCCGCCATACAGCAGCGAGCGGGATTCGCCAACGCCGGTCTGTGCCACAGCCGGGGGGGCGACTTCCAGCGCTCCGATCAGCAAGTCGTCGAGGTCGCCCGCCTGTACCGTGACCACCAGTTCGTGTTTGCCGGGCTGCGCCAGCCAGGGTGCAGCGACGCCATAACTGCCGTCGGGACGCAAGACAGCGGCGGCTTTTTGATTGTCGCCCTCGATTTCGATCCTGGCGTCGAGTACCGGCTGGTTGGTGGCGTAGCGGTCAAGATAAAGCGACAGGGTGTCGCCGTGTAATTCACCGACCAGTTCCAGGTCGGGCGATTTGGCTTCGAAGCGCGGATGCCCGGCAACCGGCGCCCGGACTGCTGCGCCGTCGCCGTGATCCTCGCCGCCGTGGGCGAAGGTCAGAAGCGGCAGGAACAGCAGGAATAACGTGGTCAGTAATTTCATGGCAGGACTCCTTGCGCCTGATTGAGGCGCGCTTTGGCTTGGGCGAGGCCGTTGCGCCGCAGCACCAGATTCAATTCGCTTTCCAGATGGGCGGAGCGGGTTTTGAGCAGGTTGAACAAGCTGGTTTCGCCTAGATCGAAGGCTTTTTGCAGCCAGTTGAGGTTTTCCAGCGCCAGGTCGCGTTGGGTGGCGGCCAGATCGAGCAAGGTTTGAGCGGCGGCCAGATTGGCGCGGGTGCGTTCAACTTCTGCCGCCACCCGGGCGCGGCTCAAGGCCGCTTCGCTTTCGGCGCGGATCAGTTCGCGGTTGGCGGCGGCCAGCAAGGGGCGATTGCGCGCCTCGGTCGCCAGCGGCAGGCGCAGGCGCACTCCGACGCTGTCCACATAAGCGGAGTTTTCGGAACTCCGCTCGCTGCGGGTGAAAAGCGCCAGTTCCGGCGTGGCGCGCGGGGTCTCCCGCACCAGATCCAGGCGCGCCCGGCTCAGGGCGACGCTGTGCCGCGCTGCCGCCAGAGTCGGGTGATCGTCGAGTGCAACCGCCTGCACCGGCGATTCCTCCTCGTTTTCCGGCGGGTTAAGCGATCCGGTCAGCACTTGCCAGGCGCGTAGCGTTTCGCTTACCCGAGCGTCGCGTTCCAGCAGTGCGGCGCGCGCCGCCAGGGTTTCGTGGCGCGCCAGATTGAGATCAAGACGCGCCAGATCACCTGCCGCAACCCGCCGCTGGACGCTGCTTTCCAGTGCGGCGGCGCTGTCCAGGCGTTCCCGCGCCAGACGCGCTGCGCTGAGGGCGAGCCGCCAGTTCCACAGGGCTTCGCGTAATTCACCGGCCAGAGCCAGACGCAAGGCGGCGCGCGCCGCCGTGTTTTCCCCGGCGGCGGTTTCGCCGAGGCGCTGGCTGGCGGCGCGTTCGCCGGGTTGCCAAAGGGGCAGCCCCAGTTCCATTTCCCATTCACGCTGGCCGCGCCGCGCGTTGAACTGGTCGCCGCGTTCGGAAAAACTGAGGGCTGGCGCAGCCGGGGTCAGCGATGCAGCAGCGTCGCGTTGCCCCTGGATTTCGGCCTCGCCACCGAGCAAGACCTGCGCTTGCGGGGCGCGTTGCCAGGCCAGATCAAGCGCCTCGTGCAGGCTGACGGCGTAAACAGGCTGTGACACGAGCAGCCCGATTAACAGCAGGTAATACATGGCTTTTCCTTCCCGATTGAGCAGACGGGGAAAAGTACACGGAACCGAACAGCCGGTTCTCAGCACGACCTGAGAGGCCGTGCTGACGGAACAACGGTTCAGCAATCAGGGAAAAATCAGGAGAGCGGGAATAGGGGAGGGCGTTTCGGCAATTCAGGGTAGAACGATGACAAGTGCAAGGCCGGCGTCGGGTAGAGAGCCGGGCGTCCGCCGGAAAACAGCGCGAGCGGCGCGGTGGATGGCGTGGAGACGCTGCACAGCGGGCAATGGCTGCAATCGCTCCCGGCGCTGTGCGGGGCAGGGGATGATCCATGTTCAGTCGCGCTCTGATCACCATGCGGGCAGCAATCGTGCCCCTCCGCCGCCATGTCGCTGTATTGATCCATCGCCTGTGCGGCAATGGCATCCTGATGCGCAGCCGCCTTGACCTGCATGGCGACACCTTGCAGAGGGATGCAGACCATCAGGAAAAACAGGAGGAATTTGCTCAGGAATTGCGACATGGCCCGATTCTAATCCCGGCCTTACGCGAAAGGCAAGCTGCGATGATTAGCATTGAGTGGGGGGAGTGGTCGCAAACCAAATGTCCAAACCTGATTATTAATCACTTTCGTCCCCAACCCCGTGTTTGAACATGACTAGTCGGCTAACCCGGGAGTGCTTATAAAAACCGGAGAAACCCGGCTAAACCCGGTTTCCTCCGCAGCGGCTGCTGAAAAACATCACCCGTTAGCGATGGGAACCGAGAAGTAGAACGTGCTGCCCTTGCCTGCTTCCGATTCCAGCCAGATTTCGCCGCCGTGGTGGTGGATGATCTGCTTGCAGATGGACAGGCCGAGGCCGGTGCCCTGGGGTTTGTCGGTGAGGGTGTTGCCGATCTGGCGGAATTTCTCGAATACTTCGTCCTGATGTTCCGCCGGGATGCCGCTGCCGGTGTCGGCCACTGAAAATATCATCTTGCCGTCGCGTTGCGCCGCACGGAGGGTGACGCCGCCGCTGCGGGTGAATTTTACGGCGTTGGAAATGAGGTTGATCAATACCTGAAGCAGGCGGTTTTCGTCGCCGATGATGGTGGGCAGTTCAGCGGAGGCCTGGATATCCAGCGCGAGGCCTTTCTGTTCCGCGAGGGTGGCGCTGACGGTTTTTGCGCGTTGCAGCAGGCGGGCCGGTTCGAGCGCGGTGTTTTGCCATTCCACCTTGCCGGCTTCGAGTTTGGCGCTGTCCAGCACGTCGTTGATGAGCAGGGTGAGGCGCTCGCTTTCGCTGACCATGATGCCGAGGTTGTCGTGTACCTGCGCCATGACGCGGGTGGTTTTGTCGTCGCCGGCGACTTTGGGAAAGATCGTGTCGTCGAGTTTTTTCCTGACCAGCTTGGCGAAACCGACGATGGAGGTCATCGGGGTGCGGAGTTCGTGGGAAACCGTGGAAATGAAATCGGACTTGAGCTGGTCGAGTTCCTTGAGTTCTTCGTTGGCTTTTTCGAGTTCGGCGGTGCGTTCCGCGACTTTGGCGTCGAGGTGCTGGATGCTGTCATGGAGACGATCCACCATGCCGTTGAAGGCGGTGGCGACGACCCCGATTTCATCGTCGCGCTGCACGGCGCAACGCGCTTCGAGGTCGCCGTTTTCGATGCGTGTCGCGGTCAGACTGAGTTTTTTCAGCGGATCGACGAGTTTTTTGACGAATAGATAGGCCAGCACGATGGAGAGCAGCAGGGTGACGGCAAAGATGATCAGCATCCGGTTTCTCAGGATACGCGCCGATTCGTCGAGTTCGTCCACATACACGGAAGTGCCGATATACCAGTCGAAGGGCTGAAAGTAACGCACCCAGGAAATTTTGTCATAGGCGTAGTGGTTGGGGTCGGAAGGGCTGTCCCATTTGTAGCGCAGCCCTTCGGATTTGTCTGCCGCCGCCATCAGCAGGGGGGCGAGCGGCTTGCCGGTGACGGGATCGACCTGACCGGTCAGGTATTTGTTGAGCAGGTTGGAATTCGGATGAATATGCACATAACCGCTGCTGTCGAAAATGTAGACGTAGCCGGTTTTGGCGAGGCGGGTATTGTGCAACTGGCGGCGTAATTCCTCGATGGCGGCGCTGCGTTTCGCCTGGAAGGCGGCTTCAATATCGTCAATGTAAACGCCGGTGCCGATGACCAGTTGGAAATACGGGAGATGTTTGTAGTAGGTGAGTTTCTCGATGGGCTGCGCTTCCCCGAGGCGTCGCCACCAGTAGGAGTAATACCCTTCCTGGTCGGCCAGTGCGCCTGCCACCATGGGCGGCACGATCAGGCTGCCGCGTGTGTCGCGTTTTTGCGAAAAATCGGCGTTGTTGAGTTGTGGGTCGGGGTGCGACACCAGCACCGAGTGATAATCGGAGGCCCACACATAGTCGTTGTGGCCGTACTGGATCTGCCGCAGTTCGTCGAGCAACATCCGCTTGGCTTGTGCGCGGCTGAGTTTGCCGCCGCGAACCTGATTATCCAGCGCTTTGGCCCGTGATTCGGCGACTTCCACGATATTGCGCAGTTCCACCTTGCGGGCTTGCAGGATGATTTCCCGGTTGTTTTTGAGGTCGCGCTGGATGAGTTCGACCATCCCGTAAACATCGTTGAGTATGGTGCGTGCGGTTTGTTCTTCCATACGTTCCACGGTGGTCTGGATGAACGGCACGGAAAGCAGATACATGGCGCTGAAAAGGGTCAATACGGCCAGCGCAGTGGTCGAAAAAACCCGCAGAAAAAGACTCGAACTGAACAGTTTTTTCATATGTGGCGGCCTTCCTGCCCCAGGTAGCGGGCCACGTCTATGCTGTCGATCTGCTCCGGTGAGAGGTGTTTTTGCGCGTAGGCAAGATGTATCCCGCGCGCCAAAAACAGGTCGAAAAGGTCGCCGTCGATGTGTTCGTCGAGTTTCATGCGGTGCATGACCTTGATGGCCCAGCTCAATGTGCCGGCCTTGCGGTAGGGGCGATCCGGCGCGGTGAGCGCTTCGAAAATGTCGGCAATCGCCATGATGCGGGCGGGAATCGACAGTTGCTCGCGCTTGAGGCCACTTGGATAGCCGCTGCCGTCGAGCCGTTCATGGTGCCCGCCGGCGTATTCGGGAACGTGGCGCAGCCCTCTGGGAAAGGGAATTTGCGAGAGCATGTTGATGGTATGCACCGCATGATTCTCGATGATCTTGCGTTCTTCAGGGTTGAGGGTGCCGCGCGGGGTGCAGAGATTGTAGGCTTCATCGGGGCTGAGCATGGGATGTTCGACGCCCCTGCCGTCGCGCCAGGTTTTTGCGGCGATGGCCTGGATACGCCGGACGTGTTCCGGGGAGATGAATTCGCCGCCCTGGTTGCATTTTTCGAGAAAGGCAAAATCGTCATCCAATTGACGCAGGCGCGCCTGATAAATGTTTTGCACTGTGGCGCTGTCTGCGCCGGCGGCGAGCGCTTGCTGTAGCGCGAGTTGGGCGTCGCGGCGGAGGATTTCGAAGCGTAGTGCGACCAGTTCGATGCGATCGTGAATGGCGTCGAGTTTGGCGGCTTTGTCGATCACCCATTCGGGCGTGACCACCTTGCCGCAGTCGTGCAGCATGGCGGCGATTTCCAGCGTGTTGCGTTCGTCCTCGTCGAAGCGATAACCGGCAAACGGGCCGTAATCCGCCCGATCCGCCTGTTCCGCGATCATCACGGCGATTTCCGGCACCCGCCGACAATGCCCGGCGGTATAGGGTGATTTGGCGTCGATGGCGGTGGCGATGACCTTGACGAAGGCCTGGAACATGATTTCCTGGGCGGCGTAGAGCTGGGCGTTGCGCAGCGCGGTGGCGGCGACCGAAACCAGGGTTTGGGCGCGCTTCAGGTTGGCCGCCGTGTAACCGTCCGGGCGGCGCGAGGCGAGCACCAGCATTCCCAGATTTTCGTCATGGGCGATCAGGGGCAGCCACAGCAGGGATTGGAAAATCGCGCCGGACTGCGCCCACAGCGGCGCGTCCGCGAGGCAATTGATGATGTCGCCGTGGGGGCGCTCCACCATGTCGGCGTATAGCGGGCTGCCGCGAAACACCTCAAAAAGGGCGGCGGCGTTTTCCCCGAAACTTTCAATCAGGCTATGGCTGCCACTGTCGGCGCACAGGAATACCGCGCCGAAATCCGTTGCGTCCTTGCGCCCGCCGAACTCCTTGAGGAGTGCGGCGGCCACCGCAGCGGGCTTGAGAGAGCGGTTGAGGTCGTTCACGGCGCGTTGCATCAGCGCCATTTCGCGGTAACTTTCCAGGGTTTCCTGAGTCACCGAGTAACGGGCGTGTTCGGCGCGGAGGACACCTTCCAGCGTATGGACGAGGAATTGCCCGAGGCTATCTGCGCTTGCAGCGGCGTCGGGCGGCAGATCGAGGAGCAGGTATCCCCATTCGGCGTCTTCCAGACGCAGGGGGAAAGCCCGTATCCCCGCAGTCTGGTCGTTTAATTCGGCAGCGCCTTCGCCCAGCGCCGCAATCGTTGCGCCAGCCAGAATCACGGCGGCGCGCGATGAGGGCGGCAGCAGGGGCTGCGCCAGTTCGAGTTGACGGCGCACCCAGGCGGGTTTGAGATAGTGCGCCGGTTTACTCATGGGGTTTGCAGGATGGTGCGGGCGAGTTCGAGAATTTCGTCGGGGTCGAAGGGTTTGGTGACGAAATGGTGCGCACCGACATCCAGCCCGTGAACACGATCCGATTCCTGGCCCTTGGCGGTCAGCATCACCACCGTGGTGCCGTTCAATTCGGGGTTTTTGCGGACGGCGGCGCACACGTCATAGCCGTTCAAAAGCGGCATCATGACATCCAGAAAAACCAGACGGGGTTTTTCGCGCTCGATCAGCGCCAGCCCTTCTGCACCGTTGCCGGCCATCAGGATTTCCGGCTCGTCGTCGAGGTCTTCCAGGGTCTGTTCAAGCAGGGCGCGGATGTGGACTTCGTCATCGACGATGGCAATTTTGGCTTTTTCGGACATATCGTTTCTTTCGTTCTAAAGCATCTGATTGGGGGAGAGATTCAGGGCGGAAAGTTTGTCCGCTTGAACCGGCAAAATCATGACCTCCAGGGATGGCGTACCTTGCAGCAGGTTGAGGTCAACCTTGCCGAGCAAATGGGTGGGAACCACCACCATGCCCTGAAATCCCTGGCGGATGCGGGCCGGTAATTCCTCCAGCGGGCAGAAGGCGACTTCGCATTGAGCGCTGAAGCCGTTCGGCGCGACCGGCGGCGCTTCACCGGCATCATGCAGGATCAGAAAATGCAGGGTCGCGCTGCCGGATGGCGCGCCGCCGCCCAGCAGGAGGCGGATGTTGTCGAGAAAACGCGGCTCATTGATGGGTTTACACATCGCCAGGTCGCCGCCCGCCTTTTCCCAGCCGGGAATCGCCGAAACCACCATGATCGGGATGTGTTGCAACGCCGGGTCGGCGCGCAGGCGGGTAATGGCGGTATGCCCGTCCATAACCGGCATGGCGAGATCCATGGTGATCAGCGCGGGATGATATTCACTGGCGGCGCTTAGCGCGGCTTCGCCGTTTTCCGCTGCAATGACCTGATAACCCTGCTCCTGGAGTAATTGCGAAAGATAGCCACGCACTCCAGGGTCGTCGTCCACCACCAGGACGCTGGATTTTTCGCTGGGGGCGGGGATTTCTCCGTCGTTCGGCCCGCCCGCCGCGTTTCGCGATGGGGTATTGCCTGGGGTGAGCGTGGCGGTGTCGAGCAGGCCGCCTTGCACAACCGGCAGAGTGAGGGTGAAAACGCTGCCTTTTCCCTGTTCCGATGTGGCGCGGATCTGCCCGCCGTGACGGGCGACGATTTCCCGCGAAATCGCCAGTCCCAGCCCGGTGCCTTTGGGGCGTTCGGAAAGGGTGTCGCCTTGCTGCGATTGCTGGAATTTGTCGAATATCGCTTCGGCGTCTTCCGGCGGGAAGCCGATCCCGGAGTCATGGACTTCAATCTGCAACAATTTGTCGGCGTTGAGGAACGCCTTGATCCTGACCTCGCCGCGTTCAGTGAACTTGGCGGCGTTGTTGAGCAAGTTGACCAACACCTGCAACATCCGGTCGGCGTCGCCGATGAAGGCCGGCAATCCCTCCTGAACCTCAACTTTCAGCGCTACATCGGGTTTCAGGTCGAACATGCCGTGTACGGCATTGACCGCGTCGCCGATAAATACGTCGGGCTGGATCGGCGTGTCGCGCCAATCGATGCGCCCCGCCTCGATTTTGGCGAGATCGAGAACGTCGTTGATGAGGCGTGTGAGGCGTTCGGACTCCTTGAGGATGATTTCCAGATTGTCGCGGATGCGCCGGGATTTTTTTTGCAGCACACCGTCTTGTTCGGCCAGGGGGGCGAAGCTGCGCGCGAATTCGCGGTCGATGAGGCTGGCGAAGCCGCGTATCGAGGTGAGCGGAGTGCGTAACTCGTGAGATACGGAAGAAAGAAAGTCCGATTTCATCTGATCAAGTTTTTGCAGACGATCATTGGCCTCGCCGAGTTCCGCGTTGCTGGCGGTCAGGCTGGCGCTGGTTGCCTGGAGGCGAGTCAAAATCACATCGGCTTTTTCAAATTGCTCGACGACCAGGTGTGCGGTGATTTCCGCCGCTTCGCGCGCGACCCGGATTTCTTCGCGCAACAGGCGATTCTCGGTCTCCAGTTCGGCGAGCCGCTGGTTGCTGTAAGGGGACTGGGCGTCAGTGGTTTCCATGTTGGGCAATCTCGATGCAACGGCTTGCGAGGATTTCCACGGTGGCGCGCTGCGCCGGGAATGACGCGCCGACCAGGGCGACTTCCGGTAGCGGGGGCCGGCATACCTTGGGCAACAAGTGCAGCAGATAGGGCAATCCGGCGGCGTGTCCATACCCTTCGGCAAAAGCCGCCACCGCTTCCCGGTCGAGCACCACTAACGTGTCCGGCTCAGCGAGACCGCTGACGGCGTCGGCGAAAACCACCCGTTTCCGGCCTTCCATGAGGCTGAGGAGGTTTATGCCGCACAGTCCCCCGTCAATCAGATCGATTCCGGGCGGTAGCGGAATGGCTTTGAGATGTTCAAAAACCCGCCAGCCCAGATCATCTTCCGCGATCAGGCGGTTTCCCAGGCAGATGATGGCGGCGTTCATGCTTTTCACTGGTCAGAAGCGCAGCGTCCGGCGTCCCGTGCCGACGGTGTGTACCGTGCAGACCAGGCAGGGGTCGAAGGAACGCACCACGTGGCCGGCTTCCACCGGGTCGTCAAGGTCGGCGACTGGCGTGCCGATCAGGGCTTCTTCCCACGGCCCGCGCAGACCGGCGCTATCGCGCGGCGAGCCGTTCCAGGCGGTGGGGGTGACGATCTGGTAGCGGGTGATTTTTCCGTTGGCGATTTCCACCCAGTGGCCGAGTGCGCCGCGCGCCGCCTCGATCAGACCGTATCCCCGTCCTTCCAGAATTGGGGCGGTGGGGGTGTAGTAAGGCTGGTCGGCGTGGGCGAGCATTTCGTCGAGCCAGGTAAACATGGCGGGAAGCAGGGTTGCCGGGCGCGTCAGGCGAGCCAGTTGGCGCACTACCAGATTGGCGGCATCGCGCCGCAACAGGTCACAAAACAGTGGGTCGGCGGCGACGATGCGCTCCGCCAGCGGGCCGGTTTCGGTGGGTTGGCCGAGGTAACGCGGGGCTTTGCTCCACGAGTATTTGTTTCCTTCGGCGCCACTGGCCTGGGGATCGGTTTGCCCCTCGAAGGGATGGCGACCACCGGGATAATCGGCATACCAGGATGCAGCGACATGTTCGGCAATCCGGGCCTGGTCGAAAGGCTGAGACGCCCCGTCGTTGCCGACGTAGCCCGCTGCGACCAGGCGGCGCTGTCCTTGCTGACCTGCGACGGCGGTTTCAGCGGGTAAATCCAGGGAGCCGCAGGACAGGAAATTGCCGTGTCCGCGTCCCCAGGCGCTTAGTCCGGCATCGGCGGCGAAACGCAGCAGGAAGCCGACATCGCTGTCGCGATGGGCCGGGTCGGCGGCCAGCCAGGCGTCGAGGTCGGCGGCGCTGCGCAGTTCCTGCCAGCGTTCCAGCGGGCAACCGAGAACGCAGGTTTCGTACCATTTGCGGAATTGCGCGAGGATATGGCGGCACTGATTCAGTTCGACCTGCGGCGGGATGTAGGCGACGCCGCCCGGTACCATGAAGGAACTATGCGGCCATTGGCCGCCGAGGATGGCGATGATTTCGAGGAGATGTTTGGTGTGTTTTACCGCGTCGATGCAGCGGGTTCCGCTAAGCGGGGAATAGCGGCGCTGGGCTTCGGTATACAGGGGTTGGGCCTGATGCAGGGACGTGGTGAAATCCGGCATAAACATCAGCAGCGATTGGCGAACATCGCTCTGGCAGTTTTCCGTCATCAGAGCCAGATTACGCAGGCGGATGGCGTTGTCCGGCAGGGTGACTCCGGCGATCCGGTCAAGCGCGGTAGCTGCCGCCATCAGGTGCGTGGTGCTGCATATTCCGCAGATGCGCGGGGTAATCACCAGACCATCAAGCGCACCGCGCCCGATCATGATGTTTTCAAAGCCGCGAAACAGGGTGCCGGAACTCCAGGCATCGACGATGCGGCCATCTTCCACCTCGATGCGGATTTCCAGATCACCCTCGACCCGGTTGAGGGGAACATCGTGGAGTATACGTTTGGTCATGTTCGTCCTAACTTCAAATCTTGGTTTCGCGTTTTTTCAGGCGTTCCGGCGCAGCCGCAGCCGCCATGCCCTTGTACACCAGGTAATGGGCGCGGCTGATGCCTTTCGGCAGTTCGATGGGGATACCCTCAATGTTGCGGGTTTCAAAGAATGGATAAGGCATCGGGAAGTCGGGGCTGGTGCAGCCGAAACACGGTACGCCGGCGCGGGTCTTGGAAGATCGCCCATTCCACAGGATTTTGTTGCACGGGCCGCCTACCAGCGGGCCGTGACAGCCCTTGTGAAAGAACAGGCAGCCACGTTGCGCGAAATCCCATTCTTCGACGCGGTATTCGTGGTATTCGTTGCGGGTGCAGCCTTGATGAACCATCATGCCGTACCAGTCGATAGGGCGATTGAATTCGTCGAGTTCAAGCTTTTGCCCGCTGGTTAGCGCGGTCAGAGCGCCCGATATCACTTGCGGGTGACAGGGGCAGCCCGCCAGATTGACGACCGGCATTCCCGAACGGCTGAGGAAATCCTTGCCGAGTAGCCCGCCCGGTTCCTTTTTCAGAAATTGCAGGCCGGTGGCCTTGATGTAACTGTCCGTGCCGAATCCGCCAAAGGAAGCGCAGGTGCCGGCGGCGACGACATGTTGCGCCCGCGCCGCCAATGCGGCGACCAAGTCCTTTTTGGGCCTGCCGTTGCGCACATCAAACATGCCGGTGCTGGCCGGGCCACGGATGATCGCGCCTTCCACCACCAGTATGTCGAGCAATTGTTCGCCCTGAATCAGCGCGTCAATCAATTCATTGTGCGCAGCCGGTGAGAGTGTTGAGAGAGAAGGGTGCCACAGGAGTTTGATGCCTAATGACTCGAAAAGCTCGATCAGGTCGGGTGAATCGGCATTCAGGAACGACATGGTGTCGCCCCCGCAACCGCCGCATTGCAGCCAGTACAGTGAAATCATTATGAATTTCCCCTAATTCGAGGTTTGCACCTCAACCGCCCATACCGCGCCGCCGTCCCGGACAAAGAGGAAGCGCTATTCGCCTTGAGCTATAAGTTGTTTTGAAAGCGTTACGGAAGTTATATGTGTACAGCATTTTTTCGTAAGGATAGCCCATTTTTCCGCCAGTTACGGGAGAGTGGCGGGAAAATTGGCAATCAATGTGAGTCGAATGTGTGACGGGTTGCGTTTTCTCAACCCGGAGCGCCGCGATGTTGCTGTCGCGACACGCCGGACGAAGATTATTCCGTCGGAAGGGGAGGTGGAACGGGGGGCAGGAATAACGCCGGGAGAGGTTTCTTGGATTTCTTCGTATCGCTCCGCGCCGGGGGATAAGCGGCCTGAATGACCGGCGGCAGGTGCGGATCGGGTTCATAGGGTTTGCTGAAATCGAAGCCATCGGCGGCGATCATGCTGTTGCTGCGACGCGGCGGACGGCGCTCGCTGCGTTCACCCCGACGGTCGCTGCGTTCCCGTTCGCCCCGCTGTTCTCCGCGTTCGCTACGTTCGCCCCGCTCATGATGGCGATGGGCGCGGTCGGTCGCTTCGGGATGGGCGACGATGGCGGAACGGACATCAAAACCGGCGATGGTTTGCGCCGGGATGGGGCGATTGAGCATCTTTTCGATGGCTTCGAGGAGTTTCAGTTCTTCCTCGCTTACCAGCGATATGGCGATGCCGGTGCTGCCGCCGCGCCCGGTGCGTCCGATGCGGTGGACGTAATCTTCGGGAACGTGGGGGATTTCAAAATTCACCACGTGGGGCAGTTGGTCGATGTCGATGCCGCGCGCCGCCACATCGGTAGCAACCAGGACGCGCACGGTGCCATCCTTGAACGCTTGCAGCGCTTCGGTGCGCTGTTGCTGGCTCTTGTCGCCATGGATGGCGGTCGCGCCGATGCCGTCGCGCTCCAGTTGGTGGGCGAGTTTTCCGGCCCCCTGTTTGGTGCGGCAGAACACCAGCACCTGACGGAGATCCTGGGTTTTGATGAGGTGCGCCAGCAATTCGCGTTTGCGCCCGGCATCCACCGGATGGACGATCTGGGTGACGGTTTCCGCAGCGGTATTGCGCTTTTCGGCCTCGATCAGCACCGGATCCTTGAGCAGCCGGTCAGCGAGTTTTTTGATGTCGTCGGAGAAGGTCGCGGAGAACATCAGACTCTGGCGTTTGGTCGGCAGCAGGCCGAGGATGCGGGTGATGTCGGGGAGGAATCCCATGTCCAACATACGGTCGGCTTCGTCGAGAACGAGGATTTCAACCTGGGAGAAATTCACGGTTTTCTGTTGTACGTGATCAAGCAGGCGTCCCGGTGTGGCGACCAGGATTTCCACGCCGCGTCGCAGTTCCGCGAGTTGCGGATCAATACTGACGCCGCCGTAAATGACCGCGCAGCGCAACGGCAGATATTTGCCGTAAGTCTGGACGCTGTCGGCGACCTGCGCTGCGAGTTCGCGGGTGGGCACCAGGATGACGGCGCGGATTGGATGACGGGCCGGCGAAGTGCCGGTGTTGGCGTAACTGCTCAGGCGTTGCAGCAGGGGCAGGGTAAATCCGGCGGTTTTGCCGGTGCCGGTTTGGGCGCCGCCCATGACATCGCCGCCTTGCAGCACGACCGGGATGGCCTTGGCCTGGATGGGCGTGGGCTCGGTATACCCCTGGTCGGCTACGGCCTTGAGCAATTCAGGCAAAAGGCCCAGCGTTTCAAATGACATGCGGTGAAACTCCTTGTGTTGCCGCCGGATTCAGCCGGCGGAAAATACGGTGACAAAATGGATGGCGAGGGAGTGATTGGGGTCGAGTTCTTCACCCAGGCAGAAATAACCGCGTGGTGGAACCAGTTTTTCGCCTCTATGAATCTTGAACTTGGCGCCGACTTCGGGAAACACAAAAGTGCCGTTGGTGCTGTTGTCCACCAGGTAAATACTGCCGCTGCGGTATTCCACCTGGCCGTGGCGGCGCGACGCCATGCTGCTTTCGATGACGATGTCGCTGCCATCGTCGCGCCCGAAGGTGATGGTGGTGCGGTCGCCATACAACACCATTTCCTTGCTGGATTGATCCTTGAGCCGCCAGCGCAGGCGCAGTTTTTTTCCGGTGCGATCCGCCAGCGAGGCGAGCCGGGTGGTTTCCTCCTTGCGGTATTTTGCCGGGGGAATGATTTCAAAGACCCGTACCCCGGTTTTGCCGCTTGGGGAACCGTATTTGACTTCGTATTGAGCGGAGAGCAGTTCCGCCGTTTCCTGCGTGGCGACGATCTGGCCGGGGCTGGCCTTGAGCAGTTCGCGCACCGCCGAGGAAATGACCTGAGTCTGGGCTTCCTTGCTTTCGTCGGCAGATGGGAGTTGGCAGATGCAGGCGCGTAATATCGGGTGATCCGGGGATTTTCCGGGGTAATCGCTGGAGATCATTTCACAGGCGGTTTCGGCGGCTTCGTTGGGATCGCCGAGCGCCCAGACAACCTTTTTCCCCGCAGCGTTCAGCAACTTCCCGCCATGTTCCTCAATGATCCATTCGAAATTCGCGAGTACCGTTGCAGCGCTATAACTTTGCTCGGTTTCGATGAGTTCGATCATCAGGATGGTTTTGTTTGCCATGCGGGGGTGCGGAAAGGATTAAATGGGTTGCCGCATTATAAGCGCAACAGGTCAAGTGAGCCAGACTAGCGAGGCCATGCGCCCGGTGGTTTGGTCGCGGCGGTAGGAGAAAAAACGTTGTGAGTCGCGGTAGGTGCAGAAATTCCCGCCGTAAACCTGTTGAATACCCTGTCCGGCAAGGCGCAAACGCGCCAGATGGTAAAGGTCGGCCAGCCATTTGCCGGGCCGTGCGGGATGGAAGGCGTGTGTCGCGGCGGAATTTTGCGCCACAAATGCCGCGCGGACTTCCTCTCCGACCTCAAAGGCGTCCGGGCCGATGGCCGGGCCAAGCCAGGCCAGCAGGTTTTCCGGTGCGATATTCATATTCGCAGCCGTTTGTTCAATGACGCCTGCCGCAAGGCCGCGCCACCCGGCATGAACCGCCGCGACCACGCTTCCGGCGCGGTCGCACAACAATACCGGCAGGCAATCGGCAGTGAGTACGACGCATATCTGATGGGGCTGCCGGGCAATGCTGGCGTCGGCTTCCGGGACACCACAGGCGTTGGCGGTTTCGGCGATGTGGGTGGTATGCACTTGCTTGAGCCACAGCGGCTCACCAGGCAGATGGGCGCGCAGCAGCGCACGATTGGCGGATACGGCTTGCGGATCGTCGCCGACGTGGTCGCCCAGATTTAGGCTGGCGTATGGCCCACCGGATACACCGCCCTGGCGGGTGGTGACCAGGGCTTTGACGTTGGCCGGTGCAGGCCAGATAGGGGTGATCCAATCAAACATCGCAGGTCATAATTAGGCTTGAGAGATGTGATGTTGTCGTAAAACTGTAGTTCCTTTGGCTGCGTTGAGGCGCAGCTTATATAGATGCAACTTGTGTCTTTCCCGTAATCGATACAGGAAAGACACTTTGGTTGGAAATTACTGTTTGCCTATTGAACCGCGCTGGGAACATACAGGATGGTGCTGACGGAACCGTCCGAGAAACGCCAGAACAAGATGGCACCTTCCAGCCCCTTGCCACTGCAATAATATACGTAGCCGCTGGATGCGCCAGTACAGCCGTATTGCAGGAGAGCTGCATCGAAGGTTTTTGCATCGTACAGAACCCCCATCGACGACGGCGCGGTACAGGTCATTCCGCCGGGGTAGGCGGACTTGTAGCACCCGACAAACATTGTCGTTGTAGTAGCGGAAAACTGATTTCCCTGCGGTAGAGGTTCAGTGAACGGTGCGGAGTTCGCAACGGAGATTGAGGTGAACAAGAATGCAATGGCAAAGAGAAACTTCTTCATAATTAACACTCCCTATTGATTGAAAAGAGACAACTTGCCGAGCGTAAAGGAAGTCCTAAAACGCGGCGGGTATTTTCCCTTTAGTTAATTATGTATGTAAAGGGGGGGTAATAAAGAAAATGGTTAATACGTTCAGAATGCAAGGCGTAATGCTTCGACAAGTGTGGTCATATCATTGGGGAGTGGCGAGACCCATTCCATAGTCATGCCACTGTTCGGATGAACGAGGCCCAGCCGCTTGGCGTGAAGGGCCTGCCGGCCCAGCTCCTTGACTGCGCTGCGCACTGCGAGCGGCAGGTTGACCGGTTTGCCGGCATACACCGGGTCGCCGGCCAGTGGGTGGCCGATGGATAACATGTGGACGCGAATCTGGTGGGTGCGACCGGTTTCCAGGCGGCATTCCACCAGGGTGTGATGGGGAAAATGTTCGATGATGCGGTAATGGGTGAGGGCGGGTTTGCCATCCGCGACGATGGCCATTTTGGTGCGATGTGTGGGATGACGACCCAGCGGCGCTTCCACATGTCCGTCATGGGGAACGTTGCCCTGCACCAGCGCCAGGTATTCGCGTTTTACGCTGCGCGCCTGCAATTGGCGCACCAGGTCGGTTTGCGCGGTGAGGGTTTTGGCGACGACCAGCAAGCCGCTGGTGTCCTTGTCGAGGCGGTGGACGATGCCGGCGCGGGGGATGCCGGCAAGTTGCGGAGCGTGGTGGAGCAGGGCGTTGAGCAGGGTGCCCTGCCAGTTGCCGCTGCCCGGATGGACGACCAGTCCGGCGGGTTTGTCGATGATGATCAGGGCGTCGTCTTCATGGACGACGTTCAGCGCGATTTCTTCGGCGATGTAAGGGTTGTCGCCGGGGGCGGCTTGCGGCGTGACGGTGATGTTTTCTCCGCCCCATACGGTTTGTTTGGGCGCAGCGCTTTTCCCGTCGAGTGTGACGCCGCCTTGTTTGATCCATTCCTGAAGGCGGCTGCGCGAATATTCCGGCAAAAGTTTTTGCAGGGCTTGGTCGAAGCGTAAACCTGCCATTTCCGGGGGAATGGTCAGGTGGATTTGCGGGGGGGTTGGGTTATAATCGCCAGGATTATTCGAATCGGACTCGCTCATGAAACATAGTTTAGTCGTATTTCTCGTTTTGCTGTTAGCCGGATGTAGTCTGATTCCGGACATGAATGACGAAACCCGTGGCTGGTCTGCGCAGAAACTCTATTCCGAAGCGAAATCGGAGATGAACGACGGCGGCTACGAAAAGGCGATCAAATATTTTGAATTGCTGGAGGCGCGTTACCCGTATGGGCGCTATGCGCAGCAGGCCCAGATCGAAGTGGCTTATGCCTATTTCAAGGCCAGTGAACCGGCTTCGTCGATTGCTGCCTGCGAGCGTTTCATCAAGCTCCATCCCAACCATCCCAACGTTGATTATGCGTATTATCTGAAGGGGTTGGTCAATTTTAACGAGGATCAGGGGATACTTGGCGCGTTGGCCAATCAGGACTTGTCCGAACGTGATCCCAAGGCGGCTCGCGATGCGTTTGATTCATTCAAGGAGTTGGCGACCCGTTTCCCCGAGAGCAAATATGCTGCGGATTCAGTGGCGCGCATGAAATATCTGGTGAATGCGCTGGCTTCTCATGAGGTGCACGTCGCCCGCTACTATTTCAAACGGGGCGCCTACGTGGCCGCCGCAAACCGCTGCCAGGCGGCGCTCAAACAATACCCTCAGGCGCCGGCGACGGAAGACGCGCTGGTGTTGATGGTGCAGGCCTATGATGCGATGGGGTTGAGCGATTTGCGTGACGATGCCCGGCGCGTTCTGCAACAGAATTTCCCGGACAGCGCAAAAGCCAAGGCCGACAAGGACGGCAAGCCGTGGTGGAAACTGTGGTGACACCGCAGTAATTTCAAGGCACAAAAAAGCGGCGGTAAAGGAAACTTTACCGCCGCTTTTGTTTTGTGAGACGTTATTTGGTGGCGAGATAACTCATGTAGCCTCGGTCAACCGTGAGAACATGCTGCTCAATCCACTCCTTGATGAATTGGCAGAGCTTTTCAGCGCCGATGCCGGCTTCACCATTTTCCAGTGCTTCCAGCATTTCCTCGGTTTTTTGAATCAGGGCGCGATGTTGTTCGCGGTGTTCCGCCAATTGAGGATATCCGGCGCGTTCCATCATTCCTTCTTCTTCGGAAAAGTGAAAACGGGTGTAATCGATCAGTTTGGAAAGGATCGTCCAAAGCGCTTCATATTCGCTGATCGGGTCACCGCCTATGGTTTCATAGGAGCGGTTGATCAGCGAAAACAATTCCTGATGCTGTTCGTCGATGGTGGCGTTGCCGACCGAAAAACGCGGTTCCCAGTTGATGTAGGCCATGATCAGATCGCCGCTTCGTCAGTTTCGCCGGTGCGGATGCGCACCACGCGTTCCACTGCGGTGACGAAGATTTTCCCGTCGCCGATTTTACCGGTGCGCGCCGCCTTGACGATGGCGTCGATGGCGGTGTCAACCTGGGCGGAGGCTACCACCAGTTCCAATTTCACTTTGGGCAGGAAATCCACGACGTATTCAGCGCCGCGATACAACTCGGTATGGCCTTTTTGGCGTCCGAAACCTTTGACTTCGGTGACGGTCAGGCCGGTGATCCCGATTTCAGAAAGGGCTTCACGAACTTCGTCGAGCTTGAAAGGCTTGATGATGGCTTCGATCTTCTTCATTTTTTTCTCCGGGATGAAATGCGGGTTATTGTACCCAAGGTTTGTATTTCGAGGTAATCGGATAACGGCGATCCTTGCCGAAGCCGCGCGCCGTGATGCGTACGCCGACCGGGGCCTGACGGCGCTTGTATTCGTTGAGGTCGATGAGGCGCACCACGCGGCGCACGTCGTGTTCGCTGTAACCTTGTGCAACGATGTCGTGAGGACAGACATCGTGCTCGACATAAGCTTCCATGATGGCGTCGAGAATCTCGTAAGGCGGTAGGGAATCCTGGTCGGTCTGGTTGTGGCGCAATTCGGCGCTGGGGCTGCGGGTGATGATGCGCTCCGGGATCACCGGGGAGATTTCGTTGCGGTATTGCGACAGGCGGTAGACCATGGTCTTGGGAACATCCTTGAGCACCGCGAAGCCGCCCGCCATGTCGCCGTAGAGGGTGGCGTAGCCTACCGCCATTTCACTCTTGTTGCCGGTGGTCAGGACGATGGAGCCATATTTGTTGGATAACGCCATCAGCAGTGTGCCGCGTGTCCGCGCCTGGAGGTTTTCCTCAGTGGTGTCAAAAGGTAGATTGTCGAATTCTTCTGCGAGGGTATTGAGGAAAGCGTCAAATACCGATTTGATGGGGATTTCGCCATAACGTACCCCCAAATTATGAGCCATGGCGGCGGCGTCGTGAACGCTGATGTCGGCAGTAAATTCGGAAGGCATCATCACCGCCCGAACTCTTTGTGCGCCGAGGGCGTCAACCGCTATTGCGAGGGTCAGCGCGGAGTCGATGCCGCCGGACAATCCCAGCACCGCGCCGGGAAAACCGTTTTTTTCGACGTAGTCCTTGACGCCCAGGCATAGGGCCTTGTAGATGGCTGCTTCGATAGTCGGTTCGGGAAGGATGACGCTGGGTTGCGGGACGCCGTTTTCCAGATTGACGATGCGCAGATGTTCTTCAAAAGCCGGAAGCTGTTCGGTCAAATTGCCGGCGGCGTCCATCACAAAGGACGCGCCGTCGAAGACCAGTTCATCCTGCCCGCCGACCTGATTGGAGTAAAAAATTGGAATGCCGCTTTCGCGTATCCGTTCGCGGATGACATCGTAGCGCGACAGTTGCTTGTCCATGTGGTAAGGCGAGGCGTTGAGCACCAGCAGAACTTGTGCGCCGGCTGCCCGGGCGGCGCCGGCTGTGCCTTCTTCCCAAATGTCAGCGCAGATGTTGATGCCGAATTGCACACCTTCGACTTCAAAAATACAGGGCTGGTCGCTGGGCGTGAAATAACGCACTTCATCAAAAACCGAGTGGTTGGGTAGCTTGTGTTTGCGGTAGGTTGCGACGACCCTGCCGTCCCTCAGCACGGATGCGGCATTGTAGCGTTTGCCGCCTTCCTGGAGAGGGTGTCCGACGACGACGCTGATTCCGTGGATTTGTGTGGCGAGACGATACAAGGCCTGATCGCAGGCGTCGTAGAACCCGCTTCGGAGCAACAGATCCTCCGGCGGATAGCCGGTCAGCGCCAATTCCGTAGTGAGCAGGATGCTGGCCCCGGAAGCTTTGGCTTGTTCGGCAAAGTCGAGGATTTTTGCAGCGTTGCCGACGAGGTCGCCAACGGTGCAATTGATTTGGGCTATGGCGATTTTCATACCGGGTCGAGAAGGGAGGGCAGGACTGCGACTATGCGCGCCCCGCCTCGAAAAAATCAGCCTTTATGTGCGGCAATTGCCTGGGTGACTGCCAGCCCAAGCTCAGCCGGCGATTTGGCGACTACCACGCCGACGGCTTCCAGCGCGGCGATTTTGTCGGAAGCCAAGCCGCTGCCGCCGGCGATGATCGCCCCGGCATGACCCATGCGTTTGCCCTTGGGGGCCGTCTGTCCGGCGATGTAGGCGGCCACCGGTTTGGTGACGTGGGCCTTGATGAATTCGGCTGCCGCTTCTTCGCGGGTGCCGCCGATTTCGCCGACCATGATGATGGCCTCGGTTTGCGGATCGTCCTGGAACATTTGCAGGCAGTCGATGAAGTCCAGCCCCTTGATCGGGTCGCCGCCGATACCCACACAGGTGGTTTGCCCCAAGCCGGCCTTGGTGGTTTGATAGACCGCCTCATAAGTCAGGGTGCCGGAACGCGAGACGATGCCGACTTTGCCTTTCTGGTGAATGAAACCGGGCATGATGCCGATCTTGCATTCGCCGGGGGTGATGATGCCCGGACAGTTCGGCCCGATCAGCACTGACTTGCTGTCTTTCAAGGCGGCTTTGACGCGCATCATGTCGAGCACCGGGATGCCTTCGGTGATACATACGATGACTTCGATGCCGGCATCCGCCGCTTCCATGATCGAGTCCGCTGCAAATGCCGGCGGCACGTAGATCATGGTGGCGTTGGCCCCGGTTTCCTTGACGGCGTCGCGGACGGTATTGAAAACCGGCAGGTCGATGTGGGTCTGGCCGCCTTTGCCGGGCGTGACGCCGCCGACCATGCGGGTGCCATAGGCGATAGCCTGTTCCGAATGGAAAGTGCCTTGCTTGCCGGTGAAACCCTGGCAAATGACTTTGGTGTCCTTGTTGACGAGTATGCTCATGTCGATTCCTTATCCCTTCACTGCGGCAACGGCGCGTTTGGCGGCGTCAGTGAGATCGTTGGCGGAGATGATTGCGAGGCCCGATTCGGCCAGCATCTTTTGACCCAGTTCGACGTTGGTGCCTTCCAGGCGCACGATCACTGGAACCTTTACGCCAACTTCCTTGACGGCGGTGATGATGCCTTCGGCAATAATGTCGCAGCGCATGATGCCGCCGAAAATATTGACCAGGATGGCTTTCACGGCGGGGTCGGAAAGGATGATCTGGAAGGCCTTGGCAACCGTTTCGGCAGTCGCTCCGCCGCCGACATCGAGGAAATTGGCGGGCATCCCGCCGTGCAGCTTGATGAGATCCATGGTCGCCATCGCCAGACCGGCGCCGTTGACCATGCAGCCGATGTCGCCGTTGAGGGCAATGTAGTTGAGGCCATATTGCGCGGCGGCGACTTCCTTGGAATCGACCTGTGTGGTGTCGCCTTGTGCTTCCAGCGTTTTTTGGCGGTATAAGGCGTTATCGTCTACACCAATCTTGCAGTCCAGCGCGACCAGCTTGCCGTCGCTGGTGACGATCAGCGGATTGATTTCGACCATCGACAAGTCCATTTTCATGAACATCTGGTACAGCCCTTTGGCGAGTTTGGTGAACTCACCGATTTGCGCGCCTTCCAGCCCTAGCCCAAAGGCCAGATTGCGGCACTGAAAATCACGCAGGCCCCAGACTGGGTCGCAAGTCTCGCGGAGAATTTTTTCCGGGGCGGTTTTGGCGATTTCCTCGATTTCCATGCCGCCGCTGCCCGAGGCAACCACCACGATACGCTCGGATTCACGATCTACGGTCAGACTGAGATAAAGTTCACGGGCAATCGGCAGGGTTTCTTCGATCAGCAGGCATCCTACTGTCTGGCCGTCGGGAGCGTTCTGGTAGGTCACCAGCTTTTTCCCGAGCAGTGCGGAAACGGCTTCATTCAGCGCGTCATGGCTGCGAACCAGCTTGACCCCGCCAGCCTTGCCACGTCCGCCGGCATGAATTTGCGCCTTTACCACCCAGGCGTCGCCGCCCAGTTCCGTGGCAATGGCGCTGCCTTGTGTGGCGTTTTCCAGCACTGCGCCGCGTGGCGTTGTTATGCCGAATTCCTTGAGTAACTGTTTGGCTTGATATTCGTGAAGATTCATGGTGTGTGAGCTTTCATGGATTTCGAATACGCTGTCTTATATAAGACAGTGTTGTCAATCATAAAACCACTCTATGGGTGGCTTGTCAACCGTGTTTACAGGTCGATGCCTTCCGCCCAGATCAATGACTGGATGTGCGCCTGATTGACTGCGCCGGCATCCAGCCCGCAAGCGCCAGCCATCCGGGAGATGTTGTCTTCGTCGGCTTCCTCGCAGGCCAGCACCAGATTGAGGAACGGCGCGTAAATGCCGGTATGGCGCACCAGTCCGTCAACAATGGCTTCCGGCAGGTGCAGGCGTTCGACAGCTTGCACCATCGGGACATTGAGCAGCACGTCGAGAAGCGAAAATACGCCAACGATGAACAACCCGTCGCGTTCCTGACCTTTCATCCGGTCGCTGCCCAGCAGTTCCATCATGCGCGCCCGGATCAGCGCGCTTTTGAGCAGGGCTTTGCTGCGGGGGCCGAGGCTGCCGCTGGTGAAAAGCAATAAGGTCAACCAGCGATACAGCTGTTCGTAGCCCAGGATCATGATCGCGTGGGCAATTGAGCGGATTTGTTGGGCCAGCCCGTTGATCGGCGCGTTCATGTAGAGCAGCAGCTTGTAGGACAGCATTGCGTCATGTTTGAAAATTTCTTCGAGGGCGGGCACTTCGGCGCGATTTTTCACCATGTTGAGCAATTCCATTACTCGCACCCGGTCGCTGTCGATGCGCGAGGGGGCTGCGGGCTGGAGTTTGGCAAAGTAATAACCCTGGAAAAAATGGAAGAACAGCCGGTGACAGGCCTCGAATTCCGTTTCACTGTGGACATTGCGGGCGATGAGTTGCAACTGTGGCGACTTGCCGAGAAGTTTATCCACCAGTCTGGCGAGTTCGATGGCGTTATAACGGGCTACGTCGATCCTGACGAACTGCGCCAGCTCGATGAGTGGTTCTACGCCGGGAACCGGTTCGAGATTATCCAGCGCAAACTGATATCCCATTCCCTTTAGGCTGCGGCAGCGACTGACGGTTTCCGCGTCCACGCGGGCTTTGAAATCGATGCACAGCGTCATGCCCTTTTGCGGGAGATCGTTGAGCAGCGGATTGTCGAGCATTTCCGGGGAGAGTTCGATCAAGGCTTGTTTGCCGCCGACCAGTCTGCCGATATCGAGATCAAGGAGGCAGCGAACCAGCGTTTGGCTATGCACCAGACGCAATTCGCTGAGGTCTCCGTCCCCTTTTAGCGGGGCGCGGCGCAACATCAACTCGTATCCCACTACGTGTTGGGCGCGATCAAGCAAGGGTTGGCGACCGAGAAAACGTTGCCCGAGCGTCTCGGAATCGTTGGGGGTGCCGCTGGTTTCCACGGGGAGGATGGCGGTTACCACATCTCCACTGGGTATATGCGCCGTATCGATGGCGTTGGTGCTGATGGCGGGGGTGTTTATGGATCGTGCGCCCTTGTCGTCGGGGATGTGGGCCGGAACAGGGTGGGGCGCAGTGTCGTTGATCTTGTTCCCGCCGATCAGAGATTTGATTATTTTTCCCAGCATGATCGGGTTTTACGCTTCCAATGATGAGTTAGCATTCTAACATGGGCGGGACTGGTATTTCTTAACTTGTCGGGCCGCGCCAAGTATCGTTCCTGCTTCATTTCCGTGTGACGAATTTCTATCAAATAGCATACCATTTCCATCCTGACGTTTACACCCAGAATATGCGTTTGTCATTCAACGGTCCGCAGCTTAACCCACAATTCCCACAATTTTGTTTAATAGCCCCGCTAACATTATGAATGTGCGTGGATAATTTTTAGTCTATTGATTGTATTAAATATTTTTCTGTGCAATAAAGTGGCGGAAGCGGGGATTCCCTTATGGGTGGTTGGGTTAGGGGAGTTTTCATCAAGATATACACACAGTTATCCACAGAAAATGTGGAATGTATCCGGGGCGGCTGGAACGAATTCCCGGCAGGCTTGTGTTAGCATAAGGGGATCAATTTACTCAAATGAATCAATGAATGCGCTGCCGATACTAATAGTTGAAGATGATGGTGATTTGCGCGAGGCGCTCTGCGATACCCTGGCGCTGGCGGGCTACGAGGCGGTCGGAGCAGCGGATGGTCAGGCTGCCCTGAAGGCTTTGCAAGCGGGGCGTTTCGGGTTGGTGGTGAGTGACGTTCAGATGCAGCCGATGGATGGGCACACTCTGTTGCGGGAAATCAAGGCTGCCTATCCTTATGTTCCGGTTTTGCTGATGACGGCCTACGGGATGATCGACAAGGCGGTTGAGGCAATGCGCTGTGGCGCGTGCAACTATCTTACCAAGCCGTTCGAGCCTGATCGTTTGCTTGGTGAGGTGGCGCGTTATCTGCTCCCATCGCTGACTGACGAAGCGGGTGAGATGGTTGCCCAGGATGCGCGGATGTTGGAAACCCTGAGTCTTGCCCAGCGGGTTGCGGTGACCGACGCCACGGTTTTGTTAACCGGCGAGAGCGGCACCGGCAAGGAAGTGCTGGCGCGTTTCATCCACCGTCAATCGGCGCGCTCCGGCAAACCGTTTGTTGCGATCAACTGCGCGGCGATTCCTGAAAATCTGCTGGAATCGACATTGTTCGGTTTTGAAAAAGGCTCGTTTACCGGGGCCAGTCAGGCGCAGGCGGGTAAATTCGAGCAAGCCCAGAACGGCACGTTGTTGCTCGACGAAGTCACCGAGATGCCTTTGCCGCTCCAGGCCAAGCTCCTGCGGGTGTTGCAGGAACGCGAAGTGGAGCGGGTCGGCGGGCACAAGACCATTTCGCTGGATATCCGGGTAGTCGCAACCTCCAACCGGGATATGGCGGATTCGGTAGCCAAAGGGGAGTTTCGGGAGGATCTGTATTACCGGCTTAACGTGTTTCCGCTTCAATTGCCGCCCCTGCGCGAGCGGAAGGGCGACATCATCCCCTTGGCGCGCAGTTTCATCGCCCGTCTTGGCGCGCGGGTCGGACGCCACGGCATGTCTCTGGTGGCTGATGCGGAAAGGCGGCTGGTTGGATATGCCTGGCCCGGCAATATCCGCGAACTGGAAAACGTGATTCAGCGGGCCATGATACTGGCGCCTGGCGACCGGATCGAGGTTGAACACCTTCTTTTGCCGCGTGAAGTGGAAGTTATTGCCGCCCGCGAAGTTGAAACGGTCGCCCCTTCTGCCGAGGCCGGCGGGAATATCGACATGCGTTCTCTGGAAAAGGCGCACATCCTCGAAACCCTGGCCGCTGTTAAAGGTTCTCGTAAACTGGCCGCTGAAAGGCTGGCGATGAGCGAACGAACCTTGCGCTACAAGCTGGCGCAATACCGCGAAGAAGACGGGGACGACATTCCCTGAAGCGGCGCAGGCATGATTGGTGCTAATGTGTTCTCCAAGCATTCCGCCATAGGGTTGTGCTAAAGTAAATTTAACGAGTCGGAAGTTCGGTTTGTAGTGGAGTCATCGGGATGAATACTCAAGGGATAGATCAACTGCTTGGACAATTACGTGCTGCGTCAATGACGGCAGCCGGGGGGACGAGTGATACGGCGGCTTTGCCCGAGGGGCAGGATTTCGCCTCGGCGCTCAAATCGTCCCTGGATAACGTCAATAACGCCCAGCAGCAAGCCAGTGATTTGGCCAAGGCGTTCGAAATGGGGGATCCCAACACCAATATTCAGGATGTGATGCTGTCGCTGCAAAAAGCCAACGTTTCTTTCCAGACTATGGTGCAAGTGCGTAACAAACTGGTTTCCGCCTACCAGGAAATCATGAATATGCAGGTCTAGGGATTCGCTCGCAGATTCAAGGTTGGCGCGGTTGTTGGGAAATTCACGTCATCTAAGGTATCATTCGCCATCGTTTAAAATCCAAATTCACTCTTTCTCCGGGAACAAGGCGCTTTTATGGCATTGGCACCTCAACAGGCATGGATTGCCCGGTTGCAAGAGAGATTCACTCAGCTAACAGATAATCAGAAAATCGGCATCATGTTCGGAGTGGCGTTTGCCGTCGCTCTGGTCATCGGTGCTTCCATCTGGTGGAGTCAACCTCCCGAATACCGGGTTCTTTTTCGCGATGTTTCCGACCGTGACGGCGGGCCGATTCTCGCTTCGCTGCAGCAACTGAACGTTCCTTACAAACTGGCTGAAGGCGGTAGCGCCATTCTGGTGCCGGCTAGCCAGGTTTATGAAATTCGCCTCAAGCTGGCCGGGCAGGGATTGCCCAAAGGTAGCGTGGTGGGTTACGAGTTGATGGACACCCAGAAACTCGGGATCAGTCAGTTTGGCGAACAAACCAACTATTACCGCGCCCTGGAAGGTGAGTTGACCCGCACCATCCAGGCAATTTCCGCGATACAAGCGGCGCGGGTGCACTTGGCTTTTCCCAAGGCGTCGGTATTCGTTCGGGAACAGCAGAAACCCACGGCGTCGGTATTGCTCACCATGCGTTCCGGCAAATCTATTGATGCCGGTCAGGTCAATGGGATTACTCACCTGATCTCCAGTAGCGTTCCCGACCTGCCAGCCAAAAATGTAACCATCATCGACCAGAACGGCGATATGCTTAGCGGTTCGCCGGTCGCCGCAACGTCTTCCGGGTTGAATCCCACCCAGCTTGAGTATCTGCAACGTCTGGAACGCGGCCTGATCAAGAGTATCGAGGAAATTCTCATCCCGGTGGTGGGCGAGGAAAACGTGCGGGCGCGGGTGACGGCGGATGTCGATTTTTCCCAGGCGGAAAGAACCGAGGAAATTTATGCGCCCAACGCCACTCCCGAGGAGGCGGCGATCCGCAGTCAGCAAAGCGCCGAGACTAGCGGCGCGGGGGGCCAGCCGGCGGCTGGGGTGCCGGGGGCTTTGTCCAATCAACCGCCGGGCGCAGCCAGCGCGCCTATTACCACGCCAGCCGGTGTGCCTGCGTCGGCTCCGGTGGGTAGCGCCGCCACCGGTACAACCCACAAGGAATCCACCATCAACTACGAGGTGGGCAAAACGGTTAGAGTGGTGCGTTCGCCGATAGGCGGCATCAAGCGTCTGACAGCGGCGGTAGTGGTGAATTACCGCAAGGTGACGGACAAGGACGGCAAGGTGACGATGAAACCCTTGACTCCCCAGGAACTGACGCAAGTCAACAATCTGGTCAAGGAAGCAATGGGTTACAGCGAACAGCGCGGTGACTCGGTGAACGTGATGAACACCATGTTCAGCGTTCCCGAAGAGGTTGCCCTGCCGTTGTGGAAAGATCCGGCGATGATTGCGTTTGGCAAGGAACTCCTCAAGAACCTGATTATTGCGCTGATTGTGCTCATCCTGTTCTTCAAGGTTTTCCTCCCGCCGTTGCGTGAAATTTTTGCGCCGCCCCCGCCACCCCCGCCGCCGCCGGAACCCGAATCGGACGAGGAAGAGGAAGGTGAAAAACTTTCGCCGGAAGAACAGGCAGCGCTGGATGCACAGACCAGTTATGATGAAAACCTGCGGGTGGCCAAGGAAATGGCCAAAAATGAACCGCGTATCGTGGCCAGTGTGGTGAGGGAGTGGCTAGGTGGCTGATTCCGATGAAGGATTGAAAAAAAGTGCGATACTCCTCCTGACGTTGGGTGAGGAAGAGGCGGCGGAGGTATTTAAATATCTCAATCCCAAGGAAGTTCAGAAGCTTGGGACGGCCATGGCGAGCCTGGGTGGGACGACCAAGGACAAAATTGCCGAGGTGTTGCAGGAGTTCTGTGAAACCACTCGCGAGCGCACCTCGCTGGGGATGGCCTCCGACGACTATATTCGGTCGGTGCTGACGAAAGCGCTGGGCAGCGACAAGGCTGCCGGTCTGCTTGACCGGATTCTCAAGGGGGGCGACACCAGCGGCATCGAAGCGCTGAAGTTCATGGAAGGCAACGCCATCGCCGAACTCATCAAGAACGAACACCCCCAGATCATCGCCACCATCCTGGTACATCTCGAACCTGATCTGGTCAGCGATATCATCAAGTTTTTCCCGGAGCGTCTGCGCAATGACGTGATGTTGCGGATCGCCACCCTCGACGGCGTACAGCCGGCGGCATTGGCGGAACTCAACGACGTATTGACCAAACTCCTGGCCGGCTCCAAAAATATCCAGAAAACCATTATGGGGGGCGTCAAAACTGCCGCCGAAGTGCTCAATTACCTGGGCACCCAACTCGAATCGTCGGTTATCGCCAGTGTGCGCGACTACGATCCCGAGCTTGCCCAGAAAATCCAGGACGAAATGTTCGTCTTCGAGAACATCATGGAAATCGACGACCGGGGCATTCAGCTTCTGTTGCGCGAAGTTCAGTCGGATTCACTGGTGGTTGCCCTGAAAGGGGCCAACCAGGAGTTGCGCGAGAAAATTTTCAAAAATATGTCTTCCCGCGCCGCCGAAATGCTGCGTGACGACCTTGAATCGAAAGGCCCGGTGCGGCTTTCCGAAGTCGAAGGGGAGCAGAAGAGCATCCTCCAGGTGGTGCGCCGCCTAGCCGACGAAGGTCAGATCGTCCTGGGCGGCAAGGGGGAGGACTCTTTTGTCTAATCGGATCATCCCGCGCGAGCAGCTTGGCGAATACCAGCGCTGGCAGCTTGATTCTTTCGAGGAGCAATTACCTCTCCCGATGGAACCCGAGCCGGAACCCGAGCCGGTTGTGGAGGATCAGGGGCCGCAATTCAACTGGCCGACCGCCGAGGAAATCGAGCAAATCCAGCAGCGCGCCCATGAGCAGGGGATGCAGGCGGGTCATCAGGAAGGCGTCGCCGCCGGTCATCAGGAAGGCCGGGCAGCCGGTCATCAGGAAGGTCTGGCCGCCGGGCGCGAAGAAGGATACGCCGCCGGTTATGCGGAAGGTCGCGAGCAATCCCAGGCTGAACTGGAAATCATCAAACAACTTGCCAATTCGCTGGATGCAGCCCTGATTGGTTTTGAAACCGAAATGGGTGAGGAAGTGCTTAACTTCTCGCTCGCCGTGGCCCGTCAAGTCATTCGCAACGCCTTGCGTTTTCGTCCCGAGGCGCTGCTCACCATCGTTCGCGACGCGATTGCCAGTTTGCCCCAGCCGGGACAACATCCCCAATTGATTCTGCATCCCGAGGATGCAGCACTGGTGCGCACCCTTATGGAAGAGGAACTGGCGCATTTTCACTGTCGTATTCTCGAAGACAGCCATCTCGAACGTGGCGGCTGCCGCATCAAAACCGACTCCAGCGAAATCGACGCCACGCTCGGTGGACGCTGGGATAAAGCCATGTTGGCGCTGGGCCGCGACGACGCATGGCTGGTCTGATGGCGGGAAAAGTTGTCCCAGAGCGCCAATTGATCGTGTCCACCCTCATGATGTATTCGGAAAGCCGAATTTGCAAGCCGCAGCCACTCCCGAAATCGCCGTAACGCCTACCTCGCCTACCGGGCGCTGGCGCGATTATCTGCGCGGTTGTGCCGCTGCGGTAGAAACGGCCTCATCCTGGGTGGTTACCGGGCGGCTGACGCGGGTTGCCGGACTGGTTATGGAGGCGGTCGGTTTGCGTCTCGCGGTGGGCAGCAGTTGTATCGTGTTTCTTCCCGACGGTCATGAAGTGGATGCGGAAGTGGTGGGTTTTTCCGGGGAAAAACTCTACCTCATGCCATCCACCGACGTGTATGGACTGGTGCCCGGCGCACGGGTGATTCCAGCCCAACCGGAAAGCCTGTATCTCCCGGTTTTCGGGCAGCCCTACATCCCCCATCGGCGCACCGAGGATCGTGGTCGTCAGGTGCCGGTGGGGCATGAATTGCTGGGGCGTATCCTCGACGGCACCGGACGCCCTCTGGATCGCCACGGCCCGCTGGGCGTGGAGCGGCGCGTCCCCTTGCAGAGCCGCCCCTTCAACCCGCTCAACCGCGCCCCGATTCGCGACGTGCTGGATGTCGGGGTGCGCGCCATCAACGCCCTGCTTACGGTAGGGCGCGGCCAGCGGATGGGGTTGTTCGCGGGTAGCGGCGTGGGTAAAAGTATCCTGCTCGGGATGATGGCGCGTTACACCAGCGCCGACGTGATTGTGGTTGGACTGATCGGCGAGCGGGGCCGCGAGGTTAAGGAATTCATCGAGAACATCCTCGGTGAAGAAGGCATGGCGCGCTCCGTGGTGGTCGCCGCTCCCGCTGATACCCCGCCCCTGCAACGCCTGCACGGTGCGGCCTACGCCACCGCCATCGCCGAATTTTTTCGCGATGAAGGCAAAAATGTCCTGCTCATCATGGATTCGCTCACCCGTTACGCCATGGCGCAGCGCGAAATCGCCCTGGCCATCGGCGAACCGCCTGCGACCAAAGGGTATCCGCCGTCGGTTTTCGCCAAGCTCCCGCAACTGGTTGAACGGGCCGGCAACGGCAAAGTCGGCGGCGGTTCGATCACCGCATTTTATACGGTGCTGACTGAGGGCGATGACCAGCAGGATCCCATCGCCGACAGCGCCCGCGCGATTCTCGACGGCCACGTCGTGTTGTCGCGTAACCTCTCCGATCAAGGCCACTATCCGGCCATCGACATCGAGGCCTCGATCAGCCGCGCGATTACCGAACTGATTCCGCAAAACGAACTCGACCAGGTGCGGCGTTTCAAGATGTTGTATTCGCGCTACCAGCGCAATCGCGACCTGATCAACGTCGGCGCCTACATCAAGGGCAGCGACCCCCTGCTCGACGAAGCCATCGCCATGTATCCGCGTCTGGAGGCCTTCCTTCAGCAAGGTATCCAGCAACGTGAAGGTTATGAAAGTTGTCGCCGCCAGTTGGGCGAACTGCTTCACTAAATAACCCGTGGCGCGCCCCTTTCCTCTTAAAACCCTGCTGCAACTGGCTCGCGACAACAGCGAAGAAGCCGGGCGCAAACTCGGCAAGCTCAGGGCAAAATGGCAGGAAGCTGAAGAAAAACACCAGCAGCTCATTTCCTTTCGCGAGGAATACCGCAACCGGCTCCATCTCAATACCCAACAGGGAATGCAGATGTCGGCCTGGCGCGAGTTCCAGTCCTTCATGCTCAAGCTCGACAAGGCCATCGAAATGCAGGGCGACGAAGTCGCGAAATGCAAATTACGCTGGGAAGCCGGGCAACGTGAATGGATGGAAGAACAGCGCAAACTCAAGGCCTACGACACCCTGGAGCAACGCCACCAAAGCAAGGAAAACCAGCGCGAAGCCAAGGTGGAACAAAAGGAAACCGACGAATTTGCCGGAAAACTCGCCGGCAAACAGCCGGGCGGATAAGGAGTGGCGAGCGCCGTTTCAGCGTGATACGGTGGCAGCCATAAACCTAGAAAAGGCAGTTTGAACCGCAAAGGCGCAAAGACGCAGAGGAAAAACAAAAGGTTACCCGTTTCAGATCGTTCACCCACCAGGTGAGCGCGGAACATTCCACATGTTATTGATTTCTTTGCGCCTTAGCGCCTTTGCGGTTCTGAGCGGAGGTTTTAAGGATAAACAGGAATCGTCAGGAGGAAACATGTCCAACACCATGTCACGTATCAACCGACTTTTGGCCGTCTGGCTGATCTGCCTGCCCGCATTTGCCGCGCCGCCCCAACTCACCGATGTCCAGGCGATTCCCCACGTCGGGTCAGGCGCGCGGGAAACCTATGCCGGGGGATTTCTTCAATCCGACCTGCACCGGGCTTTTGCCATCGCGCCGGGCGGCGCGTGGGGCTGGGCATCCGAGCAGGGTAATGGGGAAGCGGCCCTCTCCGCCGCCCTCGACGCCTGCGCCAAACACAGCGAAATTCCCTGCGTCCCGTATGCCGTCGATGACCGGGTCGTGTTCGCCGCATCAACTTGGCCGACCCTGTGGGGACCATACAAAAACCGCAGTGACGCCGCCAAGGTGGCGGCCGGTAAAAAGCGCGGAATGCGCTTCCCCAACCTGGCGTTTGCCGACGCCCTGGGTAAACCCCTCAAGCTCGCCGACTTGCGAGGCAAGGTGGTTGTCCTGCATTTCTGGGGCTCCTGGTGCCCCCCTTGTGTCAGGGAATTGCCCGACCTGCAACAACTGGTCGCCCAGATGAAAGGGCAGGGGGATATTGTTTTCGTCCTGCTTGCCGTCCGGGAAAATACCGGCGACGCGCGGCGCTGGCTAAACAGCCGGAAGCTCGACCTGCCCCTTTACGACAACGGTCTCAAAGGGCCGGAAGATGAAAACCTCAGACTCGCTGACGGCGGCAAAATCCGCGACCGCGAACTGGCGATGGTTTTCCCCACCACCTACGTTGTGGATAAACACGGCCTGATTGTGTTTTCCCACGCCGGGCCGCTGGAAAACTGGCTGCAATACGCGATATTTCTGAAAGATGTGGCGGTGAAATCAGGGAAGTAATTGTTTGAAAAGAATAACGAATGGCTCACTGGTTGTGAATCACGTTTTCCGGGGACTTGAGTGGTGGTGATGTGCTTATGCCGCCAGAGGCGAGGGGCAGCGTGACGGTGAATAGCGCACCGTCGCCGCTGTTGTGGGCTTCAATCTGACCGAGGAAGTTGCGTTCGATGATCATCTTGGACATGTAGAGGCCGATGCCGCTGCCTTGCGCCTTGGTGGTGAAGTAAGGGTCGAAGACCCTGGGCAGGACATCTGCCGGGATGCCCCCGCCGTTATCACCGACGGTCAGGATGCCCATGCCGTGTTCTTCGCGCAAGTCGAGGATGATTCGACCATTGGTTTCGCCGCTTTGAAGAATGGCTTCCTTGGCGTTGGCGAGAAGATTGAGCACCACTTGGGCAAACTGGTTGTCGAAACCATTGGCTTGTAGGTCGGTGACGAGGTGCTTCTCAATCTGGATGAAATTGTTCTTGAGCGATGCTTCCATGACGGATAACGCATCCTCTATCGACTGACAAACCGCGAATTGGTGCGGGGCGCGATCAGGACGGAAAAAATCACGGAAATCGTCAATGGTCTTCGACATACGGTCGATTAGCTTTCGTCCCGTATCGGTTTCTTCTTCCAGAAAAGTTTCGCTAAGGTCGTTGTAGGCATAGGCGTCCTTGATATTGGCGAGGATCAAGCCCAGCGCGTTGAGCGGCTGGCGCCATTGGTGTGCAATGTTGTGAACCATTTCACCCATGGCGGCGAGACGGGATTGTTGAATCAGGATGAGGTCTTTTTCGCGGTTCTTGCTCAGTTCTTCCTGAACCCTGTTTTCGAGAGTCTGGTTGAGGCGGAACAGCGCTTCTTCAGCCTTCTTGCGCTCGCTTACGTCAAGCAGCACCAGCAGTAGTCCCTCGACTTTCCCGGATTTATTCTTGACCGGGTAAAGATCCCAGTCCCAGTAGGAAATTCCCAATTCAGGCTGATCGGGATACTCGAAGGGTTTGGCATTGTAGGAAACCGGCTCGCCGGTTTCCGTAACCCGGCGGAAGATGGATTCGTTCTCTGCATTAGGGTAAAGGTCGAAATGGTTTCTACCAATAAAAAATTCCGGCGGTTGTTGCTCTGTTTGGGCATAAGCCTGATTAACCCGGATAAAGTTGAATTGGGTGTCCAGGTAGGCCAAAAGGAATTTTGTGGTGGCGAAAACCCGTTCCAGGAACTCACTGTTTTCACGAAGTGTTTTTTCTGTTTGCAGGTGTTCTGTGATGTCTCTGGCCGCTGAATAAATCAGGTTGCCTACTGGGGTCGCCCGCCATTCCAGCCAACGGTATTCGCCGTCCTTGCGCCGGTAGCGGTTTGTGAAGCCGACCACTTCCTGTTGGGCGGCTAACTGGGTGACTGCTTCCAGGGTAGAGGCTTGATCATCGGGGTGAACAAATTCCAAAAATTTCCTGGCGAGCAACTCGTTGCGTTGAAATCCCAGAGTCCTTTCCCATTCCAGATTCAGGCGCAGGAAATTGCCGTTGGTGTCAGCGATGCACAGCAGATCCAGGGCGAGAGTAAAAAACTGATCCAATTCCTCAGTGCTCTTGCGTAGTTCGGCGGTGCGCGCTGTAACCGTCAGCTCCAGGTCTTCCTTGGCGTGGCGTAATTCGTCTTCTATGCGCTTGTTATCCAACAGGGATTTGGCGAGTTTCAGATTGCTGAAACTCAACTTCGAGATAAGGGTGGCAAATTTTCCATAGAACGCCATCAAGTGGGCGATTTTTTCCCTGCTGCATAAAGGAACCTGTTTGATGGCTGTCAGGTAGGCATCCTTGTCGAAGCCGTAATGGTCTGCCTGACGGGCAAACAGGTCGAGGTCGGGCGGGGTATCCTCATAGAAAAACTGCCCGACAAAAATGTTGGCGACATGTTTGCCTCCGATAAACAGCGGCGTGGAAACGTCCCAAAGGTGGTTTTTGCATTGATATGCCTGGCACTGGCCTTCCAGTATGCCGCGCGTTAACACCAGATCGCTTTCCCGGCAGTTTTGCAAGGTCTGGGGGTGGATGCGGTGAAATTTCGTACAAATGTTCTGCCAGCCGATCCCCACCAGCACATCGCCCTTGAGATCAATGATGGCGGTTGCAACCTGGGAGAGATGGTTGAATTCCCTCATCAGATCACATAATTCCTGGGTATTGAGAATGTTGCGGAGCTCCTGTTTCTCGATCGGCATGTCCGGTAGCAACAGGGTGTCCAGTTTGAGTTGCAGTTCTTCGTTGGTAGTGCGCAGCTCTTCCTCAACTTGTTGGCGTACTTCCACTTCTCCTTCCAACTCTTGGTAGGCCTTTTGCAGCCGGGAGTGACCGAGAATCTCATTTTTCAGGATCAACGCGGCGTAATTGAAAAAAGTTGGGAGATGTTTGCGCCACTCCTGAGTGTTGATATGGACGTTCTCGATTTTGAAGACGCCGATCAGATTAGTCCCCACCAGTAGAGGAAATACCCAAGTCCAGGCATGAGGAAGCGCCAATTCCTGCATTTGCGCCTTGTCGGCGTCAAGTTGGTATTCGGCCATTTCCCTGCTATCCATGGCACGCCTTACTTCGGGGTCGTCAAGGGTATCCAGCTTGGTATGGTTGCCGTAGAGATCACTGCGGTGGATGTCTTGATCAATGAAGTAATAGAGGATGAGATTGGTGCCGCCGATATTTTCCATCACGATGCGCGGCATGGCGTCGGCGACATTCTCCAGCCCCGCGACAGAACCAAGCTGTTGCATCATGTTGACCAGTAGCTGGAGGTAAGACTTGTCCCCAGCCAGTTTTCTGGCGCGTTTTTGTAGTGTTTCCCATTCCTCTCTGGGGATGGTGAGCATTTCTGGCATGTCCGGGTACCTTATTGAATCCTGTCTGTATTGCCTGTAGGTACTATTTTGCTGTGGTGTTTAGCAGAATTTGTCCGATGTCAGGCTGTATCGGCTTGGCATTTGCGGGTGATGGCATCAGTAAGAACCGATTCAAGATGGTTAAGGTCGGCGTCCAGCCATTCCAATGGCAAATCCACGAAGCGGGCGGCGGCTTCGGCGGCGGCGTTGAAATCGGTGGAGCAGGGAGTGCGGATGGCGATCATCTTTTTGTGGCTGCTATGGAAAATTTCCCTGACCACCGTGATTTTATTTCCGAAACACTCTGTGATCATGGGTTCCCAGCTCAGCGCCCAATCCTCCAGAAGGAAATAGGCCCCCAGCGAAAGTTCCTCCATAAAACGCTCGTAGCCCAGCAGCATAACGATACAGTTCTGGCCGTGGGTGCGCAGGGTATGGTGTTTTTCCAGAATGTCGTCCATGCGAGGGTGGCAGCTGCCGTAAAAAACAATGGTCTGCCGCCCTTTCTGGTCATCGAAATCCAGCGTGGTGTCCAGCTGGCTGTACAGCTTGTCGAAATAATTGTGCAGCGACGAAACCAGAAACTGGGTCTCGATGTTCCAGCCATTTTTTTTGATGAGGAACTCGACTTCCTTGTGGAGAATGCCGCAGCCCACCATGACCAAGGGTTGGGTGGTGGCAACAAGTGGGGGCAGGGTGGGGGTCATGGGTAACGTCCATATTCAAAGGCAGCCTCAAGCATTGCCTTGATGTTGACTTCGGGTACCGACAGAGGCATGACACCCGTGCCGAGGAGAAAATGACCGCCAGTCATGCCGATCTCGCACATGCGCCTGACCTCGGCACGGGTTTGCTCGGGTGTCCAGTTAATCATCCGAATGTCGTCTATGACGCCGCAGGTCAGTCCCTTGTCGCCGACAGTTGCCTTGGCTTCCGCCAAGTCCGCCATCGGGCTGATGTAATAGACGCTAATGCCGAGTTCGCTCCGCACTTGTTCAATAACGTTGTTGAAGGGGGCCATCCCGCAGTAATAAACTACGCCGCCTACACCATCCGGTTCTAGGTCGCGCTTCATCCAGGGCAGGGAAAATTCCTGGAAGCGTTTCATCCCGACGAAGGACGTTGATCCGAAGGGCGTGGAGTAGACCAGCACGTTCGCTCCCGCCGCCCGATAGGCGGCAATTTCCTTGCGGAAGAATTCCGAACACTTACGGAGCAGTTCGTCGCGCACATCCGCAGGCCCCATCATCAGTAACTCCAGCCATTTTTCCATACCCATCAGGATGGCCGGCAAGGTGGTGGAGGCAGTGATGTAAGCACAGATGGGATGAGTGTCACCTACCTCTTCCCGGAGAATTTTCAGGCATTTTGCCGTCTCCTCCCAGGCTTGATGGGCGGTGAGATCGCGGGGAACCTCAAGTTTTTCGATATCGGCGTAATCCTTGATGACAAAATCAGCGACATTGGGTGCGCCATTGTCGTCGAAAAGAATTTCGTTGCAGCCCAGCAATTCGGCTTCCTTGCCGACATAAAACAGGCTCCACACATTGTCGTAGCCGTAGCGTACGCGCATCCGCAATTGCCCGGCGGCGACGTTTTCACCGCTGGAATAGTATTCTTTTTGCGACATGCCCAATTCACGAGCGCCCTGATCGAGAAGATTGCAGAACACCGGAATACGCGGGGCGGGCTGACCGTTGACTGCGGCAACGAGAATTTCCAGCGGGGTCATGATTTTTTTACCTCCTGAATGAGGTCAACGATTACCCTGCTGGCGCTTACTCCGTCCCCAGCCCATCCATCGGCGCCGACTTTTTTGTATAACTCAGGGTCAAAGCGGTAAGGCGCGCCGCCAACCACGATACGGAAGCGCGCTTCGAGGCCCCGTTCCTGCAAAATCTGCCGCACTTTGCGGCATCCGTTTTCCCCTGTGGCTGAATGTACCATCATGGCCGAGATGGCGATGACTTGAGCGTCAAGAGCCAGCGCTTCTTCGACGAAGCGTTCAGCTGGGACATTGACCCCAAGGTCAACAACATCAACCATCATGGCTTTCAAACAGCCGATGACGATGCGTTTGCCCAGGGAGTGCAAGTCGCTGTAGGCGGTGCCGATGACTACTCTGCCGATTATTTCGGGTGGGTGCTGAAATTTTTCCAGCATTTTTTCGGTAACTTCCGCCGCGATTTGTGCAGTCATGAAGTGTTGAGCGAGATTCGCGTCAGGATCCTTGGCGATTATCGACATCATTTCCTCGACTGCTGGAATGACAATCTTAAAGACGATATCTTCTGCGCTAATGCCTTGTTCCAGCGCCATGTTTACAGCAGCAAATGCGGCTTCCTTGTCGGTGTCGAATACGGCTTCGTTGTATGCTTTGAGAATGTTGTCAATCATGGTGGCTGGCCCCGGAAAAAGCTGGAGAAATGGGCTTTAATCGCAGATGGTTAATATAACGATCATCATAGTAGTTACTATAGGATAGGTTTACCGTCATTGCCTCTTTACTTAGTTCATCGAATTGTTTTTCGCCGTCGTGGCACAGCAGGGCATGTTCGCAACCTGCCAGTGTGGCGTCGGCATGAAGTTCGATCCATTCGGGGGGGATGGACGGCAGTAGCCCAACTTGTTGGGCATTGCCTATATTCAAATGCTTTCCGAACGCGCCGCATACACAAAGTCGGCGGATATCGCACCAATCCATTCCGGCGATGGCCAGCAACTCTTCCATGGCGGCTGCAGTTGCGGCCTTGGCCCGCTGAAAGGCATCTACATCGTTATTGGTGATAGTGGTGCGCTGGTTGGCGGCGTCCAGCACAAAGCTGGAGCCGGACTGTCCGGTAAAGCGGCCCGATGGTTTCAATATTCCAGCGTCCAAAAGAACAGCCACCGCGTCAGTCAAGCCGGAACCACAAAACCCTCGTGCTGTTTCGGTACCGATGACTTCGTAATCGAACCGGGAGAGTTCATTGTTGTATCTGACGCTGCTGATTGCTCCAGATTCCGCAGACATGCCGTTCCGGATGCCAACACCTTCAAAAGCCGGCCCGCCGGGAACCGATGTGACGTATAGCCGTTGCCCATTCCATAGGGCGATTTCGGTGTTGGTGCCAAAATCCAGCAACAGCGAGCCCGAAATGCCGCCGACAAGATTGGTTGCGACCAAGTCGGCGATCAGGTCGGAACCAATGAATCCGGCCAAAGGATGCGGCAGAGAGATGCGCGCATGGGGCAGATTCCATTGACCAAACCAGGTTGCGACATCGCATGGGGTGCATTCGATTGGAACTTGCCAGTTCTCCGGGTTGATCAGCGTTTTGCCTCCTTGACCAGTTAGCAAGGCCAGCATGGCGGTGTTGCCGACGATGGTGATTTGCCCGATTTCCGCCAGCATTGGCCTGACTTCACCGACATCGCGAGCAAGAATGTCGCGAATGGCATGAATTATGGCGTTACGAGCAAGCTGTGCGAGCTTTTCGGGGCGTTCTGGCGTAGCAAAAGCAGCATCAAGTCGATTCAGTACATCGGCACCGAACACATTTTGCGGATTGGGGCCGCGCCGCGTGGCGATTCGCCGTCCACGCTTGCGATCCCATAAAGCGACGCGAATATGGGTGGTGCCAAGGTCAACGGCAACCCCGTATATGTGCTTTTCCAGTTCCGGCATCTGGCCAGGAGCGGGTGACAGATTTTCGGGCAGGATGCTTTTCCACTCCGAGGGTGGGGCTGGATCGTCAATCCAGATTTCTCCGTCACTCTCAAAGCGGAGTTGGCAGGCCAAACGTATTCCGGCGGCGCGGTCTCCCGGCGTGAGCTTGTTGTATTCAGCCACTGTGTGTGGATTTACCTTGCCCGTGACCCAGCGTACTGTGCAGGCGCCACACATGCCGGTGCCACCGCAGGCAGCACGGACCCGCATGTCCGTTGTATCCAGAGCGTCACGGGCTGACATGCCGTCGGGAATCTTCAGCCGCAGGGTGTTTGTTTTTCCGCAGACGACCAGGGTAATCGACGAATCATTCATAGGTTGGCGGGATGAGGTTGTTGTCCATGTTCATTATTGAGACAGTATGCCAGTTGAGCAAAAAAAAAGCCGGGCAAAAGCCCGGCTAATTTCACTGCTTACGCGGAGAACGTTATTCGACTTCCTCCCACCCGGTGATCATCGCCTTGATGTGCGCGGTTGGGGTGTGTCCGGCGGTGGTCAGATAAACATGGGCGATCAGGAACATCAACATCATGAACGCACCGGCGGTGTGGAAGAAAGCTACCCATTCCAGCGACACGTACTTATCGACGCCCCAAGCGTTCCAGTTGGCGTAGAACAGATAGAACCAGCCCGAAAACCACAACAGCGGCCCGATGAACAGCAGCACACCGAGATAGGCGAGGCGTTGCAGCGGGTTGTGCTTCTTCAGCGTGGTGGCGCGGAACGGGTGCGGGGCGTGGACGAATATCCCCACCGAATAGAATTTGACCATCGCCACTACTTTATCCATGGTGGGGATGTACTGCTTCCATTCGCCGGTAGTGAAGTGCCAGAAAATCGCGAACACCCACAGGCCGATCAACGTCCAGGCGGCGGTAGTGTGGTACGCCACCGCGTGTTCGAAGCCGAATAATTTGTACGATCCATGCACCTCAAAGCCGCTGACTAGCATGAAGATGATCAGCGAAGCCTGCGACCAGTGCCAGAAACGTTCGAACTTCTTAAAGACGTAGATTTTTTCAGACATGATGTGATCCTTTCCGCTTGCTCATGTAGATGCGGCCAGCGCCATGGGCGAGTACGCCGAGTAAGGTCAGCAGGGACAGCACCCAGCCGCCGATGTCGAGCCACTTGTTCTGATCGCCGCGCCCCGGCATGTAGATGCCTTTGATCTCCTTGAGGCGTCCGTTCTGGCTGTGGCATTGCTCGCAGGTGAGTGCGCCGGTTTTCGGTGCAACCATGTGGGTAATCGGCCAGGTCTGCTCGGTATCGACGAAACCGAACTGTCCGCTGTAGGGCAGGCCGCCCGCTTTCATCCCGGCAGTGATTGCCTTTTGCCAGTCATAGTTGTGCCACAGCGCAGTGTCGTCTTCGCCGCCGGTGTGTTGCAGGGTCAACGTCAGGTTCACCTTGTCGTAGGGCTGCTTGCCGCGATGCACGTTGGTCGGCCAGATGCGCGACTCGGGGTCATTGGGGCCGCCGCCGACTTCGTTGATCTGCACCGTCTTGGTCGGGTCGATCTTGTCACCGATCACCTGGTACTTGGATTGCCCGTTAAACCAGCGATACTCCGGGATCACGTAGGATTCCCAGACCCAGGTGCCTTTCTTCGAGTCGAAAGCGCGTCGCCCGGCGCTGTCTTTGCGCACGAACGGTTTGCCGTCCGGCCCCATTTGGGTCGCGGTCGACCAGTCCCAACTCCGTTCGGTGCCGATGTCGTTGCGCGCGAACTCCGGGATATGGCAGGTCTGGCAGGCCACCTTGCTTGTGTGGTCGTTCAGTCTGTCCATTTTGGCCGGATGCGGCTTGTCGCCATGGCAGGACTGGCAGGCGGCGGGATTCACAGTGTCATCCTTGCCGCGAATGTGCGCCGGGCCTTTGACTGCCGCTGCAACGTTGTAACGGCTGCCGGATACTTGGTGGCTCGACGTGGCATGGCAGGTTTCGCAGGAAAAGTTCAACCCCTTCTCGTCCATATGCACATCCAGATGTTTGCCAGGATGCTGCAACGAACTGTCGAGGTCGCCGTGTTTCGCACCATTGGCCCCGCCGCCGAAGAAGTGGCAGGAGCCGCAGTTGGTGCGGCTGGGTTTGCCGATGGTCTGCGCGACTTTCTTCAGATCGACGGCTTCGACGATCTTTCCCGATTTGGGCGGAAATTCGATGCGCTCATAGACCGGATGTCCGGCAAATCCCGGCAACTTGCGGTAGGTTCCGGTCGTGTCGTGGCACACCAGACAGTCTACGTTTTTCTCGACCTTGAAGTCGAAGCTGCTGTCCTTCCAGCCGTAGCCTGCGTGACAGGCCATGCAGTCCTTCTCGTTGGAAGTGGGGTTGGTGCAGTAGTTGTTGATGATGTTTTTCTTGCCGCGTTTCTGCCCGGTTTTGGGATCGACGGATTCCCAAGTCCAGTGTTTGGTGTGTTGCACCTGCTTGGCGGCTTCGGTGTGGCAAACCAGACAAGCTTCAGTGACTTCCGGCCCGGTATTGAAAGCCTTTTGAAGCTCCTTGAACTTGGAGTGATCCGCCGTGCTACTGCTTTGCTGCTTGGGCGCTGCGGCCTGCGGCTGGGCAGCCGCTGTTGCAGCGTTTGGCTGCGCCGCCGCCATGCCCGCAGGCGAGGTGTTGGCGAACGCTGCCGCCGACGCCAGAGCGCCGCCGAGCAGTAATGCTCCGAGCATTCTTCGTGATTTGGTGAACATAGTGACCCCCATTGTTTTCAGCCATTGCTGACTGGCTTCCTAGTCATTTTTAACCGGGGAAAAGCGCGTGTTCTCCCCGGTTGGTCTGGTTGCCTAGCAACCGCCCGCTGCTGCTGCGCCGCCACCCGCGCCGCCGGCAGGCGCCGGCTTGACCAGCGGAGGGGCGGGTTTGCTGGGGTCGAATTCCACGAACTTGGCTTGATCTGCCGCGACCTTACCCATGATTTCACCGACCATCGGGCCGAACATCTTGCCCATCAGGCCGGCGTTCATCATGCCGATGTAGGTTTTCCCGTCGTTTTTCTTGTAAACCGATACCTTGCAAGGCATCAGGATGGAAAGGAAGCGGATGTTGTCATCCTTGAGGATGGGGCCGGAATATTTGGTGCTACATGCCTCGATCATCATTACCGGCAGCACGTTGCCGCCATCGGCCTCGACTGCTTTGCCGGGGTTGCGCAGGCCAGAAAGTGACCAGCCGTTGCCGACGTTTTGAATGTTTTGCTGAATGCGGGCTACGGTTTCCTCCACGCCGAACGGGCTTTGGATTTCCTTGAACATCAGTCCGCCCATCAAATTCCACGCCAGTATGCCGACAAAGGCCATCCCAGCAACAAAACCGCCTACGAGTTTTAACATTTTATTTTGCCTCCGCGTGTGTGGTTGATTATTGAATATTGGTTGGAGCGTGAAAGTGTCACAACCTGAAAAGCCGAACTTGCGGACAAACAAATTTCGGCTGGCGAAGCTTTTTTATAATATCAATATATCCTAATATCCTTAATTGTCAACGTTGATTTATGGTCTCTTTTAACGAGGTATCGGATAGCGATTATGGCGGGGTAATCCATTTCCTTACATCAGGAAAGGTATTGTAGAATCCAAAGCTGTTGCCCGTCGAATGTTTGTTGCGGCGGCTTACCCGAATTATCGAATGGAAAAGGCTATGTCCTCGTTCACTGAAAAACTCTCGTCTTTGAGCATACGCTGGAAGCTGCAACTGGGTTTTTTCATGGTTACCATGATTACCACTATCTACAACCGGGTTCTGGCTTCCCACGAACTCGACAAAATGGTGGAAATTTCCCGTGCCAACGGCGTTGCCCAGAAGGTTGTGGAGGAACTTGCCGCCAATCATTCCGCCTATATTTTCAATTCCTTCTGGGAGTCGGGGATTGAATTCGTCATCCAGTTCATGATCATCGGGGTGCTCGCGAATACCTTCGTGAGGCCTATCCAGTCCTTGTGTCTTTCCCTGAAGGCGGTTGAGGCGGGGGATTTGACCAAGGGGGTGGTGAACAAGTCACACGACGAAATTGGCATCCTTGAAAAGAGTTTCAACGACGTGCTTGCCAAGCTCAACCAGATCATGCGCGAAGTTGATGACAGCGGTAAACACATGGGGCAGTCGGCTTATCAGATTGCCAAGATTTCACATGAAATCGCCGAAGTGAGCAAAAAAGAGGAAAGCCGCTCCGAAGCAGTTAATAACGCCACGCTGGAGTTGCATAAAATTTCCAGCACGGTGCAGGAATCCGCGTTATCCGCTACCGAGCGAGCGCGCGAGACCGAGGAATTTGCCAATCAGGGCATTACCACGGTGCGCCGCAATATCGACGAAATGGAGCAGACGGCTCATGAAGTTAACCGTGCGGCTGCCGAAATCGCCGAACTCGCGCAGGCCGCCGACCAGATTCATCACATCATCGACACCATTAAAACCATTGCCGGGCAAACCAACCTGCTGGCGCTCAATGCCGCCATCGAAGCGGCGCGCGCCGGCGAGGCGGGGCGTGGGTTTGCGGTGGTCGCCGACGAAGTGCGCAAGCTGGCGGAGAAAACCAACAGTTCGGCGGCGGAAGTGTCATCGATCATCGAACAACTGACCGGCAAGGTGAACCAGGTCACCGATGCCATGAACGTGGTGGTCGAAAAAGTCCACGCCAATCAGGAAGTGGCCGGGGAAACCGCAAATGTCATCCAGACCATGGCGGCGCAGGTTTCCGAAACCGCCGAGGCAAGCCGGGGAATTTCACAGGCCAGCAAACAGCAGCTGGATAATCTGGTGATGCTCAGCGACACCCTGGAAAATCTGTTCGCCACCCTCAATGAAAGTTCGTCCAAGGTGGAAACCACCGCCTCCATCGGCGACAACCTGTATTGCGTGACGCGCAAGCTGAATGAATTGATGGCGGGGTTCTCATTTGACAGCGCCATGACCATCGAGCCGGCGCAGCACGAGAAACGCCGTTATCCGCGCGCCCAGAGCAATTTGCTGGTGAAAGTCGGGCAAGGGGACAAACATCTGGAAGGGGTCACCAAGGATTTCAGCATGACCGGGATGCGTCTGGTGGTAACCACACCGCTCGAAGACCGTAAGAACATCAATCTGGGCGTCTTCCTCCCCCAGGAAGACCTCGAACAATATCGCAGCCAGAGTCCGATCAACCTGGTTGGCAAAATCGCCTGGCAACGCAAGGATGGCGCTTCCATCCTGTGTGGCGTGGAGTTCGTCGATCTCGACGAGGCGCGGCGTCGCTACCTGAAAACCTGTTTCGATTTCTTCAACAAAAACGCTGAGTTTTAATCTGAAGTTCGCATAACAGGCTCTAAATAGAACCGAGCGAACCCTCCACGTTACTAAGTTCAGCTTTAGAGCGATGCGGGCGGGAGCGCCGGCATCCTGCCGGCAGGCCGGCGAGACGCCGGCGCTCCCAGGCAAAGTCTGGCCGACACGCTTAACTTAGCGACATGGGAGCGAACCCTTAATTGTCGTCCAGCGCCGGATCGTCCAGCCCATGCTGGACAATCTCCCACCCCTGGGCGGGATCATGAGTAACCGTACAGTTCGAGCAATCCTTGAGTTTTTGCCCGGCGCTTCCTTCGATCACGGTGTAGTCTCCCGGACACTTCAGAAAATACAGCGGGCAATAACAAAACAGACAATTGATGTGCTCCTGCGCGTGGCAAGGGTAATATTCGCAAGCGCGGTTTTCGAAATAACGGGAATTGAATTGCTCGGACACGAGGGTTGCTCCTGAAGGAAACCGCGCCATTTTAGACCACACGGGAGAACCTGCCATGCGCCAGTACCATCACACCCTGCATATTGTCACGCGCGGACGGGGGATGCACGACATCACCGACCAGGTGCGCCTGTGGGTAGGCAAAAGCGGTATAGCGGATGGCCTGCTTACCCTGTTCATCCAACACACCTCAGCGGGGCTGGTCATTCAGGAAAACGCCGATCCTACCGTTCAGCATGATCTGGAACGTTTTCTGGCGCGGCTTGTGCCGGATGGCTCGCCGCTGTTCGAGCACGATCAGGAAGGCGACGACGACATGCCGGCCCATGTGCGCGCCGCGCTGACCCCCACTTCTCTGGGTATTCCGGTGCGCAACGGCGCGCCTGCTCTGGGAACCTGGCAGGGGGTGTATCTTTACGAATACAAGCGGCGCGCGGGAAACCGCAGCGTCCTGTTACACCTAATCGGAGAATGACCGCGATGATCGCCCCTTTTACCCTATCCGGTCTGCCGCGCATCGTCTTTGGCGCGGGTAGCTTTAGACAAATACCGGAACTACTGCAAACCTTCGGCAAGCGCGTGTTGATCGTCACCGGTGCGCGCGCCTTCCGCGCGACCCTGCACTGGCAAGGCCTGCTCGACGCCATGAAAGGACGGCGGATATCCTGGGAGGATATGGTGGTGCAGGGCGAACCCTCACCGCAACTGGTCGATAAGGCGGTACGCATTTATCGCCACGCCGGTATCGAAATGGTGCTGGGCATTGGCGGCGGCAGCGTACTGGATGCCGCGAAAGCCATCGCCGGACTGCTGCCGCTCGGCAATTCTGTGATGGAACATCTCGAAGGCGTGGGGCCGGAGTTGCCCTATAAAGGCCCCTCGCTGCCTTTCATCGCGGTACCCACTACCGCCGGCACCGGTTCGGAAGCGACCAAAAATGCGGTGTTGAGTAATCACGGCCCGGACGGCTTCAAAAAATCCTTCCGTCACGATCTATTGGTGGCGCGATATGCGGTAGTTGATCCCGACCTTCTGGCGAGTTGTCCGCCTGACCTGATCGCCGCGAACGGCATGGATGCGCTCACCCAGTTGCTCGAATCCTACGTCTCCAGCAAAGCCAATCCACTGACTGATGCGCTGGCGCTGGACGGACTTGCCAAGGTGCGCGACGGCTTGCTTGATTGGCACACCAACACCGCCAAGGCCGCCGATGGCCGCGCCGCCATGGCTTACGCCGCGCTACTCTCCGGCATTACCCTGGCGCAGGTTGGGTTGGGCGTGGTGCACGGACTCGCCGCCCCGCTTGGCGCATTGTTCCCGATTCCCCATGGCGTTGCCTGTGGCGCAACCGTAGCGGTCGCCACGGAAATCAACATCCGCGCCCTGGAACAACGTCAGCCGGATAGCCCCGCTCTGGAAAAATATGCCGAAATCGGTCGCCTGATGCGCGGCTCGGGCAATATGGACAATCTCGAAGCACGGCGTTTTCTCATCATGGTGCTCGAAGAATGGACGAAGCGCCTCGCCATTCCCGGCCTCGCGGCTTTTGGTATACAGGAACGCGATTTCCCCGATCTGGTCGCCCGTTGCCGGGGCAACAGCATGAAAACCAACCCGCTGATACTGAACGACGAGGAAGTTCGGGAGATAGTGGCGCGCTGTATGTGACGTTGTGCGCTAGTTGAAACCGTCCAGCGGCTGAAAACAAAACACAAAACGTCCCTGGTCGAAATTGACTGCCAACTTGCCGCCGCGATTCAGCGCGTAATCCCAATAGCCCTTGGTAGCACAGCCCGCGTGGCATTCGCTGGCCCCACGCGGCGACTCCAGATCACGTTCGCGGTCGTACCAGGAAAGCAGCATGTTGTCGCCGAGTTGCGTGTCCGCGCTGGCCTGTGCGAGTTTCATCGCAGCGTTGAAATCGAGGGCGGGGTTGTCGATGTGTTGGGTTTGCATGGCATGTTCCTGAATATTCATAACGAGGCCTATACTACCGCGCCATGAAACGTAACGACACGTCCACCGACTATTTCCTGCCCACCCTGTTGGCCGCCCTCGCACTGCTGCTGGGCTGGTCGGCCTGGCAACCCAAGGACGCCTTCACCTGGTTTCTGGAAGCCGTGCCGGTGCTGATTGCCGTGCCGCTGCTGGCGCTGACCTACCGGCGTTTCCCCTTTTCCCGCTTCGCCTACGCGATGATGTGGCTACATGCCGCAATCCTGTTGATCGGCGCTCACTACACTTATGCCGAAATGCCGCTATTCGACTGGCTGCGCGACGCCTATGGCTTGGGCCGCAATCATTATGACCGCCTCGGCCATTTTGCTCAGGGTGCGGTTCCCGCCATCGTCGCCCGCGAAATATTGCTGCGCCGCTCCCCGCTGCCGCGCGGCAAGTGGCTGTTCTTCCTGGTGTTATGCGTGTGTCTGGCAATCAGCGCGTTTTATGAGCTGATTGAATGGTGGGTCGCGGTTGCTTCCGATAGCGGCGCGGTGGCTTTCCTCGCCACCCAGGGCGATGTCTGGGACACCCAATGGGACATGTTTCTGGCGTTGTGCGGCGCGTTGTTTTCGCTGCTGGTGCTGGCGCGGTGGCACGATAGGTCGATGAGGCGGTTTAACTCAACGGCCAAATCTCACTGACAACCCGAGGTGTGAAACCCTCGACAACGGAAACGGGGAAACTCAGTCCGCAGGTTCCGACATCCCACTATCGGAATGCCTGTTAGCAATCTGACGGATTGTAACGGTCATAATAATTATGATGTTGTTTATTGGAAAAACTCGATTTGTTGCGGCGAGTCGGACTTTTTTTCTTGTTGGTGTCCCACCAAAGAAATTCGCGGTTCCGCCGTATTGTTTGTTAGTAAACAGAAAAAACGCGTCCTGAACGCCCTCGGGAATGTCCTGATGTAAGCGGATGACGTTCCCTGATAAGTTGTCCGATCACGATATCCAGCACATCTACGCTTTGCTCGAACTGAGCCTAATTGAAGAAACTGCGGACAGAATATTCGCCGTGCCATCCGCGAATATTTCTATCGAGTTCGATATGGCTGCGGCAGGACAATATCTTTGGTATAGATGGCAGGGGTTGGATCAAACCGTGGTTCTCTATTGGTTTTTTTAGGATACAAGTGCGTTAAACGTCTTGAAAATTTTCTCGAACCGATCTAGCGTCGCATTGATTGCAGGGGTGTCAAAATCAAGTGTCGAAGGGTTCTCCAAGAGCCATCGGGCTGCACCGAAATGGTCGAATTCTTCCACTGATGCAGGCATCAACTTGAACAAGGCTTCTGCCTTCTTGACAATGCGTGGTGTCGTGCTCGCTGCCGAAAGTGAGTCCGTGGTAACAAGATTGGCTTCAGGTGGCCTGAAAGCCCCATTGAGCATTTCGACGAATAAATCTGTATCGAACAGATCTTCTACATCTGCCTCTGCTTGGTTGGTGAAGTCCGCGCAGGTGTAGAAGTGTCCGGTCTTGAGAATATCTGCTTTCTTCAAGTTTTCGATCTTATTCTTGTCTCCATTGGCAATGTCAGAAAGTACTGCCACATTGATGCGATTGCCGCCGAAGAGCCTCACGAAGGGGGCGATCTTGTCGATACCGCCCGACGGGCAAAGTGTCCACTTCGGATCAAGGCCTTCGCGGTGGCGTCTTGTCAACGCCTGCGATAGCACTTGCAAATATAGGATGTCGGATGGGCCTTCAACCAACCATGTGTTCGCACCGATGAAGAGCGACTGGGTCACTTCGTAACCCAACGCCCCTTGCAGCGGGAAGAGCGTATCGTCGTTGACTTCAAGTACGTCGGATCGAACCTTTGTGCCTTTGACCTCAGGTCGTTTACCCTTCTGCTCAATGATTACGTCCTCCACGATACGGACATCGGCGAGGCGATCCATCGGAACCATGAAAGGCGAATGTGTCGTGAAGATGACTTGATGGTCAGGCAGAAGCCGTTCAACGATATAGCGTAGCAAGTCGCCTTGGGCCTTGCCGTGCAAGGTGAGGCCGGGCTCATCCAGCAATATGACGGCGTTGCTATTGCCAGATATCTTCTTGAGTTGTTTGAACTGAGCCAAAAAAGAGAAGAACCATACGAACCCGGCGCTACGCTCGGACAGCGGCAATGTGGCCTTATGGTTGGTGTTCTTGATGCGGATGTCCGCCACCAAGCCAGTATTAAACGGGGCTGGATCCTTGGGCTTCGCGTTGTCGATCTCGATGACGACTTCCAACGCGTTGTTCTGGCTCCAGAATTGGAAGATTTCCTCGGTTATCTCATTGCTGGCCGCCTCGCATGTGGCCTTCAGCGCTTCACGTCTATCCGTATCAAGCAGTTCTTCCAGAGTCGTGCCTGCGTATTCCAAGAAAGCAAGAAATATCTTGTCTCCCACCGAGACATCATTATTTTGCTTGTCCTGCTGTAGCTTTTGAATCGAGACCATGCCCGACATGCGCTCGAAGTGAGATGTGAAGAAAAACTTGGGTTGGAGCTCCGATAGAACATCAATCACTGCAAGATCAAATCTTGAGTCTCTACATTTCTTTATGTCCTGCAAGAGAGCTTCTTGCTTGTCCGTTCGATTGGCCAAGCTTGATAGCGCTTTGTCAGCCGCAGGGCCGTCATGAACGCCATGCAGGACGTTGCGCTCTGTCGCGTCAAGGGCATACCTGGTGAGCAAATTTTCTAGAACCCTGGCGCTATCGATTTCGATTTCCCAAATGCGTTTGTCGCCTTCATACCGGAAGCCGAAGTGCGACTGGAAAGTTTCGCCTTTCAATACCTCAGAACGTGTTTTAAAAGTCGGAAGCTGATTGATTTGGTGGGGTTTGTGGGCACACAATCTGCCTGTTGGACGTTCATTTCAAAT
>CAYVIN010000013.1:0-66240 GCA_964451375.1 uncultured Sulfuricella sp.
CGCCGTGATGGCGGCAGCCTTCGAGCAGATTGACGAACCCCACCACATTGCTCTGCACGTAGGCATGGGGATTTTTCAGCGAGTAACGCACCCCCGGCTGGGCGGCAAGATTGACGGCGCGATTGAAACCTTCGGCAGCGAACAGCTTATCCATCGCCACGGAGTCGGCCATATCCATGCGCACAAAACGAAACGCTGGAAACGAAGACAATTGGTCAAGACGCGCCTGCTTGAGGTTCACGTCGTAATAATCGTTGAGGTTGTCGATCCCGACCACCTCGTCGCCCCGCTCCAGCAGCCGCTTGGCGACATGTTTACCGATAAATCCGGCAACGCCGGTGACCAAAACTTTCATTCCATTTCTTTCATAAAATGTCCGGGGCAACGGCATAAAAGCCTTTTGCCAACGACGACGGGATGTTTGGACTGGCCGGATTAACCACCACTTCCCGAGTCAAGGGGCGCACCACCAGATCCATGTCTTCCATCGGGATAGCGCCAAGCAACACCTCATCCCCCATCACCATCGCCCCGACGAAACAGCGCCGGTTGGAAAAATACACGGACACCGGCCCGACATAGGGAATCAAGCGCTGGGAACCATCGGCGAGCGTCACCTCGCGTTTTTCCTGTTCCTTCAAACCAAGCTGGATGGCAATGTGCTCGGGAATACACAAGTGCATCGCCCCGCTATCCACCAGCGATTCCACCTCAATGCTCGACAGTTCGGGATTAACCGGATTTGCCAGCCGGATGATTCCCATGGCGTCACTCCTTGTTCAATTCCCGCAGCTTGGCGTATTTGACGAAGCTGTTGAAGCAACCGATAAGAATATGCACCAGCCCCGGCACACCGTCCAGGAACCCCCTGCGCACGATGTAAAACTTGACGAAGCGCAACAGCGGGCTGACCAGCAGACGCGCCACTCCGGCGCGTCGCCCTTCACTGTGCAAAACCTGCGCTTGCAAGGTGGTGTAGCTGTTCTGTTTTTGCAAATAGGCGGCGATGTTTTCTTCGGTCTCGTGGAGCAAATCGCCGGAAAGTGTGCCTAGCGTGGTATCCAGCAACACTTTTTCGTGGATCGCATCCTCGCTCCAGCGCGAATGGGCGCGGTGAAACAGGCGCAGACTCCAGTCCGGGTAGCCCTCGCCGTGATACAGCCAGCGCCCCATGAAACGGTTGCGGCGCGGGAAACGGTAAGCGCCGAAAACCGGGTTGCGCATGGCGGTCTCGATGCTCGCCCGCAATTCCGGGCTGACCCGTTCGTCGGCGTCCAGACACAACACCCAATCGTGGGTCGCGCACATCACCGCAAACTGCTTCTGCCTGCCGAACCCCAGCCAATCCTGGCGGAAAATCCGCGCGCCGTATTGTAGCGCAATTTCCAGCGTCCCATCGCTGCTGCCCGAGTCCACCACCACGATTTCATCGGCGAAATCCAGGCTTTCCAGGCAGGCCTTGAGCCGCGTTTCTTCATTGCGGGTGATGATGACGGCAGAGAGCGGGAGTTTGTCGGGCATGGGCTACCAGATGCGTTTCACACCGTATTGCTCAAAAATCCGGTCTGCCGACACGATGGGGAGCTTTTCCTCCTCGGCCTGCGCCGCCAGCAACCGGTCGAACGGGTCGCGATGAAGAAACGGCAGGGTGGCGACCCGTGCGACGTGGCGAAAGCCGATATCAAGTGCGCCGAACCGGTTGACCGCCAGTTGTTCGGGAATGAAGCGTTCAACCGTTCCAGCCAGTCGGAGCTTGCCCAAGCTGACCTTGATCGCCACCTCCCAGCAACTGGCAAGACTCAGCAAACACTCGCTGGACGGATCCGCAATCACCTCGCGCGCCTTGACCGACAATTCCGGCGCATCGCCCACCCACCACAGGAAGGCATGGGTATCAAGCAATAGCCGCATCAGGCGTAATCCCTGAAATCATCGGGGGTAGCGTCGAAATCTTCGGCCATGTGCAAAATACGCCCTTTCGCCGACCCCGGCCGGCGAGCCTGCGCGACCGGCGACAAAGGCGCGAGACGCAACAGCGGCTTATTGTCCCGTGCGATGACAACCTCCTCGCCGAGCATGGCTTTCTGTACCAGTTCGGAAAAATGGGCCTTGGCTTCGGCGATATTGAATTGCGACATATTTTTTCTCCAATCTGGTCACTTTATGTGACCCATTTTGGCACGTCAAGTTCTTCCCTGCCCGCAACACAATGCGACATAACGGCGCGCATCACAAGGAAACATCCGGGTAAAATGCCGCCATGCCCAAAATCCTCCTGGTCAAGACCTCCTCGATGGGGGATGTCATCCACAACCTGCCGCTGGTCAGCGACATCCTCGCGCATTTCCCGGAAAGCCCAATTGACTGGGTGGTGGAAGAGTCCTTTGCCGACATTCCGGCCCTGCATCCCGGTGTGCGCAAGGTGTTGCCGGTGGCAGTGCGGCGCTGGCGCAAAAAGCTTCTCGACAAAACCGTCCGCGCGGAAATCCGCGCCGCCATCCAAAGTTTGCAGGCGGAACGTTACGACATCGTGCTCGACAGCCAGGGATTGCTGAAAAGCGCCGTCATCGCCCGCCTCGCCGACGGCAGCCGCGCCGGGCTGGACTGGCGCAGCGCCCGCGAGCCGCTCGCCAGTTTGTTTTACGACTACAAGGTTTGTGTCGCACAGGATAAACACGCTGTGGAGCGCAACCGCCTGCTGGCGGGCCGGGTGCTCGGCTATGTTCCCGACGCAGCAGTGAATTACGGCATCGCCGCTCCACCATCGACACTACCCTGGCTGCCCGCTGCGCCCTATGTGGTATTCCTCCACGCCACCAGCCGCGACGACAAGTTATGGGCGGAAGACCACTGGATCGCGCTGGCCGGCTGGTTCGGCGCGCACGGCCTCACCCCCATCCTGCCGTGGGGCGGCGCATCCGAGCGCCAACGCGCGGAACGGCTGGCCGGCGCAATTCCCGGCAGCATCGTCGCCCCCCGGATGACCTTGAAGGAAGCCGCCGGCCTGCTTAGCGGGGCGCGTATGACGGTCGGCGTCGATACCGGCCTCGCCCATCTCGCCGCCGCGCTGGCTGTCCCGATAGTCGCCCTGTATTGCAGCACCGAACCGGGTCTTACCGGCGTTTATGGCGGTGAAAACGCCGTCAATCTCGGCGGAGTGGGCAAGGCACCGGCGATTGACGAAGTCATTGCCGCAGCAGATCAACTGATGACCATCCCAAAGCCCTCCCCCCATCCCCACCCCAACCCTCCCCTTGAAGGGGAGGGAGTGGTGGCTCCTCCCCCTTCAAGGGGGAGGCCGGGAGGGGGATGGGTTTGACCCACGACACCAAGCACATGCCACTACGCATCTATTCGCTGCTGCTCTATCTGCTGCTCCCCTACGTGTTCTTCCACCTGCTGTGGCGGGGCCGCAAGCAGCCCGGCTATTTGCAGCACGTCGGCGAACGTTTCGGCTTTTATGGAAAAAAAACCAAGCGCCCCCTCATCTGGCTGCACACCGTCTCGGTCGGCGAAACCCGCGCCGCCGCGCCGTTGATCAACGCCCTGCTGGAACGTTATCCCAAACATCGCATCCTGCTTACCCACATGACCCCCACCGGCCGCGAAGCCGGGGAAAGTCTCTACGGCGAGCGGGTGCTGCGCTGTTATCTGCCCTATGACTTTCCCTGGGCGGTACGGCGTTTCCTGCGCCACTTTCGCCCGGCCATCGGCCTGCTGATGGAAACCGAAATCTGGTTCAACCTGATTGCCGAATGCCGCGCGGCAAAAGTGCCGCTACTGCTGGTCAACGCCCGCCTCTCGGAAAAATCCCGCAGGAAATTCGCCAAGGTTCCCGGCCTCACCCGCGAAGCACTGCGCCACCTCGCCGGCATCGCCGCGCAGACCGCCGGCGATGCAGTACGCCTGCGCGACCTTGGTGCACCGACGGTGGAAATCATGGGCAACCTGAAATTCGACATCGCCCCGCCGGAAAGGCTGGTTACGCGCGGCAAAGCGCTACGCCTCGATTTCGGCGCAAATCGCCCGGTATTCCTCGCCGCCAGCACCCGCGAAGGCGAGGAAACGCTGCTCCTCGACGCCCTGCCACGCTTCACCACCCCCGGCCTGCTAATCGTCATCGTCCCGCGCCACCCGCAGCGTTTTGACGAGGTCGCGCAACTCCTGGAATCACGCGGAATACGTTATCAGCGCCGCTCTGAAAACCGCCCCATCGCGCCGGAAACCCAGGTGGTGCTGGGCGACAGCATGGGCGAGTTATTCGCCCATTACACTGCCTGCGACCTCGCCTACATCGGCGGCAGCCTGCTCCCGCTGGGTGGGCAAAACCTCATCGAAGCCGCTGCCGCCGGGACACCCGTGCTGATCGGCCCGCACACCTTCAACTTTAGCGAAGCCAGTGAATTGGCAATCCAGGCCGGCGCGGCCTTGCGTGTTACAGACGCCAACGAACTGGCCGCCACAGCCACCCGCCTGCTCGCCGATCCGCCAACGCTGGCCGCCATGGCGCAAGCCGGGCTGGATTTCAGCCAACGCCATCGCGGCGCCACGGCGCGCTTGATGGCGCTGATCGAACCGCATTTGATTCACAAGAAATGATATACTCAGGGTATATCAACCCCTTTCAACCATCATGCGCACCTTGGTCGATATTCCCGAACCGCAGCTCAAACAATTGGCCGCCATCTGCAAGGCAAAAGGCTTGCCGCGCGCTGAAGTGGTGCGCCAGGCAATCGCCGCCTACATCGGCACGAACAAAGCGGAATCCGATGCGTTCGGTTTGTGGGGCGAACGCAAAATGGACGGCCTGGAATATCAGGAAAAACTGAGAGCGGAATGGTGAGTCCAATTTGAAAGCGCTGTTCGACACCAATATCCTGATCGACTTTCTGAACGCCGTTCCCGAGGCGCGCGACGAATTGCAGCGTTACCCGGCCAAGGGCATCAGCATCGTCACCTGGATGGAAGTGCTGGCGGGCGCGCCGGACGGGCTGGAAGGCCCCACCCGCGCCTTTCTCGACGAATTCGACCTGTATCCGCTTGACGCCGCGACTGCCGAAAATGCCGTCGGCCTGCGCAAAACCCGCCGCATCAAACTGCCCGACGCCATCATTCAGGCCACCGCGCAAGTCCACAACCTGCTCTTGGTTACGCGCAACACCAAGGATTTCCCCGGCGACAATCCGGGCATTCGAGTACCATATCGCCTTTAATTCCCGACACCCGCCACAGCTTATGCTCGACATCGTCATCCTCGCCGCCGGCAAAGGCACCCGCATGGTTTCCGACCTGCCCAAGGTGCTCCACAAACTGGCCGGACGGCCTCTTTTGCAGCATGTCATCGACACTGCCCACGCCCTCGGCGCGCGCAAAATTGCGGTGGTGTACGGTCACGGCGGCGAAATCGTGCCGCAGCACATCGCAGATCCCGCCATCGTGTGGGTCAAACAGGAACCGCAACTCGGCACCGGCCACGCGGTGCAGCAAGCCGCGCCGCACCTGCCCGACGAGGGGCTGACCCTGGTGCTGTACGGCGACGTACCGCTGATTCGCATCGACACGCTTCAATCCCTGGTCGCTGCCGCGAATGGCGACGCCGCCGCGCTGCTCACTGTGGATTTGCCCGACCCGACCGGTTATGGGCGGATCACACGCGATGCCGCCGGGCACATTTGCGGCATTGTCGAACATAAGGACGCCAGCGACGAACAACGCGCCATCAGCGAAGTGAACACCGGCGTGATGGTGCTGCCCAGTGCGCGCCTCAAGGGCTGGCTGGAGAAACTCTCCAACCACAACGCCCAGCAGGAGTATTACCTTACCGACGTGATCGCCATGGCGGTCGCCGACGGCCTGCCGGTTCACGGACGCCAATCGCGTCACCACTGGGAAGTGCTCGGGGTCAACAGCCCCGCCCAACTCGCCCACCTGGAGCGCCTCCACCAGCACGAGGAAGCCATGCTCTTCCTCGAAAAAGGGGTGCGCCTCGCTGACCCGAAACGTTTCGATGTGCGCGGCAAACTCACTTGCGGGCGCGACGTGGAAATCGACATCAACTGTATTTTCGAGGGCAACGTGACGCTGGGCGACAACGTCAGCATCGGCGCGAATTGCATCCTGCGCGACGTGACGGTGGCCAGCGGCACGCAAATCGCCCCGTTCAGCCTGATCGAAAAAGCCGAAGTCGGCGCGGATTGCCGCATCGGCCCGTTCGCCCGCATCCGCCCCGGAACCACGCTCGCCGCCGACGCCCACATCGGCAACTTCGTCGAGATCAAGAACAGCCAGGTCGGCGCGGGCAGCAAGATCAACCATCTCTCCTACGTCGGAGACGCCACGGTAGGCAGCAAGGTCAACGTCGGCGCGGGCACCATCACCTGCAACTATGACGGCGCGAACAAGTACCGCACGGTGATCGGCGACGGCGCGTTCATCGGCTCGGACACCCAGTTGGTGGCACCGGTCACGGTCGGCGCGAACGCCACCATCGGCGCGGGCTCGACCATCACCAAGGACACCCCGGACGGTGAACTGACCCTGTCGCGCGCCAAACAAGTCACGCTGCCGGGCTGGAAACGACCGGTCAAAAACAAGTAACGGGCAATCTTGTCGGTTTTCCCGCCCAATCGTTTTAGTACGTCCCTTCCCCTCACGGGGGAAGGACAGGATGGGGGCGAGCAAATCACTCAACCGATGGGTTTGCCCCTTCCACAACACTCGCCCATCACGGAGTTCAAAACATGTGCGGCATCGTCGGCGCCATTGCGCAACGCAACATCGTCCCCATCCTCGTCGAAGGCCTGAAACGCCTGGAATATCGCGGCTATGATTCCGCCGGCGTGGCGGTCTTGAACCACGGCAATCTGGAACGCGCACGCCGCGTCGGGCGCGTCGCGGAAATGGAAGCCCAGGCCGCCGCGCAGAGCCTTTCCGGCCACCTCGGCATCGGCCACACTCGCTGGGCCACCCACGGCGGCGTCACCGAATACAACGCCCACCCGATCATTTCCAAAGACGAACTGGCGGTGGTCCACAACGGCATCATCGAAAACCACGAAGAACAGCGCACCCGCCTGAAAGCGCTGGGATATACCTTCGAATCGCAAACCGACACCGAAGTCATCGCCCACCTGATCCACCATTATTTCAGCCAGTCGAATGACCTCTTCGACGCCACCCAGCGGGCGGTACGCGAACTCACCGGTGCGTTCGCCATCGGCGTGGTCGCGCAGAACGCCCCCGACATGATCTGCTGCGCGCGGATGGGCTGCCCGCTGCTGATTGGCTTAGGCGCGGGCGAAAACTTCTTCGCCTCCGATGTCTCCGCTTTGATCGCAGAAACCCGCCGCATCGTCTATCTCGACGAAGGTGACGTAGCGGCAGTGCGCTGCGACGGCGTGACCATCGTGGATCGCCACGGCAACCCCGCGACCCGCGCCGAACGCCTCTCGGAAGTCAGCGCCGACGCCATCGACCTCGGCCCTTACCAGCACTATATGCAAAAGGAAATCCACGAACAGCCGCGCGCTGTGTCCGACACCCTGGAAGGCATCATCGCCGCCGGGGCCGACCCCGAATTGTTCGGCGCAGAGGCGGCGAGCGTATTCCAGGAAATCGACAGCATCCTGATCCTCGCCGCCGGCACCAGCTATTACGCCAGCCTGGTCGGCAAGCAATGGCTGGAATCCATCGCCCGCATCCCCTGTTCGGTCGAGCTCGGCCACGAATACCGCTACCGCGACTCCATCCCCAACCCGCGCCAGTTGATCGTCACCCTTTCGCAGTCGGGCGAGACACTGGATACGATGGAAGCCCTCAAGCGCGCCAAGGAACTCGGCCACGACAAGACGCTGTCCATCTGCAACGTCCAGGAGAGCGCCATTCCACGCGCCTCCCGGCTGGTCTTCTACACCCGCGCCGGGGCGGAAATCGGCGTCGCCTCGACCAAGGCCTTCACCACGCAATTAGCGGCGTTGTTCATCCTCGCCCTGGTGTTGGGCAAGCAACGCGGCACACTTACCGAACAGACCGAACAGGAACACCTGCAAGCCCTGCGCCTGCTACCCGGCAGCGTCCAGCACGCCCTCAATCTCGAACCGCAAATCAAGGTGTGGGCCGAACAATTCGCCGGCAAGGAACACGCCCTCTTTCTCGGGCGCGGCCTGCATTACCCCATCGCCCTGGAAGGCGCGCTGAAGCTCAAGGAAATCTCCTACATCCACGCCGAAGCCTACCCCGCCGGGGAACTCAAACACGGCCCGCTGGCGCTGGTGGACAGCAACATGCCGGTAGTGGTGATCGCCCCCAACGACAGCCTGCTGGAAAAGGTCAAATCCAACATGCAGGAAGTCCGCGCGCGCGGCGGCCAGCTCTACGTGTTCGCCGACCAGGACAGCCACTTCGGCGAAACCGAAGGCGTCCACGTCATCCGCACCCCGCGCCACGCCGGGGTGCTCTCGCCGATCATCCACGCCGTGCCGGTGCAGTTGCTGGCGTATCACGCCGCCTTGCAGAAGGGCACCGATGTGGATAAACCGAGGAATCTGGCTAAGTCGGTGACGGTGGAGTAGGTTTTGCGGCGCTGAGAACACTTGCCGGAATCGCCCAAAATGAAGCACACCGCATCCAGCCCCGCCACCGACAGCAGCCCGGACACCCTCCACGCCGAACTGCGCAGCCTCATCGCTACCAGCCGCCAACGCCTGGCCGGCGCGGTCAACGCCGAACTAACCCGGCTTTACTGGAGCGTCGGCGAACGCCTGCTCCGCGAAGTGCTTGGCGGCGAGCGGGCGCAATATGGGGCCAAAATCATAGACCACCTCGGCCAACGGCTGGCTCAGGAATTCGGGCGCGGCTTTGAAGCCAAAAACCTGCACCGCATGATCCAGTTTGCCGACGCTTTCCCTCAACCGGAAATTGTCGCATCACTGATGCGACAATTGAGCTGGAGCCATATCGTCGCCTTGAGGCATACGAAAATGGCTGGACAAATATGAGCACCAGCCCGGCGAAGACGCGCTCATCGGCCTGATCCTCTGCGCTGAATGCCAGCCGCGAGCAAGTCGAACTTCTGCAAATGCACAAGGACGGCATCGCCGTCGCCGAATACTGGACGGAACTGCCAGCCAAGTCCGAACTCGCCTCCACGAAGCGCTGCTGGAAGCGCGGGAGCGGCTGGCGCGGCTGGCGCGGCGGGGAGTCTTGCTGGAGGGGGTGGGGATGATTGAATTGCGCCCTGGCGGGGGCCATAACCCACACCAGCGTAGGGCGAGTTAGCCGCAGGCGTAACCCGCCGCATGAGGATGCGATCCCATGCACCGCAATGCCCTGCGGGGATTGCGCCCTACACGGGTGACCGGGCTACCTTGGACTACGCCAGCTTGCCCAACTCCGAGAAATTGCTGATTTTGACCGCGCCATCGGGGAAACGCGCTACCACCTCCAATTCGCCGCCCATTGCCTCAATGTGGCTGCGCAGGGTGGAGAGATACATGTCAGTGCGCTTTTCCAGCTTGGCGATGGAGGGTTGCTTGACGTGCAGTGTCTCGGCCAGCATTTTTTGTGACAAGCCGCGCGCCTGGCGCAACTCGTTGAGCGGCATCTCTGCCAGCATCGCCTGAGCTTGAGCGTCGGCTCGTGCACGGGATTCGGGCGGCATTTGCGCGCGAAGTTCGGAAAATTTCTTAGCCATTGAATTGCCCTTCCTTGCGAAGTTGCTCCAGGTATTCGTCGTAAAGCCGGTCCGCAAACGGAACATGCATGTCGTACCATCGCTTGTCCCCGGTCTTGTCGCCGCCCCTACACATGTTCGCCATACTCACCGTCGAGTTGAACCGCCGGGCCGCCCCAATCGAGAGGGTAAATGCCGTTGCGAACGTGGCGGTGAAACGCCGAATACGGCCAATCGCGGGCGTTTTCGACCACTCCGTGTTTGACGGGATTGAAGTGCAGATAATCGAAGTGGCGGGCAAAATCCGCCTCGTTGCGAATGCGGTGATCCCAGAAGCGCCGTTGCCAGATCGTCGCTTCGCGATGTTTGCGCTTCAAGGCGGTCATCCAGTCGTCGCGATGGAACGTCTCACCGCAGGCCAGCGACACATCGTGTTTGATGAGTTTCCAGCGCGTCGAAAAATCCGCGTCACCGTCCGGCAGCGTCCACAGGCAATGTAAATGGTCGGGCAACAACACCCAGGCGTCGATGGTAAAGGGCCGTTCGACCCGCACCTTTTCAATAGCGGCACGCAACGCCGCGCGGATGGAGTCGGTGCAAAGGATGAGCCGCCGCCGGTAAGAAACCACCGTAAAAAACCAGGTCGCGCCGGGCGTCGTATCGCGTCGGTAATGGGACATCCGGTGATTTTACCGTAGGGTGGGCACGGGGGTTTGTGCCCACGCGGTGGGGTTATGGGAATTTCCGCGTGGGCACGATGGGGCCGTGCCCACCCTACCCGGCTTGGCTACCAATTGTTAGGAATACCGATTTCATGAGGGTTGACTCCGGTTCCTTGGTCAAGGACGACCCACCGACCCTCTATCTTTTGAAGATAAGCCACATCCGTTTCGTCGCCTTCGTCCGACGAAACAAAAGCCCGCGCATAACCGCCAGACACCTTGTCTATCTTGATACTGATTCCCGATGCTGAATCGTATGGCTGACCCATAATTGCATATTCGATGAGACGGTGTTCCTCCACGTCATCATGAAGTACAAGAGCAAATACAACGAAGGCAACTACCGTGAGGTACATAGGTCGGGGCGCTACGCAAGGGCTAACGTACTGGAGTTTACCAACGATGCCCAGTGGGGTTATGGGAATTTTCGCGTGGGCACGATGAAACCGTGCCCACCCTACTTGACTTGTATTGCCCTCCAAACACCAACCAAAATGGAAATAACACCAAATAATTGACATGGAATTGCAACCAATACGAGAACCCAAATAAGTGCCATCGACATGGAAAATAAGCATACCGTGCCGAAAATTGTGGCAACGAAAAGTATTGTCACACCACGTAATATTAACGCTGTGGGACTATTGCGAAAATATGAAATATTCATTGAGTTGTGTCCAACGTAAAGTTGATCCCAATAAAATACAAATGATTCGGACGTTGGAGGCGGCTATTTCCCGGATTATGCCCACAATTCCCCTACCTGCAATCCTGATACTTTTCACAGCTAGCGCGAACTGTGGAAACGTGGTAAAGCGGCGCTACCCCCCCTTCCGCAACCCCGCCCGCGCCGCCCGGCGCAACTCCGCCTGACTCCGCACACCTTCCGGTGCAGGCTGCCCAGGGCTGCGTTCCGCCCGAACCGTCTCATCCTGCAAAGGAACCGCTCCCCGCCAGGTCGCGGATCGTCGGGTGGCGGAACAGTTCGACGATGTCGAGGTTCACTCCCAGGCGGGCGGCGATTTGGGTCTGGACGCCGACCAGGTGCAGGGAGTTGCCGCCCAGGTTGAAGAAGCTTTCGTCCACCGGGCAGGTGTCGCGGCCCAGCAGTTCGCTCCAGATCGCGGCGATTTCGCGTTCCGGGGCCGAGGCGGGCAGGGCTGTTGGTGTGGCGGGGGCGGCGAGCTCGTAGGATGTGCCGACGATAGGAGGCGCATCGTTCGCGAAAAAGAACGCGATAAATCACCGCCACAACCTCACCAACGACACCGGCAATTTCCTTCCAGGGAAGGCGCCAAAACCTGTGAGGGTTGCGATGCGCGATTGACGCGCCCCTGCCCGGAACGCCGCGCCCAGAGCGGCTTTCCAGGCATCTCCTTATCCTGCCTGGGCTAGCGTGAGAGTGATCACTAACATTTGCCACTCGTCGGCGGATGCCCGCCTTGTTCTCTCCCTTTCGCCGATATGCACTGCGATATATACCATCTGAGGAAATCCCCAATGCAAACCGCCAAGCTCTTCAAAAATGGCCGCAGCCAGGCCGTGCGTCTGCCTGCCGAATTTCGCTTTGACGGCGACGAGGTGTTGATCCGGCGCGCCCCGCTTAGCGGCGATGTCGTCCTGAGTCCGCGCAACCGCAAGCTGGAGGATTGGATCAAGCTGCGTGACAAGCTGATTGCCGAATCGCCCGAGGAATTCGCGGATTTCGATCTGCAACGGGATGCCAGTCCGGCGATTGAGCGTAACCAGCCATGAGCGCCTATCGCTTTTTGCTCGACACCAATGCCGCATCCGCGCTGATACGTGGCAAGGAAGCGGCGGCGCACACGTTGCTCATCGAAGCACCGGTGTGCATCTCGGTCATTACCGAGGCCGAACTGCGCTTCGGCGCAGCGCGCAAGCCGGGTGCAACTCGGCTCGCCCAGGCCGTCGCCGAAAACTGCCCCCTGGTCAGCGCCAACCGCGCTTTTGCCCAGGTTCCCGGCCTGCGCGTCATGGACTGCGCCCCCTCGCCCGGAAATTAGGCGTATCCGGGTGGGCGCGAAGAGCCGCGCCTACCCGGCCTGCACACCCCCCACCCCAATGCTGTTGAGTTAAGCGCGACAGCCGGTTCAGTTGCTTGGAGCGCCGGCGTCTCGCCGGCCTGCCGGCAGGATGCCGGCGCTCCCGTTCGTTGCGCTACGGGCTTAACTCAACAGCATTACCGCCCCACCCGCACCAACAACACCAACCCGCCGCCCGCCAACGCAACCCCCGCGACCGCGACCAACCCGGCGCTATAACCTTCCGTCATCTGTTTGAACCAGCCCATCAGGTAGGGGCCGACGAAGCCGCCGCTGTTGCCCAGCGAGTTGATCAGGGCGATGCCGCCCGCTGCGGCGGCGCCGCTCAGCGAGGCGGTGGCGAGCGCCCAGAACGGCCCCATCACGCCCCATACGCCCACCGCCGCGATGGCGAACGCGACCAGCGCCAGCGGCAAGGAGTCGGCAGCGGCGGCGAGCAGTGCGCCCAGCGCCGCCAGGGCCAGCGAACCGGCCACGTGGTAGCGGCGTTCATTGCGCCGGTCGGAGTGCCAGCCGATGACCACCATCCCCAGCGCGGCGGCGAGGAACGGCAGGGCGTTGAGCAGGCCGAGGCGGAAATCGCTGACGCCGGTCAATGCGCGCAACATTTGCGGTAACCACAGGGTGATGCCGTACATGCCGATCACCATGCAGAAATACACCAGCCCCAGCAGCCACACCTGGCCGCTGCCGAGCGCTTCCTTGAGGGTATGGCGGGTATGCGCTTGCGCGGCTTCGCGCTCCTCGCGCAGGGTCTGGTTCAACCAGTCGCGGCCCGCCTCGGGTAACCAGCGGGCTTGTTCGGGGCGATCCGGCAGCTTGAAAAACACCACCAGGCCCAGCAGCACCGCCGGCAGGCCTTCCAGCACGAATAACCAGTGCCAGCCGCGCCACCCCCACCAGCCGTCGAGTTCCAGCAGCGCGCCGGACAAGGGACTGCCGAGCAGGCCGGCCAACGCGCTGGCGCTGGCAAACAGCGCAATCGCGCGGGCGCGTTCGCGGGCCGGAAACCAGGCGGTCAGATAAAGGATGATGCCGGGGAAAAATCCGGCTTCCGCGACGCCCAGCAAGAAGCGCAGCAGGTAAAAACTCGTTTCATCCCGCGTCAGCGCCATCGCCATCGAAAGCAGCCCCCAGCTCACCATGATCCGGGCGATCCAGATACGCGGGCCGAAGCGTTGCAACAGCAGGTTGCTGGGAATCTCGAACAACACGTACCCGAGGAAAAACAGCCCCGCCCCGGTACCGTAAGCCACCGCGCTCAAGCCCAGGTCGCGGTTCATCTGCAACGCGGCGAAACTCACGTTGATGCGGTCGAGATACGCGACGATATACAGCAGGCAGAGAAACGGAATCAGCCGCCAGGTGATGCGCCGCAAGGTCTGGCGCGCGAGGGGATGGCGCTCGGGCGGCAGCGTTTCAGGAAACACGTTTCAAAGCCGCTTTGCGATTCTGTTTGTCGAGGCAGACGAAAGTGATATTGGTGTTGAACACCCGCTCTTCCACGCCGGTTTCGATGTTTTCGCTATATACGTCAACGAGGTATTGCACCGACGAGTTGCCCTCGCGGACGCGCTGCACGTCGAAACGCAGGATCGAGCCTTGTGTGACGCCCTTGTGAAATTCCACCTTGTCCATCGCGACGGTGACGAAGCTGCAACCGGGATAATCACGACTGGCGGCGATCCAGGCGATTTCGTCGATCCATTTGAGCATGTTGCCGCCGAACAGGTGGCCGAAATGATTGAGGTGTTCCGGGAGGACCAGCTTGAAGGTTTCCATGGGGTTGCCCTGAGTGAAAGAGGGTTCATTATCCTGAAAAATTCAGTTTGCCGCCTGCTCGGCAGCAGCGGAATAGCCTTACGGAACGCCTAGAAATGAGTGTATATTCCCAGAAACCCATCAAATTGAGATGTTATTTTGAGCCAGGATATTCTCGCCCTCCCCCCTGACGAAGTCCGTCACCATGTGGTAGGAATCGGTGCTTCCGCCGGAGGCCTGGAAGCACTTAGCCAATTTGTTGCCGGGCTGCCAAACAGGCTCGACTGTGTCTACGTGATTGCGCAACACATGTCGCCGAACCATCGCAGCATGATGGCCGACATTCTGTCCCGTGAAACCAAGCTCCCCGTTCAGGAAATTGTGGACGATGAGGTTCCTCTGCTGGACGTCATCTACATCGTGCCGCCGGGGAGCAATCTGGTCTTTCAAAAAGGCCGGTTTCACCTTTCCACACCTTCCCCGGAAATTGCCCCCAAACCTTCGATCAATTTATTGTTTCAGTCGATGGCGGAAGAATTCGACGAACATGCCGTGGGCATCATCCTGTCGGGTACCGGTTCGGATGGCACCCGCGGCTTGCGAGCCATCAAGGCGGTAGGCGGTGTGACTTTCGTACAAGTGCCGGAGACAGCGAAATACGATGGTATGCCGCGCTCGGCCATCGATGCCTGCGTTGCCGACCGCATCCTTACTCCTGCCCAAATGGGCAGTGAACTGGAACGGTTGATTCGTTTTCCCGGCATGATCCCCGAGTTTGAAAGCCTGGAGCAGCGCCCTGCGGAATTGTCGGTGCTCTTCGAGCGTGTCCGTCAACGCACCAAAATCGACTTTTCCAGCTACAAACTGTCTACCGTTCAGCGGCGTTTGCAGCGCCGCATGATCGCCACCGAAACAGGCACTCTGGCCGGCTATCTGGAATACACCGAGGAGCATCATGAAGAACTCGACGCGCTGGCCAAGGAAACCCTGATTTCGGTGACCGAATTCTTTCGGGATCAGGATGCCTTTCGTGCTCTGGAGCGCTTCGCGCGGGAACTGATCGAGCAAAAGCAGCCGGGCGAAGAAGTCCGGGTCTGGGTGGTGGGTTGCGCCACCGGCGAGGAAGCCTACTCACTGGGTATCCTGTTTCTGGAGCTGATCGCCGAGAATTTGAAGCAGGTCAATCTGCAAATCTTCGCCACCGACATCGACAACAGCGCGCTGGGCGTGGCGCGGCGTGGCATCTATAACCAGGCGGCCATGGCCGAAATGCCGCCCGAGTACATCGGGCGATATTTCCAGCCCAGCGGCAACGGTTTCGAGCCGGTAAAAAGGCTACGCGACTGCGTGACCTTCGCGCGTCAGGATATTGCCGTCGATCCGCCGTTCCTGCGTGTCGATTTGGTGACTTGCCGCAACGTAATGATTTATTTCAATGCCGAATTACAGAACAAGGTGCTGTCGATCATGCGCTACGCTTTGCGCGACGATGGCCTGCTGTTTCTTGGTCGTTCGGAAACCGTCACCCAGCAGGAGTCTCTGTTTTCGGCTGCCGACCGGCGCGCACGGATATACCGGCCACGCGGAAAAGGGAGACCGGTATCGCTCGGCAAGGTGGTGCGGGGACGGATCGGAGGGCTGGCCGCCGACCCGCTTACTTCGCCCAAAACCCATGACCGGCTTTTCCACAAGGCGATTGCTGACCAGTTCGGGCCGGCCATGCTGGTCGATGCGGGCTTTCGCATTCTGCACAGCCATGGCGAAGTGAATCGCTTTATCAGCTTTCCCTCCGGCTCACCGGAAATGAATCTGGCTCAGCTAATCGTTCCCGAACTCGCCAATGAAATTCTGACTACGTTGTACCGCGCCCGGCGGCGCCACACCAGCGCGTTCAGCCGCAGGCGACGGATTGCCGCATTAGGTAACGAGGTATGGCGGCTCGCTGTTCATTCACTGGACGTGGGGCCGGACAACGAACTGTTCCTGGTGGCGTTCGAGCCGGCTTCACGGTTACGGCCTGCCGACGGTGACGCCGAGATGGCGACTCGGGCTGAGGAGGATTCCGAGGACGAACTCGCTTCGACGCGTGAGCATCTGCAAACCCTGATGGAAGAAATGGCGGCTTCCAACGAGGAAATGCAAGCTCTAAACGAGGAAGTCCAGGCTGCCAACGAAGAGTTGCAGGCGACCAACGAAGAGCTTGAAGCATCCAACGAGGAATTGCAGGCAACCAACGAGGAACTCGTCAGCGTCAACGAAGAAAGCCAAATCAAGTCGGCGGAATTGGCTGCACTCAACAGCGAATTCGAGAGTGTTTACAACACCATGGATTTTCCGGTGGTGGTTTTCGATACGGACCTGTTTCTTCGGCGCGCCAACGGCATGGCGATCCGGACTTACGATCTTCCCCAGTCGAACGCCGGGCAACCCATTGGCCGCCTCAAGCTGCCTGGGTACCTGGACGGAATCGACAAATATCTCGACGAAGCACTGGCAAGTGGCCGCAAGAAAAACTTCCCCACTGAATATGGCGGCAGCACGTTTCATGTTTTTGTTACTCCGGTACTGAATTCGACGGGTACCGCGCAGGGAGTGGTACTGGTCGTGGTGGACAACACCGATCTGGTGGTTGCCCAGGAGAAAATCCGCGAAAGCCAGGAGCAGCTTCTCGCCATCATGAATCACTCGGTTTCGCTGGTTTCCCTGAAAGACACTTCGGGACGTTACGAATTCGTCAATCAGCGGTTTGAAGAGATTTTCGGCGTCAAGGCGAATGCGGTGGTCGGCAAAACCGATCAGCAGATATTCGGCGCGGAAATCGCCCAGTTGTTGCGCGGCAGGGATCTGGACACCATGCTCAAGCTGAGTGCGGTGGATTCCGTTGATGAACTGCCGATATCCTCGGGACACCTGTGGCTGGAAAGTGTGCGCTTCCCGATTTTCGACCGCAACGGCGTCGTGCGTTCGGTTTGCACCCAGGCCAACGATGTCACACGCCGCCGCCATGCCGACGAACAATTGCGCCTGGCCGCCAAGGTTTTCGACCGTGCCGGCGAGGCCATTGTGATTACCAATGCGAAGGGCACCATCATTACCGTCAACGATGCCTTTACCAGCGTCACCGGCTATCGGCTCGAAGAGGTGATAGGCAAAAACCCCAACATTCTCCAATCCGGCCAGCACTCCAAGGAGTTTTACGCCGCGATGTGGCGCAGCCTTTTAGAACAAGGCTCCTGGCAAGGCGAAATTTTCAACCGGCGCAAGAACGGCGACATCTATCCGGAATGGCTGACCATCAATTCGGTCAAGAACGAAAACGACGAAGTCGTGAATTTCGTCTCGATATTCAGTGACATTACCGCGATCAAGTCGTCGCAACGGCGGATCGAGTTTCTCGCCACCCACGACGAACTCACTGGCCTGCCCAATCGCAGCCTGCTGGTAGACCGCCTGAAGCATGCGGTTTCGCAGGCCAAGCGGCAGAAGCAAAAACTTGCGATCCTGTTCATCGATCTCGACAATTTCAAGAACATCAACGACAGCCTGGGTCACGACGTGGGCGACACCCTGCTCAAGCAGGCCACCGAGCGCCTGCAACGCTGCGTGCGCGACTCCGATACCCTGGCGCGCCTTGGCGGCGACGAGTTCGTCGCGGTCCTGGTGGATGTCGAGCTGCCGGAGGTCAATACGGTAGCGGGCCGCATTGTCGATTTCATGGGAGCATCCTTCCATATCAACGACCAGAACCTGTTTGTTTCCGCCAGCATCGGCATCAGCATTTACCCCGAGGATGGGGAGGATAGCAACAGCCTGCTGAAATCCGCCGACACCGCCATGTACCGCGCCAAGGAACGGGGGCGCAACCAGTATCAATTTTTCGCCGACGAGATGAAGGTGATCGCCTTGCAGCGCATGACACTGGAAACCGGTTTGCGGGTCGCGCTCGACGCCGGTCATCTGCGCATGGTGTACCAGCCCAAGGTGGATATTCGCAGCGGCGCGATAGTGGGCGCCGAAGCGTTGTTGCGCTGGCGTGACCCGGCGCTGGGCGAAGTATCGCCGGGGCAATTCATTCCGGTGGCTGAAAACGCCGGCCTGATGGGCCTGATCGGCAGCCGCGTATTCGAGATGGTGACCACCCAAATCGCCACATGGCGGAAAACCGGACTCGATATCCCGCAAATTGCCATCAACGTCTCCGCGCACCAGTTGCGTGACAGCGAATTTGTCGAAAAAGTGGATGACTGGATAACGACTGCGGACATACCGGCCTCCTGCATTACAGTGGAGCTTACCGAAAGCGCGCTGATGGAACGCCTCGACGTGGTGCGTGAAATGCTGGTTCACCTGGAGCGGATGGGGATAACCCTGAGTATTGACGATTTCGGCACTGGATATTCTTCGCTGGCCTACCTGCGCAAGCTGCCGATCCACGAATTGAAGGTGGATCGCAGCTTTGTGGATGGCATCGCCGATGAGCCGGATGACCGTTCCATCGCCAAAACCATCATCACCATGGCCCATGCCCTGGGTTTGCGGGTTGTCGCGGAAGGTGTTGAAACCAAGGCGCAGTTAAACATCCTCAGGATGGAGGGTTGCGATATTGCCCAAGGTTATTTATTCCACCGCCCGCTCGCGCCGGAAGATTTCGTCAATGCGCTTCTTGCGTCAAAAAAGCGGAACGGCGGCTCCACCAAATAACCATCACCGTTCGCAAAAGGAATAACGCCCAATGAGCAACCGCGAGCCTCCCCTGAACGAACTTCTGCAAAGCTGCGAATTAGAACAGCTTCACCTTTCCGGCGCGATTCAATCCTTCGGCGCGATGCTGCGGATTGACGAAAAGACGTTATCCATCACCCATGCCAGCGCCAATCTCGAGGAATTCGCCGGTGTCGCCGCCGCCAACCTGCTGGGTAAACCCCTTGACGCACTGCCTTGGCTGTCGCCGCATAACCTGGCGCGCCTTCCCGTCCAGCCGGGGAAAACACTGAGCCTGATGAACGTCATCGAGGCATCCTCGGAACGGATCGACGCCCTGCTTATTCGCGGTGAGGGATGTATCCTGGTTGAACTCGAACGCAACAGTGCGCCTGCCGAACCGATTACCCTGCAAGGCTACCAGCTCCCCCTGATGAAGGTTCCGCAGGACGGCGACGAGCTGACCGAATATCATCAGTTTCTGCTCCAGGCTTTCCGGGCCATCACCGGCTTTGAGCGATTCATGATCTATCGCTTTCAGGAAGACTGGTCGGGCGAGGTCATTGCGGAGCTTACCGCAAGCGGGATGGGGAGCTATCTCGGTCTGCATTTTCCCGCCAGCGACATCCCGGCCATCGCCCGCAACCTCTATATGATCAACCCCTCGCGGATGATTCCTGACGCCACGGCAACGCCGGTGCCGGTTCTGGGCATCGACAATGAACCGCCGGACATGACCTGGTCCGATTTACGCAGCGTTTCTCCGGTGCATCTGCAATATCTGGGCAACATGGGCGTAGGCGCCTCGTTTTCCGTACCGATAAGAATTTCTGCCAAACTGTGGGCTTTGGTCGCCTGTCACCATCACGCCCCGCGCACACTTACGCCCGATCAGCGCAATGCCTGTGTTGCATTATCCAGCGCCTACGCGCTGGGCATGACATCGCACCTGGCCAGCCGCCGCCTGCAAATGATGGACAGTCTGGAGCGGCGGATTGACGGAGTCCTGGAGGCCCTGGCCGAACATCCCGATCCTCTCGATGGCGTCGAAGTCAATGGCCAGGCGTTGATCGATGCATTGTCGGCACGGGGATTTGCAATGGTAGTAGGAAATGATGTGGTGATCGCCGGAGACGGGCCAGACCTCGAAGGAATCGGCGTGATTGACGAGTGGTTCCTCAGCGAGTGCAAGGAATCGGTATTTTCCGGCGATTGTTTGGCGAACGTGTTTCCGGGAAAAGTGGAAATCATTGCCACGGTCAGCGGCATGATGGCAATCAAGGCGCGCTCCGCCCGTTCCGGTTGGGTACGCTTTTACTGGTTCCGCCCCGCCGAACCCCAGGAAGTCGCATGGGCCGGCAACCCGAACAAGCCGGTTATCGAGAATGCAGGGGCCATCACTCTTTCCCCGCGACGCTCGTTTGAGCGTTGGGTCGAAACCAAAACCGGCTACAGCCGTCCCTGGTCGAACGAAGAGAAACTGGTGGCCGGGAAATTCCGCAACAATCTGCTGCGGTGGCTGTAATGGAAACCCCGTCGCATTCGGAACTGCACGCTCTGCTTCGGCAGGCAACCAAAAAGCCCCATCACGAACTGGACCATCATCCCCTCCTCACACCACTGCTCAACGCGGATTTGGACATCATCGAATACGGTAACGCGCTGGCAGCCCTGCACGGCATTTACAGCATGGCGGAGGCCTGGATTCTGGAGTTTCTTGAACAGCATCCAGGATTGTTCGATTACGGTTCGCGCCTCAAGCTGCCGACTCTCGATGCCGATCTGGCGATACTCGGGCGCTTGCCTGTTCCGGTAAGCCAGGATTTCGTCGCGCCCCCGAGAGTCGGCGCGCTGATTGGCGTTTTGTATACGCTGGAAGGCTCCACCCAAGGCGGACAGTTCATCGCACGAAGTTTGCGTCAACACGGCCCGCAAGACCTGCCCATCCGGTTTTTTTCCGGGTATGGGGAGGTGTCCCGGCAGCGCTGGAATGAATTTCTGAAGTTTGCCGACGTACAATGCCCCAAAGGCGATTACGGGGTCGCCACCGAGACCGCAGTCTCGCTGTTTGGCGCGATCAAGGCGCAATTGGATTATGCGCACAGCCAATATGCCACCTGCCCCGCTTCTGAATTGTGTGTGCCGCCTTGTGAGCCACTGCCTGGCGGCGACTTGAGCATCCCGGTCAGGTAAAATTACTCCATCGGATTCTGAAATTTCCGCTTTCCTCATGAATATTCCGTTCCTCGTCAAAGTCGCTTGTCTCGCGTTGGGTCTGGTCTCTGCCGCCCCGCTCTGGGCTACTCCCGCCCAGGGCGAAGGCGTCGATGTCGGCAAACCTTCGATATTCCGCAATCTGGTTCCGGCGGAAATGCCGGAGCGCCAAGCCAACCAGCAATACGCCGACCTGAAGCGCCAGGCGGCGGCGAAAAACGCCCTCGGCCCGGATCACCATGCGCAAGTCGTCCGGCTGCGCGGCATTGCGGAACGCATCATCCCCTTTGCCAGCAAATTCAATCCGCGCGCCACCAGTTGGAAATGGGAAATCAACCTGATCGGCTCGTCTCAGGTCAACGCCTTTTGTATGCCCGGCGGGAAAATCGCCTTTTATAGCGGTCTGCTGACCAAATTGAAACTGACCGACGACGAAGTCGCCATCGTGATGGGCCATGAAATAGCCCACGCCCTGCGCGAACACGCCCGCGAACGGCTCGCCAAAAGCGAACTCACCCACTTGGGCGCGTCGCTGCTCGGGCAGCGCGTCGGGGATGGCAAATACGCCGCGTTATTCGAGGCCGGCGGTTCGCTGCTGAACCTCAAGTTTTCGCGCGGCGACGAATCCGAGGCCGACCTGGTGGGGCTGGAATTGGCGGCCCGCGCCGGATTCGACCCGCGCGCCGGGGTCACGCTGTGGGAAAAGATGAGCGCCGCCAACAAGGGCGGGCCGCCCCAGTGGTTGTCCACCCATCCCTCCGGGCAGAACCGCATCAAGGAAATCGAGCGCCATTTGCCGGAAGTGCTGCCGCTTTATGAACGCGAGGCGAATCAACACGGCCCGCACCGGAACGGCCAACACCCCCAATAAACGCAGCATCTGTGTTCGCTGTTGCACTGAGGCCGCCTTTTTCTCCCCGTATGCTGGGCTATGCTGTAATTAGCGTCCAGCATCGTCCGAAATCAGCCTGAATGTGGGAGCGGTCTCCCGACCGCGAGCGGTGGTGAACGGAGCAGGTCTGGTGGAGATTTCCGCGCGGCGGCAAAGCGGAGTGTGGTCTGGGCTGAACCACCGCTTCGCGGTCAGGAGACCGCTCCTACGCTATGGCGCAGCGGGCCGACCTGCGCCGGATGTTTCCCAATAATGGCGTCAATTTACTGCGGATCAGCATAGTGAACCCAGCCATTCCCCTTCACGCCGCCAATCTCGGCACGGTTGTCGCGGTGCGCGGCAGCGTGGTGGACGTGCGTTTTTCCGAACGTCTGCCGCCGATCTATACGCTGCTGCGCGCCGGGCCGGAGCGGCGGATCGCCATCGAGGTGCTGGCGCAACTCGATACGCAACGGGTGCGCGGGATTGCGCTGACGCCCACCCAGGGCCTGGCGCGCGGCACGGTGGTGGAAGACAGCGGCGGGCCGCTGCGCGCTCAGGTCGGAAAAACCATTCTGGCGCGCATGTTCGACGTATTCGGCAACCCGCTGGATCGCCTGCCCGCGCCACTGGACGTGGAATGGCGCTCGGTGCATCGCGAGCCGCCGCCGCTGGCGCAGCGCTCCACCCATTCGGAAATTTTTGAAACCGGCATCAAGATCATCGATGTGTTATCCCCGCTGGAGCGCGGCGGCAAAGCCGGTCTGTTCGGCGGGGCGGGGGTGGGCAAGACGGTGCTGCTCACCGAGATGATTCACAACATGGTCGGAAAACACCAGGGCGTGAGCATTTTCTGCGGCATCGGCGAACGCTGCCGCGAAGGTGAGGAACTGTACCGCGACATGCAGCAGGCTGGTGTGCTGCCCAATATGGTGATGGTTTTCGGGCAAATGAACGAGCCGCCGGGGAGCCGCTTCCGGGTCGGCCATGCGGCGCTGACGATGGCCGAATATTTCCGCGACGACGAACACCGCGACGTGTTGCTGCTCATCGACAATATTTTCCGCTTCATCCAGGCCGGTTCGGAAGTGTCCGGGCTGATGGGGCAGATGCCATCCCGGCTCGGTTATCAACCCACCCTGGGCACCGAACTGGCGGGCCTGGAGGAGCGCATCGCTAACACCGAGAGCGGAGCCATCACCTCCATCCAGGCGGTGTACGTGCCGGCGGACGATTTCACCGACCCGGCCGCGGTGCATACCTTCTCGCATCTCTCCGCGTCCCTCGCGTTATCCCGAAAACGGGCCGGCGAAGGACTGTTTCCGGCCATCGACCCACTCCAGTCAAGCTCCAAAATGGCCACGCCGGGCATCGTCGGCGCGCGCCATTACCAGTTGGCCCAGGAAATCCGCCGCACCCTCGCGCAATATTCGGAACTCAAGGACATCATCGCGATGCTCGGGCTGGAGCAGCTTTCGCCGGAGGATCGCAACACCGTGGCGCGGGCGCGCCGCCTGGAGCGCTTTCTCACCCAGCCCTTTTTCACGACCGAACAATTCACCGGCCTCAAGGGTAAACTGGTCAGTCTCCAGGATGCGCTGGACGGCTGCGAACGCATCCTCCAGGACGAATTCAAGGATTACCCGGAAAGCGCGCTGTATATGATCGGGACGATAGACGAAGCAAAACCGCCAATGGGAGGCCCGGCGTGAACGCGACGATGAATCTCAAAATCCTCCTGCCTTTCGGGATATTCGCGGCAACCGGCGACGTGACGCGGATCGTCGCGGAAACCCGCGAAGGTTCGTTCGGCCTGTTGCCGCATCGCCTTGACTGTGTCGCGGCGCTCACGCCGGGCATCCTGGTCTACGAAACGCCGGCGGCGGGCGAAATTTTCGTGGCGGTGGATGAGGGCGTACTGGTCAAGGCCGGCCCGGAAGTGCTGGTTTCGGTGCGCCGGGCGATGGGCGGGACAGACCTGGAGCGCTTGCGCGCAGCGGTGGAGGAAGAGTTCCTGACCCTCGACGACAACGAACAAAACGTGCGGCAAGTCATGGCGAAGCTGGAAAGCGCCTTTCTGCGCCGTTTCACGGGATTTCATCATGGCTGACGATCCTTCCAGAAATTCCCCGGACATGGCCGGGAAAATCGGCGCAAAGGCGGTGCGCAAGCTCAAGGCGCGCCTCAACGCCAAACAGGGCGTGTGGTTCGGTCTGGGCATGATGGGCCTGGTGGGCTGGTCGGTGGTCGTGCCGACGCTGCTCGGCGCGCGCCTCGGCATGTGGCTCGACGAGCAGCATCCCGCCCCGCATTCCTGGACGTTGTCGCTGCTCATCGTCGGTCTGGCGCTGGGCTGCTGGAACGCCTGGCACTGGGTGGGCAAGGAAGAAAAGGCGATCCGCAAGGAACAGGAGGAGGGCGATGAATGAGGTCTTGACGCTGGCGCTGGCGGGGTTGGCGGGCGGCTTGCTCGGCGCGTTTTTTTTCGGCGGGTTGTGGTGGACGGTGCGCAAGAGTCTGGCCTCGCCCACCCCCGCGCGCTGGATTTTCGCCAGCCTGATGACGCGCATGAGCATCACGCTGGCGGGCTTTTATGCGCTTTCCGGCGGCGACTGGAAACGCCTGCTGGCGGCCCTGCTGGGCTTCAGCGCGGCGCGCCTGGCAGTCACCCGCCTGACCGGCGCGGCGCAACGGGAGGAGCATCACCATGCGCCTTAGTCCCGACGAGTTGATTTTCTGGCAATACGGCTTTCTCAAGCTCAACGCCACCATCGTTTCCACCTGGGCGATCATGGCGGCGCTGTGCGCCGCCGCGATACTCATTACGCGCCGGCTTTCCACGGGGCTGGAGCGCAGCCGCTGGCAGAACCTGCTGGAAATCATCGTCGCCGGCATCCAGACCCAGATTGCCGAAGTCGGCCTGCGCCAGCCCGGCAAATATCTGGGTTTTCTCGGCACCTTGTTCCTGTTCGTGGCCGCCTCCAGCCTGGGCGTCATCCTGCCCGGCTTCGCGCCGCCCACCAGTTCGCTTTCGACCACCGTGGCGCTGGCGCTGTGCGTGTTCGTGGCAGTGCCGTATTTCGGGATACGCGAGCAGGGATTGGGCGGCTACCTGAAATCCTATATCGAACCGACTTTCATCATGCTGCCCTTCAACATCATCAGCGAGATTTCACGCACCCTGGCCCTGGCGGTGCGCCTGTTCGGCAACATGATGAGCGGCGAGATGATCGTCGGGATATTGCTGACCATCACGCCGTTCCTCTTCCCGCTCATGATGACGGCGCTGGGATTGCTGACCGGCATGGTGCAAGCCTATATTTTCAGCATCCTGGCCGCCGTCTACATCGCGGCGGCAACGCAGACCAGCCCACCTCCCCCTTTGGAAAAGGGGAACTGAGGGCCATGTCGCTTAGTTAAGCGTGTCGGCGAGACTTTGCCTGGGAGCGCCGGCGTCTCGCCGGCCTGCCGGCAGGATGCCGGCGCTCCAGCCCGGATCGACCTAAAGCTTAAATTAGCGCCATGAGGGACTGAGGGGGATTTCAGCGGTGGCGGCAATTCCACCTCTGTCGAAATCCCCCCTACCCCCCCTTTTTCAAAGGGGGGAACCAGGTAGCCAAACAGTTGCCGTTTTGGCGTTTATTCAATGATTTTTGGCGCGTCAACCCATTGATTTATATTCTTGCAAAGCAAAGGACACCACCATGGACAACATGACCATTATCGCGACGGCGTCTATCGCCATCGCCGGACTCACTACCGGCATCGGGGCATTGGGGCCGGCGCTGGCGGAAGGCCGCGCGGTCGCGGCGGCGCTGACCTCGCTGGCGCAGCAGCCCGACGCTTCCGCCACCATCACCCGCACCCTGTTCGTCGGCCTGGCGATGATCGAATCGATTGCCATCTATTGCTTCGTAATCTCGATGATCCTGATTTTCGCCAATCCGTTCTGGAATCACGCCATCGCCCAGGTTGCCGGAAAATAGGCCATGCTCATCGATTGGTTCACCGTCGCCGCGCAGGCGCTCAACTTTCTCATCCTGGTGTGGCTGCTCAAGCGTTTTCTGTATCGGCCCATCCTCAACGCCATCGACACGCGCGAAAAACGGGTCGCGGCGGCCCTCGCCGAAGCGGCGGAGAAAGAGGCCGCCGCCTGCCGGGAGCGCGACGAATTCCAGCGCAAAAATGTGGAATTCGAGCAGCAACGCGCCGCGCTGCTGCGCCAGGCGGGCGAGGCGGCGAACCTCGAACGCCAGCGCCTGATCGAGGAAGCGCGGCGCGCGGCGGACGCCTTGAGCGCGCAGCGCCAGGAAGCGCTGCGCAACGACGCCCATAATTTGAAACTGGCCTTCAGCCGCCGCGCCCGTCAGGAGGTGTTCGCAATCACCCGCAAAACCCTCGCCGATCTCGCCGAAACCAGCCTGGAAGAACGCTTGGGCGAGGTGTTCATGCGCCGGGTGCGCGAACTCGACGGTGCGGCCAGGGCAGAACTCGCCGCCGCATTACAGAGCGCATCCGAACCGGCGCTGTTGCGCAGCGCTTTCGAGCTGCCGGCGGCGCAACGCGCCACCATCCAGAACGCGCTCGACGAAACTTTCGCGACGCCGGTTGCACTGCGTTTCGAAACCGCCCCGGAACTGGTGAGCGGGATCGAACTCACCGCCAACGGCCAAAAGGTGGCGTGGAGCATCGCGGATTATCTGGCGTCGCTGGAAAAAGGCGTCGAGGAATTATTGAAAACGCCTCCGCCTGAAACGTCGCCCCCATGAGCAGCGAACCGGAGAGCCTCCAGCAACTTTTCGACGACCTGTACGCCGGCATCAGCCGGGCGCGCGAAGCTTATACGCCGTCCTTCGCGCCCCGCGAAGTGGGCGCGATCACCAGCATCGCGACCGGCGTAGCCAAGGTGTCGGGACTTGCCGGGGTGGGTTTCGAGGAGTTGCTGGTGTTTCCCGGCGGGGGGTACGGCATCGCCTTCAATCTCGACGAGGACGAAATCGGCGTGGTGCTGCTCGGCGATTACCAGCGACTCCACGCCGGCGACCCGGTTGAACGCACCGGGCGGGTGATGGATGTGGCCGTCGGCGAAGGATTGCTGGGGCGCGTCATTGATCCGCTGGGACGCCCCCTCGACGGCGGCGGGCCGCCGCCCGCCGACCAGCGCCTGCCCATCGAGCGCCCGGCGCTGCCCATCATGGGGCGCGCACCGGTGACGACGCCGCTCCGGACCGGCATCAAGGTCATCGTTGCGCTCATTCCGGTGGGGGGCGGTCAGCGCGAACTGATACTGGGGGACCGGCAGACCGGCAAAACCGCCATCGCCCTCGACGCCATCCTCAACCAGCGCGGCGAAAACGTGGTGTGCGTGTATTGCGCCATCGGTCAACGCGCCTCGTCAGTGGCGAAAACCGTGGCGGCGCTGCGCGAACGCGGCGCGCTGGATTACACCGTGGTGATGGTGGCGGAAGGCAACGACCCGCCCGGCCTCGCCTATATCGCCCCCTACGCCGCCACCAGCATCGCCGAGTTTTTCATGGAAGCGGGGCGCGACGCGCTGATCGTCTACGACGACCTCACCCAACACGCCCGCGCCTATCGCGAACTGTCCCTGCTGCTGCGCCGCCCGCCCGGTCGCGAGGCCTTTCCCGGCGACATTTTCTACATTCATTCGCGGCTCCTGGAACGCGCCACCCACATGCGCGCGGAACGCGGCGGCGGCTCGCTGACCGCGCTGCCGATCATCGAGACCGAAGCGCAGAACATTTCCGCCTACATCCCCACCAACCTGATTTCGATTACCGACGGGCAGATTTACCTTTCGCCGGCGCTCTTCGAACTGGGCGTGTTGCCGGCGGTCGATGTCGGCCAATCCGTGTCGCGCGTCGGCGGCAAGGCGCAACGGGCGTCTTATCACGGCGTGGCGGGCGACCTCAAACTGGCCTACGCGCAGTTCGAGGAACTGGAAACCTTTGCGCGCTTCGGCGCGCGTCTCGATGAAGACAGCCGCAAGCGCATCGAACACGGACGGCGCATCCGCGCCTGCCTCAAACAAGCGGAATTCGCGCCGGTTCCGATGCCCGCGCAAATCACCATCCTGCTGGCCTTGAGCGCCGGACTTTTTGATGTGATTCCGCCGGCGCAGATGGGCGACGCCGAAGACGCCGTCCACGCTGCGGCGGCGACGATACCGCAGGAAGTACGCGCCCGCTTCGACAGCGCCGCGAAACTCAGCGACGCAGACAAACAGGCCATCATCGAAATCGCCCGCGCCGCGCTCGCGCCGTTCCAACCCAAGGCCGCGCCATGAGCGACGCCGCCACCGGCCTGCGCCGGAAAATCCACAGAGCCGGCGATCTCCAGGCGGTCGTGCGCACCATGAAAGCCCTAGCGGCGTCGAGCATCGGCCAATATGAACAATCGGTGCGCGCTCTGGGCGATTATTACCGCACCGTAGAACTCGGGCTGGCGGCGTGTTTTCGGGAAAGCGCAGCGGCAGCAGCGCCGAATCAGGAGAAAACCACGGGCGTCGGCGCCATCGTATTCGGCTCCGATCAGGGGCTGGTCGGCCAATTCAACGAAGTGGTCGCCGATTACGCGCTCGCCACGCTCCGCACCATGCCCGGAACGCCCCTGGTATGGGCGGTTGGCGAGCGCGTCCACGCGCGCCTCACGGAAGCCGGATTAAAACCGGCGGGGCTATTCAAAACGCCCAATTCGGTGAAAGCCATCACCCCACTGATCGGGCGCATCCAACTCGAAAGCGAAGCGCACCAGGCCCGGATCGGCCATGCGCAGGTTTACGTCTTTCACAACCGCCCCCAGGCCGGCGCGCTTTATGAACCAGTCAGTCAGCGCCTACTGCCGCTCGACGCGCAATGGCGGCGCGGACTCGCGCAAATCCCCTGGCCCACCCATAACCTGCCCGAAGTGATGCACGATGGCGTCACGATCCTCGGCGCGCTGATTCGCGAATATCTGTTCATCTCACTCTTCAAGGCCTGCGCGGAATCGCTGGCCAGCGAAAACGCCAGCCGCCTGGCCGCCATGCAGCGCGCCGAGGAAAACATCGGCGACCTCCTCGAAGAACTCACCCAAACCGCCCACCGCGTCCGCCAAAGCACGATAGACGAAGAACTTTTCGACGTGATCTCCGGCTACGAAAGCGCCGGGGAAGGAAAGGCGAAGGGGTTGGGGCGAGCTTAGTAATCAGTCATTCCAAAAACCTTGGTTCAGAACCGCAAAGGCGCGAAGGCGCAAAGAAATCAAAAACATTTGATCGTTCCCACGCTCCAGCGTGGGAATGCAGACCGGGACGCTCCAGCGTCCCGGCAGGATGGGACTGAGGATGACGAATCCCTGCTCAGGTTTACGCCAGACATTCTGGACGCTGGAGCCTCCGACGCGGCGTTCCCACGCTGGAGCGTAGGAACGATCAAGCTGAAAACACCGTGGGAGGCCCGCCCTCGGGGCGACCCGTGGTAAAACGAAGCCGTTTATCGGCTGCCCACCCTGAAACCCCGCGCTCCACCTGCCTCTTCGGGCATCTCCTTACTCCACCTGACTCAGCGCGAGAGTAAACACTAACATGCCGTTTCCCGGATAAGGAACACTGGGGGAAAGTCATGACGCCCGTTCCACCGGTGCGCCGCGTTCAACTCGTTCCCACGCGCTGCGTGGGAACGCCGTTTAGCCGCGCTGCGGCGAGTGAGGCAGGCGTCCCCGCCGGAATCGGGACGCAGCGCGTGGGAACGAGGGAACGATAAGGCTGTGCCTTCCCTGCCCGCCGGGATCAATCGAGTCTGACCCTATTGGTTTGAAAGCGAAGCACATCAGGCGCGGATCGGCCACGCGCAGGTTTACGTCTTCCACAACCGCCCCCAGGCCGGCGCGCTTTATGAACCGGTCAGTCAGCGCCTGCTGCCGCTCGACGCGCAATGGCGGCGCGGACTCGCGCAAACCCCCTGGCCCACCCACAACCTGCCCGAAGTGATGCACGATGGCGTCACGATCCTCGGCGCACTGATCCGCGAATATCTGTTCATCTCACTCTTCAAGGCCTGCGCCGAATCCTTGGCCAGCGAAAACGCCAGCCGCCTCGCCGCCATGCAGCGCGCCGAGGAAAACATCGGCGAGCTCCTCGAAGAACTCACCCAAACCGCCCACCGCGTCCGCCAAAGCACGATAGACGAAGAACTTTTCGACGTGATCTCCGGCTACGAAAGCGTAGGCGAAGGAAAGGCGAAGGGGTTGGGGCGAGCTTAGTAATCAGTCATTCAGCCAACTACCTGGAAGGCGGCTGCATCCCACCACGCAAAACCCTTCAATCAATGGGGTCAAATCAATGGGGTCAGACTCGATTGGTTTGTCACAAATCAACAAATCAATGGAAATCAATGGGGTCAGACTCGATTGGTTTGTCATAATTTTGATCGTTCCCACGCTCCAGCGTGGGAATGCCGTCCCGGACGCTCCAGCGTCGCGTAGCGTTACCTCCCTATCCAGCAATACAACTAAGATTCGCCCGCCGAAATATCCGTGCGTTTGCCGCTCTACCCGCCACATCGGGACGCTGGAGCGTCCCGTGGCTGCGTTCCCACGCTGGAGCGTGGGAACGATCACGCTTATTACACCATGACATTTTTACCATTTCCCCCTCATAATTACTACCACTCCGTCTGTAGGATGTGCTGACGAAGGAAGCGCATCGTTCGCGACGGTGTAGGGAAATGCGCGATTGATGCGCTTCGTTCCTCAGCACATCCTACGGCACGATACTCTATGCTGTTTACCATTGCTTATTGCACCCCCACTTGTTTATCCCCAATTTCGATTATTTTCAGCCGGGTAGGGTGGGCACTGCCTTATCGTGCCCACGCGGAATTACTCTACACGCCTACTACGATACTACAATTGTTTATTCACCCCATGCCGTAGGATGTGCTGACGAAGGAAGCGCATCGTTCGAGGCGGCATAAAGCCGGGTAGGGTGGGCACAGCCTTATCGTGCCCACGTGGAAATGCTCTACACGTTTACCGCGTGGGGAAACAATACTGTTTTTACCCTGCGATACTAAAATTGTTTTTCCCCAAGAGTGCAGGATGTGCTGACGAAGGAAGCGCCTCATTCGAGGCGGCATAATGGATACGCGATTGATGCGCTTCGTTCCTCAGCACATCCCACGACACGATACTCTATCCTGTTTACAATTGCTTATTGCACCCCGCACTTGTTTATCTCCAATTTCGGTTATTTTCAGCAACCCGCGTAAGGCGCAATAACCATCGGGCATTGCGCCGGATGAATGAGGCTTCGACAGCCGGGTAGGGTGGGCACAGCCTTATCGTGCCCACGCGGAAATGCTCTACACGTTTACCGCGTGGGCACAAAAAGCCGTGCCCACCCTACGATACTGGATGCGGGTTTCAGGAGGTAGGCGCTTTACCACTCCGGCGACTTGCCAGTGTACGGGCAACCCGTATAATCCCCTCATGCGCACCGTGATCGAAACACCGACTTATCTGAAAAGCATCCAAGGCATCTGGACTGTCGATGAAGCGGAAGCATTCGCCAATTTCATCGCCGCCAACCCGGATGCGGGTGACGCAATACCCGGCACCTCGGGACTACGCAAAGTTCGCTGGACGGCCTCGGGCCAAGGGAAACGCGGCGGTGCACGGGTGATCTACTTTCACCGCCCCACTGCGGAAACGGTGATTCTGTTGATCGCTTATACCAAAGCCAAGTTCGATAGGCTGCCAACCGAATTTCTGAAACGGCTGAAGGAGCAATACGATGTCTGAGAACGCTGCCCACGACGCGGAAATGCAGCAATTCATGGCCGATCTGGAGCAAAGCATCAAGGAGGCGAAGGCCGGACTTGGCCGCGTCACTACACCGGAACAGATACTGGTGCGCCAGACGCGCGCCAAAACCGGACTGACTCAGGCGGAGTTTTCCAAGCTGATCGCCACCCCCCTCGCAACCTTGCGCGACTGGGAGCAAGGCCGGTTCACCCCGCCCGGCGGGATGCTTTGCCTGCTGCGGATCATCAACAACCATCCCGAACTGACGAAAGAGCTTGAGGCGGCATAGACTGGAATGTCGGCGTTTGGTGGGCGGTGGTGACGAATGTTTGAATTGCGAAATTCAATCCACTACAATCCAAGCATGAGCACTATCACCTTCGACACCCATGAATTTGTCACGAAACTCCGCGAAGCCGGGCTGGATGAAAAACAGTCCGAAGCGGTAGTGCGCGCGATTTCCGCAGCACAAGGCGAGTTGGTCACACGGGACTACCTCGACATGCGCCTGACCAACGAATTTGCTCCGATCAAGGCGGAACTGCTGGTCATCAAATGGATGATGACGGTGTTGATCGGGCTGGCCATCGCCAACTTCGCCAAACAGTTTTTCTGACACCTTGAGTCCCCGACCGTCACCCTGATTAACCCCGCCCCGGCGGGGTTTTCTATTTGCGTCTGGCGAGGATTAGCATGGCGGCTGGTTCCTCTCCATCCCCCCCCTTGAAGCACGATGCGTTTGTCCCGACAGTCAGGCGCAATTCCCGCTATTTCTCGTAGAATGGCGAAGGTGGCGCGCCCGAGTTCGGAGCGCCGGCGTCTCGCCGGCCTGCCGGCAGGATGCCGGCGCTCCCCCGATTTGCTGACGAGAGACACCCTAAATAGCCAAGAGTCCCCATGTTCGATTACTGGTACGTCTGGATCATCGCTTCCCTGCTGCTGCTTATTACGGCAGGTTTTTTGTTCCACTTTGTGTGGCCGGCGTTGCGCCTGCGCGGCGAATTGGCGGGCGTCGTGGCGGCGCTGCGCAAATTCGCGACACGCCCGCTGGATGCCGCGCAACGCCGTGACATGGTCGCTACGCAGGTGATGGCGCGCGCTTCTTTCGTCCATGTCTGGAGCGAATACGCGCAGACCCTCCACGCGCAAAAATCGGCGGGGGAGGGCGAGGCGCGCTGGCGCGCCACGGCGCTGGCGGAAACTTTCTTCACCGATCAGGCGCTCGTCGATATCCCCCTCAAGACCGATTATTACAAACACCTGCCGGGCATCATGACCGGCCTGGGGATCATCGGCACCTTCACCGGGCTGATCATCGGCCTCTCCAATTTCGACGTTTCCATCGAGCCGGGGCAGGCGCAGGCGCAACTGCGCACCCTGATCAATGCGGTGGGCCACGCCTTTATCGTGTCGGCGATTGCCATCACGCTGGCGATGATCTTCACCTGGGTTGAAAAATCCCTGGTCACGTCCGCCTACCGGCTCGCCGAGGAGTTGCGCCAGGGCATCGACAGCCTGTTCGACAGCGGTTCCGATGTCGAATATCTGGAACGCCTGGTGACGGCAGCGGAGGCTTCGGCGCGTGAACTGGCGCTGTTTCGCGAAACCCTGCCGGAACAACTGGTGCGCGCTTTCGCCGAACAGACGCAACGTCAAATCGACGCGACCGAGCGGATGAGCGCGCGGATTTCCGCCGACCTCGGGCAATTGCTCGGCGACACGCTGTCCCTGCCGATTGCCGACATCGCCGCTGCGGTGGATGCGGTGGGCGAGCGCCAGGACAAGGTGGTGACGCGGATGATCAACGAAGTGGTGGGCGGCTTTTCGGCGCAGATGGAAAACCTCTTCGCCGGGCAGATGCGCGACCTCCATGATGTGCTAATCACCACCAACGGCGCGATGCGTGACATGGCCGGGCAGTTTTCGCGGATGTCCAGCGACCTGGACAGCACCACCCGGAAAGCGGTGGAGAACATGAGCACCCGCATCGAATCCACCGTCACACTGGTCGAGGAACGCCAGTCGGACATGCAGCAACAGGCGCGCGACAACGCCGAACATCTGCGCGCCCTGATTGCCCGTTCGCAGGCCGATTCCGCCGAAATGCTGGCGCAACTGGTCGCCAAGCTGGGCAGCGAAGTGGCCGCCGTCACCGGTGCCCTCCACGAGCAAAGCAAATCCGCCGGCGACAGCCAGCGGGCCCAGGTGGAGCGTCTCAGTTTGACCGTCTCGGAAGCCGTGAGCGGCATCTCCGGGCAGACCGACAAGCTGGTGGCGCTATCGATCACTGCCAGCCAGAAATTGCAGGAGACCGTCGCCGCGCTGGCGCGCGCCAGCGGCGACAGTGTGCGTGAAATGAACCAGGGCGCGGAACGCCTCGGTGCGGCGGCAAGCAGTTTTGCCGAAGCCGGCCAGCACGTCTCCACCACCGTCGCAGCTTCCGCGCGAACCGCCGAAGAAATCCGCCAGGCCGCCGATTCGCTCAAGGAATCGGCGCAAGCCGCCCAGCAAATGCTCGGCAACTACGACGATGCTCATGAAGCCTTCGCACGGCTGGTCAGCGACCTCAAGGCCACCATCGACCGCGCCAAGCGCGAGGCGTCCTTGAGCGCGGAACTCACCGACCGCCTCGAAGGCGCGGCGCGCAAACTCGCCCAGGCCCAGCACCAGGCGGACGCCTATCTGGGCGGGGTGTCGAAAGTGTTGCATCAGTCCCACCAGGCTTTCGCCGACAGCGTCGAACGCACCCTGCGCGAAGCCAACCGCCAGTTCCACGGCGAATTGTCGCAGGCGGTCGGGCTGCTCTCGGGGGCCATCGTCGATCTGGGCGACACCGTGGAAACTTTGTCCGGGCAGCAGCGGCCATGATATTCAAAGGACTTGACCAATGAGAATCGCCGAACTCAAACCCCAAGCCAACTGGATATTGGCGATAGTGGCCGACGATGGCCGGCGCGGCTGTTTCGATGTCAGCCCCTACCTGCAATATGAAGCTTTCGACATGCTCCGCAACCCCAGTGAATTCGCAAAAGTCACCAATGGCGGCTATTTTGTCGAATGGGACTGTGGGGCCGATTTGTCAGCCGATACTATTGAAGCGCATTGGCAACACGCCTGATCGCAAATGATCACCAAACTCGTGCGCCGCGCCCCCGCCAGCCGCAAACCCGACGATGCGGAAAAACCCTTCTGGATATCCTTTTCCGACCTGATGACCGCGCTGATGGTGCTGTTCATGGTCGCCATGGCCGCCGCGATTTTGGTCATCACCCAGGGTGTGCATCGCATCGAGCAGCAGAAAATCGAGCGCGACGCCACCCTCAAAGCCTGTATGGACGACATCGCCGCCCTGTCCGCGCAGAAAACCTATAGCGGCATGGCGGTGCGCGGCAGCTCCATCGAATTCGGCTCGATTGCCGAATTCAGCCGCAACGGCCACAACCTACCCGACGAGCGCAAGGACACCATCCGCCGCCTGATGAGCGGAGTGCTGGAAGTCGCCCGCTCGCCCAAATGCGACCCGTGGATCAAAAACGTGGTGGTGGACGGCTACGCCAGCCAGGAAGGCTCGTATCTGCTCAACCTCAACCTGAGCCTGCAACGCTCGCAGCGCATGTTGTGCGTCCTGCTCGACTCGAAGGCCGCCACCGCGCTCTCTGAGGCCGACCGCAAATTCGTGCGGCGCAAGTTCCTGGTCGGCGGCGCGTCGTTCAACGCCGTCAAGGAGCGCCCCGAGGAAAGCCGCCGCGTCGAGTTCCGCATCGATTTCCGCGAATATGGGGAAAACGCCCCGGCAGCCGCTGAAATTCCCTGGGACGACGACGCCAAATGTCCGCTGGACAAGGCATGAACGACACCGCACTCAACGCCCTCGACGAAGGCCTGCAAACCTTCCGCAGCGGTTTGTTCTTCACCCCGGAATGGGCCGCCGCCCAGCCGATGACGGCGGCGCTGGCGCTGATTCGCGCCCGCCACTCGGGAGAGGAACGCCATGTCGAGCGCGAGCGGGTCGCTGAGATCGTCGCTGAATATCTGCTGACCGGGGTGGTGTTTCGCCAGGAAGATGTTTTTACGCTATGTATCGGCGCAGGTGGACTGGACGCCGACGGCAAGGGCATACTCGGCGACCGGGAATTACGCGAGCGCCTGTTTACCCTGGCCGAAACGGTGCGCGGACGCGCCCGCCGGCTGCGCGCGTTTCGCAACCTGCTGCACGCCTATTGGACGTTTCCCCTTCACGACGACGCGACGCCACAGGCCGCCATCGACGGCTGGAAAATCCTGCGCGGCTGGCTGAAGGAGCGCTACGCGACATTCAGCCGCCATCCGGCGCGCAAACCCTCCTGGTTCACCGCCCTCGGGCCGCATCTGCACCTGCTCGAAGAAAATCCCTGCGCACCTTACGCCACGGCGCTGTTGCGCGGCGATTTCGATGAATTGCAACGCGCCATCGACTGCCTGCTTATTCCCACCGGGTCATGGCTGAAAACCGAGGCGGTGATGGCGCGCATCGACGCAGTGGTAAACCTGGTGGATGCGGAATTTCTCGCGGTTCTGCCGGACTTGCTGAAACTCGCGATGGGCGAGGCCGGCGTCGAAGTTCCCGAGCGAGTCGCGCAGCGCGCCGTGGCGCGGCTGGTGGTGCGTTACGCCGGGTTGCAACACTATGAGCCGCATCCCGGACTGTTCCGCCTCGCCGTCACGCGCCTCGGCAGCCCCTGGCGGGGCCGCGCGGCATGGGATGCGCTGGTCTGCGACGGGGACGGCGGCCCCAGCTCGCTGGCCCGCGAAATGGTCGGCGATTGGCTGAAAGACCGCCTGATCGGCGAATTTTTCGGCGACGCCGGACAACCCCGCTCACGCGCCGAATTGTGGCAAAAATACGCGGTATTCATTCAGGAACTGGCCCTCGCCGCACCCTGGCCGGATGCTCAGGGGCAGGCGCTGCTGCTGCGCATGGCGGATTTTCTGGTAGTCGTCCCGAAATACCGTGACCAGCCCATCGAAGCACACTCCTGGCAGGCTTTTTACGCCGCCGGCGGAACCCGCCTGCTTGATCAGGACTACGTGGACGGCGCATCGATCCGCGCCATCCTGACGAACTGCACCCCGGCGGCGCGCGCCCGCCAAAGCATCGAAGAAGCCCTCAATTTTCTGGAATTCGTGATCTCCACCAAGGCGCGCCTGCAATCGATATTGCGGCGTTAATTCTACTTTGTCTGATTACGCCAACAGCGGCTTGGCTCCCTCCCCCAACGGGGGAGGGCTGGGGTGGGGGCGATTTAAAATCATGCGGTTGTGATGATTTGCTCACCCCCATCCTGTCCTTCCCCCGTTGGGGGAAGGGACGTACTAACGGGGCTGGTCTTCAAATCTGACAAAGTAGAATTAAGGCTAACCCGCATATTTGCAGGCAAACACCGCGAAAGGCCTCACCATGACCCAACTCCGCATCCCCGCCGTATATATGCGCGGCGGCACCAGCAAAGGCGTGTTTTTCCTCGCCGCCGACCTGCCGGCCGACCCGATCGAACGCGACCGGATACTGCTGCGCGTCATCGGCAGTCCCGACCCTTACGGCAAACACATCGACGGGATGGGCGGCGCGACTTCCAGCACCAGCAAGGTCGCGCTCATCGCCAAATCGACGCGCCCCGGGTGCGACGTGGATTACCTGTTCGGCGCGGTGGCGCTGGGCAAAGCGGTGATCGACTGGTCGGGTAATTGCGGCAATCTCACCACGGCGGTCGGGCCGTTCGCGATAACTTCCGGGCTGGTCGCCGCGCCGTCTGAAGGTGTCGCCACGGTAGCCATCTGGCAGGCCAACGTCGGCAAGAAAATCCTCGCCCATGTCCCGATGGCGGGCGGCGAAGTGCTGGAAGAAGGGAATTTCGAACTCGACGGCGTGACCTTCCCCGCCGCCGAATTACGCCTCGAATTTCTCGATCCGGGCCTGGGTGGGGCGCTGTTCCCGAGCGGCGCGCGCCTCGATGTGCTGGATATTCCGGGAGTCGGGCCGGTCGAAGCGACGCTGATCAACGCCGGCAATCCGACCATCTTCATCGACGCGCAGACGCTGGGCCTGCGCGGCACGGAGTTGCAAAACGAGGTGAACGGCAACCCGGAACTCTTGGCCCGCGCCGAAGCCATCCGCGCCCACTGCGCGGTCGCGATGGGCCTCGCGACCAGTGCGGAGGAAGCCACGACAAAACGTCCCGCCACGCCCAAACTGGCCAGCCTCGCTGCGCCGCAGTCCTACACCGCCACCGGCGGCAAAGGGGTCGAGGCAAGCGACATCGACCTGCTGGTGCGGATATTTTCGATGGGCCAACTCCATCACGCGATGACCGGCACCGGCGCGGTAGCACTCGCCGCAGCAGCGGCAATTCCCGGCACCCTGGTGCAGCGTATCACCCGCCCCGGCGCGGACGGCATGATCCGCTACGGTCACCCCTCCGGCACCCAAGCCGTCGGCGCACAAGCCCAGGAAGTTGACGGGCAATGGGTCGTCACCCGCGCCTTCATGAGCCGCAGCGCCCGGCGGATCATGGAAGGCTGGGTGAGGGTTCCGAGCCGCTAAAGGCACACCTCCAGCAGCAGCGCCCCGGCAATTCCCACAAAATATACGCGCGGCTCAACACTTAGAAGTTATGGTTTTGTCATAACCAGTGTGACGCAATTCACAGATTTTTACTCAATGGTTGACTAATATCATCCCATCGAAGTCATGGGAAGTTCGCGGCGCGCTTCACAGCAAATGCCGCAATGTTTCCCCCGGCATCGAATTATTGGCAAACCTGCCGAAAGGCAGGGACGCAAAGTCTCCGGTCTAACGGGTGTACTGCACCCTACGATAGCGGGATTGCTGGGATTCCCGAGCGGCATCCCATCTTTCTTCGCTACTCCAGATTGGAAGTTCTTAACTTTCGAACCTTAAGGAGTAGAGTCCATGAAACGACTTTTCATCGCGGCGAGTGTTGCCGCTGCCGTTATCGCCACGCAAAGCGTTTACGCGGGTGAGGATGGGCATGAGCGGCGCCGCACCTCTACCAGCTCAAGCCCCAGCGTCACCACCTCGGCCACGACCAGTGCCGCCACGCCCCATCCGGGCAGGCTGCTGGCCTCCAACTGTTTCCAGTGCCACGGCACCGAAGGGCGCTCACTCGGCGGCATCGACAGCATCGCCGGCAAGTCCGCGTCCGATATATACGGCGACGTGAAGGAAATGCAGCGCAAACCCGTCGGCGACAACATCATGTTCGCCCATTCCCACGGCTATACGGATCAAGAGCTACGTTTGATCGCCGACTACTTTGCCAGCTTGCCGCGCTAACCCCATACGGAGGAAATATTCATGAAACGCAGACAATTTTTCGGAGTTTTTGGCGCTTCGGTGCTGGCAGCCGCTTTCCCCGGCCTGGCTTTCGGCGCGGATCGCGCCTCGGCATGGCGTTTGCCGGTCGTGCCGGGCAATACCGGCGCAGCCGGTAGCGTGGTGGTGGTCGGCGGGGGCATGGCGGGGGCCACCCTCGCCAAATACTTGCGCCTCTGGGGCGGCCAGAACGTCAAGGTCACCCTGATCGATCAAAACGCCACCTACAACTCCAACATCATGAGCAACCTGGTGCTCAACGGCTTTACCACCATGTCGAAGCTGAGCATGAGTTACGCCGCGCTCACCAAGAACTACGGCGTCAATTTCGTGCAAGGCATGGTCGCCGGTATCGTCCCACCGGTTGGCGCCACGCCGGGCGCTGTGCAACTCCTTGATGGCAGGGTATTCAGCGCCACCAAAATCGTCCTCGCGCCGGGGATTGAATTCGAGCCGGTGGCAGGTCTTAGCGCCGCCATTCAGGAAAACTACGTTCCCCATGCCTGGAAAGCCGGAACTCAGACCACTCTGCTGGCCAACCAGATACGCGCCATGCCGAGCGGCGGCGCTTTCGTGATGTCGATACCCGCCGCCCCCTACCGTTGCCCGCCGGGGCCGTATGAACGCGCCTGCGTGGTCGCGGACTGGCTGAAGAAGAACAAGCCGGGATCGAAAGTGATCGTGCTCGACGCCAATCCCTTTATTCAAGCCGAGCGGGTTGGTTTTGAACGCGCCTTTAACGAAACCCATGCCGGCGTGATCGAATACCGCGCCAACTGCGCCGTGGAGAGCGTCACGGCCAGCACAACCGGCGGGCGGCATACGGTGGCGACCACTTTCGGCAGCGAATCCGCCCATGTCCTCAACATCATTCCGCCGCAACGCGCGGGCCGCATCATCACTGATTCCGGGATCGGACTTGCCAATTCCGGCGGGCGCTGGGCTGGCGTGGACGTGCGCAGCTACGAATCCACCGCCGTGGCGAACCTCTACGTGCTGGGCGATTCGGCAGCATCCGGTCAACCCAAGGCCGGTCACATCGCCAACCAGGAAGCCAAGATTTGCGCCGATAGCATCGTCCGCGCGCTGAAAGGCGACACCACCCCCAACCCCTCGCCCAAGACCAACTCGGCGTGTTATTCGCCCATCACCGCCGATACCGCCTCCTGGCTGACCGTGGTCTACGGCTATGACCCGGTCGCCAAGAAAATGGTGGCGGTTCCTGGATCCGGCCCCATCGAAGCCAGCCACCACACCAAGGACAACTTCGAGCAAATGCAGGCGTGGTTCATGAACCTGATGAGCGATTCATTCGCGTGATCGCTTAAAAATAACGCTTCGAGTCGGCGGCTTGCACCGCTCGCTCGAAGCAGCCCCGACGCGACGCAGCAAGCGTGGCAGCGCTCCTCACCAGTCATCCCCTTTCCAAAAAACCGCAATAATCCACTCCGTTTCTGTCCGGCGGCATTCTCAATTCTCTGAATATCAGTCAATTACGAGACACCTGTTAAAAGTAACAGGTGTTTTTTTTGCGGGGGGTTGGGTAGGATGGCGGGCTTGGGTGTTTGAGCGTTTTGGATGACGTTTTGATGTTGAGGGGCCGCTGATGAACTACCGCAAACTGCTGTTGATCTGCATCGCAATTGCCTTTGTTTATCCCGCGTATGCAGACGCGGGGGCGGGGATGCTGAAAATATTTGACCAGTTCGTAATATCAAGCGCTGCGGCAAGATGAGCAATATCACGCGACGCAGGCGTATTCGGGCGAATCCGGGTCAGCGCCGTGCGCTTTGTTTGGGGAATTTGACGTGAACCATAACGAGATGTCGGAATATCCCTGCCAGGGTTTTCACGACGATCTGCCCAAGGGCAAAGCATCGGGAACCTTGCGCGTCAGCGCGACGGGGTTTGAATTTGAGGTGGGCGACAAACACGGGCGTTTGCCCTTCGACGGTGCTGAAATCAAGCTGGGCGGGGCTAGCGACCGGCTGGTGTTCATCAGCCATCCGGCGCTTGTCGGCTGGACGCTGTATACCAGCGAGCGTTCGCTGCTCGACGACCCGCGCCTGCGGGCGCATTCCGGCCTTGGCCGGCAAGCGGCGGCGGCGCAACTGCGCCACCAGTGGAACTGGGCGGTGCTGGTGATCGGGCTGATAGTGCTGATCGGCCTGCCGATTTTGCTGGTATGGCGCATCGACTGGTTATCCGCCCCGATTGCGCGGCAGGTACCCGCCGCCTGGGAGCAAAAACTGGGCGAAACGGCGATTGCCCAATATCGTTTTTCCCACCGCTTCCTTCCCCAGGAACAGACCGACCGGCTGGTCACGCCGCTGGTCAAGCCGCTGCTGGGCGCGCTCCAGAACTCGCGCTACTCCTACCATTTCGAGATCGTCAACGAGGCTGCGCCGAACGCTTTTGCGTTGCCGGGCGGCTTTGTGGTGATTCACTCCGGGCTGATTCTCGATGCGCGCAATGCCGAGGAACTGCTGGGGGTGCTGGCCCACGAAATCACCCATGCCGAACAGCAGCACGGGGTGCGCAACATGATCGCCGGAAGCGGGGTGTATCTGGTGGTCAGCGCCTTTGTCGGGGATGTCGGCGGCCTCTTGGCGACGCTCGCCAATGCCGCGCCGCTGCTGCTCACCCAGAGCTATTCGCGGGCCTTCGAGGAAGAGGCCGACACGCTGGGATTTCGCCTTTTGCAAGCCGCCCACATCGACCCGCGCGGCCTGGCGAGCTTTTTCGAGCGGCTGGTGGCCGAGGAGAAAAAGCAGCTGGAGAAAATCGACAACGAAACCGCGCGCGAAACCCTCAAGCTCGGCGCAAAGTTCCTGAGCACCCATCCCGCCACCGACGAGCGCGTCCGCTATTTGCGCGAGATGGCGGCGCAGGCCGGGACACCGGGCTATATTGACCAAAGCTGCGAGTTCGCCGCGCTGAAACTCGCCGTGCAGCAATACGTGACTGAAAACCATCCCAAGGAGAAAAAACATGAAAGCGGAAATTAAGGGGGGACAGGCCTTTTCCTACATCGATATGGAATTGGCCCCTGGTGAAGCGCTGATCGCCGAGTCCGATGCGATGTCGAGCATGGATGCCGATGTCGATTTGACGGCGACCCTCAACGGCGGCTTCATCAAGGGCTTGCTACGGAAATATCTGGGCGACGAAAGCCTCTTCATCAGCCGTTTTCAGAACAACACCGCGAAGAACCGCCGCCTGATCCTGGTGCAGCCGACGCCCGGTCAAATCCGCTGCGCGGAACTTGACAACGAAGTTCTCAACCTCCAGCCGGGCGCGTTCCTCGCCTGCACCGAGGGCATCACCCTGGGCCTGCGCTGGGCCGGCCTGGTGTCGTGGATCGCCCGCGAAGGCCTGTTCAAGCTCCAGGTCAGCGGCTCCGGCAAGGTCTGGTACGGGGCTTACGGCGCTTTGCTGGATCGCGAAATCGACGGCGAGTACATCGTCGATACCAGCCATCTGGTTGCCTATGGCCCCGGCATCAAGCTGCACCTGCAACTGGCGGGCGGGATTTTCTCCAGCTTCTTCGGCGGCGAAGGCCTGGTCACGCGGCTTTCCGGCAAAGGCAACATCGTCATCCAGACCCGCAGCGTTTCCGGGCTGGCGTCCTGGCTCAATCCCAAATTTTAAGGAGCACCCATCATGCAGGTAGAACTCCTCCACCGTCCCGGCAACACCGCCGCGAAAATCACCTTGCAGCCCCACGAGGCCTGCACCGCCGAATCCGGCGCGATGATCGCGATGAGCGGCCACATGCAGCTCACCACCACCACCCACAAAAAATCCAGCGGCGGCCTGCTCAAGGCGGCCAAGCGCCTGCTGGGTGGGGAATCGTTGTTCCTCAACCATTTCCAGCCCGCCGCCAAACCCGGCGAAGTGTGGCTGGGAACCGGGCTGGCCGGCGACATGCTGACCCTGGATCTCGATAACGAAAGCCTGATCGTGCAAAGCGGCTCGTTCCTCGCCTGCGATGAGCGCATCGATATCGACCTGGGCTGGCAGGGTTTCAAGTCCATCCTCTCCGGCGAAAGCGTGTTCTGGCTGAATTTGCGCGGGCGCGGCACAGTCCTGCTGGCGTCGTTCGGCGCGATTTACCCGGTGGAAGTTAACGGCGAATACATCGTCGATACCGGCCATATCGTGGCTTTCAACGAAAGCCTCAAGTTCACCATCACCAAGGCCGGCAAAAGCTGGCTGCACTCGTTCCTCGGCGGCGAAGGGCTGGTCTGCAAATTCACCGGCAAAGGCACCGTGTGGTGCCAGTCGCACAACCCCGCCGGCTTCGGCGCAACGCTCCGCCCCAACCTCAAGCCGCGCGGCTGATCGCCCGAGGAGATTGCTCATGAACAACACCTTTCACGTCATCCTGACCGGCGCGCTGCTCAACGACACGCCCGAAAACCAAGCCCGCGACGCCTTCGCCAAACTATTCAAACTGACACCGGAAGACGCCGCCAAAACGCTGGCCCGCGCCCCCATCGCGATCAAGAAAAACGCCGACGAAGCCACCGCTCAGGCGTTCAGCCGCGCCCTCACCAGCGCCGGCATCGGCCATCGTATCGACCCGGCAACGCCTGCCGTAACGCCGCCGGTCACGCCCCGCGCGGCGACCGTCCAGCCGCCCCCGCCTATCCCCGCCGCGCCGCCTCCGCCCGTGGCCGCCGCGCCGGCACACCGCGAAATTGCCTCGCCCGACAGTTATGCCCCGGCCAACCCGCCGGGCTACGCCTTCAAAATCGAAGGCAAACCGGATTACGCCTTCCTCACCGTCCAGCTTCCCGCCAACCACACCCTCAAGGTCGAAGCCTCGGCGATGGCGACCATGGACGTTAACCTCAAGATGAAAACCAAACTGAAAGGCGGAATCGGGCGCATGTTGACCGGCGAAAGCCTGTTCCTCAATGAATTCACCGCCCAGGACGCCCCCGGCGAAATCGGCATCGCCCCCGCCATGCCCGGCGACCTGATGCACCAATACCTCAACGGCGACACCCTCTACCTGCAAAACTCCGCGTTCGTCGCCTGCGCGGCGGGCGTCACCACCGAAACCAAGTGGCAAGGGATGCTCAAAGGCTTCTTCTCCAGCGAAGGGCTGTTCCTGATCCGCTGTAGCGGCAAGGGCGACCTGTGGTTCAACACCTACGGCGCAAGCATCGAAATCGATGTCACCGAAGATTACGTGGTCGATACCGGCAACATCGTCGCCTTCACCGAAGGATTGCAATACGAAATCACCAAGGTCGGCGGCTACAAGTCGCTGTTCTTCTCCGGCGAAGGCTTCGTGTGCCGCTTCTCCGGCAAAGGCAAGGTGTGGATACAAACCCGCACCCCCGGCGCGTTCATCTCCTGGGCCGGCTTTTTCCGGCCTGCGGGGAAGGGCTGACGATCACAACAAGATTCGCCAAAGGTTTGCTACGACGCCTTGAAGTTAGTGGTTAGTAACCCCACAAAGCAGGTGGAATGGCGATCTAACTTTTTGCAGTAAACGCGCGAAGGGGGCGCGCCTCACAACCTCCCCCGATTTCGCAGCACCTGATTCAAGCGGCGCGTTGGCCTCGTTGGCCTCATTCCCATGCGCCGCGTGGGAATGCAGTCAAGCCGCGCTGCGGCGAGGGTGAATGATAGGCAGAAAATGAGGTTTCACGGCGGATTCGGGACGCGGCGCGTGGGAACGAGGGAGGGAACCAGGGGCGCGGAGAAGGCGTCGCTCGTTTGAGGAAGGCTTAATCGCGTAGCCCCTGTCCCCTGAGAGCCTGTGAAAATATTCAAATCCTACTGTGCTGCCGGGGTCAGGTCTTGCGAAATCACATTTGATTACCCGCCCCGCTCCAGCGTCGCGCGGCGTTACCTATCCAAACGACAAAGCCTTAAAGCTGCTTCGATGATTCGCTTGCCGAAATGCCATCGCACTTACCGTTCTACCTGCGGTTTTGGGACGCTGGAGCGCCCCGCTCTGGAATAAAATGGGGTCGGAGTCACTTTTCTCAGGGAATAAAATGGGGTCGGAGTCACTTTTCTCAGGGAAACCCATGCCAGATAAGCGTGTCATCATCATCGCCGGGCCGAGCGGGGCGGGGAAGTCCACCTTCGCCCGCGAGAACAATCGGGGACAGACTACGTTTTCCCCTGCCTTCCAATTCTACATTTCAACTGCTTTTGTAGAGGGCAAATTTGCCCTGCTGCGGGTAGCCCGGATGTTTCATAAATTCGCGCGATGATCGCGCAGGATTTTGCGAGCTTTCGCCTATCGGCGAAATGCCTGCTTACCCCACTTGCGAGCTTTCGCCTCCGGCGAAATGCCTGCTTACCCCGCTTGTTTCATAGGTGAATTTGGCGAAGGAGTGGTGTAGTTATTCATACACCCGACTGTCGCGCCTTTGTTCCGGCTCTTGTGCCCTTTGGGTATTAGCCGGATTACAAGGGCGGTGATGCCCTTCACGGGTAAGCCAAATTTGCCTATGAAACAAAAGACCAGCGAGGGCGTGCGCAATTTGTGAAACATCCGGGCTAGGTTAAAAGCCTTGGAACAAGAGGTCTATGGCGGCGACAATCTCTGCCCGCCGGTGCTCAAGCGATGACACCGGATGCCTTAGGATGACTAAAGGAACAGCGGCCATGCCTTGTGTTGCCATGACCACCCGCTGCCCCTCGATCTCGAAGACCGGGTTAAGCGAAGAAGCGTAGATGGGCATGTCTTCAACAGGCAGTAGCGCCGCCACCACGCGAGTGGCAAAGTGGCTGTTGATGTCGGCCTGCAAATCCAAGAGGTAGCCGTCCCCCTCGGGATGCTTATAAACGGTAAATCGCCCCATCAGAAGCCCCGGTATTTCGCGAGTGGCAACCCGTTCTTCTCTACGTAGGCATTCCAGCATTCAAAGGCTTTCTGGTTCTCGGCCTGCCAGATTTCTGCCCGCTTCTCGGCGACCGCCTTGGCCACCCCCGCCTCAGCCGCCTGAGAGACATTGATGCGCAGCTCTTTTGCCTCGGCTAACAGGTGTTCCGCCAAGGAAACATTGGTGGATTTCTTGGGGGCGTTGGCGTAGCTACTTGTGGTCGTTATCATGAAAACTCCTTTGTGATGCACATATTTGATGTTGCCATAACTGCGCATTGGAGACAACAAGGAGCAATGGGGGCGGACTCGATTGATCTGAAACCCACATTCAACATTCAATGAAACCGGATCAAAACCAATGGAGTCTGCCCCATTGATGTGATTGATGCGGGGAAGGGCTGACGATGACAACAAGGTTCGCCAAAGGTTTGCTTCGGCGCTTTGAAGTTAGTGCTTAGTAACCCCGCAAGGCAGGTGGGATGGCGATCTGACTTTTCGCAACAAACGCGCGAATGGGTGTCGCCTCACAAGCCCCCCGATTCTGCACTACCTGATCAAAGCCGCGCGTTTGAGCGTTCTCAAAAGAACAGGAAAAATCCGTCGGCAAAATACACCAGGCCAACCGAACCTGCCGCCATCCCGGCGTACCAGACCGGTTTTTTCTTGAGCAGCCCGGCAATTGACGACATCAGGATGGCTATCTGCAAAAAAATCACCGCCATGCCGAATATCCTGGAATGGCGCTGCGCATCGTCGCGCACTGTCTCAAGATTTTTCGCCTCCTGCTGAATTTCGGCTTTTTCCTTCTCGTATTTCTCGACTTTTTTGCGGTAGTCGGCAATCTTGGTCTGATACGTTTCCGCGACCGAGGGTGGCGCGTTCTTGACCATGCCGGGCAACTCAAGCTCCAGTTTCTCCATTTGCATCTGGTACATATACGATTTGATGCTCTTCGCCTGGAAATACGCCCACTGATCCGATGCCTGCGACTGGCTCATCACGGCGCGCGTCGAATACCCGCCGCCCTTGAAGGTGGACAGCGTCGCGCATACCGCCAGCACCACGGTGCTGAGCGCCAGATAATTGAGCCACGGATCCTTCTTTTCTTCAGCCATGCGATTCCTCCTGATTGGTTGGGTTGAAATTTAAGGCGCGATTTTAGCGTGGCGCGGGGAAAGTGGGCGTTGCAGGGGGCACTGCGGGAGGGAATTGACGGCTACGGAGAAAGAGAAAGCGGAGAAATCAGCGCCGGATTTCACCGACCAAACACATCCCCAAGGCTTTCGCAGCGCCTTTGTCGAATGTGGCGGTGTAATCGCAATGCGCTGCCTTGCTGGAACACGCGATCAGACAATCGGCGAAATCCGCGTTGCCGGCGGCGAAGAGGCGCGTTGCCTTGTAGACGGTTTCGCCCTGTTCAAGCACCAGCGTTTTGGTACGCAACAGCGTATCCAGCACCGCTGCCAGTTCGGCTCGGGATACGCCGTAGCAGTCCTGCAACACCCAGCCGACTTCCACCACCACGACCAGCGGCAAATAACCTGGCGCTTCCGCCGTGAGGGATTCGATCAAATCCCCCGCCTGTGGCGATTGGAGGGGGTCGTCCTGGGCGATATAACGAACGATGACGTTGGTGTCCAAGCCAATCATTTGGCGGCAGCTCCGCGTCTGGCGATGGCGGCGTTCATTTCCTCGACCGTCACGGGTTGTTCGGGGCGACGGATCATCCCTTTGAGCGCCTGCACCGAATGGGTGGCGGCAACGATGCTGAATTGTCCATCCCCGGTTTCGATAAACTCGACGCGGTCGCCGGCATCCAGGCCAAGCGCCGTGCGCACGACAAGTGGAATGGTGATCTGTCCTTTGGTGGTGAGTGTGGCGGCTGGCATGTCAATTCCTTTCATATGTCCGACAATCCTTACTTTAGCGTAAGGATTTTGCACAATCAAGTCGAAAACGCCGTTTCCACCTCGCCGGGCAGCGTTGAAACAGCCCCCTCAGAACCGCTCCCCCATCCCCAGATAACGCCATTCTCCGGGCGGCAGTTTGCCCATCGCCACCCGTCCGATGCGGATCCGTTTCAAGCCGTGCACGGTCACGCCGATGTTTGAACACATAAAGGCGATTTGTCCGGGCTGCGGGCCTTTGAGGGCAAAACGCAGGTGGTTTTCGTTTTGCCGGCTGACCTTGAAGGCAGGCAGTGCGCGGCCATTGAAACTCAAGCCGTGATTGAGTATTTTGAGGCTGGCGTCGCTCAGTTCGCCGCTGAATTCGACGACGTATTCCTGTTCGAGGGTGGCCGCGTCGTCGTTGAGTTTGCGCGCCGTTCGCCAGTCCTGGGTGAACACCAGCAGGCCGGCGGCGCGTTCTTCCAGGGGCAGGGTGGCGGCGAGTTTGGCGAAATGTTGCTTGAGCAGGCGCACCCCGGTGGGGTCGTCCGCCGTGCGGGTCGCGGGGCCAAGCAGTTGTTTTGCGGCGGCGTGATCCAGCGCGGCGGGCTGGTTCAGCAAGATCGTGACCGGTTCAAGCGCGGTGAGACTGGCCTTGGGGTCGAGTTCGATGGTTTGCTGCGTCACCTTGAATTGCGGTTCTTCGACGATGACGCCATCCACCCTGACCCACCCGCCGCTGATGTACAACTCGGCCTCGCGGCGCGAACAGGGAAGGATTTCGGCTAGGCGTTTGGCGAGGCGAACGGGTTCAGTCATGGTTTACCACCGGCGAGAAGGGGACGCCATTGTAAACGCGATGATTCGACACGCGGTAAAATCCACCCTATCGCAACCGCCCGAACTCGACATGTCCGCTACCGAGAAACAAAATCCTCCGCCCACTCTGGACGGCGTAACGCTGGAGACCATCGTGACGCGCCTTTCCGAGCAACTGGGCTGGGCGGCAATGGCCGCCGCCGTACCGATCCGCTGTTTCAGCCACGACCCGAGCATCAAATCCACCCTGAAGTTTTTGCGTAGAACGCCGTGGGCGCGCCAAAAGGTCGAGGCGTTGTATTTGTCGCGGGCGCGCCTGGGGCCGGAATAACCCCTCCTTGAAAATCCCCGTCAAAACGCGGAACATGCAGCCCCTTCGACGGCCTTTTGCAGCCTTCCCCCCTTCAGGAAAACATCGCCATGACCTTCAAAAACACCCCTCCCGAATTGCGGATGCTGGACGTATCGCTGATTGACGCGAATCCCGCCAGTCCGCGCCGTCACGTTGACGAAACCGCCCTCAAGGGGCTGGCCCAGTCGATCCGCCGTAGCGGGTTGATCCATCCGTTGCTGGTTCAGCCCGCCGACGCAGGCGGACGCCACACCCTGATCGTCGGCGAACGACGCTGGCGGGCGGCGGTGCTGGCCGGCGAAACGACGGTTCCGGCGCTGATCCGCGCTTGCGACCCCGCCGAAGTGCTGGAAATCCAGGTTTTCGAGAATCTCGGGCTGGGTCTGCGCAGCCCGCTGGAAGCGCGCGACATGGCCAACGCCATCCAGTCCGTCGCCGAACGTTTCGACACCCGCGAAGCCGCAGCGGAACATTTCGGACGCAGCGCCGCCTGGCTCACCCAGGCGACTTCCGCCGCCGCCGCCAACCTTTCCCCGAAAGTCGCAGCGCTGCTCGATTCGGGCAAACTCTCGGGCACCGGCGTGGCGATTCAACTGGAAAAACTCGCGCAGAAAAACGAAGCCAAGGCCGAATCCCTGATGGGCCAGATCGCCCAATTGCCGGAAGGCGAAAAACTCGCCCGGAAAGCCGTTGACCAGGCGCTTTCCGAAGAAGGCGGACGGCGCAGGAAATCTCCCGAAACCCGCGCGGAAACCCCGCCCCCGGCGCAACCCGATGCGCCGCCTCCACCCATTGCCTCCCCCGCCAGTCCGCCCTGGGACGAAACCCCCGCCGCAGCGCCCAGCCGCCGCATCAACCCCGGCAAAATGCGCCGGGTGGCGACCCTGCTCGGTCTGGGCGACGACGACGAGGAAACCGTTCTGGCCCGCCTGGTCGATGAATTCCTGGCGCTGAAGGGGGAGTAATAACGGCGCAATCGCAACCGGGGGGGCGCAGGATGCGCCAGCGTGCCATTTGATAACCGCTAACACGCTTATTTGGCGCGCCCCTTCCGACAGTGCCGCCGGGACAAGTAGAATGGGCGCCCCCCCATTCTGGTTGGGCAACCCCCAAAACCGGACGCCAAAAGCCCTTTCATGAAATTCATCCACGCCGCCGATATTCACCTCGACAGTCCGTTATCCGGGTTGGCCGCTTATCCCGATGCGCCGGTGGAAATGTTGCGCACCGCGACCCGCGATGCGTTTACCAATCTGGTGAGCGCCGCCATTGAGGAGGGGGTGGATTTTTTGATCATCGCCGGCGACCTCTACGATGGGGCGTGGAAGGATCACAACACCGGCATCTATTTCTGCAAGGAAATGGGGCGACTCAAGAAGGCCGGGATTCCCGTATATCTTCTTTTCGGCAATCACGATGCCGAAAACGAGATGACCAAAAAGCTGAATTTGCCCGACAACGTGTTTGTCTTCGAAACCCGCAAGGCCGGCACCTTTCGCCTCGACGCGCTGGGGGTGGCCTTGCACGGGCGCAGTTTCAAGGACGCGGCGACCACCGAAAATCTGGCGACCGGCTATCCGCCGCCGCTGGCCGGGATGTTCAACATCGGAGTGCTGCACACCGCTCTGGAAGGCAACGCCGCCCATGCCAGTTATGCGCCGTGCACCCTCGAACAGCTCCACGCCCACGGCTACCAATATTGGGCGCTGGGACATGTCCACGAACATCAAATCTGGCGTGGCGCGGCGACCATCGTTTTTCCCGGCAATCTGCAGGGCCGCCACATCCGCGAAACCGGGGCGCACGGTGCGGTGCTGGTGAGCGCTGACGAAACCGGGGTCAGCAAGGTCGAACGCCTGCTGGTGGACGTGTTGCGCTGGTTCAATCTGGAAGTGGACGTATCCGAATGCACCACGCTCGCCGAAGTGGTGCGCGCCATCGGCAAGGAACTGGAAGGCCTGATCGCCGCCGGCCCCGCCACTATTCCCGCCGCCGTGCGCATCACGGTGAGCGGAAAAAGTCCCGCTTACGGCGAGCTGTTTGGGCTGGAGGGCCAGTTGCGCGCGGAAATCCTCGCGCTGGCCGCCGCCATCGGCCCGGAACGGCTGTGGATCGAGAAGGTGAAAATCTGCACCGCACCGCTCGACTTGGGTGAAGCCCTGCACGGGCGCGCCGATGCGCTGGCCGAATTGCAGGACATCCTCGCCGCCGCCGAAAGCGACCCGGATTTTCTCCAAAGCCTGCAAGAGGAGTTGCTGCTGTTGGTCACCAAAGCACCGCTGGAATTGCAGACCTCGGTGGGGTATTTCAAGGACATCCGCTCCGGTGACCTGGCGGGGTTGGTGCGTGAAGTGCGGCCCGGACTGGTTGCCCACTTGGCGCAGGCGGAGTAATCATCCTATATTCCTCAGTTGACCGCTTGCTGAGGAGGATGAGTTGTTGATCCAATTAGACTTTGTTTCAGAGTTACGTTTCACCCGTATGGAGACAACGCTACGAGCCGGATTGCACGGTTTTTAGGGCGCATGGCTGCGTTGCTCCTCCTCGCAATGGGGCGACCATTACTCGTCGTCGCGCCTTGCCCTGCACCCTAAAAACCGCACACTCCGACCCGTTCAACTGAGGAATATAGGATCATGCGCTTTGACCGCCTCGACCTGCTCAAATACGGCAAATTCGCCGGGCGCAGCATCGCCTTTCCGGCGGCGCAGCGCGATTTTCATTTGATCGTCGGCCCCAACGAGGCGGGTAAATCGACCCTGCGCGCCTCGATTCTGGATTTGTTGTTCGGCATTCCCGCCCGCTCGCCCCTGAGTTTCCTGCATCCTCTCAACGAATTACGTCTTGGCGCGGTGATCGCCAATGGCGACGCCAGCCTGGAATTCCATCGCGCCAAGGCGCAAAAGCAGACCTTGCGTTCGGCGAGCGACGAGGTGTTGCCGGACAACGCGCTGCTCCCTTTCCTGGGCAGCGCCGACCGGCACTTTTTCGACCAGATGTTCGGCCTCGACCATAGCCGCCTGGTGGCCGGCGGCAACAGCATCCTCAGCGCCGAAAACGATGTCGGGCAGGTGTTGTTTCAATCGGCGGCGGGGGTGGCGAACCTCGGAAAATTCCGCGACGCATTACTCGGCGAAGCGGAAAAACTCTGGGCGCCGCGCAAATCGGCGGATCGCGCTTATTACCAGGGCGCGGAACAACTCGAAAAAGCCACCACCGCGCTCAAGGAAGCCACGGTGCGCACCAGGGTGTGGGCGGAAGCTTCCGCCAAAGTCGAAGAACTGCACGAGCAATTGGCCGGCGAGCGCGCGCGCCATCAGACCCTGCAAACCCGCCGCAACCGCCTCGAACGGGTGCGCCGTCTGGCCCCGTTTCTGAGGACTTTGCGCGATGCCGAACAACGTTTGAGTGAACTAGGCAAAGTCGCGAATCTGCCCACTGACGCCGCGAGCCTGCTGGCGACGGCGGAGCGGCAACTGGCGACGGCCCGCCAATTACTCGGGTTACGCGGCGGCGAAGTGGAAAAAGCCCACCACGCGCTGGCGTTAATCGAGGTGGATGATGTCGTGCTGGGTTACGCCCGCGAGGTCACGGCGCTCGACGAATTACGCCTCCAGTATGGCGCTTACCAGCGCGACATCGAACGCCGCGAAGCGGAAGTTGCCGCGTTATGGCGCGAGGCCGGCGCGGCCTGCGCCCAACTGGGTTGGCCGGCGACCGGTGAAGATGCCCTGGCGGCGCGCCTGCCGAGCCTGCTGGTGCGCCGCGAACTGGGGCAACTGGCGCGCGAACGAAGCGGCCTGATTCAGGCGCAGCGCGCCGCCGCCCACGCCGAACAGGCGAAACGCCTGGAAATCGAGCAACTCGCCCAGCAACTGACCACGCTGCACAGCGGCGAAGTCCCGCCCGCCTTGCGCGCCGCGCTAAGCGCCGCCCGGGCCTTGGGTGACCCGGACGCCATTTTGCAGCGCCACGCCGGCGTCCTGTCCAAGGCCAAGGCCGTGTTGGAAAACGCCGTGCAGGCGTTGGGGGCGGACAAGACGGCGGCTGATGAACTGGCCGCGCTGGCGCTGATTCAGCCGCCCAGCCCGCAGGTATTGGCGGGTCTGCTCCAGCAGCGCCAGGCCCTGTATGCCGACCAAAAAGCCACTCTCCAGCAGCGCGATACCCAGCAAACCGGCGTGGCGCGTCTCGAACTGGAAATCGCTCAATACACTGAACTTCACCACCCCACCACCCGCGACGCCGTAGAAGAGGCGCGCCAGGAGCGCGATACAGTGTGGCGCGCCCTGAAAAGCGGCGAGGTGGCTTTGCCGGAAGGTGCGCCGCGCTTCGAGACGGCCATCCAGCGCGCTGATCAACTCGCCGACACCCGGCTTGAGAAAGTCGGGGAAGCATCCGAATTGCAAAGCCGGATGCACCAACTGGCGCGGGAAAAGCTCAATCTGGCGGCGCTCGAAACGCGTCTAGCCAAGCTGGATGCGGCTCTCCGGGATGCCGAAACGAATTGGCGGGCGCAAACCGCAAGCTGGGGTTTGCCCGCTCTGGCGCTGGAGGAAAGCGCTGCGTGGTTCGACAAACGCGACAAGGCGCTGTCCGCCGCCAATGATTACCGCGATGCCGAGGAAAATGCCTCCGCCGCGACGCGCAACCTTGCAGAGGCGCGGCAAACCCTCGCGGCGGCCTTGCGCGCCGCCGCTCTGGCGGTAGCCGGGGAGGACAATCTGGCGGCGTTGTGTGGGCAGGCCGAGAAACTTATCCAGGAAACCGACAGCGCAAAGGTGCGCCGCGACACCCTGAATGTCCAATGGAACGCCGCACAGGCGCAAGCCGCCACGCTCGCACTGGCCGCCGCCGATGCCCGCAACGAGGTGTCCGGCTGGGCCGGGAAATGGGAAGACGCATTGACCCGCGCGGGCCTCCCGCCGTCCAGTGAAATCGGCAGTGTGGAGGGCGCGTTGGAACTGCTGACCGCGATCGAGGAAAAACTCGGGAAAATGCGCCAAATCCGTATCGAGCGAATTGACGCGATGAAAGCCGACCTCGCCAAATTCGCCGCCGAAGCGCAACGCCTGGCGCAGGCGCTGGCCCCCGATCTGACCAACCAGCCTGCCGCGCAAATCGTCCAGGCGCTGGTGAAACGCCTGGCGCAAGCCCGCGACACCCAAGGCGAAGCAGCGCGTCTCACGGAAGCGCTGCGCGTGGCAAACGCCCAGGTAAGCGCCGCACAGGAAGCCGAACAAAGCGCCGCCGCCAGTCTGCAACCCCTGCTGACGCGGGCCGGGGTGACGGATACCGCCGCGCTCGGCGAGGCCATCGCCCGTTCCGATGCGGCGCGCGCCCTCAACGGCGAAATCGCGACTGCCAACACCCATCTCCAGGATGGCGGCGACGGCCTGAGCCGGACACAAATCGAACTCGAAGTGGATAGCGCGGATTTGCCCCAGGTGACCGCCGAACTGGCCCAGATCGAGAGTGAATTGGGAATCGCAGTGCAGCGTCAGGCGGCGCTGGCCGCCGAACACGCCGACGCGCAGCGCAGCCTCGCCGAGATCGGTGGTTCGGCGAGCGCCGCACAGGCCGAAAGTCGCCGTCAGGAAGCCCTCGCGCAAATGTCCGACGCCGCCGAGCGCTACGTCAAGGTGTTCACCGCCGGACGCCTGCTGCGCTGGTCGATAGACCGTTACCGCGAAGAGAAACAAGGCCCGCTGCTGGCCCGCGCCGGGGCGATTTTCGCCCAATTGACGCTGGGTTCGTTCCAGCGCCTGGTGGTCGATTTCGAACGTGAACCGATGACCCTCGAAGGTCAGCGCAGCGACGGCAAACTGGTCGGCATCTCCGGCTTGAGCGACGGCGCGCGCGACCAGCTTTACCTGGCGCTGCGCCTCGCCGCGCTGGAATTACATCTGGCGCAGGCGACGCCGTTGCCCTTCATCGCCGACGACCTGTTCATCAACTACGACGACGCCCGTTCCCAGGCCGGCCTGGAAGCGCTGGCGGGCTTGTCCGAGCAGACCCAGGTGATTTTCCTCAGCCACCACGATCATCTGGTTCCCACGGTGCGGGCGGTGTTCGGCGAAGCGGTGAATGTGGTGATGTTGTGAGCTTGAACCTCTTATTAACCGCCAAGACGCCCAAGACGCCAAGAAGAACAAGAGCGTGTTTTGCTTACCCGACTCATTTTTTGCCAGCTATGCTGAAGGTTGGAATAGCAGATTCGAACCTGCCGCCGAACTTTCAGCAGTAAGCCTCAAGTTGCAACAACTTAGCGAATTCGAGGCTTGGAGTTTCCCGGATCGGGGGAGCAATGTATAGAAACCATTTGACTTATCCTGGAAAAGGCAGTTTGAACCGCAAAGGCGCAAAGACGCAGAGGAAAAACAAAAGGTTACCCGTGTCGGATCGTTCACCCACCGGGTGAGGGCGGAACATTCTGCATGTTTTTGATTTCTTTGCGCCTTAGCGCCTTTGCGGTTCTGAACTGAGGTTTTTAGGCTTATTTTTCGCGCCTTGCCGTTGCAGCAAGTATTTTTGTCGCAGGGACGCTTGTCTCCCCCGCATTTGCCCAGGAAGAGGGAAAATCACCTTGGAACATTGGGGGGGCAATCCGCGGGAGTTATCAATATCTGGACTATGTCCCAAACCGTAAGGGCGTGTTTGAATTCGATACGCTTATGGGCAAGTTTGCATATGACGATGGGGCGGCAATCGGATCAGGGCAGATTCGCTATTACCGCTACCCTCATCGACAAACAGGCGGTACGGATTCAGGGGAGTTGGTGTTCCTGCAACATCTTTGGCTGGGATATCGTTTTGTCGACAAGAGTGAATTGACTGTAGGACTCAGTTCCCAACCCTTTGGTCTTTATCCTTACACCGGCAATAATTTCATGGAATCCCTGGCGTTTTGGGCTGGGTATGAAGATACGCAAAGTTTCGGCATCAAGTATTCGCGAAAAGATGGCGAATTGGAAACCCAATTGGCCGTCTATCCCGGTGATGGCGGCCATGGCTGGGCGTCAATGTCGAATGGCAACGCGCTGGAAAGAGAATCGGCGCGATATAGCTTCCATGCAGTCAATGGCAACCGAGAGAGCAATACGGTTGTCGCCCGGGTTGCTTATGGCATTCGGCACGGCAAGGATGGGAAATCGGAGATCGGCCTTTCCTACCTCAATGGCAAAATCGATAGCACGATCAATCAGGGTGGCGGGAGGGACGCCATAGCAGTTCACTATGCGGGATCATTTGGCAGGCTAGGTGTGAATTTGCAAGCCATGCAATATAACTATCGGCTCAATGGATCTCCGACAACGATATTAATTGGCGCTTATGGTTACTCAAATGAGCTTGCCACCAAGGGAAATATTTACATTGCCAACGTCAGTTACGCACTTGATGGTCACATTGGGCCTTTTAGCGGCTTCACTGTTTACAACGACTATAGCGTACTGAACAAGGGGCGAGCCGGGTTGGTCGATTCTTCCCAGAACGTCACCGGTTTTTCGGCTACCGCCGGCAAATGGCAGGTTTTTGTGGATTACATGCAGGGCAAAAACTCGACATTTATGTCTCCCAAAGCTTACGCCGGGCTAGGCGCAGGAGCCGAAACCAATAATGCGGGCAAGCGCCTCAATATAAATGTCGGCTATTACTTCTAGCCGTGCGGGGGCCGGCGAGTTGGCCGGCTGTTTGTTCCCAGGAAGAAAGGAGATTAACGCATGTCAGCCTATCGGCAGCTTCTCATCCTCTGCGCCTGTGTGATCGCATTGACGTCCAATGCCTGGGCCGGAACCACGTTGGTCATTGCGACCGGCGAACTTCCGCCGTATGTCAGCGAAAATCAAAAAGAAAGCTTTCTAACGGAAGTCTTTCAGGAAGTGGCACGCGAAATGGGGGTGACCTTCGAGTTCCGATTCATGCCCTGGAAGCGTTGCGAACTCGCCGTAGAGAAACTGGAGGCCTGGGGCACGATTCCTTATGTTCGCACCCCTGAGCGCGAAAGGAAATTCGATTTCTCCGAGAAGCTATTTGAAAGACAGGCGAAATTCTTCTATTACAGTCCGAGCGGAACGCAGAAACAGATTCCCTATGCCGAGCTATCCGATTTGAAAGCTTATAACATCGGCGGGGTGCGCGGATATTACTATGAGCAATGGCTCGTCGAGGCGGGGCTGCACGTTGAGTTCGTGACAACGGACGAGCAGAATTTTCGGATGCTCAAGGCGGGAAGAGTGGATCTGATTCCTTCCGATGAAGTCGTCGGATTGCACCTATTGCGAAATCGCTTTCCTCTGGAAGCCGGGAATTTCTTTACGATCTCGAAACCCCTGGATGCGTCAGGAGACTACTTGATGACATCGAAGCAGTACCCCGATACGCAAAAGCTTCTGGCCAAATTCAATTCGGCATTGAAGAAGATCAAGGGGAATGGGGTCTATAAGAGCATCCTGGTTAAACGCGGGGTTATGACACACATTATTGAATGAGCGATTAGCCAGTTAGTCCGCGCGTGGCGGGGATCGTGAAGGGCTGAAGGGGTAATTTCAACGCGAATGCGTTGGATGGGTAGCGAGGAGAAAACAAGCATGCATCTTTCAGCAAACCAGTCCATCACCCGGCGGCTTACGGTAAGCCTCGTGGTCACGGTTCTCGTCGTTTCGGTCATCGCCGTCTCTGCCATGTTTGTGGTCATATCCCGGGATGCCGGAGAGGCTCTTGAACGAAAAGCGAACGGAACAATTGCCTATCTCGCTGGAACCCTTGATGTTCCGCTTTGGTCATTTGATGACAATGCGGTCAAGACAATTGGGGTCGCCGTTTCCAATGACGAGTCGATTGTGCGATTGATCATAAGGCGTGAATCCGGAGCGGTAAGCTATTCCCGGGTTAAGGAACAAGGCGGTGATCTGACCAGCAGGTCGGCCCGAATATTTCACAAAGAGGGGAATCGCGAAGAGCTGGTCGGCGAAGTATCTGTTTCCCTGACGAACGAAATACAGAAGGCGAACAATCGACAACTGCTCTTCTTCTTGACGCTGATCATCTTCGTCATCCTGATTTCGGTCGCGCTCGTGACGGTGGTTTCGATCCGCACATCCTTGAGCAAACCCCTGACTGCTCTCAACAAGATCGCGAGTCGATTCGCTTCCGGGAGATACGACACTGCCGGTCAGACTCTTCCCTACCTCGAATTCCAGCCCTTCGGCAACACCTTGGTGCAAATGGCGAGGACGATAGAAGGACAAATCGAAACGATCCGGGTGACCGAGGGCAAGTACCGGAACCTTTTCGAGAATGCCCTTGAGGGTATTTTTCAGAGCGCCGTTGAAGGCCGTTTTTTAAGCGCCAATCCGGCGCTGGCCAGAATTCTTGGCTATGAGTCGGCGGACGACCTGTTGGCGCGCGCGGGCGACATCGCCGACGAGTTGTACGTCGACCATGCGCAACGCGGAGAACTGCTTTCTCTGCTTCTCGACCGGGGGGCCGTGACCAGCTACGAAACCCAACTCCGCCGCAAGGACGGGCAAGCAATCTGGGTATCCATCAGCGCCCGCATGGTGCGTGACGAAACCGGCACGCCGCTTTTCATCGAAGGATTTCTGACCTGCATCTCCGAACGCAAGCGGGCCGAGGATGCCCTGCGTCTTTCGTCCGAACGGCTGCAACTGGCCACGCGCGTCGCGAATATCGGCATCTGGGACTGGGATATACCCAGGAACGAGTTGGTGTGGGATGACTCGATGTACCAGTTGTACGGCATTCAACGGGAAGATTTCGGCGGCGCATACGACGCGTGGGCGCGCACCATCCATCCCGAGGACAAGGCGCGGACGGAAGGAGAGATACAGGCCGCCTTGCGCGGCGAGCGTGAGTACGCGCCCGAATTCCGCATCGTTCGGACGGATGGCGCGATCCGTCACATCAAGGCGGAGTCGCGGACAACACGGGATCCGGAGGGCAAGCCCCTGCGCATGATAGGCACCAACATCGACATCAGCGAACGCAAGCAGGCGGAAGAAAAAATCCGCCAACTCAACCAGCAACTCGAAGAGCGCGTCGCCGACCGCACCGCGCAACTGGAAGCGGCGAACAAGGAACTGGAAGCCTTCTCCTACTCCGTTTCGCACGACTTGCGCACACCGCTACGCGCCATCGACGGCTTTTCCCACATCCTGCTGGAAGACTATGAAGACAAGCTGGATGCGGAGGGCAAGCGCTTGCTCAATGTGGTGCGCGACAACACCAACCGCATGGGGCAGCTTATTGACGACATCCTGAAATTCTCGCGTGCCGGCAGGCTGGAACTCAACTTTGTTGAGATCGATATGGCGCAATTGGCGCGCGAAGCTTATGCCGAGCTTCAACATTCCGTTGCCGCAGACAAGCGGCAACTGGAAATCGACGCCCTTCCACCTGCCCAGGGCGACAGGGCGATGATGCGCCAGGTATTCGCCAACCTGCTGTCCAATGCCATCAAATTCAGCAGCCCCAAAGAGATGCCTGAAATCAGGGTGGGGAGTTTCATCGAGGGGGACGAGGCCGTCTATTTCGTGCGCGACAACGGCATCGGCTTCGACATGCAGTATGCGGACAAGCTGTTCGGCGTGTTCCAGCGGCTGCATTTCGTGACCGAATTCGAAGGCACCGGGATTGGGCTTGCCATCGTCAAGCGCGTCGTCACCCGCCACGGCGGGCGGGTGTGGGCGGAAGGCAAGGTCAACGAAGGCGCGACGATCTATTTTGCTTTACCGAGAAGGGAGAATAACCATGGGTAAAGATGAGGATGCTGTTCAGTTAGGATAAATCCGTTCGCCCTGAGCCTGTCGAAGGGTGAACGGATTTATCCTAACTGTCTGACTGTTAAGCCCCATGTAGGTTGGGCTGAGGCACGAAGCCCAACAGACCTAATCATCCTTCTAAACAACAGTTTTGAATATTTGGGTTTGTTGGGCTTCGCGAAAAACCGCTCAGTCCAACCTACATTCTGGTGGTGAACCGGCCACCGGCCAAAGGCTCCTAGACCGGGCGCGGCGCGATAACCGCAACCGTGAGTTTCACCATCGACTTCAAGTTAAGCGGGAGAAATTGAAATGCACCAACGGGAAACATTGCATGTTCGATCAGGGACGGGGATTTTGCGCCGCTGGGGCGGCTGTGGCCTGCGCGCGCTGCTGCTGGCTTTGCTGGTGCTGTCTTGCCCGCTGTATGCGGCCGAGCCGGTGAAGATCGGTATTCAGGCCTTTCGTTCAAAGGCGCAAACCATGCAGCACTGGCAACCATTGGCCGCTGCACTTGAGCATGCCATACCCGGGCGCGATTTCGTGATTGTGCCGCTCACCAATGAAGAGATGATCGGTGCCGCCGCCAACCGTGAACTGGATTTTGTGTTTACCAATTCAGGCAATTACATGGTGATTTCAAAACGCAGCGGCTTGTCGCCGCCGCTCGCCACCCTGGCAGAAGAAGAGAATGGCCAGGCCGTCGCCATGTTCGGGGGGGTTATCTTTTGCCATTCCCGTCAGGAAAAGATCAACAGCCTGACCGATCTTGCCGGTAAAACCATGGCTGCAACCACCAACGAAGCGCTGGGCAGCTACCGGATGCAGGAGTATGAACTGAGCTTGGCGGGTATCCATTTTCCGCAGGAGGCCAGGGTGATTTTTACCGGCCTGCCGCAGGACAATGTGGTGGAGGCCGTGCTGTCCGGGCGTGCCGATGCCGGATTTGTGCGTACCGGCCTGCTGGAAAGCATGGCGCGCGAAGGCAGGCTGGATATGTCTAAATTGAAAATCATCAACCGGCAAAATCCGCCCGGCTATCCGCTGCCCGTATCAACCCGCCTCTACCCGAACTGGCCGTTTGCCGCGATGCCGCATGTAGACGAAAAGCTTTCCCGCAGCGTTGCGGTCGCCCTGTTGCGCCTGGAGGAAAACACCGCTGCCACACATGCCATGCACATTCGCGGCTTCGTCGTGGCGGCCGATTACACGGTCGTGACGCAGATGCTGCAAGACTTGCGCTTGCCGCCATTCGACGAGGCGCCGGAATTCACGCTACACGATGTCTGGAAACAATATCGCTGGCAGGCCAATGCCTTCCTGCTCGCCAGCGGATTGATACTGGTATTGGGCTATCAATTGGTGCTGTCCAACCGCCGCTTGCGCAAAGAGCAGAGCATGGTATTGCAGCAACAGCATGCGCGCAAACAGGCCGAGGACAAGATCATTGAACTCAATCGCGATCTGGAACGACGCGTGGTTGAGCGGACGGTGCAACTGGAAGCGGCCAACAGGGAACTGGAAAATTTCTCCTATTCGGTCTCGCACGACCTGCGCACCCCGTTGCGCGCCATAGACGGTTTCTCCCATCTCCTGCTGGCGGACTACGCGGACAAGCTGGATGACGAAGGCCGCCGCATGCTGAAAGTGGTGCGCAACAATACCAGCCGGATGGCGCGGCTGATTGACGACATCCTGGAATTCTTGCGCGTCTACCGCCTGGAAATGAATATTTCCGCCATCGACATGGAGGGGCTGGCGCGCTCGGTTATGGATGAACTTAAGCCTGGCGGGGGCGAGCTGCGAGTTGAAATCGAACAGATACCTCCCTGCATGGGCGACCGCGCCATGCTGCGCCTGGTATGGGCCAACCTGCTGGCCAACGCCATCAAGTTCAGCCGCATCAGGGAAGATGCCACGATCAAGGTGGGCAGTTCCATCGAGGACAACGAAACCATTTATTACGTGAAGGACAACGGCGTTGGTTTCGACATGCAGTATGTGGGCAAGCTGTTCGGCGTATTCCAGCGCCTGCACGGCATTGAGGAATTCGATGGTACCGGCATCGGGCTGGCCATCGTCAAGCGCGTCGTCACCCGCCACGGCGGCAGGGTGTGGGCGGAAGGCAAGGTCAACGAAGGCGCGACGTTGTATTTCTCGTTGCCACAATCCGCCACCAATGAGACCGCAGGAGAATATCAATGAACAAACATCTATCCGCCATTGCCATCCTGGTTCTGCTGTCTGGAATCTTGACTGCGTGCAGCAAGGAACCCGAAACCCTGGGGCCGCAAGTTGGGACGAAGCCATTGAACGTTGACGTGCCCGTCTATCGGCTTGCGGTCCATCCGCTGCATAACCCCGCCAAGCTCATGCGGGCGTATCAACCGCTGGTCGATTACCTGAACAGCCGGATCGAAGGCGCGCGCTTCGACGTGGAAGCATCGCGCGATTATGCGAACTACGAGGTTAAATTTCGCCAGCGCAAGACCGAGTTTCTTCTTCCCAACCCATGGCAGACACTGGAAGCCATGAAAGCCGGTTACCGCGTCATCGCCATGGCGGGCGAGGCAGAGGATTTCAAGGGTATTTTCATCGTGCGCCGTGACAGCGGGCTGAAACACCCCGCCGATCTGAAAGGCAAAGCGGTGAGCTATCCTTCGCCAACGGCGCTGGCTGCCTGCATCATGCCGCAGTATTTTCTTCATACTCACGGCGTCAACATCAACACGGAGATCGAAAACCGCTACGTGGGCTCACAGGAGTCCTCGATCATGAATGTCTACCTGGGGCAGACCGCTGCGGGCGCCACCTGGCCGCCGCCGTGGCGGGCATTCCAGAAGGAACATCCACGGGAGGCGGCTGACCTGAAACTCATCTGGGAGACGGAGCCGCTCATCAACAACTCCGTCATGGCGCGCGACGATGTGCCGCCAAAATTGGCGCAGCAGGTTCGTGCGCTGCTGCTGGGTCTGGCGGATACAGCGGAAGGGAAAGCGATTCTCGCCGGGATGGAAACGGCCCGCTTCCTGCCCGCCTCGGATGCCGATTACGATGTGGTGCGGCAGTACGTTGCCCGCTTCGAGCGTGAGGTTCGGCCTGTGGAGGGAAAATAATGTTCAAGAGACTGCCCCGCTTTCTGTTCGACACCCTGCGCGGTCGCCTGATCGTCGGCGTGGCGGTGGTACATGCGGTGATGATGGCACTGTTCATCGCCGACCTGACCGAACGCCAGCGCACCATGCTGCTCGATCGGCAGATCGAGGAGGCGACCGCGTTGTCGCAGTCGCTCGCAACTTCCGGTGCAGTATGGATCGCCGCCGACGACGTTTCGGGCCTGCAGGAGTTGGTGGAGGTTCAGCGCCGCTACCCGGAACTTCTTTTCGCCATACTCACGGATAAAGACGGGCGCGTGCTGGCCGATACCGACAGCGCCAGGCGCGGCAGCTACCTGCTCGACTTGCCTGCTGTGGCGCAAGTCACCGTGCGCTCGGGAACTTCATCGCTGGTGGACGTTGTCGCGCCCGCCCTGGTCGCCGGGCGTCAGGTGGGCTGGGCGCGGGTCGGCATCGGGCAGAAGGTGGCGGGCAAGAAACTTGGCGAGATTACCCGTAGTGGTGTCTTCTATGCGTTGGCGGCGATTCTCATCGGCTCGGTCATCGCCTGGTTCATGGGGTCGCAGATCACACGCAGGCTTTATGTCGTCCAGGAGACCTTCGACGCGGTCCGCTCCGGTAATCGTCTGGCGCGTTCGTCGCTCGCCGGGTCCGACGAAGCTGCGGTCATGGGACGGGAGTTCAACGCCATGCTGGATGCGCTGGACAAACGCGATGTCGAGCTTGGGGCCAGCGAGGAAAGGTATCGCTCGCTAATTAACAACGTCCAGGCCGCCATCGTGCTACACGACGGCCAGGGTCGATTCCTCGACAGCAATCCCCTGGCGCGGGAAATGCTCGGCCTTACCGCAGACCAACTTCTCGGCAAGGCGTTGATCGACCCGGAGTGGCATTTTCTGCGGGAAGACGGATCGGTGATGCCCGTCGAAGAATATCCCGTGAGCAAAGTGTTCTCCACCCGGCAGCCGCTACGCGATTATGTGACGGGCATCCGCTGTCCGGGCCGCGACGAGGTGAGATGGGTACTGGTAAACGCCGAGCCGGAATATGACGTTGCCGGGGAGATCAGCCGGGTCATCGTCTCTTTCGTGGACATCAGCGAGCGCAAGCGGGTCGTGGATGCGTTGCGAGACAGCGAGCGCAGGCTGGCAAAAGCCCAACGCATCGCCCATATCGGCAGTTGGGAATTGAATCTGATAAATGGCGTCCTGACGTGGTCCGATGAAATCTTTCGGATATTTGAGATTGATCCGAAGAAATTTGGCGCCACTTATGAAGCTTTTCTGAATGCCATTCATCCTGATGACAGGGAAGCCGTCAACCTCGCTTACACCAACTCCCTACAAACCAAAACCCCCTATACCATTGAACATCGCCTTCTTTTTGCTGACGGACGAATTAAATATGTCCAGGAGCAGTGCGAAACTTTCTATGATGGCGATAACCCCATCCATTCAACAGGAACAGTACAGGACATCACTGAACGCAAGCAGGCGGAAGAAGATGTCCGCCAGTTCAACCAGCAACTCGAACAGCGCGTCATGGATCGCACCGCCCAGTTGGAAGCGGCGAACCAGGAGCTGGAAGCCTTCTCCTACTCTGTTTCGCACGACTTGCGCACACCGCTACGCGCCATCGACGGCTTTTCCCACATCCTGCTGGAAGACTATGAAGACAAGCTGGATGCGGAGGGCAAGCGCCTGCTCAATGTGGTGCGCGACAACACCTATCGTATGGGACAGCTTATCGACGACATCCTGAAATTCTCGCGTGCCGGACGGGTGGAGCTTGCTTTCGTTGAAATAGATATGGAAACGCTGGCGCGCGAAGCCTATGCCGAGCTTCAACTTTCCGTTGCCGCAGGCGAGCGGCAAGTGGAAATCGGCGCCCTCCCGTCTGCCCGGGGCGACAGCGCGATGATGCGCCAGGTATTCGCCAACCTGTTATCCAATGCCATCAAATTCAGCCGCCCCAGAGAAATGCCTGAAATCAGGGTGGGGAGTTTCAGCGAGGGGAACGAGGTCGTCTATTTCGTGCAGGACAACGGCGTCGGCTTCGACATGCAGTATGCGGACAAGCTGTTCGGCGTGTTCCAGCGCCTGCATTCCGTGACCGAATTCGAGGGCACCGGGATTGGGCTTGCCATCGTCAAGCGCGTCGTCACCCGCCACGGTGGGCGGGTGTGGGCAGAGGGCAAGGTAAACGGGGGGGCAACGCTGTATTTCACCTTGCCCCGCACGGATCCCCCTGGCGCATAGCCTGTGTTATCCGACCGGAGCATGATGCGCATGGTCATGCTCAACCTGCTTTCCAATGCGATCAAGTTCAGCCGCACCAAAGCGCTTGCGCGGGTCGAGGTGGGGTCTATGCTGAAGGATGGTGAAACCGTTTATTTCGTGCGCGACAACGGCGTCGGTTTCGATATGCAGTACGCCGGCAAGCTGTTTGGCGTTTTCCAGCGCCTGCATGGGGTGGAAGAGTTCGAGGGGGTGGGAATCGGGCTCGCCATCGTCAAGCGCATCATCACCCGCCACGGCGGGCGGGTGTGGGCTGAAGGCAAGGTGAACGGCGGCGCGACGATCTATTTTGTTTTACCCGGCAAGGAGAATAGCCATGAATGACGGAATGAAGGAAGTTGAAGTCCTGCTGGTGGAAGATAACCCGACCGATGCGGAGTTGTGCATGCGGGCGCTGAAGAAGAACAATCTGGCCAACAACCTGGTGTGGGTGAAGGACGGTGCCGAGGCGCTGGACTTCATTTTCGCCACTGGCGCGTATTCCGGACGCAGCGTGAGTTGCCCGCCCAAGGTCGTCCTGCTGGACCTGCGGCTGCCCAAGATGGACGGCATGGAAGTGTTGCGCCGGGTCAAGGCGGATGAACGCACCCGCTCGATCCCCGTGGTGGTTCTGACCTCCTCCAAGGAAGACCGCGATGTGGCGGAAAGTTACAAGTTGGGGGTAAACAGCTACATCAGCAAGCCGGTGGAATTCGACGCATTCGCCAAGACGGTGAGTGATTTGGGGATGTACTGGCTGTTGGTGAACCATCCGCCGGTGCCGAAGCCGTGATCCTGGATTCCTCAGTTGACCGCTTGCCATGAGGTCTAGGGTTCTGGTTCTAAACAGCTTTATTTGCAATTTTAGCTTCACCCGTTTGGTGAGAGCGCTACGGGGTGGATTGCACGGTTATGGCGGCGTTGTCGCGCCATTGTTCCGGCTTTAGCCGGACTACAATGGCGGTGATGCCCT